>NZ_JBHWTD010000026.1:0-11230 GCF_043427715.1 Microbacterium sp. | reverse complement strand
CTCTCCCGCCCCCGCGCCGGAGCGCGGGGCCGGGACGGCCGTTTTGGCGGCGAGATCAATCGCCATACTTCTCACGGTTCTGCTCGAGGATCTTGTCGGCCTTCGCCTTCGCGTCGTCGAGGGCCTGCTGCGGCGACTTCTTGCCGGTCAGCGCCTCGTTGATCGCGGTCGTGATGAGGGCGTTGGCTTCGTTGATGCCCGGGGAGACCGTCTCGTAGTGCGCGTACTCGAGCTCTTCCATGAACGGCTCGAGGTTCGGGTAGGTCGACAGCAGCTCCGGGTCCTCGCGCACGGTGTTCGCGGCGGGGAGCTCGCCGGTCTCGGCCCAGCCCAGCGAGTTGTCGTTCATCCACTTGACGAACGTCGCGGCGGCCGACGTCTTGTCGGCATCCTGGCCCTTGTTGGCGGGGAACACCCAGTGCGTCGAGCTCGACCAGACGGCCTTCTCGTCGCCGATCTGCGGGACCGGCGCGGCCTCCCACTCGAGGTCGCCGAACGCGGTGTTCGTCGTCTGCCACACGCCGTTCCAGTTGAACGCGGTGTCGCCGGCGAGGAGCGCCTTGATGTTGCCGTCCTGCGCGACGTTCGCGGGGCTGTAGCCCTTGTCGACGAGGTCGGTCATCCAGGTGAGCGCCTTGACGCCGGCCTCGGAGTTGAAGGTGGCCTCTTCCACGTCGTCGTCGTACAGGTCGCCGCCGAACTGCCAGAGCAGGCTCTGGAACTCGAACGTGCCCGTGAAGACGTAGCCGTCGACCCACTCGCCCTTGACGCCGGCCGCCTTCAGCGCGTCGAGCGCCTCGAGGTAGCCCTCCCGGTCGGTCGGGACCTCGGTGAGGTCGGCCTCGGCCATGACCTCCTTGTTGGCGAACAGGCCGAGCGGGGTGACGCTCCACGGCACGGCGTACTGCGCGTCGCGGAAGTCGCCCATCTCGAACACCTCGGGCGGGAAGTCGTCCTCGCCGTAGCCGAGGCCGTCGATGATCTCGTCGGCGGGCTGCAGCAGGTTCTGCGCCGCGTAGGTCGCGAGGTCGTCGCCGTGCAGCACGGCGACGTCCGGTCCCTTGCCCGCCTTGATGGCGAGCGGCATCTTCGACGCGATGTCGGCCCACTCCTGCGGGACGTTCTTGACGGTGATGTTCTCGTGCTCGGCGTTGAACTGGTCGATGAGCTTCGGGACGATCGTCGGCGCCGCGCCACCGGTCCAGCCGTGCCAGAAGGTGATGTCGACAGCGGGACCGTCGTACTCCTCACCCGAGACGCCGCCCGTGCCGGCGTTCGAACCGCCGCAGGCGGTCAGCGCGAGGGCCAGGGCGCCGGCGAGGCCGAAGCCCACCCCTCGTGAGAATCGCGATGTCATGGAATTGCTCTCCTTTGAGTCCGTCCGCTCAGAACGCAGAGCGCGTGCTGGAGTCGAGGTCTGTCGAATGTACAGCGCTAGAAATACACTGTCAACGGGTCCCGCCGCCGCGACCGGTAATCTGAGCGGAGCCTCGGAAGGAGCACGTTCATGCGAGGACCCCGCCTGCAGGACGTCGCCGAGCGCGCCGGCGTGTCGATGAAGACCGTGTCGAACGTCGTCCGCGACTACGCGCACGTCTCCCCCCAGATGCGCGAGCGCGTGCAGCGCGCCATCGACGAGCTCGGGTACCGCCCCAACATGACCGCGCGCCGGCTGGCCACCGGCCGCACCGGCTTCATCGCGCTGGGCGTCGCCGACGTCGCGATCCCCTACTTCGCGGAGCTCGCCCACGTCGCCTCGCAGCGCGCGCAGGCGTTCGACTACCGCGTCATGCTGGAGGAGACGGATGCCACGATCGAGGGCGAACGCGCCCTCATCGCGAGCTCCGAGGCCGGACTCATCGACGGCATGCTGTTCCAGCCGTCCCGGATGTCGTCCGCCGAGATCGCCCGGCACCGTTCGCAGATCCCCATCGTCCTGCTCGGCGAGACGCCCGCGCCGCTGACGATGGACCGCGTCATGATCGACAACGTGCAGGCCGCCCGGGAGATCACCGAGCACCTCATCCGACTCGGCCGGAAACGGATCGCGTTCGTGGGCCATGAGGCGGACGCGCTCAGCGACACGTCGAAGCAGCGCATCCTCGGCTATCAGGAGGCGCTGACCGCCGCGGGCCTCCCCGTCGACCCCCGCATGCTCGTCGCGACCGCGTCGATCGCCGCCTTCGACACGGCGGAAGCCGTGCGGGCGGCCCTCGCGGGCGGGTGGGACGTCGACGCCATCGTCTGCCGCGACGACCTCGCCGCCCTCGGCACGCTCCGCGCCCTGCACGAGCGCGGCATCCGCGTGCCCGAGGACGTGGCCGTCACCGGATGGGACGACACCCGCCTGAGCGCCGTCACCTTCCCCAGCCTCACGACGGTCAGCCCCGATCTCGACGCGCTGTTCACGCGCGCCATGACCCTGCTCCTCGAGCGGATCCACGGATTCGACGGCGCCGGGCGGCACGAGGTCGTCCCGCACCGCATCGTCGTGCGCGAGAGCGCGCCCGCACCGCAGGACTGACCGCGCCCGCGCGGCGGGATCGCGGGCGCCTGCGCCGGCTCGACACCCGGCATCCGCTTTCCGGTTTACAGCGCTAGAAGAATGCGGCATGCTGGACGCCATGATCGACGACGACCGGACGGCTGCACGCGCCAGCGCGCAGGACGGCACCTACCCCCGCCCCCAGCTCATCCGGGACGCGTGGGCCGACCTGTGCGGCACGTGGTCGTTCGCGCACGACGACGACGACCGCGGCACCGCCGCCGGCTGGCCGGTCACCGGCGTCACCGATCGGGAGATCACCGTCCCGTTCCCGCCCGAGTCCGCCGCCTCCGGCGTCGGCGACACGGCACCGCACCGCGTGTCGTGGTACTCCCGGACGATCGACCGTGCGGCCCTGCAGCAGGCGGGCCACGCGGAGGGGCGACGGATGCTGCTGCACTTCGGCGCCGTCGACTACCGCTGCCGCGTGTGGCTCGACGGCCAGCAGGTCGGCGCGCACGAGGGCGGCCACACGCCGTTCAGCCTCGACGTCACCGACGCCCTCGCGGACGGCGACGACCACCTCGTCGTGGTGCGCGTCGAGGACGACCCGCACGACATCGCGCAGCCCCGCGGCAAGCAGGACTGGCGCGAGCACCCGCACGTCATCTGGTACCACCGCACGAGCGGCATCTGGCAGCCGGTGTGGCTGGAGTCGGTGCCCGCCGTGCACGTCACGGCGCTCCGCTGGACCACCGACCCGCGCGGCGGCACCGCCACCGCTCACCTGGAGCTGTCGGCCGTGCCGGCCGCCCCGATCGACGTCGACATCCGGCTCTCCTTCGACGGCCGCGCGCTCGGGTCGGTGCGGACGACGGTGACCGACGACGAGTCGACGCTCGTCGTGCCGCTCCCGGAACTGCTCAACGGCCAGGCCTACGAGGAGCTGCTGTGGTCGCCCGAGCACCCGCGGCTCGTCGACGCCGAGGTCGTCGTCGGCGACGACCGGGTGGGCTCGTACCTCGGCATCCGCACGGCGCATGTCGCGCGCGGCCGCTTCTTCCTCAACGATCGCCCCTACTACGTGCGCTCCGTCCTCAACCAGGGCTACTGGCCCGACTCGCACCTCGCCGCGCCGTCGGCGCAGGCGCTCACCGACGAGGTCGCCCTCATCAAGGACCTCGGCTTCAACGCGACCCGCGTGCACCAGAAGTTCGAGGACCCCCGCTTCCTGTTCGCGGCGGACAAGCTCGGCCTGCTCGTGTGGGGCGAGGCGCCCGCGACGTTCACCTTCTCCCCCGCCGCGATCGAGCGGACCACGCGGGAGTGGCTCGAGGTCGTGCGGCGCGACGTCTCGCATCCGTCGATCGTCACGTGGGTGCCGCTCAACGAGAGCTGGGGCGTACAGCACGTGGCATCCGATCCCCGCATGCAGCACTTCGCCCGCTCGCTCGTGTCGCTGACGAAGGCGCTCGACCCGACCCGCCCCGTCGTGTCCAACGACGGCTGGGAGCAAGTCGACACCGACATCGTCGCGATCCACGACTACGAGTGGCGGCCGGCTGTCGTGCGCGAGCGGTACCGGACCCGTGCCGACGTGCAGCGCATGATCGACGGCGTCGGCCCCGCGGGGCGCCTCCTCGTCCTCAGCGGCGACGTCACGGACGCGCCCGTCATGCTGACCGAGTTCGGCGGCATCTCGTTCGACGTGGATGCCGCGGAGGATGCCTGGGGCTACTCCGCCGCGACCTCTGCCGACGATTTCGACGAGCGCCTGGGCGGGCTCATGGCGGCCGTGCACGACAGCGAGACGCTCGCAGGCTTCTGCTACACGCAGCTCACCGACACCCTGCAGGAGACGAACGGCCTCGTCCGCGCGGACCGGACGCCGAAGCTCCCGCTCGAGCGCATCCGGGCGATGATGACGGGGACGACCGCAACCCCGTGACCGCCTCCCGGCGGACGCTGGTAGCGTCGCTCCCCACGAAAGGATGACGACGATGCGCTTTCTCATGCTGGTTCTGAGCGACTCCTCCGCCGACCCCGCGGAGGAGGCCGCGTTCCCGATCGAGCAGTGGGTCGACGAGGCCTACGGCACGGGCCGGGCGTCCACGGGCGACCGGCTGCGTCCCGCCGACGAGGTGAAGACGATCCGGCAGCGCGGCGGCGAGGTCACCGTCACGGACGGTCCGGCGGCCCGCGCGTTCGACCGCATCCAGGGCTTCGACGTGCTCGAGTGCGAGACGATCGACGATGCCGTCGAGCTCGCGTCGCGGCATCCCGGCGCCGCCGGCGGCGTCATCCAGCTGCACCCGGCGTGGCCGCTCGACCTCTGACGACGAGCCCGGTCACACGCCTGGCGGGAACGGCGCGCGACGGTACGCTCTGAGGGTGACCGAACGCGCACCGCTCTCCCGCAAGTTGTCCGCCATCGCCGAGTCGGCGACCCTCAAGGTCGACGCGAAGGCGAAGTCGCTGCAGGCGGCGGGCCGCCCCGTCATCTCGTACGCGGCCGGCGAGCCCGACTTCGCGACGCCGCAGTTCATCGTGGATGCTGCGGCCGAGGCCCTGCGCGACCCGGCGAACTTCCGCTACACCCCCGCCGCCGGCCTGCCGGTGCTGCGCGAGGCGATCGCCGCGAAGACGCTCCGCGACTCGGGCCTGGAGGTCTCGCCGTCGCAGGTCATCGTCACCAACGGTGGCAAGCAGGCCGTCTACCAGGCCTTCCAGGCCGTGGTGAACCCGGGCGATGAGGTGCTGCTGCCCGCGCCGTACTGGACCACCTACCCCGAGGCGATCGCCCTCGCCGACGGCGTGCCGGTCGAGGTCTTCGCCGGCGCCGACCAGGAGTACAAGGTCACCGTCGAGCAGCTCGAGGCCGCCCGCACCGATAAGACCACGGTCCTCGTGTTCGTGTCGCCGTCGAACCCGACCGGCGCCGTCTACACCGAAGACGAGACCCGCGCGATCGGCGAGTGGGCGCTCGAGCACGGCATCTGGGTCGTGACGGACGAGATCTACCAGAACCTCGTCTACGAAGGGTTCCGCGCCGTCTCTATCGTCGAGGCCGTGCCGGCACTCGCCGAGCAGACGATCCTCGTCAACGGCGTCGCGAAGACGTACGCGATGACCGGCTGGCGGGTGGGCTGGATGGTCGGCCCCGCCGCCGCGATCAAGGTCGCCGGCAACCTGCAGTCGCACCTGAGCTCGAACGTCAACAACATCGCGCAGCGCGCGGCGCTCGCCGCCCTGACCGGACCGCAGGAGGAGGTCGAGCAGATGCGTCTCGCCTTCGATCGCCGTCGCGGTCTTATCGTGTCGGAGCTCGCGAAGATCCCGGGCGTGACCGTCCCGAACCCGCTCGGCGCGTTCTACGTCTACCCCGACGTCACGGGTCTGCTCGGCCGGGAGTGGTACGGCCGCACGGTGAACACGTCGCTCGAGCTCGCCGACCTGATCCTCGAGGAGGCCGAGGTCGCCGTCGTTCCCGGCGAGGCCTTCGGCCCGTCCGGATACCTGCGCCTGTCGTACGCCCTCGGCGACGAACAGCTGCTCGAAGGCATCCAGCGGATGCAGAAGCTCTTCAGCTGAGCTGATCCGCGAACGCCCCGGTCGGTTGACCGGGGCGTTCGTACGTTGTGGGATGCCGTGGCTCCGGCGACCCGGGCGGGTGGCGCCGTCAGGGCGACCCGGTCGGGCCGGGCCGCGGGCCACCGGCCCTACAGCTCGACGCCGCGCAGCACCGGCTCGGGCTGCAGCAGGATGCCGAACTCCGACTGCACGCGCTGCTGGATGAGACGGGCGAGCGCTGCGACCTCTTCGGCGGAAGCCGATCCGCGGTTGGTGAGAGCAAGGGCGTGCTTGGTCGACAGGCCGGCGCGCGAGCGGGGCAGGCGGAAGCCCTTCGGCATCCCGGACTGCTCGATGAGCCATGCGGCGCTGAGCTTCACCGGCGGCAGTCCCTGCGGGCGGGGCGGGAGGTAGCCGTCGAACCGGTCGAGCGGGATGACGATGTCGTCCGGCTCGGCGGGCAGCATGGGCCAGCGGGGCGCCTCGGGCGGGAGGGTCGCGGCGAACTCGGCCGAGACGACCGGGTTCTGGAAGAACGAGCCGGCGCTGTACGTGTCGGAGTCGGCGTCGTTGAGCACCATGCCCTTGCGGGCGCGGGTAGCGAGGACGGTCTCACGGATCCAGGCGAGGGAGACCGCGGTATCCTCGTCCAGGCTCAGTGCCTGCCGCAGCTGCGCGCTCCGCACAGGTACGTCACCATGCCCGACCTGCGCCAGCTCGAGGGTGACCGTGAGGATCACAGCGGGGCGCTCGGGGACCGATCCGTAGTGCTGCTTCAGCACCGAGGTGCGCAGGCCCAGACCCAGATCGGATGCCGGGACCGTCGACACCTCGCCCGTCGCCTCGTCCAGGAGCTCGACCTCGACGAGCGTTTCGACGATCTCCTGACCGTACGCGCCGACGTTCTGGATGGGGGCGGCTCCCGTGGTGCCGGGGATGCCCGACATCGCCTCGATCCCGGCGAGCCCGGCCGACACGGTGAGGGCGACGAGCTCGTCCCACGAGTGTCCGGCCTGCACCTTGAGGCGCACGTGTCCCTCGCGCGGCGACGGGAGCCGCTCGATCCCGGTCGTGCGGATGAGCACGACGGTGCCCTCGAAGTCGTCGTCGCCGAAGAGCAGGTTGGATCCGCCGCCCAGCACCAGCCACGGTTCGCGGTCGAGCCACAGCTCCTGCAGCGTCTCGACGAGCTCGTCGGTGGTGCGCGCCTCGACCATGCGGCGGGGCGTGCCGCCGACGCGGAGGGTGGTCAGGGCGGCGAGCGGGACGGGCGTGATCTCGGGCATCAGGGGCGAACGCGGACCTGCGACTTGCCGAGCACGGTGGTGTCGGCGGCGGTCACGGTCAGGTCGATGCGGATGGCGTCGTCGGCGACGGCGCCGACCTTCGCGATGACGGTGACGTCGGCGCCGGTGTCGGGGTCGACGACGACGGGGCGCGTGAAGCGGACGCCGTAGTCGAGGATGCGGCCGGTGTCGCCGAGCCACTCGGTGATGGTCGCGACGGACAGGCCCATCGTGAGCATCCCGTGTGCGAGGACGCCCGGCAGCCCGACGCGGGCGGCGACGTCGTCGCGGTAGTGGATCGGGTTGAAGTCGCCCGATGCGCCCGCGTAGCGGACGAGGTCTTCGCGGGTGAGGTGGACGGTGCGCTCGGCGATCACGGTGCCGACCTCGAGGGTGGTCATTCTTCGCCTCCCACGAGCAGGACGGACGTGGCGGTGACGACGTGCTCGCCGCCGGCATCGGTGATCTCGGCGTCGCTCGTGACCATCGCGCCCTTGCCGAACGCGCGGATGCCGGTGACCGTGAGCGCTGCGGTCAGCTCGTCGCCCGCGACGATGGGGCGGCTGTAACGGAAGCGCTGCTCGGCGTGGACGGTGCGCTCGAGGACGATGCCGGAGCCGGGCTCGGCGAGCAGCTGCTGCAGCGTGAGGTCCTGGATGACCATCGCGAACGTGGGCGGCGCGACGACGTCGGCGTATCCGAGGGCCTGCGCGGCGGCCGGCTCGTGGTGCTGCGGATCGGTCGCGAAGACGGCGCGCGCGAATTCGCGCACCTTCTCGCGCCCGACGAGGTACGGGGCGGTCGGCGGGTACGTCCGGCCGACGAGCTCAGGGTTCACGGACACCCCTCGATCCTACCGGCGGGCCTCGACGACCGGTCGGGGTCTCCGGATGCCGCGGGTCAGCGCGCGCGGCGGGCGTCGCGGCTTGCGCGCCACGCCTTGAGGGCCAGCTGCGTCGCGATGAAGGTGAGGAACGCGGCGAACAGGATGTTCGCGGTGAACGGGTCGAGGAGCGTCGAGATCCAGGCGCCGAGTGCGGTCGTCGTGCACGCGGCGATGCCGACGCAGGCTGCCGCGACGAGGTCGACGTTGGAGCGGCGGAGGTTGCCGATGGTGCCAGAGATGGCGGTGGGGATCATCATCAGCAGCGACGTGCCCTTGGCTTCGAGGTCGCTCGTGCCGAACAGCATCATGAGTGCCGGGACGACGATCACTCCCCCGCCGACGCCGAGCAGGCCCGCGGCGGTGCCGGTGAACAGGCCGAGGGCCACGAGGGCGAGGATCGTCCAGATGTTCATAGGCAACGTGGCATCCCTCGACGGGATCACGATGAACAGCATCACGATGACGACGACGAGGAAGCCGACGAAGCCCCAGCGGATCGCGTTCTGTGGCAGGCGTGCGAGCAGCCAGGTGCCGAGCTGCGCGCCGACGACGGCCGCCGCGGCGAGGATGAGGGCGGGGATCCAGGCGACCGTGCCGTTCAGCCCGTAGGAGATGACGCCGACCGTCGCGGTGGGGACGATCGCGGCGAGCGAGGTGCCGGCGGCGAGCTTCTGGTCGAAGCCGAGCAGCAGGACGAGCAGCGGGACGATCACGGTGCCGCCGCCGACGCCGAACATGCCCGACATGAGGCCCGCGATGAGTCCGATCAGGATGCAGAGGACGACGAAGCGCGCGGTGCGCGGGGCGGCCGAAGTCATCCCCCGAGCCTATCGCCGCGCTCCCTGCTCCCCCGCCGCGTGACGCCCCTACGATCGAAGGATGAGTGCCTTCCCCTTCGTGTTCGTGGCCAATGCCGGTGATGGTTCGATCAGCACGTTCCGGCTCGTGGAGGGCCGGCTCGAGCGACTCGCGGTGACCGAGGGCGTCACGGGGTGCTCGACGTTCGTCATCGACGGTGCGCGCGATCTGCTGTACGCGGCGGTGAAGAAGAGCGAGGCGCGGGATGCCGGCATCTTGACCCTCGAGATCGATCGGGAATCCGGTGCGCTGACGCCGCGGACGCACCTCGCGCTGGCAGACGGTGGGATGAACTACCTCGCGCTGACGCGGGACGGGTCGGTGCTGCTGGGCGCGTCGTACGGCGGCGGGTACGGGATCGTGTGCCCGGTCGAGGGCGGCGTGGTCGGCGAGCCGGTGGCGCGGGTGGAGTATCCGCGGCTGCATTCGGTGCTGGCGAGCGACGACGGTCGGTTCGCGTACTTCGTGTCGCTGGAGGCCGACCTCGTCGCGCAGTACGCGCTCGGTGACGACCTGTCGCTGACGCCGCTCACGCCGGCGACGGTGGCGTGCCCGGATCGGAGCGGCCCGCGCCATCTCGTCTTCAGTGAGGCGCAGGATGCCGTGTACGTGCTGACCGAGTTCTCGGGCGAGGTGCTGCGGTTCGACCGTGACGTCGAGTCGGGCGTGCTGGAGTTCCGTCAGGCGGTGCCCGCGTATGACCTGTCGAAGGATCTCGGACACAGCGTCATCGACGAGGACCCGCGCGAGCACCACTACATCTGGGGCGCCGACATCCACCTCGCGAACGGAACGCTGTGGTGCTCGGAGCGCACCGAGAGCACGCTCGCCGCCGTGCGCGTCGCGGCCGACGGCTCACTCGTCGCGCCGGAGCGGTTCACCGTGACCGAGCCGCAGCCGCGCGGGTTCGCGGTGAGCCCGGACGGGCGGTTCCTCGTTGCCGCCGGGGAGCGGTCGACGACGGTGTCGCTGTACACGATCGTCGGGGATGAGCTGGCGTTGCTGCAGCAGGCTGAGACCGGTGGTGGGGCGAACTGGGTGCGGTTCGGCTGAGGCAGCGATCCGACTACCGCGACAAACGTGGCGGAACGCCTCGCGGTCCGAAAGCCCATCGCGAGCCCTTGCTACGCATCGAGTCGTGTTCGCTGGCGTTGACCTCGGTCTGGGGCGATGTCCCGCGTCGGTAGCCTCCCCGGGTTACGGAAGTTCGTCAATGGTGTCTGTCCAGCGCGAATCGACAGCCTGCTTCGTGGCGAGGAATCCGGGGAACTTGGCATGAGGTTTGAGCTGGTTGGTTCTCGCGTACTTGAACTCCCAGACGCCAGTCACGGAGAACATGCACGCCGCAACCACATCGAAGGCATCGAAGCTGTATAGACGTCCGGTCGGGTCATCCTTACTGTTGCGCGTCCGTTGTGTCTCGACCTGCACCGTGCCGTCGGCGAGCACCGTCGGACTCACGTTCTTGCACTCCACGACGAAGTTCCTGCCGGACGCTAGCCGCACGTCGAAGTCAGCGCCACGATCGTCTGTCCGCCGGTCCACTGACGAGACAGCTGGATCCAACTCGAGTAGTTGCTCGAGATGGGCTTCGGCAACTCCGCCTTTGACTGCTGTTGTGAGCATCCTCCTTTCTGCGATCAAGTCGAGGATCTTCGGCGCCGAGAGTCCGAACTGTTTCTCCAGAGGGTGGATGCCACCGGCCATCTTGCTGGCCGCTGACGACTCGCGAAATTGCGCCGCGAGGTTCACGCGGAGCGCAGCGTCGAGTCCTAGATCGGTGGCCCGCCGCTCAAAACGAGCGAAGTCCAACAAGCGGTTTGGCGTGAACCCCACCCGGCATTCGAATCCTTCAGGTGTGCGCGCGGAGTGGCGGTGTCCGCGCCGGGTGTCGACTTCCCATACGTGCCAACCGTCAGGGTCCATCTGATCGAAGTCCCGCTCATATGCATAGAACGAGACGCCCAGCGGCATGGGATCCCACAGTGTCGGGTCGAGTCCGACGAGGTGGCGTCCCCTGGGGTGGTGTAGTTCTCGGTGCTGGGTGTCACGTCGTTGACGTGGTGAGCCATCGTGCGATGGTCAGTGAGAACCGACTAAAGCTACTCACAGAAAGACACGACGCACGATGGCTCTTGACCAGTC
>NZ_JBHWTD010000025.1:0-23347 GCF_043427715.1 Microbacterium sp. | reverse complement strand
ACCGCCGGCGCCCGCTGCCGCCGCACCGCCGCCTGCGATCGCCGCAGCCGAGATCAGTTCCGTCGGGGAGTCGCTCGGTCCCGGCTCTGCCGCGGCAGAACCGCCGGCGACCCCGACGACCTCTGTCGGGGCGTCCACCCTGGGGGCTGCGACGCCGATCGTTTCCGTCAAGCCCTCGTCGCTGATCGGGAAGATCGCCGTCGGAGGATCCACTCGGTCCGGAGCGGATGCCGCACCGGCCACGTCCTCGTCGGCACTCCCCGCCGCCGCAGCTCCCGCGGCCACCGCTCCCGCAGCCACAGCCCCTGCGGGAGCAGCTCCCGCGTCCCCGGCTCCCGTCGGCCCGGCTCCCGCCGAGAGCCGCGACGCGTCGATTGCCACGTCGATCGCCGTCGGTCGCTCGGATGGGTCGATGCGCGTCATGCGCTGAAGCAGGTCGCGCCAGTCGTCCCCGATCCCCGCGGGGAGCTCGGGCGGCGCATTCAGTCGCGCCAACGCGGAAGCGACGCCCATCGCGTGCGGGAAGGCGGGCTGCCCGGAGAGCGCTTCGATGAGCACCAGCCCCAGCGCGTAGACATCGGCGGGCGGCGCGGGCGGAGCACCCTGCACCTGCTCGGGCGCGAGATAGGCGGCCGTGCCGATGACATCGCCGGGGTTCGTGACGCGCGTGTGGTCGATGAGGTATGCGATGCCGAAATCGGCGAGCTTGGCTCGGAACCGCCGGTCGGGAAGGTGCGACGGGCTCAGCAGGACATTCGACGGTTTGATGTCCCGATGCACCACATCGGCGGAGTGCACGACATGCAGGCCCTCGGCGAGTTCGCTGGCCAACTGGGCCGCCTCGTGGGGCGCGAGCGGACCGGCCGCCAGCTGCTGGCTGAGGGTCGGCCCCTCGACCAGCTCCATCACGAGGTACTCGTGCTCTCCGCTGGCGTCGACGCGTGCGTCGAGCAGCGTCACGAGGGCGGGATGGTTCAGCGACGCCAGCGCGGTCATCTCGCCGCGGGCACGCTCGGGCGACGCGGTCGCGTCCACCCCCGGCCGGATCAGCTTCACCGCGACCTCGCGGCCGAGCAGGGTGTCCACCGCGCGGTAGACGTCGGCCATGCCGCCACTTCCCAGCCGCTCGCCCAGGCGGTATCGCCCGTCGAGCAACTCGTCGGGCGTGTGGTCGTCGCTGGCGCTCATGGTCTCCTTCGCCCGTGCGGGCACCCGGGATGTCGGGTCACCTGACGATAGTCACGGATGCCGCGCCGCGCACCCCGTCTTGACGACGCGTCGCCGACCTGCAAGATCCGAGCGGACTCACGCCGTCGTCGGCTTCCAGCCCAGCTCCGGAGCGGCGTACTTCGCGAAGGACTCCACGATGCGCAGGTTGAACTCCACGCCGAGCTGACTCGGGATCGTGAGCATGAGGGTGTCGGCGGCGGCCACCGCGGCATCCTGCTTCAGCTCTTCCACGAGCTGATCGGGGGAGCCGGCGTAGGTGCGGCCGAACGTGGCGTGCATGCCGTCGATCACGCCGATGCCACCACGCTCGGCGGAGCGGCCGAAGTAGAGGTCGTCTTCGGCGGTCATGATGGGGAACACCGAGCGGCTCACCGACACGCGGGGCGTGCCCGCATGCCCGGCCTCCCGCCACGCGGCGCGGAACGCGTCGATCTGCTCCGCCTGCAGGAGGTCGAACTCGCGGCCGTCGGCCTGCGTGAGCAGCGTCGACGACATCAGGTTCACACCCACCCGGCCCGCCCACTCGGCGCTGTCCCGGTTGCCGGCGCCCCACCACACGCGTGAGCGGAGCCCGGGGGAGTTCGGTTCGATGCGCTGCATGCCGGTACCGCCCCCGAACGGGCTGTTCGGGTCGCGTTCGGCGAGGCCCTCGCCGTCGATCGCGCGGAGGAAGAGGTCGAAGTGTTCGCGGGCGAGGTCGGCACCCCGGGGATCCTGCGATCCGGTGTAGCCGAACGCCTCGTACCCGCGGACGACGGTCTCGGGCGAGCCCCGGCTCACGCCGAGGGCGAGGCGGCCGTCGGAGATCAGATCGACGGATGCCGCCTCCTCGGCGAGATACAGCGGGTTCTCGTACCGCATGTCGATGACCCCGGTGCCCATCTCGATGCGTGAGGTCTTCGCGGCGATCGCCGCGAGCAGGGTCATCGGGGACGCCTGCTGGCGGGCGAAGTGGTGCACGCGGAAATAGATGCCGTTGACGCCGAGCTCATCCATTCCCTGAGCGAGATCGATAGCCTGGAGCATCGAGTCGCGGGCAGTGAGCTCGCGCCCGTGACCGAGCGGCCCGTAGTGACCGAAAGACAGCGTGCCGAATCGTTCCATGCCGGGGGTCAACGCGGTATCCGTGGTCTCCATTCCCGTGAATGCAGCCCGCCGGTGTCCGGAGCCGGCCACCCCTGCGACGTGTGAGGATCGAAGACATGACTGTCCTCGGCTCCAGCGACCTCGATGTCTTCCCCCTCTCCTTCGGCGGCAATGTCTTCGGTTGGACCGCCGACCGCGACACGTCCTTCGCGATCCTCGACGCCTTCGTCGCCGAGGGCGGCGACTTCATCGACACCGCCGACGCCTACAGCGCCTGGGTGCCGACGAACAGCGGCGGTGAGAGCGAGACGATCATCGGCGAATGGATGGCCGCCCGAGGCCGCCGCGACGTCGTCATCGCCACCAAGGTGAGCAAGCACCCCGAGTTCCCGGGGTTGTCCGCGAAGAATGTGCGCGCGGGCGCCGAGGCCTCACTGCGCCGGCTCGGAGTCGACACGATCGACCTCTACTACGCCCACGCGGAAGACCCCGAGACGCCCCTCGAGGAGACCGTCGCCGCGTTCGGAGCTCTCGTCGACGACGGACTCGTCCGCTACCCCGCGATCTCGAACTTCTCCGCCGAGAACACCCGCGAATGGGTGCGGATCGCGCGCGACCTCGGTGTCGCGGAGCCGGTCGCCGTGCAGCCGCGCTACAACCTCGTCGACCGCCGCATCGAGCGCGACCTGATCCCCGCCACCGACGAACTCGGCCTCGCCGTCGTGCCCTATTCGGCGCTGGCGAGCGGCTTCCTGACCGGCAAGTACCGCTCCACCGACCCGACCGGCCAGCCCTCGCCGCGGGCCGGCACGGCGGCCTCGTACGCGACGCCCGAGGGTCTCGCGATCATCGCGGCACTCGCAGACGTGGCATCCGCCCACGAAGTCGGTGTCGCGAGCGCGGCGCTCGGCTGGCTGCGCGCGAAGGGGACCGTTCCGATCGCCTCCGGCTCTCGGCCCGAGCAGGTGGAAGCCCTCATGGTCGGCGCCCGTCTCGAGCTGTCGGTCGAGCAGATCGCTCAGCTGGATGCCGCATCGGACGCGTTCGAGGCCGCTCGCGCAGCCTGAGGTCAGCGGAGGCGCTCCAGGGCGGCGTTCCCGGCGTCGCGCGCGAAGCCCTCGGGCCTGGCGCACCGGGCCGCGGCATCTGTGCATCCGGGCGAATATCCTCGTAGGGTGGCCGCCGTCCTGAACATCTCCGCCTATCTCTTCACACGCATCGACGACCCTGCAGACCTCCGGGCACGCCTTGAGCAGGAGAGCCGTGAGGTCGGGCTGAAGGGCACGATCCTCGTGGCCGAGGAGGGCATCAACATGTTCCTCGCCGGCGACACCGACATCGTCCGCGGCTTCGTCGACCGTCTCCGACAGGAGGAGCGCTTCGCGCCCCTGACCACGAAGGAGAGCTGGAGCGCGAACGTGCCCTTCCAGAAGATGCTCGTCAAGCACAAGCGCGAGATCATCCGGATGGACCGTCCCACCATCCGGCCCGGCGCCGGGCGCGCACCCGGTGTCGACCCGATCACCCTGCGCCGCTGGCTCGCCCAGGGCGCCGACGACGACGGACGGGAGGTCGTGCTGCTCGACACCCGCAACGCCTTCGAGGTCGACCACGGCACCTTCACCGGCGCGCTCGACTGGCGCATCGAGAAGTTCACCGAGTTCCCGGATGCCGCGAGCGCACACCGCGACGAACTCGCCGGCAAGACGGTCGTGAGCTTCTGCACCGGTGGCATCCGCTGCGAGAAGGCGGCCATCCACCTGCGCGAAGAGGGCATCGACGCCCTGCAGCTGGACGGCGGCATCCTCGGCTACTTCGAGCACGTCGGCGGAGAGGGCTTCACGGGCGACTGCTTCGTCTTCGACGAGCGTCGCACCGTCGACGCGACCCTCGCTCCCACGAACTGATCGGATGCCGCGTCGGACCTGACCGCTAGCCTCATCCCATGCACGTGCTGACCAGGGACGAGGCGCGACGGATCGCGGTCCGTGCCCAGCTGCTCGACGCACACCGGCCGGGTGATGTCGTCGAGGTGGCGGAGCAGATCGGCGCGATCAAGATCGACCCAACGGCGGTGATCGCGCCCAGCGAGCACAGCGTGTGCTGGGCGCGGATCGGGTGGTCGTACGAGCCCGGTCAGCTCGCCAAGGCTGTCGAGGAGGACCGGCTGCTGTTCGAATACGACGGCCAGTTCCGCCCCGCGAGCCTGCTGCCGTACCTGTGGCCGCAGATGCGCTCCCGGATGCTCCGCCCGACGACGCAGGCCTACCTCGACGCGAATGCCTCGTTCCGTGCGGACATCCTCACGCGCTTGGCAGACGAGGGCGCCCTGCTGGCGGCGGACATCCCCGATACCAGCGTCGTGCAGGCAGGGGACGAGGGCGGCTGGTACGGCTCGAATCAGGTGCCGCGCATGCTCGAGCTGATGGCGTACCTCGGCGAGGTGGCGATCACCCGCCGAGTGGGTCGGCAGCGTGTGTGGGACCTGCCCGAGCGCGTGTATCCCGCAGACCTCCCCGACCTCACCCCCGATGAGGCGGAGGAAGGGCTCCAGGCGCGCAGACTGCAGGCGCTGGGGATCGCGCGTCAGAAGTCGGGTTGGAGCGGTGTCGGCACGGCGGGCGAGGAGGCCCGCGTGGAAGGCAGCGAGTGGCGCTGGCGTGTGGACCCCGAGGCGATCGCCGCGCTCGATGACGACCCGGGCGGCCGTGCGGCGATCCTCAATCCGTACGACCGGATGCTGTTCGACCGGCCGCGCCTGACCGAGCTGTTCGACTTCACGTTTGTGCTCGAGCAGTTCAAGCCGAAGGCGCAGCGCGTCTACGGCTACTTCGCGCACCCGATCCTCGTGGGCGACCGGTTCATCGGGCTGCTCGACGCCGCGCTCGACAAGAAGAGGGAGACCGTCGTCGTCTCCGCCGTTCATGAGATGCTCCCGTTCGACGACGATGAGCGCGAGATGGTGCGGGCCGAGATCCGCGACCTGGGGGAGTGGCTCGGCGTCCCCGTCGCCGGCCTCGACTGAGACCTGGATTCCGACCCCACTCTGCGCTGGCAGGTCGAGCGCGACCTCATCGGCGACCCGTCCGAGGTCTGGCAGGGCACTCGCGCACGCATCGTGACCGCGCCCAGATGGAGGACGGTGAGTGGAACTGCGAATGGGTCGAGGGATCGACCAGATCGTCGTTCCACTCCACGCTCATGCCGTTCGCGGAATGCTGGCCCACCTTCACGGCTTTGCGGGTGCTCGTGCGATGGGATGCGGCTGCCGCGCGGTGAGGCGGTATGGGGATCGGATGCCGTCCCTCCGGCATCCGATCCCGACATGTCCCGCTGGGCGGACACGTGCGCCTGGGCGGAGGACGGGCCCGTCCGTGCTCCGCGCTCTTCCCCCCGGAAGAGGCACATCAGAATGCTACGTACGGCAGGTGACGAACTGATCACGGTCGCCCGAATCCGGACGATTCCGGACAGTCGCAGAGCGGATGTGTCCGGGATTCCGGACATCGTCCGGCCCATTTCGGACACTGCGCGCCCGCATTCCTGGAGCGCCATGAACCGTCTCGCGGCCTCGATCGAGCGCTGCGGATCGGCCCAGCTCTCTTCCGGGCGCGCTGATCGACGGGGACGATCACGCGCCTAGGATGACGTCTGCGGAGGTGATCGGGATGGTTCAGGTGAGAGTCGCGGGGGTCGCGGTCGACGGCGCAGGTGACCACGTCATCCTGCTCAAGCCACTCGACGATCTGCCGGGGGAGGGTCGTGTGCTCCCGATCTGGATCGGGTCACAGGAGGCGACCAGCATCCTGATCGCCGTCGAGGGCGCGCAGGCGCCGCGCCCGCTCGCGCACGACCTCATGCAGGCCATGCTCACGTCGCTCGGCGCCACCGTCGCCCGTGTCGAGGTCACGCGAATCGAGGACGGGACCTTCTACGCGGAGATCACGATCGCGGCATCCGGCAACGTCGTCCTCGACGCGCGCCCCTCCGATGCGGTCGCTCTCGCCAGCCGGACCGGCGCGCCCATCTTCGTCGCAGACGACGTGCTCGCTGAGGCGGGCATCGTCGACATCACCGCCGACGAGGACGAGCCCGCAGCCGAGGAGAACGTCGAGGAGTTCAAGCGCTTCCTCGACAGCGTCGATCCGGACGACTTCCGCGGCTGATCAGTCCTGCGGGTCGGCGAGGGGCGCGATGTCGACCGGTTCGCCGAGCGCAGAGAAGTCCTGGCGGATGGTCGCCGTGTGCCCCAAGAAGTCCGACGTCGATTCCGCCGCGATCGGGTCCCACCCGTCCGAGAACCATGCCGAGTAGGCCGCGACAGGGATGCCGTACCAGGAGAACGGCGCATCGCTGTCGGCGCGCCAGCTCTCGCCGTCACGCGTGAGTGTCCAGCTCTCACTCTCGCGGATGAGATCGTCGATGAACCCGGGGTCGGAGAAGACGCGGTAGAGCTCACCGGCCACGCCGGCCATCTGCGCCTCGGCGTCACCGGACGATGCGTCGCCGACGATGGGCCCCGTTCCGGAGTCGACCATGATCACGTCGTCGACGAAGCTGATGGACACCGGTCCGTCGCCGGTCTCGAGTTCGCCGCGGAACTCGAACGCCGGCTCGTAGTGGTATTCGATCCGTCCGCCCAGCTCGTCGCCGCTCACGGTGAGCACACCGCTGCCGTGGCGCTCGATGGACGCCTGCAGACAGGGACCGAGCGAGGCGCCGTCGATTGAGGAGCCCTCGCCGAGGCGGATTCCTTCGCACTCGATGGGGGTGTCGGCCGGAGTCGGAGCCGCACCCTCGGTGGTGGAGGGAGCCGGCTCAGGGGCCTCCGTGCCGATCACGGTGGGCGAGGGAGCTGTCGTCGGGGCCGGACCGGATGCGCAACCGGTCAGTGCGACGAGCGCGAGGGTGGCGGTGAGCGCGGCGGTGCCCGCGGTGGTCAGGCGGGCGGGGGTGGGCACTGCAGGATCTCCTCGACGTCGGTGCGTCCGAGCCTACCCGCGCTTAACAGCCCTCCCGGAGGGGCGCAACCCCTTGGGACCCGCGGGGGCCCGTGCCGAGGATGGACGGGTATCCACCCCTTCAGGAGAGGAGCCCGACCATGGCCAGCATCATCGAGACCATCGATGTCGACGTGCCGGTCTCGACGGCGTACAACCAATGGACGCAGTTCGAGTCGTTCCCGCACTTCCTCAGCTACGTGGAGTCGATCGAGCAGATCGACGACACCACGACGCGCTGGAAGGTGAACATCAACGGTGCCGAGCGGGAGTTCACCGCCGACATCACCGAGCAGCACCCCGATGAGCGGGTCGCCTGGAACAGCAACGACCAGGACCACGCGGGTGTGGTGACCTTCCACAAGCTCAGCGACACCGAGACGCGGGTCACCGTGCAACTCGACTGGAAGCCCGAAGGCCTCGTCGAGAAGGTCGGCGCCGCGGTCGGCATCGACGACCACGCCGTCAAGAAGGACCTCAAGAAGTTCAAGGAGTTCATCGAATCCCGAGGCGCGGAAACCGGTGCCTGGCGAGGCGATGTGAGCTGAGCGGCCGACTTCGGCTGTCCGTACCGGCGACCCGGGGGCTTCGGCTCCCGGGTCGCTCGCGTTCTCCCTCTGGATCATCCCCGGATGAGTGTCAACCCTGCGACAGGGGACCTCGTTCCGTGGCACGGTGACGACATGACCAACGGTTCCCTCGCCACCCGTGCCCGCCGCCTCCGCGATCTCCACGCCGCGCCCGAGATCCTCCGCGTCGTGAACGTGTGGGACGTCGTCTCCGCCAAGGCGGTGCTCGCCCTCGAGGAGACGCGGGCGATCGCGACCGCGGGGCACTCGATCGCGGCATCCTTCGGCTACGAAGACGGCACCATCCCGCTGGAGACGACCCTCGACATGGTGGGCCGGATCGTCGAGGCGGCAGGCGACGTGCCGGTCTCGGCCGACCTCGACGACGGGTACGAAGACCCGGCCGAGACCGTCCGCAGAGCCCTCGGGGTCGGGATCGTCGGCGCCAACATGGAGGACCGTCTGCGTCCCCTCGACGAATCCGTCGCCCGCGTCGCAGCCGCCGTCCGCGCGGCAGAAGCCGAAGGCGTCCCGTTCGCCCTCAACGCTCGCACCGACGCCTTCGTGCGAGCCGGTCAGCGCCCCGCGGAGGAGTCGCTCGCCGACGCCATCGAGCGGGGGCGCGCCTACCTCGACGCGGGCGCCGACGTCGTGTTCGTGCCGGGTCTGCTGGATGCCGAGGCCACCGCGGCCCTCGTGGAGGGAATCGGCCGGGTGAGTGTCATCGGGCTGCCCGGCGCGCTCACGGCGGGGGAGTTCGAGAAGCTCGGCGTCGCGCGGATCTCGTACGGCCCGTTGACCCAGGCCGTCGCCCTGACGGCGTTCCAGGACGTCGCCAAGAGCCTGTACGCCGACGGATCGATCCCGTCGACGACCCGCCCGCTCAACTGAGTCACCTCGGCCGCGTGGTAAGGTCGACGTTTGGAAGCGTGTCCGAGCGGCCGAAGGAGCATGGCTGGAATCCATGTAGGCGGGGTAACTCGTCTCGCAGGTTCAAATCCTGTCGCTTCCGCGCTGGAGAAGCCCCACACCTCGCGGTGTGGGGCTTCTTCCTTTTCCCGGAGGACTGCCTCAGGCGTGACGGTGGACGCGACGCGCTTCAGCGGGCCGGACGCAGCAGCGCGTCGCGCTCCGCGAACGCAGAGCCGGGCGCGATGGCCAGCGAGCGGGGCGCGAAGAGCGCGAGCGCGCGCACCCGCGTCGGCGCGGCCGCTCGCAGCGCGGAGCACACCGCCTCCGCGTCTTGACCGAGCGTGCCGGTATCGTCGCCTGCCCGTCCCGGCCGCGCGTAGCTGTGGTGCTCCACCGCCGCGCGCAGCCGCGTCGTCTCCTCCTCCGGCGCACCCAGCTCGGCCACCAGTCGCGCGGCGAACGCACGCGGCGATTCGGCGGCAGGCAGCGGTTCGCCGAGATCGATCGCGGCATCCTGCACCATCCGCCAGGCGGCGCGGACGTCACCGCGATCCGCGCGACGACGCAGCGCCGCGGTGCGCGCACGCCGGAGGATGAGCGGCAGCACCGAGACGCCGATGACCGCCAGGGCGATGCCGACCGGCGGACCGAGAGCGGTCAGCGAGAACCCGGTCGCGGTGGTCGTGGGGCCGCCCTCGTCCTCGCGGGGAGCCGCGGTCGGCGTCGCCGTGGGTGCGTCGGAGGGAGCTGCCGTGGGGGTCGGGGTCGCGCCACCCTCGCCCGAACTGTCGGCGGCGAAGCGCTGCGCGGTGCCGAGGCTCTTGGTCGGCTCGAACGCGACCCACCCGATGCCCTCGAAGCGCACCTCCGGCCAGGCGTGGAGCTGCGCGGTCGTCGCCTGATAGACGCGCTCGTCGTCCTCGGTCTCACCGGTGGGGGCGCCGGGGAGGAACCCGACGACCACGCGCGAGGGCATGTCGAGGGTCCGTGCCATGAGGGCGAAGGCCGAGGCGAAGTGCACGCAGTATCCGGATCGCATCTCGAGGAAGCGGCCGATCGCCTCCGCTCCCGACCCGTCGAACCCCTCCTCTACGGGCGCGTCGAGCGAGTAGTCGAAGCTCGTCCCGCGGAACCACGTCTGCAGGGCGAGCAGCCGGTCGTAGTCGTTGTCGGCGCCCGCGGTCACCTCGCCCGCGAGCGACTCGATGTTCTCCGGCATCTGGAACGGCAGCTCCAACGCGCTCGCGAACCTCACCCCGTCGGTCGAGGCGCGGGACGCTTGCGCCTGCTCGCGGCTCGGGCGCGGAACGCTCGTCGTGACCTCCAGGCGCTGGCCGGCGACGCCCCCGCCGGAGGAGCGGATGGTGCGGTTCTCCGGCGTGATCGACCACCCATCGCCCTCGAGCCCGCTCACCGCGACCGCCGGATACGGGATGGGGAGGGAGGCGGATACCAGATCGAGAACCTGCACGCCGGTGCGGTACTCGGCGACCTCGACGTCCTCCGCCGTCTCCGGAGCGGCGCCGTCCCACGTGGCCAGCGGCAGGAGCCGGCCGCGATCGGGCCGCCACGTCTCGCCGTCCAGGCGCGTGAGGGTGGCGACGCGGAGGTAAGGCGGCGAGGGCGCATCAGTCCACGTGCGGACGACGGGAACCTCGTTCGGCCGGCGGAGGTCGTCGCCCAGGTCGAGGCTCGCGGTGATCGCGGTGCCGCCGACGAGACCTCCGGCCGGAGCGGCACGGGGGACGGCGGGCGCCACGACGACCGATGCGACGATCGCGACGACGGCGATCGAGGCGGAGACGACGGCGACCCTCGCGCCACGGGAGGTGGACCGAGGCGTACGACCTCGGGTCTCGGCGCGGATGAGCCAGAGCAGGGCCGCGCCCATGAGCGCGAACGCCCAGAGGTCGACGTCCCGCGGCACAGCGAGGGTGGGGATGAGCCAGACGGCGAGGAGACCGACGCCGGCGAGCAGCGGCATCCGGGCCGTCAAGACGACGTGGTCGAGCGCGATGACCAGGAGCCCCGTCGCCGCCACGACGAAGAAGGAGATGGGCGCCGTCGGGTCGAGCGGGGCGACCCCCTGGGCGATCGACTCGGCCGCCGAAGCGACGAGGTACGGGAGGCGTTCGACCGCCTCCTGCGTGGGGATCACGAAGGCCACCGCGGCATCGGCGAAGAACACCAGGGTCAGGCCGGCGACCCACAGCAGGGCCTCGATCGCGAAGACTCCGACGGCGGGGGAGCCCAGCCTGCGAACGAGGTAGCCGGCGGCGAGCAGGATCGCCGCTCCGCCCAGGCCCAGCGGGATCCACAGCCCCGGCGCGATGACCGTCAGGAGGGGAACGAACGCGGCGGCGACGGCGACCAGCAGCGCGAGCGTCGACATGCCGTCGTGGCGCGGGCGCCCCGCCGCGACGGGATCCGCCGGCACGAGAGAGGGCTCAGCCGGCACGGGTCGCTCCCCGCTCGGGGGCCCACTGGTCCCACAGGTCGTTGAGCTCGTCCGTCGGTTCCAGGCTGAGCGTCCGCCAGCCGACCGCGCTCGCCGCCCGAAGCCCGAGGGGTTCGGCGCCGACGCTGATCAGTACGGGCAGAGAGCTGTGCACCGTGATGGGAGCCAGGAGCGCGGCATCGGCTTCGCCGACGGGGCCGGTCACCACGACGACGGGCCCGAGGGTCGTCCCCGCGAACAGCGGCGCCGTGTCGGCGAGCGAGCCGTCCCGGCGCGCCGTGAGGGTCGCGAACGAGACGATCACCGCTTCGAGCGCGGTGGTGTCCCCGGCGTCGAGGGGCTCGGCGAGCTCCCCGCCGTCGGCGTCGAGGACGGCGACCGTGTACCCCTCGCGGACGAACCGGGCGACGGCGGATGCCGCGGCGGAGACCGCCAGTTCGAACGCCGTGTCTGCGCCCGGTGCGCGCAGGGCGTCGGCGCTCCACCGGCCGAGCGACCGGTCGAACACGACGACCGCTTCGGGGTGCGACTCCTGCTCCTCCTGGCGCACCATGAGGTCGCCGCGGTGGGCGCTCGCGCGCCAGTGGATGCGCCGCATCGAATCGCCCGGCTGGTAGCTGCGCGGGATGAGGTTGTCGGCGCCCTGGCCGAGGCGGTCGGTCGCGGTCTGCAGGCCGCCGCCGACGTCCCCGGGCAGTTCCTCCAGGGCCGACAGCGTGACGAGCGCGGGGGTGACGGTCAGCGGCACGGCGGTGTCGAGGCGCTGCGTCCGACGGGCGAATCCGAACGGGTCGGTCGTCGTGACGGTGAGCGGTCCGATCGGGTGGATGCCGCGTCGCCGCGTCGTCATGCGGTACCCGAGGTCCACGCTGTGGCCGCCCGGGACGAGACCCGAGCGCAGCCCCGGGAACACCCCGACCGCGTCGCCCTCGATGCCCGCCGGCAGCTGGTCGCGCCAGGTTCCGGCTGTCGTCGGCAGGAGGGTGCGGCATTCGACGCGCGCCGACACCGCGACCTCCTCGCCGACGGCGGAGATTTCGGGGGAGAAGAGGCGGCGGACATGATCGGGACGGTGCCCCAGGTGCAGCGACGCGAAGCCGAGCGCGACCGCCGCGATCAGGAGGACGCCCACGAAGGTGAGCGCGGGCACGGCGATCACACCCGCCACGACGAAGGCCGTGATCGCCAGCACCACGGCTCCGGTGCCTCGGATGGTGAGCGGCCAGCGCGACATCGGAAGGACCGTCAGTGCGCGGCGAGCGGAACGCGGACGGCCGCGGCGATGCCCTGCAGCGCGTGGGAGACGGCGTCGGTCCCGCTCCGGGCACGGGTCACACTGGTGCCGCGGGCCGGGATCAGGCGGTGCGCGAACATCGGTTCGAGCAGCGTCACGAGGTCGTCGGGGATGACGAACTCGCGGCCTTCCAGAGCCGCCCACACCTTCGCGGCGCGCACGAGCTGGAGAGTCGCGCGCGGGCTCGCGCCCAATCGCAGGTCGGGGTGGGAACGCGTCGCCCGCGCGAGCGCGACGGCGTACTCCTCCACCGACGGCGACACGTGCACGCTGCGCGCCCACGCGACCAGGTCGGCGACCTGCGCCGCCGTGATGACCGGCGACAGCGCCCGGAGCGGGTTCGCGTCATCACGCTGCCGGAGCATGCGCGCCTCGTCTGCGGCATCCGGATACCCCATCGAGATCCGCATCATGAAGCGGTCCCGCTGGGCTTCGGGCAGGGCGTAGGTCCCCTCCATCTCGAGCGGGTTCTGCGTCGCGACGACGAGGAACGGGTCGGGGAGGGCCCGGCTGACGCCGTCGACGGTGACCTGCCCTTCCTCCATGGCCTCCAGGAGTGCGGACTGCGTCTTGGGCGAGGAGCGGTTGATCTCGTCTGCGATGACGATGTTCGCGAACACGGCGCCGGGAGTGAACTCGAAGCGGCGCTCGGCGGGGTCGTACACGCTCACCCCCGTCACGTCGCCCGGGAGGAGATCGGGGGTGAACTGGATGCGGCGGACGGTCGCCTCGACACTCCCGGCGAGCGCCCGGGCGAGCATCGTCTTGCCGACCCCGGGGACGTCCTCGATGAGCAGGTGGCCCTCGGCGAGCAGGCACACCAGGGCGGCGCGGACAGCCTCGGGTTTGCCGTCGATGACGGTGGTGATGGATGCCGCGATGGCGCCGGTGACGGCGGCGAAGGCGGCCGCGTCGACGGGACCCTCCACCGGCCGGCGCGCCGTCGTCTGCTGGTCCTGGTGCACTGTTGGATCCCTCGTGTCTGCGGTCGCCGCGCCGATACGTACGGGACCGATGCTAACCCGGCACCGGAAGACGGGGCGCTGACGTCGGTTAGACTGGTGTCAGCTCTCCGCGAGGCGACATCCAGGCCAACTCCCCCAGGACGGAAACGTAGCAAGGGTAACCGGGCTCTGTCGGGTTCGCGGAGAGTCTTATTCTTCCCGGATGCCGCGCCGTCGCCGCATTCGGATATTCCCGGTCCCTGCGCCCGCTCGATCCGGGCGCAGGCCTAGGGTGGAGTCGTGGCGCAGAGCATCTACATCACGTCCGCCGAAGGGCACTCGGGTAAGTCGACGATCGCGCTCGGGGTGCTCGACACCCTGATCCGGCGCTCGCCGAAGGTCGGGGTCTTCCGGGCGATCGCCCGCTCGACCGAGGAACGCGACTACGTCCTCGAGATGCTGCTCGATCACGACGGTGTCGATCTCGACTACGACGAGTGCATCGGCGCCACCTACGACGAGGTCCGCGCCGACCCGGAGGCGGCACTCGGACGCATCGTCGAGCGGTACAAGAGCGTCGAGGCGCAGTGCGACGCGGTCGTGATCGTCGGCAGCGATTACACCGACGTGGGCAGCCCCGCCGAGCTCGGGTACAACGCCCGCATCGCCGCCAACCTCGGCGCCCCCGTCCTGCTGGTCCTCAGCGGGCAGGCCGTCGAGACCGAGACCCGGTCCGATACGGGAGGTCTCAGCCCCGAGAAGGTCGCCGACCTCGCGACCCTCGCGCTCGCCGAGGTCAAGCACGAGCGGGCCGGCATCTTCGCGGTCGTCGTGAACCGTGCCGACCCGGCGAAGCTGGAGGAGATCGTCGCAGCCGTCAGGGCGGCCCCGGCGGCCCCCGAGGACATCGGCGTGTGGGCGGTGCCCGAAGACGCGTATCTGATCGCGCCCTCCGTTCGCGACGTGGCCCGCTCGCTCGGCGCGACGCTCGTGGGGGGCGACGAGACGCTCCTCGAACGCGAAGTGCTGCACGTCGTGGTCGCGGGGATGTCGCTCAACAACGTCCTGCCGCGGCTCGAGGAAGGCGCGATCCTCGCCGTCGCCGCCGACCGCACCGAGGTGCTCCTGGCGGCCCTCCTCGCCCACAGCTCGGGCACCTTCCCGGCGCTGTCGGGCATCGTGCTGTACGGCCCCTTCGAGCTGCCCGAGCCGGTGACCCGTCTCATCGACGGCCTCGACTCGAACCTGCCGATCCTCGCGACTGAGCAGGGCACATTCGAGACGGTCCGGGGCATCATGGGCGCTCGCGGACGACTGGCCGCGCAGTCGCAGCGGCGCTACGACACCGCCCTCGCGCTGTTCGAGAAGCACGTCGACAGTGACGAGCTGCTGCGGCGGATCGGGCTCGCCTCGTCGAGCGTCGTCACGCCGCTGATGTTCCAGTTCCGCCTGATCGAGCGCGCGCGCAGCCAGCGACGTCGCATCGTGCTGCCCGAGGGCGACGACGACCGGATCCTGCGGGCCGCGGCAACCGTGCTGGCGCGCGGGATCGCCGACATCACGATTCTCGGCGAGCCGATCGAGGTGCGCTCGCGCGCCCTCGAGCTGGGTCTCGACCTGCAGGCGGCGGAGGTCCTCAGCCCGTTCGACGCCGTCCATGTCGAAAAGTTCGCCACCGAATACGAACGGCTCCGCGCCCACAAGGGCGTCACCTACCGGCAGGCCGCCGACACCGTGACCGACGTCTCCTACTTCGGCACCTTGATGGTGCACCTGGGGATGGCCGACGGGATGGTCTCGGGCGCCGCGCACACGACGGCCCACACGATCCGACCCGCGTTCGAGATCATCAAGACCAAGCCCGGCGTAAAGGTCGTCTCGAGTGTGTTCCTGATGGCCCTCGCCGACCGCGTGCTCGTCTACGGCGACTGCGCCGTGATCCCCGACCCGACGGCCGAGCAGCTCGCCGACATCGCCGTCTCCTCCGCGGCCACCGCAGAGCAGTTCGGCATCGCGCCCCGCGTCGCGATGCTCTCCTACTCGACGGGCGAGTCGGGGTCGGGCGCCGACGTGGAGAAGGTGCGGGAGGCGACCGCCCTCGTGCGCGAACGTGCCCCCGAGCTCCTGGTCGAGGGTCCCATCCAGTACGACGCGGCGGCGGATGCCGCGGTGGCCGCGGCCAAGATGCCCGGCTCCGATGTCGCCGGGCGCGCCACCGTCTTCGTCTTCCCCGATCTGAACACCGGCAACAACACCTACAAGGCGGTGCAGCGCTCGGCCGATGCGGTCGCGATGGGCCCGGTGCTGCAGGGCCTGAACAAGCCGATCAACGACCTCTCCCGCGGGGCGCTCGTGGAGGACATCATCAACACGATCGCGATCACCGCGATCCAGGCGCAGGCCGCGGAGGGGGAGAAGTGACACCCGTCCTCGTCATCAACAGCGGGTCGTCCTCCTTCAAGTACCAGCTCGTAGACGTCGACACCGAGCGTCGTCTCGCCTCAGGTCTCGTCGAGCGCATCGGCGAGGCGCAGGGCGTCGCCACCCACACCGTGCACTTCGCCGGAGACGGCCCCGCCGTCACCGCGACCAAGGCCACGACGACTCAGGAACGTCCGATCCCCGATCACGCGACCGGGTTCGCCGTCATGCTCGACGCCTTCGCGGACGCCGGGCCGTCGCTCGAGGACGCGCGGCCGATCGCCGTGGGGCACCGCGTCGTGCAGGGCGGCGCACGGTTCTTCGAGCCGACGCTGGTCACCCCTCTCGTGGAGATCAACATCGACGAGCTGAGCGCACTCGCCCCGCTTCACAACCCGGGCGCGCTGCAGGGCATCAAGGCAGCCCGCGCCGCCTTCGCGGACGTGCCGCACGTCGCGGTCTTCGACACCGCGTTCCACCAGAGCATGCCGGCGGCGGCCTTCACCTACGCCATCGACCGCGAGACTGCCGACCGCCACCGCATCCGCAAGTACGGCTTCCACGGCACCAGCCACAAGTATGTGAGCGAAGCGGTCGCCCGGTTCCTCGACCGGCCGCTGGCAGAGCTCCGCCAGATCGTGCTGCACCTGGGCAACGGGGCGTCGGCCACGGCGATCGACGGCGGACGCTCGGTCGACACGTCGATGGGACTGACACCGCTGGAGGGTCTCGTGATGGGCACCCGCTCGGGTGACATCGACCCGTCCGTCCTCGGTGTCCTTGCGCGGCGCGAACAGATGGGTCCCGCCGACCTCGACGACTTCCTCAACAAGCGCAGCGGCCTGCGCGGACTCGCCGGCGCGTCGGACATGCGCGACATCACCGAGCGTCGCGCGGCGGGCGACGCGCACGCGGCGCTCGCGTTCGACGTCTACATCCACCGCCTCCGCGCCTACCTCGGCGCCTATCTCGCCCAGCTCGGCGGTGCCGACGTCATCGCGTTCACCGCGGGCGTGGGGGAGAACTCGGCCGTCGTGCGTGCGGCGGCGCTTGAGACACTCGGGTACGCCGGCGTGACCCTCGACCCCGAGCGCAACGAGGCGCGGGGAAGCGGCATCCGGGTCATCTCCACCGATGATTCGGCCGTCACCGTCCTCGTCGTGCCGACCGACGAGGAGCTCGAGATCGCCCGCCAGGCGCACGCCGTTGCCGTGCACTGAGCACAGCGATCACGCGGATACCCTGGACGGTGTGACGATGGACACCCTCCCCGACCTCACCACCTTCGACGGTGTGCTCTTCGACCTGGACGGCGTCCTGACGCCGACGGCCGACGTGCACATGCACGCCTGGGAGAAGATGTTCACCGAGCTGTTCACCGCGTGGGACGTGCAGCCGCCGTACACGAGGGCCGACTACTTCGAGCACCTCGACGGCAAGAAGCGCTACGACGGCGTGGCGAGCCTGCTCCGCTCCCGCGACATCGAGGTCCCCTGGGGGGAGCCCGCGGACCCGCCCAGCGCGGACACCGTCTGCGGGATCGGCAACCGCAAGAACGTCGTGTTCGAGTCGGTCCTGCGCGCCGACGGCATCGCCGCGTACCCCGGCTCGCTCGCGCTCGTGCAGAAGCTGCAGGATGCCGGCGTTCCGATCGCCGTGGTCTCGAGCTCCAAGAACGCGCGCGAGGTGCTCACCGTCGCGGGCATCATCGACCGGTTCCCCGTCATCATGGACGGCGTCGTCGCAGAGGAGGAGGGGCTGGCCTCCAAGCCCGCACCCGACGTGTTCGCCCGCGCTGCCGAGATGCTCGGGGTGGACCCCGCCCGCAGCGCCGCCGTCGAGGATGCCCACTCCGGCGTGCAGTCCGCCGTCGCCGCAGGGTATGGGCTCGTGGTGGGCGTCGACCGCGGCGCCGGCGCCGCCACCCTCACCGCGCTCGGTGCCCACATCGTGGTCGACGACCTCGCCGAACTCGTCTGACCTCCCGGCATCCCTCCACCCGAACGACACCCGAGGACCCGAATGATCGATCGCTCCCGTTTCCCTGTCGACCCGTGGCGCCTCGTGGAGACGGCGTTCTCCCTCGACGACGTCGGGGTCACGGAGACGCTCTTCGCCACCGGCAACGGCTACCTGGGCCTGCGCGGCAATCACCCCGAGGGGCGCCACGCGCAGGAGCACGGCACCTTCATCAACGGCTTCCACGAGGTCTTCCCGATCCGTCACGCCGAGCAGGCGTTCGGGTTCGCCGAGGTCGGGCAGACGATCATCAACGCGCCGGACAGCAAGATCATGCGGGTGTACGTCGACGACGAGCCGATCTCGCTCGACATCGCCGACGTCCGTGAGTACGAGCGCGCGCTCGACTTCCGTCGCGGCGTGCTCACGCGGCACGTGCGCTGGATGACCCCCAGCGGCAAGGACGTCGTCATCGACTTCGAGCGCCTCGTCTCCTTCGAGGAGCGTCACGTCGCGATCATGCGACTGAGCGTGACCGTCCTCAACGCCGATGCGCCCGTGACGGTGAGCTGCCAGCTGCTCAACCGCCAGGACGGCGAGGACGTCTACGGCGCGGCCGACCGGCTGGGCAAGCAGGCGGGGGCCGGGTTCGACCCCCGCAAGTCCGAGAAGATGTCCGACCGCGTGCTGCAGCCGCAGGAGTTCTGGAACAACGGGTCCCGGTCGGCGCTGTCGTTCAAGGTGAGCGAGTCGGGGATGACCCTCGCCGTCGTCGCCGACCACATCGTCGAGACCGAGAACGAGTACTCCTCACGCGGCCAGGTCGAGCCCGACATGGCCAAGCAGGTGTTCCGCGTCCACGCACGCCAGGGTGTGCCGGTGACGATCACGAAGGTCGTCAGCTACCACACCTCCCGCGGCGTCCCCGCGCACGAGCTCGTCGATCGGGGCCGTCGCACCCTCGACCGCGTCCAGCACGAGGGCGTGCAGACGCAGTTCGACCGTCAGGAAGCGTGGGTCCACGACTTCTGGGACCGTTCCGACGTGATCATCGAAGGCCACGACGACCTGCAGCAGGCGACCCGCTGGTGCCTGTTCCAGCTCGCCCAGGCCGCCGCGCGCGCCGATTCCCTCGGCGTGCCCGCGAAGGGCGTCACCGGCTCGGGTTACAGCGGGCACTACTTCTGGGACACCGAGGTCTACGTGCTCCCGTTCCTCGCCTACACGACGCCGCTGTGGGCGCGCAATGCTCTGCGGATGCGGTATCTCATGCTCCCCGCCGCGCGGAAGCGCGCCGGTCAGCTCAACGAAGCCGGAGCGCTCTTCCCGTGGCGCACGATCAACGGTGAGGAAGCCTCCGCGTACTACGCGGCCGGCACCGCGCAGTACCACATCAACGCCGACGTCGCCTTCGCGCTCGGCAAGTACGTGCGCGCCACCGGCGACACCGAGTTCCTCCACCGTGAGGGGGCGGAGATCCTCGTGGAGACCGCGCGGCTGTGGGCGACCCTGGGCTTCTGGCGCTTCTCCGAGTCGGGTGACCCGGAGAGCTTCCACATCCACGGCGTCACGGGGCCCGACGAGTACACCACGGTCGTCAACGACAACCTCTTCACCAACGTGATGGCGCGCTACAACCTCCGCTACGCCGCCCGGGTGCTCCGCGAGATGGAGACGGACGACCCCGAGGCCTACCAGCAGCTGGTCGAGCGGATCGACCTCGACCCCGCCGAGCTCGACGCCTGGCAGGCCGCGGCCGAGGCGATGCACATCCCGTACAGCGACGCCCTCGGCATCCATCCGCAGGATGCCGTCTTCCTCGAGCGCGAGGTGTGGGACCTCGAGAACACACCGCCCGAGCAGCGTCCCCTGCTGCTGCACTTCCACCCGCTGGTCATCTACCGGTACCAGGTGCTCAAGCAGGCCGACGTGGTGCTCGCGCTGTTCCTGCAGGGGAACCACTTCAGCCCGGCCGAGAAGCTCGCCGACTTCGAGTACTACGACGCCCTCACGACGGGTGACTCGACGCTGTCGGCCGTCGTGCAGGCGATCCTCGCAGCCGAAGTCGGCTATCAGGACCTCGCGCTGGAGTACTTCCGCGAATCCGCCTTCGTCGACCTCGGCGACCTGCACAACAACGCGGCCGACGGGGTGCACGTCGCCTCCGCTGGTGGCGTGTGGACCGCGCTGGTCTCCGGCTTCGGAGGCATGCGCGACCACCGCGGCGCACTGAGCTTCGACCCGCGCCTCCCGGCGGACTGGCCGTCGCTGTCGTACACGCTGCACTGGCACGGCACCCGCCTGGCGATCACGGTGCGCCGGGACGAGATGACCGTCGTGGCAGGGGAGGGGAACCCCGTCTCCTTCACCGTGCGCGGCATGGGGCACACCGTCGCCGGCGGCGAGACCCTCACCATCCCGCTCGAGGGTCAGGGTCGGGTCATCCCGGGGCGCCCCACGCTCCGCAGGATCGGCGAGCAGCTCCGTGAGGACGGCACACTGCTCTCGGCGTCGATCCCCGACGCGTCGGTGGCGACCTCGGTTCCCGTTCACACCGGGACGATCCCCATCATCGACGAGGCAGAGCGCGTCGCCGCGGAGGCCTGACCGTCACACTCCGGCGGTGCGCGCCCTCTCATCGGCGACGATGGCGCGCACCGCCTGACGTCCCGCGCGGTTGGCGCCGACGGTCGACTGCGACGGGCCGTAGCCGATCAGGAAGAGGCGCGGTTCGTCGTCGGCGCGGGTGTCGCGCACGCGGATGCCACCGGCCGGTGTGCGCAGCCGCAGCGGCGCGAGGTGCGCGATGTCGGCGCGGAATCCCGTCGCCCACAGGATCACGTCGGCCCGTTCGACGGTGCCGTCCGGCATCCGCACACCGTCCCGCTCGATCGCGGTGAACATCGGATGCCACACCAGTGCACCGCGGTCCTTCGCCGCCTGCGCCCACGGCGACCAATGCGCTCCGGTGACCGAGACGACGCTCGCCGGGGGGAGCCCTTGGCGCACGCGCTCTTCGACCGCCGCGATGGCCTGGATGCGCGCCGCGGTGTCGAAGCCCGTGGCATCCCACTGCGGTTCGCGTCGGGAGACCCAGAGGGTGTCGGTGACGGCGGAGATCTCATCGAGCAGCTGGATCGCCGAGACCCCCGCGCCCACGATGACGACGCGGCGGCCGGCGAACTCGTCGGCCGACACGTAGTCGTGGACGTGGAGCTGCCGCCCCGCGAAGGTCCGTTGCCCCGGGACGGTGGGCCAGAAGGGTCGGCGCCAGGTGCCGGTGGCGTTGATGACGTACCGGGCAGCCCAGGTCTTCGCGCCCTGAGCGGTCTCCGACTCGACGAGCAACCTGCCGAGCGGGTCGTCGTCCGCGCGGCGCACTGCGCGCACCCGCACCGGACGCTGCACGGCGAGGTCGAAGCGCCGCTCGTATTCGGCGAAGTACGCGGGCAGCACCTCGCGGCTCGGGGCGTCCGCATCCGCCGGGGGGACCTCGTAGCCGGGGAGTTCGTGGATGCCGTTGACCGTCCCCATCCGCAGCGACGCCCACCGGTGCTGCCACGCGCCGCCGGGGAAGGCCTCCGCGTCGAGGACGACCATGCTCGGGCCGGGACCTGCGGTGTCGCCCAGCGGGGCGTACCCGCGCCGCCGCAGGTGATGGGCGGCGGCCAGACCCGCCTGACCTGCGCCGATCACGGCGACGTCGACGGGCTGGGATTCCACATCGGGTGCAACGTCCGCAGTGGCGCCGCGTGTTCCCGCCGCGCTCCGTGTCGGCCCCACGCCGTAGTCTGTTCTGGTGACCACAGCCCTGTACCGCCGCTATCGCCCGGAGACCTTCGGCGAGATGATCGGGCAGGCGCAGGTGACTGATCCGCTCATGACCGCGCTCCGCAGCGATCGGGTCGGCCACGCCTACCTCTTCTCCGGCCCCCGCGGGTGCGGGAAGACGACGTCCGCGCGCATCCTGGCCCGCTGTCTGAACTGCGCACAGGGTCCCACCGACACCCCGTGCGGGGAGTGCGACAGCTGCATCGAGCTCAGCCGTGGCGGCGGCGGCTCGCTCGACGTGGTCGAGATCGACGCGGCATCCCACAACGGTGTCGACGACGCGCGCGACCTCCGCGAGCGGGCGGTCTTCGCGCCCGCCCGCGACCGGTTCAAGATCTTCATCCTCGATGAGGCGCACATGGTCACGGCGCAGGGCTTCAACGCCCTGCTGAAGCTCGTCGAAGAGCCGCCGGCCCACGTCAAGTTCATCTTCGCGACGACCGAGCCCGAGAAGGTCATCGGCACGATCCGCTCGCGCACACACCACTATCCGTTCCGGCTCGTCGCCCCCGCGGCCATGCTCGAGTACGTCGAGCAGCTGTGCGCCCAGGAGGGCGTGCAGGTCGAGCCCGGTGTCCTCCCGCTCGTCGTCCGCGCCGGCGGCGGGTCGCCGCGTGACACGCTGTCGCTCCTCGACCAGCTGATCGCAGGTTCCGACGAGGGCATCGTCGCCTACGCGCGCGCCGTCTCCCTGCTCGGGTACACCCACGCCGAGCTCCTCGACGAGGTCGTCGACGCGTTCTCCTCCCGTGACGCCGCCGCGGCCTTCGGCGCGGTCGACCGCGTCGTCCAGACGGGGCAGGACCCGCGCCGGTTCGTCGATGACCTGCTCGAGCGGCTCCGTGACCTGATCATCGTCGCGGCCACGGGTGCCGGCGCGAGCGCGGTGCTCCGCGGCATCCCCGCCGACGAACTCGAGCGCATGGGGCGCCAGGCCTCGCAGTTCGGCACCGACCGACTCTCGCGCATCGCCGACCTCGTCGTCACCGCTCTCGACGACATGACCGGTACGACCTCGCCCCGCCTGCAGCTTGAGCTGCTGGTGGCCCGCGTGCTCGCCGCGGGTGAGTCTGCGGCTCCTTCGGCTCCGGTGGCTGCGGGGGCATCTGTGTCCGCGTCGGCCCCGGCTCCGGCTGCGTCCGCACCTGCTCCGGCTGCTCCGGCTCCGGCTCCGGCGGTGGCTGCACCGGCACCTGCTCCGGCTGCTGCGGCACCCGTCGCTCCGGCGGCGACGCCTGCGGCGCCTGCCGACGCTGCGCCTGCCGCGCCCACGCCCCCCGTGCCCACGGGGCCGGTGACGTTCGAGCAGATCCGCGACGCGTGGCCCGAGGTGCTCCGCCGCCTCGAGGACATCAGCCGCACCTCCTGGATGATCGCGACGGTGTCGCGTCCCGTGGCCTACAGCCCCGATGACATCCTGACCCTGTCGTTCCAGAGTCACTCCGACGTGCAGTCGTTCAAGAAGCTGACCGCGGGGAAGGGCCCGAGCGAGGACCTTCGCACCGCGATCCTCTCCGTCCTGGGGGTGCGCGTGAAGTACCTCACGCGTCACGACTCCGACCCGACGCCGCCGTCCCCGCCGATGCCACCCGGCGACGACGACGGGTGGAGCCCGGCCCCGAGTTCGCCGCCCCCACCACATA
>NZ_JBHWTD010000024.1:0-86195 GCF_043427715.1 Microbacterium sp. | reverse complement strand
CGAGCCCGAGCCCGAGCCCGAGCCGGAGCCGGAGGTCGTCGAGATCTCGGCGATCCAGGGCACCGGTGACACCTCCCCGCTCGCCGGCCGCACCGTCACCACGACCGGCGTCGTCACCGCGCACTACCCGACTGGCGGCTTCAACGGCTACGTCATCCAGACGCCGGGATCCGGCGCCACCATCGATGAGTCCTCCGACGCCGTCTTCGTCTACGCCCCGGGCGCCGTCGGCGAGGTCGCCCTCGGCGACACCGTCACCGTCACCGGTGCGGTCTCGGAGTGGAACGGTCTCACCGAACTGACCGTCGCCACCGGTGCGGCCGAGGTCATCGCCGACGCCGAGGCTCCTGTCCCGGCCGAGGTCTCCTGGCCCACGACCACCGCCGAGCGCGAGGCCCTCGAGTCGATGCTGATCGCACCGCAGGGGGACTTCACCGTCACGAACACCTACAGCACCAACCGGTACGGCGAGGTCGGGCTCGCGCAGGGAACCACCCCGCTGCGCCAGCCCACCGACGTCGCACGCCCCGGCTCCGACCAGGCCGCGGCGGTCGCGGCAGACAACGCCGCGCGCGGCGTGCTGCTCGACGACGGTGCGACGACCGATTTCAGCTCGTCCGCCAACACCGACAAGACCCCCGCCTACGTGTCGCTGACCGAGCCGATCATCGTCGGCGCCGACGTCACCTTCACCGAGCCGCTGATCGTCGACTGGCGCAACAACTCCTGGAAGCTGAACCCGACCAGTGCCCTCGTCGCCGACGGTTCGGGCGCCGACGGTGTCGCGTTCGAGAACACCCGGACGGCAGCCCCCGAAGCGGTCGGCGGCGACCTGTCGATCGCCTCCTTCAACGTGCTCAACTACTTCACCACCCTCGGCACCGACACCGCCTCCTGCACCGCGTACAACGACCGGTTCGGCGACGGTGTGACCGTCCGGGACGGCTGCGACCAGCGCGGCGCCTGGGACGACGCCGACCTCGAGCGGCAGCAGGCCAAGCTCGTCGAGGCCATCACCACGGTGGATGCCGCGGTCGTCGGCCTCATGGAGATCGAGAACTCCGCCGCGCTCGGCGAAGCCACCGACGAGGCCACCTCGACCCTGGTCGACGCGCTGAACGCCGTCGACGGCTCCGGCACGTGGGCGTTCGTCCCCTCCTCGGACGAGCTGCCCGCGGCATCCGAGCAGGACGTGATCACGAACGCGATCATCTACCAGCCCGCCCTCGTCTCCCCCGTCGGCGCCGCCCGCGCCCTCGGCGACCAGAGCGGCGACGGCGAGGCTTTCGGCAACGCGCGGGAGCCCATCGCCCAGGTGTTCGAGCCCGCTGACGGCGGCGCCGAGTTCCTGTTCGCGGTCAACCACCTCAAGTCGAAGGGATCCGTCGGCCCGTGGCCCGGCGACGCCGACACCGGCGACGGCCAGGGCACCTCGAACGAGTCCCGCGTCCGCCAGGCGACGGCGCTCCGCGACTGGATCGAAGAGATCCAGGGCGACGTCGACGCCGTCGCCCTCGCGGGTGATTTCAACGCCTACGGCCAGGAGGACCCCCTTCAGGTGCTCTACGAAGCCGGCTACGCCGACGCCGAGCGGGCGTTCGAGGTCGACAGCTCGTCGTACAGCTTCTCGGGGCTGTCGGGATCACTCGACCACATCCTGCTGAACGAGGCCGCGCTCGCCCGCGCCACCGGCGCCGACATCTGGAACATCAACTCCGGTGAGTCGATCGCGCTCGAGTACAGCCGGTTCCGCTCGCACGGCACCGAGTTCTACTCCGCCGACGCCTACCGCTCGAGTGACCACGACCCCGTGATCGTCGGGCTCGAGGCCGACGCCGCACCGGTCGAGCTGACGCTGCTCGGGATCAACGACTTCCACGGGCGCATCGACGGCAACACCGTCGCGTTCGCCGGAACGGTCGAAGAGCTCCGCGCCGCGGCATCCGGCCCCGTCCTGTTCCTCTCGGCCGGTGACAACATCGGCGCCTCGCTGTTCGCCTCGTCGGTGTCGGAAGACCAGCCGACGATCGACGTCCTGAACGCGTTGGAGCTCGAGGCGAGCGCCGTGGGCAACCACGAGTTCGACCGCGGCTACGACGACCTCGCCGGTCGCGTCGCGGAGCACTTCGACGCGCCGCAGCTCGGTGCCAACGTGTACCTCGCCGGCACCGACACCCCTGCGCTCGACGAGTACGCGCTGCTCGAGGCTGACGGACTCACCGTCGGTGTCATCGGCGCCGTGACCGAGGAGACCCCGTCGCTGGTCACCCCCAGCGGTGTCGCCGACATCGAGTTCGGCGACGCCGTCGAGGCCGTCAACCGGGTCGCCGCTGAGCTCTCCGACGGGGATGCCGCCAACGGCGAGGCCGATGTCCTTGTCGCGCTCTACCACGAGGGTGCCGGAGCCGGCACGCCGGACGGATCGACCCTCGAGGAGGAGATCGCCGCGGGCGGTCCGTTCGCCGCGATCGTCGAGGACACGGCGGCCGAGGTCGACGCGATCTTCACCGGTCACACGCACAAGGAGTACGCGTGGTCGGCGCCGGTGCCCGGCACCGAGCGCACCCGTCCGATCGTGCAGACCGGCTCGTACGGCGCGAAGATCGGTGAGATCACCCTCACCGTCGACCCCACCACCGGTGAGGTCGCGGCGCACGCCGAGCGCAACGTCGCCCGCACCACCACCCCGTCCGCTGCGCTCATCGAGGCGTACCCGCGGGTGGCGGAGGTCGACCGCATCACGAAGGCCGCCCTGGCCAACGCCGCCGCAATCGGCAACACCGCGATCGGCGAGGTCTCCGGCGACATCACGACCGCCTTCACCGGCGGCGAGTACGTCGACGGCGTGTACACCGGCGGCACCCGCGATGACCGCGCCTCCGAGTCGACGCTCGCAGGCACGGTCGGCAACATGCTGCGCGACAGCCTCGCGGATCTGCCCGACGGCGCCGTCATCGGCGTGACCAACCCGGGCGGTCTGCGCTCGGATCTCTGGGACACGCAGGCCGAGTTCGGCGCCGGCGCGGTGGCGGGTCTTCCTGACGGGACGATCTCGTTCAGCCAGGCCAACGCGGTGCTGCCGTTCAACAACACCCTCGCCCTGGTCACCCTGACGGGCGAGCAGTTCACGACGATGCTGGAGCAGCAGTGGCAGCGCGACGCCGCGGGCAACGTCCCGCAGCGCCCGTACCTCCAGCTCGGTCTGTCGGACAACGTCTCGTACACGTTCGACCCGGCTCTGCCCGAGGGAGAGCGCATCACGTCGGTCACGGTCGACGGTGCGCCGATCGACCCGGCGGGGACCTACCGCATCGGAACGTTCTCGTTCCTCGCGGCCGGTGGCGACAACTTCCGCGTCTTCACCGAGGGTACGGACTACGTCGACACGGGTCTCCTGGACTACGAGGCGTGGATGGACTACATCGCCGACAACTCCCCGATCGCCCCGTCCTTCGCCGAGCGCGCCGCGCAGGTCTCGGGTGTTCCCGAAACTGTCGGCGCCGGTGAGACGGTCGCGTTCGAGGTGGCCGGTCTGAACCTGACCAGCCGCGGCGCACCCGCCAACACGGAGCTCACGGTGAGCCTCGGCGAGCAGGTGCTCGGCACCGTCCCGGTCACGGGCGGCGCGGCATCCGTCTCCGTCACTCTGCCGGCCGGTACGCCGGCGGGCACGGCGACGCTCACCCTGACGGCGGCTCCCAGCGGCACGGTCGTCCAGGTGCCCGTCACGGTGGAAGAGGCGGCCGAGCCCGCCGCCACCACCAAGACGCGTCTGGTCGCCATCCCGCCGGTGCACATCAACCGGATCGTGCCGGCGACGCTCGTCGCGCACGTCTCGCAGCAGGGTGGCCGCGCCACCGGCACCGTCGAGTTCCGTGAGGGCGACGAGGTGATCGCGACGGTCGAGGTCCGCAAGGGCATCGCCTCGACGACCCTCGGCCGCCTCTCGCGCGGCACGCACACGTACACCGCGACGTTCGTGCCCGCCGACCCGAAGGTCGCCGAGGGCTCGGAGAGCAACGCCGCCAAGGTGCGCGTGCTGTTCTGATCGGGTGACGTACGCGAGCGGGGCGGGTCCACACGGATCCGCCCCGCTTCGCACATGCCGACGGGCACTCGGCTCACCCCTAGCCGACGCTCGTAGGCTGAGCGCATGACCGCGCAGGTGGTTTTCGTCCACGGCATCCGCACCTCCGCCACGATGTGGCGCTCGCAGCAGGCGCACCTTGACGAGCTCGGCATCCCCTCCATCGCCGTCGACCTGCCCGGTCACGGCCGGCGCATAGCCGAGACGTTCACCCTCGACGGCGCGTTCGAGACGATCGACGAGGCGGTTCGGGATGCCGCGACCCGAGGACCGGTGCTCCTGGTCGGCCACTCGATGGGCGGCCTGCTGTCCATCGAGTACGTGGGCCGGCGCGAGCGACCGCCGGTGGCGTTCATCGCGGCCAGCTGCACCGCGATACCCCGAGGGCTCGGTCTCGCGACGTACCGGACCCTTGCGGGAGGTCTCAACCGGCTCCCGCGCCGGGGGCAGTACTTCGCCGACCTCGTTCTCGATCGCACCCTTCCCGTGGAGACCCGCTTGGACTTCGGGGCCGGCGGCTACGCCTACGACGCGCAGGACATCGCCCTGCGGAGTCTCTCGGTGCTCAACCTCGTCGAGGCGCTGCGGAACATCGAGGTGCCGATGTGGTTCGTCAACGGGCAGTGGGACCAGCTCCGCGTCAACGAGCGGTTGTTCACGACGCTCGCTCCTCACGCCGAACTGATCGTCGTGCCGCGGACCTCGCACCTGGTGACCGCGATGCGGCCGCGGGTGTTCAACGCGGTCATCGACCTGGCGTTGGCGACGATGGACACCGCCGACGCTGAGCGTTCGGATGCGGAGCGCTCGGACGACGCGGACGAGGACATCACGACTTCGGGATAATGCGCCCGACCTGGTAGGCTTGGAAGTCGGCTTGCCGTGTGGGTTCCTCCCTCACACGACCGCCGCGAGGCGCCCCTCTACCGCCTGGCGGCACATCCTCCGAAAAACTCCGAACGAAAGATACGTCTCACGTGGCGAACATCAAGTCGCAGATCAAGCGCAACAAGACCAACGAGAAGGCGCGCGAGCGCAACAAGGCCGTCAAGAGCGAGCTGAAGACGGTCGTCCGTCAGGCCCGCGAGGCCATCTCGGCCGGTGACAAGGCTGCTGCCGAGAAGGCGGTCCTGAAGGCCACCAAGAAGCTCGACAAGGCCGTCAGCAAGGGTGTCATCCACCAGAACCAGGCCGCGAACCGCAAGTCGTCGATCGCCAAGCAGGTCGCCGCTCTCTGAGCCGAACCACTTGCCGAAGGCCCGTCCCGTTCCCGGGGCGGGCCTTCGTCGTTCGCGCGGGGCGCGGGGCGCGGTGCGCGGGCAGGCGCCGTAGGGGGCGCGGTCAGGCGCCGTAGGGGGCGCGGGTCGCGATCACGGTCACGAGGCGCTCGACTGCGAAGACGGGGTCCCGCGAGGCGCCCTTCACCTCGGCATCCGCTCGTGCGGCGGCTTGGATGGCGATACCGAGCGAAGACTCGGTCCAGCCCGCGAGGTCGCGGCGGGCCCGGTCGACCTGCCAGTCCTTCATCCCGATGCGAGCGGCGAGAGCGGATGCCGGTTCGCGGCTGCCCGCGACCCGCGCCATGGTCCGGAGCTTCGAGGCGATCGCCGCGACCATCGGCACCGGGTCGGCGCCCGAGGCGAGCGCGTGCCGGAGGGCGATGAGCGCGTCGCCGTACCGTCCGGCGATCGCCGTGTCGGCGACCGCGAACGCCGTGGTCTCGACACGGCCACCGTAATAGCGGGTGACGATCTGCTCGGTGATGTCGCCGTCGACGTCGGAGATGAGCTGCTGGCAGGCGGCAGCGAGCTCGGTGAGGTCATCGGCGAACGCCGACACCAGAGCGCGCAGAGCAGGCGGTGCGATGCGCCGCTTCGCCGCTTGGAACTCGCCCGCCGCGAAGTCGAACCGGTCGGAGTCCCGCTTCACCGCGGGGCAGGCGATCTCGATACCCCCGCCGGCACCCGAGCGGATCGCGTCGAGGAGCTTCTTTCCGCGCACGCTCGAGCCGGTGTGGCGGAGCACGATCGTGGCGCCCTCCTGGGGGTGGGAGAGGTAGGAGATCGCCTCCGTCAAGAACGCGTCGGAGCACTTCTCCACGCCCGACACCCGCACGAGGCGGGGCTCGCCGAACAGCGACGGTGAGGCGACGCCCAGCAGGGTTCCGGGCGCGTAGTCGTCGGCGCGGACGTCCGTCACCTCGAGGCTCGGGTCCTCCGCGCGCAGATAATCCCGGATGCCGGCTGTCGCCCGCTCCGCGCAGACCTCTTCGGGTCCGGAGATCAGCACCACCGGCGCCGGCTGCGGCGCGCGCCAGGAGATCTGCGGGATCGCGGACTTCGTCGTCTTGGCGGCGGGACGACGCGGGCTCGGCATGCCTCCAGCCTACCGAGCACCGCCGACGCGCTCGTGGCTGCGGGCACTGATCCGGCCACCGAGTGCTCGGTCCCGGGATCAGCCGGCATCGTCGCCGCGAGACCGCCAGACACGCAGAGCACCCTCCGACTCCCAGACCGCGACGTCCCCGCCGCTGTCTGTTCGAGCGATGGCCGCGCCCTCATCGCTGAGCAGGTCCAGGATCTCCGAACGCGGGTGCCCGTAGGTGTTCTCCCCCACCGTGACCAGCGCCACCGACGCGTCGAGCGATCGGTACAGCTCGCTGTCCTGATCCGCACTCCCGTGGTGCGCGACCTTCACGACGCGGACGCCCCGGGCGATCGCACCCGTCGACGCCAGCGAGCGCTGCGCCGCGCCCGAGAGGTCACCGAGGAACAGCGCGTCGGGGACGCGGCATCCGGTCACGCGGAGGGTGACGCTTGCGTCGTTGCCGCTCGGGTAGACGGGATCTCGCGGCCGTGGCCAGAGCACTCCCCACCGGCACTCCCCCAGCGTCCCTCCCTGACCGGCGCTGACCTGCTGGGTGCGTGCCCCTCCGGCGCGGAGCTGCTCGACGACGGCGTCGTCTTCCGGCGTCGCGGCGGGGCCGTGCAGGACGAGGGCCACGCGACCGTTCAGCGCATCGGCCCCACCGCGGTGGTCGAGGTCGAAGTGCGTGAGCACGAGGACGTCGATGCGCGCCACGGCGAAGCGGTCGAGGCAGGCGCTGAGCGCCGCGGCATCCGGCCCCGTGTCGATGAGCATGGTCTGCCCGCCGTCGCGGACCAGCACGGCGTCACCTTGACCGACATCGCAGGCAGCGATGCTCCACTCGGCCGGCACCCGCGCCCGGTCGAGCAGGAGGCGGACCGGTGCCGCTGCCACCGTGACGATCACGACCGCTGCGCACAAGGCCGCCGCCGCGCGGCGCGGCCGGCCGGCGGGCGCGGCGATGACGATCCCGATCGCCGCGCCGGTGAGCGCGAGCACGACGAGCCCCGGGAATCCCTCCAGCCATCCGAGCGACGCGCCCTTGACGCCGGCGGCCGTAGATGCCGTCGCCGCGATCCAGGAGGCCGGCAGCCATGCGACCGCCGCGAGGCCCGACGCGAGCACGGGGATCGGCAGGGCGAGGCACGCGAGCAGCCCGACGACCGTCGCCGCGGGCGCGGCCGGCCCGGCGATCAGGTTGGCGAGGACGCCGAGCAACGGGACGGTGGGTTCGATGAGGATGAGCAGAGGTCCGCAGGCGAGTTGAGCGGCCAGCGGCACCGAGACGGCCAGCGCGACGGGCGCCGGCATCCACTTCGTCAGTCCCGCCGCGAGGGGTCCCGCGAACAGCAGCAACGATCCGGTGGCGACGGCAGAGAGAGCGAATCCGAGCGAGGCCGCCAGCCACGGGTCGAGAATCAGGAGGACGCACACCGAGACGCTCAGCACCGACACCCCCGCCCCTATCCGCCCGAGCAGGAGGCCGAGCATCGCCACGGCCGCCATCGTCGCAGCGCGCACGACGCTCGGTTCCGGCGACACGAGGACGACGAAACCCATCAAGGTCGCCAATCCTGTCGCCACGCGGATGCCACGCCTCGCCCCGCACAGTGCGGAGAGGGCATAGGCGATTCCGACGACGAGCGCGCAGTTCGCCCCGGACACCGCCGTCAGGTGGGACAGCGATGACGCCTTCATCTGCGCGTCGAGCTCGTCGTCGAGCGCGGACGTGTCGCCGACGGCGAGGCCGGCGATGAGTCCCGCTCCCGGCGGCGGCAGGCCGTCGGCGGAACGGATGAGCCCGGCACGGAGCGCCGCGGCGCCCGCCAGAATCCCGTGGGGCGGACGCGCCTCGAGTGCCGACGCCGTGACGACGAGCACCGCCCGGTCACCGGGGTCGGCGGGGAACGCCGTGGCCGTCGCGCGGATCTGCGAGCCGAGGTCGAGGCCCACAGGCCGCTCCGAGACGCGGACCAGCACGGGAGCGGACACCTCGTGGACCTGCGCGCCGATCGTGGCCCGCCGGAGGACGGCGTCGAAGCGGAATCCGGTCGCCGACGTCTCGATCTTCCCGACGACGTCGGCGTCGATCGTCAGGGCGCGCCCGCCGCTGATCTCGAGCGCGGCGAGCGACGACCGTTCTGGTTCGGCGGCGGCGACGTGTGAGGCCGCGGCTCCCGCGAAGGCCAGCGCCACGGCGGCGAGGGCGAGCGCGGTGATCGGGCGGCGGCCGCCGGTCGGGGGTGCGGCTGACCGATGGCGCCGGGCGACGGCACCGGCCAGGGCGATCGCTCCGACGGATGCCGCCCACAACCCTCCCGCGATCCACACCGCCGATCCGGGAAGGAGAATCGCCGCGCCGGCACCCGCCCACGTGACGGCGGCGACGGGCAGCAGCCGCAGGTCGCGGCGACGGGCAGATCGCTGGCTCACGCGGCATCCGCTCCCCGGCTCACACCGTCACCAGCTCGCGCAGAGAGGCGAGCATCTTCTCGCCGATGCCGGGAACCGCCATCAGGTCGTCGACGCTCGTGAACCGTCCGTTCTGCTCGCGCCAGTCGATGATGCGCTGCGCGATCGCGGGACCGATCCTCGGCAGGGTGTCGAGAGCCGCGGCATCCGCGGTGTTGAGGTTCACCCGGCCGTCGCCCGCGGGCGCAGAGCCGGGCGACTCGCCCGGCGGCGCATCGCCTTTCGCCGGCACGTGCAGCTGTTCCCCGTCGCTGACCGGCCGCGCCAGGTTCACCGCTTCGGGCGACGCCTCGCCCGTCATCCCGCCCGCTGCCGAGACCGCATCGACTACGCGCGCGCCCTCCGCCAGCCGGTACAGGCCCGGCGTGCGCACCTCACCGGAGACATGGACATATACCTCGGCGGGAGCGATCGATGCAGGTGCGTCAGGGATCACCTCGACGGCCGCAGATTCCACGCCGGAGCGGACCACCCCGATCGCGACCGCGACGGCGGCGGCAGCGACGACCAGGATCACCGCTGCGCCGACACCCAGCCGACGCCGCGACGCCGGCGCTCCCTGTGCGCCCACCCCGTCAGACTCCGGCCCAGCGGCCCACCCTGATCGTGGTCATGCCGCGGCGGTGGAACGTCACATCGATCTCCTCCCGGTGGAGAAGACCCTGACCCGGAGTCCCCCGGGGAGCCTCGTGAACGACGCGGATCGGCACCGAGCGCCGACATCCTCGCTCGGGTGACAGTTCGAGCCGCATCAGACGACGCGAAGCGGCGCGAACGGACACGTGAAGCCGCCGAACGCCTGCGTGACAGACGACGGATGCCGCGGCTCCACGCCGCGGCATCCGCTCACATCCACCGACCCGAGAGGCCGGAACTCGCTCAGGCGGTCGTGAAGCTGACGACCTTCGGGGCACGCACGACCGCGCGGGCGATCTCCTTGCCACCCAGAGCCCGCTGCACCTTCTCATCGCCGCGGGCGAGCGCCTCGAGCTCGTCAGCGGTGATCTTCGCCGACACGCTCAGCGTGCCGCGCACCTTGCCGTTGATCTGCACGACGGCGGTCACGGTGTCCTCGACGAGCAGCGTCGAGTCGGCGCTGCGCCACACCTCGAGCCCGACGAAGCCCTCACGTCCGAGCAGCGACCACATCTCCTCCGCGGTGTGCGGGGCGATGACGTCGAGCACCATTGCGACCGCCTCGGCCGCCTCACGGACGGCGGGATCTGCCGCGCCGGGACCGGAGTCGATCGTCTTGCGGGTGATGTTGACGAGCTCCATCAGGCGCGCGACGACCACGTTGAACTTGGTCTGCTCGACGAGTCCGGGCACGTCGGCCCAGAGCTTGTGGGTCGCACGGCGAAGCGCGGTGTCCCCGTCCTTCCACACCACCTCGACGGGGCTGGAGACCTCCGACGCGATGCGCAGCGCGCGGGAGAGGAACTTCGCCGCGCCCGCGGTGGACACGTCGGCCCAGTCCTTGTCGTCCTCCACCGGACCGGCGAAGGCGAGGCCCACGCGCAGCGCGTCGGCACCGTGCTGCTCGAGCTCCTCCTGGAACAGGACCAAGTTGCCCTTGGACTTGCTCATCTTCGCGCCGTCGAGGATGACCATGCCCTGATTGATGAGGCTCGCGAACGGCTCGGTGAACTCCACCTCGCCCATGTCGAACAGGGCCTTCGTGATGAAGCGCGCGTACAGCAGGTGCAGAATGGCGTGCTCGACACCGCCGATGTAGAAGTCGACGGGACCCCACTTGTCGGCCTCTGCCGACGAGAACGCCTCCGACTCGCTCTTCGGTGACAGGAACCGCAGGAAGTACCACGAGCTGTCGACGAACGTGTCCATCGTGTCGGGGTCGCGAAGCGCCGGCTCACCCGTCTCGGGGTCGACGGTCTGCACCCACTCGGTCGCACCGCCCAGCGGCGACGAGCCCTTCGGTGTCAGGTCGATGTCGCGCGCCTGCGGCAGGGTGACCGGCAGCTGGTCGTCGGGCACGGGGATCATGCGGCCGTCTTGCGTGTGGATCATGGGGATCGGCGTGCCCCAGAAGCGCTGGCGCGAGATCAGCCAGTCGCGCAGACGGTACGTCTTCGCGGCGCGGCCGGTGCCGGCTGCTTCGAGCTCGTCGATGGCGCGGGCGATCGCGTTGCGCTTGCTGAGCCCGTTGAGCGACCCGGAGTTGATGAGACGGCCCTCGCCGGTCAGCGCGACACCCGTCTTGGCGGGGTCGATGGAGTCGAGGTCGTCCTCGCCGGCGGTCGGATCGATCGGCACGCCGTCCTCGTCGAACTCGATCACCGGGATCGCACCGGTGACCGGAGCCGTCGTGTCGACGACCACCCGGATCGGCAGATCGAACGCCCGCGCGAAGTCGAGGTCGCGCTGGTCGTGCGCGGGAACGGCCATGACGGCGCCGTGCCCGTAGTCAGCGAGCACGTAATCGGCCGCCCAGATCGGGAGCCGCTCACCGTTGATCGGGTTGATCGCGAACCGGTCGAGGAAGACGCCGGTCTTCGGGCGGTCAGCGGTCTGACGCTCGATGTCGGTCGCCTTCTGGACCGTCTCGAGGTAGTCCTGGAACCGCATCCGGACAGCGGCGGACGACCCTGCGACCAGCTCGGCGGCGAGGTCGGAGTCGGGGGCGACGACCATGAACGTCGCACCGTGGAGCGTGTCGGGGCGCGTGGAGAAGACGGTCACCTTCTCGGCGCGACCTTCGATCTCGAAGTCGATGTCCGCGCCGACCGAGCGGCCGATCCAGTTGCGCTGCATCTGCAGCACCTTGTGCGGCCAGAAGCCCTCGAGCTGGTTCAGGTCATCGAGCAGCCGGTCGGCGTAGTCGGTGATCCTGAAGTACCACTGCGTGAGCTTCTTCTTCACGACCAGTGCACCGCAGCGCTCGCACTTCCCGTCGACGACCTGCTCGTTCGCGAGCACGGTCTGGTCGTTCGGGCACCAGTTGACGGGACTCTGCTTGCGGTACGCGAGGCCGCGGTCGTACAGCTTCTGGAACAGCCACTGGTTCCAGCGGTAGTACTCGGGGTCGCTCGTGTGCAGCACCCGCGACCAGTCGAAGGAGACGCCGTACTGCTTCAGGCTCGCCTTCTGCTGGTCGATGTTCGCGTAAGTCCACTCGCGCGGGTCGGCGCCGCGCTTGATCGCGGCGTTCTCGGCGGGCAGACCGAAGCTGTCCCAGCCGATCGGGTTCAGGACGTTGTAGCCGCGGTGACGCCAGAACCGCGCCACGATGTCGGAGTAGAGGTAGTTCTCCGCATGACCCATGTGCAGGTCACCCGACGGGTACGGGAACATCGCGAGAACGTACTTGCGGGGACGGGTGTCCTCGTCGCCACCGGCGCGGAACGGGTCGGCCTCGGCCCAGCGCGACTGCCACTTCGCCTGGATCGTGCGGGCGTCGAAGGCGTTCGGCTCGGGAGTCACGGCGTCGGTGGAGGTGCTGGAAGACACGGGGAACCAATCGTGCAAAGTATCGGGAGGAGACGCGAAGGCGTCGTTCCAGCCTACCGGACCGGCCGTTTCACCAGCCTGGCGGCAGGCTTCCCCCGACAGCGGCCAGCGGCCCGCGCGCCTTGACCCCGACTTCGGCGACCTCGTCCGCGGCGACCGAGCCCCAGGTGATACCGCCGCCCGCGCCCACCCAGGCGCCTCCCGGGTGCACCACGATCGATCGGATCACCATCGCGAGGTCCACGGCGCCGTCGTCCCCGACCCACCCGAAGCAGCCCGCGAAGACCCCGCGCGGCGCACCTTCGAGCCGGTGGAGGATCTGCATCGCGGAGAGCTTCGGCGCGCCGGTCATGCTGCCGGCGGGGAACGCGGCATCCCAGAGAGACCCGAGGGTCTCCCCGGGCGAGAGCCGACCGGCGACCGTGCTGACCAGCTGGTGAACGGCCGGGTAGGACTCGACCTCGAGCAGCTTCTCTGCCGCGACCGTGCCCGGCACGCACACGCGTTGCAGGTCGTTGCGCATGAGGTCGACGATCATGACGTTCTCGGCCTGCTCCTTCTCGCTGGCGCGCAGCTCCGCGGCGAGCGCGGCATCCGTCTCGGGGTCCGTTCCCCGGGGGCGCGTGCCTTTGATCGGCCGGGTCCGCACGATCCCGTCCTGCACCTCGAGAAACCGTTCGGGCGTCGCACTGAGGAGGGCGTGCTCGCCCGACCGGATCATCCCGCCGTGGTGGGACGGGGTGGCGGTGCGCAGCCGCAGATAGGTCGCGATCGGATCGACGGATGCCGCGGTCTCGAAGCGCGTGGTGAGGCACAGCTGATATGCCCGCCCCTCTCGGATCTCCTCACGGCAGGCGTCGATGAGCCCCGCGTACTCCTCGGGGGTGTGCCGACCGATGACAGCGACCGGGACGGGTGGGCGGGGCTCCGGCATCCGTGCCGTCGAACACCATTCGAGGACGTCGGCGCAGACGCGGTCGATCTCCGCCTCGGGGGCCGATGCCCACATGCGGCGGGCGGAGTGGTCGAACGCCACGATCCGGTCGACGCGCAGCCACCGCTCCGCCGGAATCGGCTCGTGCACGGCGGGTGCACCGGCACGCTCAGCCGCCGCGTCGTATCCCGACCAGCCGACCCAGCCTCCCGTGAACGGTGGCGCTCCCGGAGAGCGATGCCGCCCGCCGAGGACGGCATGGCGCGGCGCGTCTTCGGGTAGACCGGTGCCGATCAGGCTCCAGCCCTCGGTCGCGTGGGGACCGGCATCGAGCCAGAACCAGTCGCGCTCCTTCGCCATCGCTGTGACGGCGAACGCTGCCGGGTCGACCCACCCCGGAAGGACCCGGGCGCTGACTCTGGACACCCCCTCAGGCTAGACGTCGCCGGGTCGATAGCCTGATCCCGTGAACGAGTTCCTCACCTGGCTGCTCGACACCGTGCAGGGCGTCGATCCCGTGGTGCGGACGATCGTGGCCGGCGTCGCGATCATGCTGGAGACGAGCGTCCTGGTGGGTCTCGTGGTCCCGGGCGACACCATCGTCATCACCGCCGGTACCGCCGTGGGCAGCGTCCCCGAAGCCGTCATCCTGATCATCACGGTGATCGTCGGCGCCCTCATCGGAGAGAGCATCGGCTTCGGGCTCGGCCGGTGGCTGGGCCCGCGCATCCGGTACTCCAAGGTCGGGGCCCTGATCGGTGAGAAGAACTGGGTGCGCGCCGAGGTGTACCTGCGGCGTCGCGGCGGCGTCGCAATCTTCCTCTCCCGCTTCCTGCCCGTTCTCCACTCTCTGGTCCCCCTCACCGTGGGGATGAGCGGCTTCGCCTACCGACGCTTCCTGGCATGGACGTTCCCGGCGTGCGCGATCTGGTCGATCGCCTATGTTTCGGTCGCGGCGGCGGCTGCGGGGGGCTATCGCGAGCTGGCGGACACCCTTCACTTCGCGGCTTACCTGTTCGTCGGAGCGATCGCCGGGTTCCTCGCCCTCGCCTACATCGTGAAGCGCGTCATCTCCTTCCGCGAAGCGCGTCATCAGCGGCCCGATGCGCCCACCACGCCCGCGGGCGAGAACGTGGACGTGGAAGACTGAACGGATGGCTACTGCTTCCCGCCCCGAGAAGAAGATCCTGTGGTTCGCGCGCCTCGAGTACCGCTTCCACGCGTGGCGCGAGCGCCGCGCCCGTGCCAGCGGCCGTCGCCCCGCGGTGGCCGCGTTCCCCGGGTACGGCGGCACCGAATGGGTGCGGGTGCTCGGCCGCGTGCTCATCCCGCCGAAGGAAGCACGCCGTGAGCGGGGGGAGTACGCGGGGGTCCGGGGTTGGCGGAGCTTCGTGGCTGTCCCGATCGCGAACGCGACGGTCACCGTCACGATCGATGGCGTCGACCACGAGGTGACCGCCGACCGCGGCGGCGTCATCGACACCGTGGTTCCCGCGTCACTGAACGCCGGGTGGCAGACCATCTCCATGCACGTCGAGGGCTCTGAGCCGGTCGAAGCCCGGGTGTTCATCGTCGGCGACGATGTGCGCTTCGGCGTCGTCTCCGACATCGACGACACCGTCATGGTGACCGCGCTCCCCCGCCCGCTGCTCGCAGCCTGGAACTCGTTCGTGCTCAACGAGCACGCCCGTCAACCCGTACCGGGCATGGCCGTGCTGCTGGAGCGCCTGATGCGCGACAACCCCGGCGCCCCGATCCTGTACCTCTCCACCGGCGCGTGGAACGTCGCCCCCACACTGGTGCGATTCCAGCGCCGCCATCTCTTCCCCTCCGGGGCGCTGCTGCTCACCGACTGGGGCCCGACCCACGACCGGTGGTTCCGCTCGGGCAAGGCCCACAAGCAGCGGAACCTCCAGCGCCTGGCCGAGGAGTTCCCCGACATCAAGTGGCTCCTCGTGGGCGACGACGGCCAGCACGACGACGAGATCTACACCGCCTTCACTGCGGAGCACCCCGACCAGGTGGCCGCCGTGGCGATCCGCCGACTGACCCCGGCTGAAGCTGTGCTCGCCGGTGGACGCACCGCAGTGGACGATCACACCGCTGCGGGCGTGCCGTGGGTGACCGGCGACGACGGCTCCGAGCTGCTGGAGCGGCTCGTGGATGTCGGCGTCATCCGCGATGTCGCCACCGGCTCCTAGGCTGGCGCCATGTGCGGAAGATTCGTGGTCGCCAACGTCGCGTCCGAGCTCGTCGGCGTGCTGCGTGTCGACGTCGAGGGTGACGACCTGCCCGAACCGTCCTTCAACGTCGCTCCCACCGCACAGGTGGGGATCGTGCTGGACTCGGCGAAGACCGACCCGCCCACGCGGCGTCTCGAGTCGGCGCGGTGGGGTCTGATCCCGGGCTGGGCGAAGGACCCGAAGATCGGCGTGAAGGCGTTCAACGCCCGGTCTGAGGAACTCGAGGACAAGCCGATGTTCCGGCAGGCGCTCATCAAGCGGCGGGCCATCGTGCCGGCGACGGGCTACTACGAGTGGGCGACCGCCGACGACGGGAAGGTGCCCTACTTCATCTCCCCCGCCGACGGATCCCCTCTCCTGTTCGCCGGACTCTATGAGTGGTGGAAGGACCCGGCCAAAGCCGCAGACGATCCCACGAAATGGGTGCTGTCGTTCACCATCCTCACGCGCGACGCCGTTCCGCCGCTCGGCTCCATCCATGATCGGATGCCGCTGTTCGTCGACGCCGACTTCGCAGACGCCTGGCTCGACACCGAGGTCGACAACGTCGGTGACCTGCTCGATGCGGCCATCGACGCGGCCCCGGCCGTCGTCGACGGACTCACCGACCACGTCGTGGGCCCCGAGGTGGGGAATGTCCGCAACAACTCCCCCTCATTGATCCTCCCGGTCTGACGTTCGGATCCTCAGACGCAACGCCTATCCTCGGGAGGTGACGTCCGCCACCCGCACCGCCCTGTCGCGCGCCGAATGGTCCGCGCTGCTCGACGCTCACGCGGCGCGGGCGGACGATCTCACCGCCGACCGCCGTCACCGGGTGAGCCGCGGACAGACGCACCCCGTCGATGACTTCCTCTACACGTACTACTCGTACAAGCCGAGCCTGCTGCGTCGGTGGCATCCGGGGCGTGACATCGCGCTGAGGGATGCCGCGGACTCCCCGCACGTGGGCTGGCGCTGGTACCGAGAGGTCGACGGTGTGGTGGCCGCGGATGTGGACGCGTTCCTGACGGAGAAGGCTCCGCTGGTCGCCGCGATCCGCGGCATCCTGTCGAGCACACTCACCCGCGCCGGGTCGTATGGCTGTTTCGGAATGCACGAGTGGGCGATGGTCTACCGCGACCGGGACACGCGGCATCCGGTGCCCCTGCGTCTGGGCGCCGACGGCACGGATGCCGTGGTGGAAGGTCACGATTTGCGGTGCACGCACATCGACGCGTTCCGGTTCTTCACGGCCGACGCCGTGCCCCGCAACCGCTTCCTTCCCACGCGCGAGACCCAGTCGCAGACGGAGCAGCCGGGGTGCCTCCACGCCGGCATGGACCTGTACAAGTGGGCGGTGAAGCTCGGCCCGCTGGTACCCGGCGAGCTGATGCTCGACGCGTTCGTGCTCGCCCGCGACATCCGCGAGCTCGACATGCGCGCCTCGCCCTACGACTTGCGCGACTGGGGCTACGAGCCGGTGCCGGTCGAGACCACGGCTGGCAAGGCCGATTACATCGCCGCGCAGCGCGGCTTCACCGAGCGCGCCCAGCCGATCCGTCGACGCCTTCTCGACCTGATCGGCTGAGCCCAGACACTCAGCTGAACTCCACGCGCGCGTCCGGATTGTTGAGGACGATCACCGGAAAATCTCGGGGTCATCGATAGTGAGCTGCTCCAGCCGTTCAGGCACGTCCGCCCAGGGATACTCGTAGTACTGCACCGAAGCGACCTCGTCTGCCGATACCCCGATCGATCGCTCCGAGGTGTTTGAACCTCACGCGCTCATCGATGTGATGAGAAGCAGACCGGCCACGGCGGCGACGAGTTTCTTGACGTGGGCGCCCATCTTCTTGCTGCCCCGTGGGTAGGTTGCCGAAGAGGATGGGCGGGTAACCCGCATCGAGCTCTGGCCGCATGCGGGCTGCTCCACCCTGCGCCGCGGCGGCTGGCTTCGCGCGCTGATCAAGCAGGCTGCGGAACCTGCGCTTCGGACAGCTCCCGAAGGGAGTGAAAAGACGGCGAGCTGAGGGAAAGCTTTTCAGCCGAAAACACAAAATCCCCGTTTTACCGGGGATTTAGTGGACCTGAGGGGACTCGAACCCCTGACCCCCTGCATGCCATGCAGATGCGCTACCAGCTGCGCCACAGGCCCTTGGTCGCCGCTCGCGGCAACTCATTCAGCTTACTACATGAGATGAGGTGCTCCGAACCAGCGACCCGAATTCACTCCTTAGGAGCGTGCTCCGGAGTGGTCACCGGGATGATTGGGCAGTCCTTCCAGAGCCGCTCGAGACCATAGAAGACCCGCTCCTCCGAGTGGAAGACGTGGACGACCAGGTCACCGAAGTCGAGCAGGATCCAGCGCGCCTCCTGGCGCCCCTCCCGGCGCAGGCGCTTCTGCCCCGCCTCCAGCATTTTCTCTTCGATCTCATCGGCGATCGCGGCGACCTGACGCTCGCTGGACCCGGTGACAAGCAGGAACGCATCGACCAAGGGAAGTGGCTCAGACACGTCGAACGCGACGAAGTCCTCCCCTCCCTTACTGTCGGCCGCGGCGGCGGCGATCTGCACGAGTTCGTGCGTGTGGGAAGCGGCAACCATCAGAAGACTCCATTCACGACGGCCAGAACAAGGACCGTCGCAAGAGCGAGAGCGAGAGCGCCGACGGTGATCGTCAGCGTCATCATCAACCGGCTGCCCTTTTCGGGCGCCGGCGGACGAATGATCTCGTCCGCACTCTTGATCGTGCTGATCGCCGAACTGGCGGCGATCGGCGTGGGGGAAGACGCGGGAGGGAGCTCCCCGTCGATGAGGACGGCATCGACATCTTTGCCATCCTGCGAACCGGGCACACTGCCGGTCGAACCATAGGTCTCCGGCAGCGCGTAGCTCCCCGTGATGAGGAGTTCGCCCGTCCCGAGGATCGGGACCGACAGCGAACCGGTATCGGGAGACTGCGAGAGGATCAGCGCGTTCGGCGCCGAGGCCGATCCGCCAGCGCTTCCCCCTCGCGTGAGGAGGTGGTCGAAGGACGGCGGCAGGTCGGGCGATGCAGACTCGCCGGCCAGAAGCTGCGCGCCGAGCGCGGGAGCGATGACGTGCTCCTTCTCGGAGTCGATCTCGGCGTCGGATGCCTCTTCGTCGCCGGCCTCGTCCGCCGGCGCCTCGTCGCCGTGCGCACCGGCGGAGTCCTCCACGATGTCAGAAGCGGCATCGACCGACTCCTCCTGCGAGGGTTCTTCCTCGCGCGCGGGCTCGTCAGCGGACTCGTCCTTGACAGTCGCATCCTCGACAGGCTCGTCCAAGACCTGCTCGTCGTCGGCCGATTCGTCGACACCCGTCGAGTCCTCGATGCCGTCAGCCTCGACGATCTCCGCCTCAGTTGCGTCGGCATCCGAGGGAGCCGCGTCGTCGCTCTCCTTCGAGTCCTCCGCGACATCCGGGGTCGAAGGCGCCGACACGACGCTGATGGCTTCCGTCCGCAGCTTCGCCTGCAGGCGAGCGTGCTTGCGGCTGACCGGCGGCGCATCGAGGTCGATGTCCTCCGGGATCGGCGGGGGCGCGGGTTCTGCGGGGCGCGGCAACGGAGCCGGTTCGGGCTCGACCGCAGCAGCCTCGGCGGCCGCCTGCTCGGCTTCTTCCGGCGTGATGACCGGGGTCGACGCCGTGTTGCGCAGCTCACGCAGCTGCCGCCGGGTCAGCGGTGGGCTCGGCTGGTCTGATGTGCTCATGCCTTGCTCCGATACAGGTGGTGCTTCGCAATGTATTGGACCACGCCGTCGGGGACGAGATACCACACGGGGTGTCCGCGACTCACGCGGTCTCGGCAATCCGTCGAGGAGATCGACAGCGCCGGGATCTCCAATTCACTCACATCCTCGGTGGGAAGACCGTCAAGGCTCAGGGTGTGCCCCGGTCGGGAGACGGCGACGAAGTGCGCGAGATCCCACAACTCCTGCACGTCGCGCCACCCGAGGATCTGAGCGATGGCATCCGCTCCGGTGATGAAGAACAGGTCCGCGTCGGGTCGCTGCTCCTTCAGATCGCGAAGGGTGTCGATCGTGTACGTGACACCCGACCGGTCGATGTCGACACGGCTGACCGTGAACATCGGATTGGATGCCGTGGCGATCACCGTCATGAGGTATCGGTGCTCAGCCGAGGAAACCCCCGACTTGTGCCACGGCTCACCCGTGGGGACGAAGACGACCTCATCGAGATCGAACGACTGTGCGACCTCGCTGGCCGCGACCAGGTGACCGTGATGGATCGGATCGAAGGTACCGCCCATCACCCCGATCCGCGGGGCGCGCGTCGCTGCCATGGCGGCCGGCCTCAGTGGTGACCGTGGCCCGCCTGCGGTGCCGGGTTCTTCTGTGCGTAGGCCTCAGCCTTGTGCGCGTGACGGTTCGCCACGTTCCGGTACGACAGCGTCACGAGCCCGAGAGCGAGGAACAGGATGAACGCGATGACGCCGAACCCGAAGGTCTCCGCCATCACATTGCCGTGGTGTTCGGTCTCCGCTGCGGCGAGGGCGAGGGTCGTCGCGAAAGTCATTCGGGCTCCGTTCGAGGATTCGGGTGCAGGAACAGTTTAGGCGGTCAGCCGCGGATCTGCCCGTTCCCACGGGCGAGCCACTTCGTGGTGGTCAGTTCGGGCAGCCCCATGGGGCCGCGCGCGTGCAGCTTCTGCGTCGAGATGCCCACTTCGGCGCCGAAGCCGAACTCGCCGCCGTCGGTGAACCGAGTGGACGCGTTGACCATCACGACCGCCGAATCGACTTCCGCGAGGAATCGCTCCGCGTTCGCGTCGTCCTCGGTGATGATCGACTCGGTGTGGTGCGTGGAGTAGGTGCGGATGTGCCCCAGCGCCTCGTCGAGGTCGGCCACGACCTTGACCGAGACGTCGAGGCTCATGTGCTCGGTCGCCCAGTCCGCGTCGACGACCGGCACCACATCCGTCGCGAGTCGCTGCACGGTGTCGTCACCGTGGACCGTCACGCCGCGCTCCTGCAGAGCCGTGACGACGGTCGGAATCAGCCGCTCCGCGGCGCCCTCGTGCACGAGCACCGTCTCCACGGCGTTGCAGACACTCGGGCGCTGGACCTTCGCGTTCACGACGATGTCTGTCGCCCAGTCGAGGGGCGCCGTCTCATCGAGCATGATGTGCACGACGCCGGCGCCGGTTTCGATGACCGGGACGGACGATTCGGTCACGACGGTCTCGATGAGCTGCGCACTCCCCCGCGGCACGAGCACATCGACCAGGCCACGCGCGCGCATGAGCGCTCGAGCGCCCTCGCGACCGAAGTCGTCGACCGTCTGGATCGCTTCGGGGTCCACTCCGGCCGCCGCCAGCGCGCCGCGCATGACGTCGATGAGTGCGGCGTTCGACGACTGCGCCGCACTGCCGCCCCGCAGCACGACCGCGTTGCCGGCCCGCAGCGCGAGCGCGGCGATGTCGACGGTCACATTGGGGCGTGCTTCGTAGATAGAGCCGACGACTCCAAACGGCACCGACACCTTCTGGAGCAGCAGCCCGTTGGGAAGCGTGCGCTCGTCGAGCAGGCGTCCGACCGGGTCAGGGAGCTCAGCCACGTCGCGGACGGCCGCGGCCAGCGCGCTCACGCGCACCTCATCCAGTCGCAGCCGGTCGAGAAGTCCCTCGGAGATGCCGGCTTCGTGGCCCCGGGCAAGGTCCTCCGCGTTCGCGGCGACGATCCGGGCGACCTCGGCGTCGATCGCGTCGGCGATTCTCCGCAGAAGGTCGGCCTTCGCGGCATCCGTCATCAGCCCGACCGAACGGGACGCGTCACGCGCGAGTTGCATGCGCTCCTGGGCGCTGACGAGGGTGGTGGTCATCCCGCAATTCTAGAACGCGAGCGGATGCCGCGACGCGCCGCTCAGTGCTCGGAGACGCGCACGGGTGCGGTGCCCGTCGGCGGCGCAGGCTGCGGGTTCGGCGCGAACCACGTGCCGACGTCCTCGCCCCGGAGCGCCTGGAACACGAGATCCGCACTGGTCACGAGCACACCGACACCCGACGCGGATGCGAGGCGGGCTGCGGACACCTTGGTGGCCGCGCCGCCGGTGCCGACGCTGTTCACCACGACGGAGCCGAACTCGTACCCGGCGAGGTCGTCGCCGTACTCGACGGTGTGGATCGGCCGGGCGCCGGGTTCACCCGGCGGCCGCGTGTACAGGCTCTCGATGTCGCTGAGAAGCACGAGCGCGTCAGCACCGGTCAGCTGTGCGACGAGCGCGGCGAGGCGGTCGTTGTCGCCGAAGCGGATCTCATGGGTCGCGACGGTGTCGTTCTCGTTGACGATCGGGAGGATCCGAAGGCCCAGGAGCCGCTCCATCGCACGGCGCGCGTTGGACCGGTGCGTGGGGTTCTCGAGGTCACCGGCGGTGAGCAGGACCTGACCGGCGACGATCTCGAACGGGCGCAGCGCCGCCTGGTAGCGGTAGATGAGCACGTTCTGGCCGACGGCAGCGGCCGCCTGCTGTGTGGCGAGGTCGCTGGGCCGCGAGTCGAGCATCAGGAACGGCATGCCCGTCGCGATGGCGCCCGAGGACACCAGAACCACCTCGGTGCCGCGCGCGTGCGCTTCGGCGAGGGCCTCGACGATCGGCTGGATCTTCTCCGCGTTCTCCCCGCTGATAGACGAGGAGCCCACCTTCACGACGACACGAGGGGCGCCGGCGATGCCGGCTCGATCCTGCAGACTCACGACTCGTCCTCGTCCTCCCAGTCGCTTCCGGCGGCGAGACGCTCGGACTCGAGCTCGGCACGCGCCTCGGCCTTGGCATCCATGCGCTCGTGATAGCGCTCACGACGCTGCGATGTGGTGCGACGCGGGTTGAGGTCGAGACGGGGGTCGGTCCCACGGGGCGCCGTCATCAGCTCGGCGGCCGAGCTGAGCGAGGGGTGCCAGTCGAAGACGATGCCGTCGCCCGCGCCGATCACGACGGTCGAACCCGGCTCCGCGCCGAGGCGGAACAACTCGTCTTCGATCCCCAGCTTCTCGAGGCGGTCGGCGAGGAATCCGACGGCCTCTTCGTTCTGGAAGTCGGTCTGCTGCACCCACCGCACCGGCTTCGTGCCGAGGATCCGGTAGATGTTGCCATACGTGCCGCCCTCGACACGGATCTCGAAGTCCTTCTCGGATCCCTGCGGGCGGATGACGATGCGCTCGGGCTGAGGAGCGGATGCCACGTCGCGGCGATGCTGCTCGACGATCTCACCCAGGGCGAAGGTCAGCTGACGCAGACCGTCACGACTGACCGTCGAGATGTCGAAGACACGGTAGCCGCGCGCTTCGAGCTCGGGGCGCACGAGGTCGGCGAGATCCTTCGCCTCGGGGACATCGAGCTTGTTGAGTGCGATGAGCTGGGGACGCTCGAGCAGCGGAACCTGACCCTCGGGCACCGGGTACGCCGCGAGCTCGGCCAGGATGACGTCGAGGTCGCTGATCGGGTCGCGGCCGGGGTCGAGAGTGGCGCAGTCGAGGACGTGCAGGAGTGCGGTGCACCGCTCGACGTGGCGGAGGAACTCGAGTCCGAGACCCTTGCCGTCGCTCGCACCCTCGATGAGGCCGGGCACGTCGGCGACCGTGTAGCGGGCGTCGCCGGCCTGCACGACGCCGAGATTCGGGTGAAGGGTCGTGAACGGGTAGTCCGCGATCTTCGGACGAGCTGCGGAGATCGCCGCGATGAGGCTCGACTTGCCCGCGGAGGGGAATCCGACGAGCGCGACATCGGCGACGGTCTTCAGCTCGAGCTGGACGTCGCCCTGCCATCCGGGGGTGCCCAGGAGGGCGAAGCCGGGAGCCTTTCGCTTGGGGTTCGCGAGCGCGGCGTTGCCGAGGCCGCCCTGACCGCCGGGAGCCACGACGAAGCGGAGCCCCGGGGTGACCATGTCGACGAGCATCTCGCCGTTCTCGTCCTTGACGACGGTGCCGACCGGCACCGGCAGTTCGAGGTGTTCACCGGCCGCGCCGGAACGGTTGTCGCCCATACCGAAACCGCCGTTGCCCGCCGAGCGGTGCGGCGAGTGGTGGTACGAGAGCAAGGTCGTGACCTGCGGGTCGGCGACGAGCACGATGTCGCCACCGCTGCCGCCGTTGCCCCCGTCGGGGCCGGCCAGCGGCTTGAACTTCTCTCGTCGCACGGAGACGCAGCCGTTGCCGCCCTTGCCCGCGCTCAGATGCAGCGTCACGCGGTCGACGAACGTCACCATGCGGATTCTCCTGTCGGTGGGAACACGTGAGGGGCGAGCCGTAGCCCGCCCCTCACCGTGGAATTCTGTGTCTTACTCGGCGATCGACACGATGTTGACGACCTTGCGGCCGCCCTTCGTGCCGAACTCGACCGCGCCCGCCTCGAGAGCGAACAGCGTGTCGTCGCCACCACGACCGACGCCTGCGCCGGGGTGGAAGTGGGTGCCGCGCTGGCGGACGATGATCTCGCCGGCGAGGACCTTCTGACCACCGAAGCGCTTCACGCCGAGGCGTTGTGCGTTGGAGTCACGACCGTTACGGGTGGAGCTTGCGCCCTTTTTGTGTGCCATCTCTCGTGCCTCCTGGCTTACTTGATGCCGGTGATCTTGACGCGCGTGAGGTCCTGACGGTGGCCCTGGCGCTTCTTGTAGCCGGTCTTGTTCTTGAACTTCTGGATGATGATCTTGGGGCCGCGCTCCTCGCCGAGGACCTCAGCGGTGACCTTGACCTTCGCGAGCTTGTCGGCGTCGGTCGTCACGGCGTCGCCGTCGACGAAAAGAACGGCGGGAAGCTCGATCTTGTCGCCGATCTTCGCCTGCTGGCGGTCGAGCACCACGATGGTGCCCACTTCGACCTTCTCCTGCCGGCCACCGGCGCGCACAACTGCGTAAACCACTTCACACCTTGTTTCTTCTGTGGAGCGCTCGGCTCCGGGCTCTGATGAGACTGGAAAGTCCTGGTGCGGAAGCTAGGCTCTGCGTCGCCATAGGCCTGCGACACGTGACGCACCAAGGGTCCAGAATACCCGATCCCCTGAGTTAGGGCAAAAGCACCCGCCCGCGAGTCGCGGCCGGGCAGCCCGGGAGGCGGGTCGGCTTAGGATCACGCCATGGCCCTGCTCGTCGACACCGCGATGTGGCCCGCGCACGGGCGGCTGTGGGCCCACCTGGTGTCGGACAGCGACATCGACGAACTGCACGCCTTCGCGGCTGCGCACGGCATCCCTCCACGCGCGTTCGACCGGGACCACTACGACGTCCCCGCAGACGCGATCCCCCGCCTGGTGGCGGGCGGCGCCGAAGCGGTCAGCGGGCGCGAGCTCACGCGTCGGCTGATCGCCTCGGGCCTGCGAGTCACCGCCCGCGAACGCCGCGGGCGGTGAGTCTCACGCCTCGTCGGAGGTGGGGGACGTCGAGATGGGCGTGCCGGTGAGGGCGGCCGTCGTCACGCGGCGGCGTCCGCGGCCCTGACCGGGAGCCTTCGGTTCGGGGAGCGCTTCGAGGACCGAGTCGAGCATGCGCTCGGTGTCGCTCTTCGGCGCGGCATCCGCCTTCTTCTTGCGGGCACGCTTGGGACGCTCGGCCCGCTCGCCCCGCTCGGGCGGCGCCACGACGCCGGTCTGCTCGACCGGAGCCTCTTCGCCGTGCGGCTGGATCGTGGATGCCGCGATCTGGGCGAGCGCCGACTTCACGCCCTCGGTGATGACGTGGGTGCCGCCGGTGGGGGTGCTGCCCGCTCCCCCGGTGCCGCCGCCGTTCTGGCCGGAGCCGCCGCCCTGACGGGGGCGACGGTTGCCGCCGCCGTTGCCGCCGCTCTGGCCACCGCTGGAGCGGTGCTTGACGACCGGGTCGTGGTGGACGATGACACCGCGACCGGCGCAGACATCGCACGCCTCGCTGAAGGTCTCCAGCAGGCCGAGGCCGAGCTTCTTGCGGGTCATCTGCACGAGGCCGAGCGAGGTGACCTCGGCGACCTGGTGCTTCGTGCGGTCGCGGCTGAGGCACTCGATGAGGCGGCGGAGCACGAGGTCGCGGTTGGACTCGAGCACCATGTCGATGAAGTCGACGACGATGATGCCGCCGATGTCGCGCAGACGCAGCTGCCGGACGATCTCCTCGGCCGCTTCGAGGTTGTTCTTGGTGACGGTCTCCTCGAGGTTGCCCCCGGTGCCGACGAACTTGCCGGTGTTGACGTCGACGACGGTCATGGCCTCGGTGCGGTCGATGACCAGTGAGCCACCCGACGGCAGCCAGACCTTGCGGTCGAGCGCCTTCTCGATCTGCTCCGTCACGCGGAACTCGTCGAACGGATCGTGGTCGCCTTCGTACTTCTCGATGCGCTCGAGGAGGTCAGGCGCGACGCCGTTGAGGTACGAGGTGATCGTCTGGTACGCCTCTTCGCCCTGGATGAGCATCTTGCGGAAGTCCTCGTTGAAGACGTCGCGGACGATCTTCACGAGCAGGTCGGGCTCGGAGTGGAGGAGCGCCGGCGCCTGACCGGACTCAGCCTGCTTGCTGATGTGCTCCCACTGCGAGGTGAGACGCTGCACATCGCGCGTGAGCTGGTCCTCGGTGGCGCCCTCGGCGGCGGTGCGCACGATGACGCCCGACGACTCGGGGAGCACCTCCTTGAGGATCTTCTTCAGGCGCGCGCGCTCGGTGTCGGGGAGTTTGCGGGAGATGCCGTTCATGGCACCGCCGGGCACGTACACGAGGTAGCGGCCGGGGAGCGAGATCTGGCTGGTGAGACGTGCACCCTTGTGACCCACGGGGTCCTTGGTGACCTGGACGAGAACACGGTCGCCGCTCTTGAGGGCGAGTTCGATCCGGCGGGGCTGGTTGCCGGTCTCGACGGCATCCCAGTCGACCTCGCCGGAGTACAGCACGGCGTTGCGGCCGCGACCGATGTCGACGAAGGCGGCCTCCATGGAGGGCAGGACGTTCTGCACACGACCGAGGTACACGTTTCCGATGAGCGACGCGTCCTGGTTGCGGGCGACGTAGTGCTCGACGAGCACGTTGTCCTCGAGCACCGCGATCTGGATGCGGCCGCTCTTGGATCGGACGATCATGTCGCGGTCGACCGACTCGCGCCGGGCGAGGAACTCGGCCTCGGTCACGACCGGACGGCGACGTCCCGCCTCACGACCGTCGCGGCGACGCTGCTTCTTGGCCTCGAGACGGGTGGAACCCTTGATGCGCTGGGGCTCGGTGATGACCTCGACGGCGCGGCGACGCGGAGCCGGTTCTTCGGCGGCCTCTCCCGCCCCGCCACGCCGACGGTTGCGGCGCCGGGGGTTCGAGGAGCCCTCTCCGCCCTGGTCGTCGCGGTCGTCACGCGCTGCGCCGGGACGCGCCGGGAGCGGCACGATCTCGGGCGCGTAGAAGTGCAGGGCGGTCGAGACGGCGGAGACGAAGTCCTCCGGGAGCAGACCCAGGCTCACGGCGGTGGGAGCCGCCGGGGTCTCCGGGGCGGATGCCTCATCAGCGGCGGGGGTTTCCTCGGCCGCCGACGCGTCAGCGGGAGTCTCCTCGACAGCGGGCTCGGTCGGCTCGGCCTCGGGCTCAGCCTTGACTGCGGGCTCTGCGTCGACCTCGGCTGCGGGCTCGGCCTCGGCAGCGATCTCGGTCTCGGCAGCGGGCTCGGCCTCGGCAGCGGGCTCGTCGGTTTCGGCTGCAGGCTCGGGCGTCTCGTCGGGGGTCGACTCCTCCGATGCCGACTGCGCGTGGGCGGGGGTGTCCTCGGCCACGGGTGCTTCCGGCTCTGCCGAAGCGGTGTCCGCCGCGGCGGCGAGGTGGTCGCCTCCGGGCGCGGGAGCGTTCAGCTCCAGCTCGTTGTCGGTGTCTGCTGATCCGGTGTTCTCATCGGCCATCACTGGCTTACTCCTAGCGGACGGCTCCGCGTGCCGTCCGGCGAAACTCTGGCGACCTCGCTCTGTGGCGGAGGGCCGCATCTCTCTCGGTCTGCAGCCGATCCCCGCTCTCTGGGCGAGGTGACGCTGCGCGGGCGGTCATCGCCCGAAGTCTTCTGGGTGGCATCTCGGCGGCGCGGCCGCGGTGATGTCAGCGACCATTATCCCACTAACCGACCCGAAACCGTGACGTGACCCAATTTGCACGGCCGGTGGCGCCCCAGGGCCCTGCCGCCCCGGTGCGATAATCGCCCCCATGACCTCCCCGACGACCACCCGCCGACCCACGATCCTGGCGATCTGGCTCATCGTCGCCGGGGTGATCGGGTGGTTCGCCGCGTTCGAGCTGACGCTCGAACGTCTGAAGCTCTTGGCCGATCCGACGGCGACGGCGGCGTGCGACATCAGCCTGCTCGTCCAGTGCGGCGCGAACCTGCAGTCGTGGCAGGGATCGGTGTTCGGCTTTCCGAATCCCATCCTCGGGCTCACCGGATGGATGGCGCCCGTCGTCGTGGGAGCGGCATTGCTTGCCGGAGCGCAGTTCGCCCGGTGGTTCTGGGCGCTCTTCGGCCTGGGGATCGCGGGCGCGATGACGTTCGTGATCTGGCTGATCTCGCAAAGCGTCTACGTGCTCGGAACCCTGTGTCCGTGGTGCATGGTGACGTGGTCGGTGACGATCCCGACGTTCTTCGCCGTCGCGGTCCATCTGCTGCGCATCGGCGTGATCAGCCGCTCGGATCGCGCGCGGCGGCTCGGCGATGCCCTGACCGCCTGGATCCCGCTGATGGCGATCATCGCGTTCGCGGTCGTGGGGCTGCTCGCCCAGCTCCACCTCAACTGGATCGCCGAGTTCTGACCCGGCACCCGATCGCCGCAAGGACGAAGCGCCCGATCCCCAGCGGGGCATCGGGCGCTTCTCACGCGCGTCAGTCGAACCAGATCGACAGCTCGCGAGCTGCCGATTCAGGGCTGTCACTGCCGTGCACGAGGTTCTGCTGCACCGCGAGGCCCCAGTCGCGACCGAAGTCGCCACGGATCGTGCCGGGGGCGGCCGTAGTCGGGTCGGTGGTGCCGGCCAGCGAGCGGAAGCCCTCGATGACACGATTGCCGGCGAGGCGGATCGCGACCGACGGTCCCGACATCATGAAGTCGAGCAGCGGCTCGTAGAACGGCTTGCCGGCGTGCTCGGCGTAGTGCGCCTCGAGCCGTTCGCGGTCGGGCTCGACCAGGCGCAAGTCGACGAGGGCGTAGCCCTTGGCTTCGATGCGGGCGAGGATCGCGCCGGTCAGCCCGCGGGCGACGCCGTCGGGCTTGACGAGGACGAGGGTCTGTTCGGTGGCCATGTCAGTCTCCGTTCGTTTCCGCCTGCGCAGCGAGCGCGGCGTTGCGCTCGTCAAGAGCGCCGCCCTTGATCGTCGCATACACGTACATGCCGCCGAAAACGGCGACGGCCATCAGCAGCGCCGGAACGAGGATCGCACCGGCGGCCAGCACGAGCTGGAGCACCGCCCCGACCACGATCGCCCACAGGTGACGGGTCAAGCCCGCCGTCACGATCATGAGCACCGCGAGGACGGAGCCGCCGACGATGCCCCACCAGTCCTCGATCCCATCGGGGAGCACCTTCAACCCGAACACGACGAGCCCGCCGAGGAACACCACGAGCGACTCGGCGATGAGGATGACCGAGGTCAGCGATTCCCGTGCCCCGCGGTGACGACGAACCCGGGGGCTCATGCGCGGTACCCCGACTTCCAGTCCTCCGCGGCCGAGAGCGTCACGGCCTCGCCGGCGAGCACGACACTGCCGGCGATCACGACGGCGCGGCGATCGGCGTCTGCGGCCCACGCACGGGCGGCCTCCGCCGCCTCGGCGAGGTCGCGGTGCACCGTCACGGCGGTGCCGACCTGCTCGACGAGGTCGGCGATGGAATCGGGGTCTTCCGCCCGATCGGACTCGGGCGCGGTTGCGAACACGTGCGCGGCCACCGGCGCGAGGGTGTTCACGATGCCCGCCACGTCCTTGTCGCCGAAGGCGCCCAGGACGACCCCCCACTCGTCGAAGTCGAACGAGTCGCCCAGAGCCGCGACCAGAGCGCGGGCGCCGTGCGGGTTGTGGGCGCTGTCGACGAGTACGGTGGGTGCGATGCCGATCAGCTGGAGGCGTCCGGGCGAGGTGGCCCCGGCGAGGCCGTCGGCGAGCACGTCCTCGGCGAGCGACTGCGAGGCGCCGCCGATGAGCGACTCCACGGCCGCGATCGCGAGCGCCGCGTTGTGCCCCTGGTGTGCGCCGTAGAGCGGCAGGTAGAGCTCCGGGTACGTCCCCGCCAGCCCTCGGACCGTGATCAGCTGACCGCCGACGGCGAGCTTCTGCTCGAGGAGGCCGAACTGCTCGCCCTCCGAGGCGAAGGTCGCCTCCTGTCGACGTGCGGACTCGGCCAGGACCGCCGCGGCCGCGGCATCCTGCTGAGCGGACACCACCGCCGCGGACTTCTTGATGATCCCGGACTTCACCTGGGCGATCTCGGCGATCGTGTCGCCGAGGCGGTCGGCGTGGTCGATGTCGATCGGCGCGAAGACCGCGACGTCACCGTCGGCGGTGTTGGTCGAATCCCACGCGCCGCCCATCCCCACCTCGATCACCGCGACGTCGACGGGAGCGTCGGCGAACGCGACGAACGCGAGCACGGTGAGCAGCTCGAAGAACGTCAGGGGCGCTTCGCCCGCGGCGTCGAGCTCGGCGTCGACGAGCTCGACGAAGGGCGAGATCTCGTCCCACGCGTCTGCGATGGCGGCGTCGGCGATCGGTTCGCCGTCGATCATGACCCGCTCGGTGAAACGCTCCAGGTGAGGGCTGGTGAACAGTCCGGTCCGGAGCCCGTGCGCCCGCACGATCGACTCGATGATGCGGCTCGTGGAGGTCTTGCCGTTCGTGCCCGTCACGTGGATGACGCGGTAGGTGCGCTGCGGGTCGGCGAGCAGCTCGAGCACGCGACGCGTCCGCTCGACACGCGGCTGAACCCACCGCTCGCCCTGCCGCTCCAGGAGCGCCGCGTAGACGGCATCCGCTCGTGTCCGGTCGCTCATGAGGTCGCTCCGATCCGGCGCACGCCGATCGTCAGGGCACCGACGTTGGCGTACGTGCCGGCGGTGACCGTGGTGGTATACTCGGGGGTCGACCGGAGTGCCTCTCCGAGGAGGACGGTCCCGTCGGCGGTCGCCACGAGGGCGGCGGCCGAGAGGGTCTCCCCCGCGACCTCGGCGACGTCGAAGGCGGATGCCACCGCGCGCGCGTCCTCGTCGGAGTCGAAGGTCAGCTGGAGGGCGATCCGGTCGCTCACGTCGAAGCCGGCCGCCTTGCGGGCGTCCTGCACCGCGCGGATGACGTCGCGCGCGAGCCCCTCAGCCTCGAGCTCGGGGGTCGTCGTGGTGTCGAGCAGGACGAAGCCGCCCGCCGGCAGCAGCGCGATGGCGGTGCCCTCGGCGACGCCGCCTGCCTCGAGCGTCAGGTCGTACTCGCCCGGCTCCAGCGCGATGCCGTCGACGACGACCACGCCGCCCTCTTCGGTCCACAGACCCGCCTTGGCGCCCTTGATGACGTGCTGCACCTGCTTACCCAGGCGCGGACCCGCGGCACGGGCGTTGACCGCGAGGCGCTGGCTGATGCCGTACTGCTCGGCGAGACCGTCGGTCAGCTCGACGAGCTGCACGGCCTTGACGTTGAGCTCATCGCGGACGATGTCCTCGAACTGGGCGAGCGTGTCGGCACCGCGCACCGCGACGGTGAGCGAGGCGAGCGGCAGGCGCACGCGCTTGCCCTCCTTCTTGCGGAGGGCGTTGGCGACCGAGGACACCTCGCGGACGGCGTCCATCGCGGTGCGGATGTCGGATGCCGGAGCGAACGCGTCCGCGTCCGGCCAGTCCTCCAGGTGGACGCTGCGTCCGCCGGTGAGGCCCTGCCAGACCCGCTCGGAGATGAGCGGGAGCAGCGGCGCCGCGACCCGGGTGAGCGTCTCGAGCACCGTGTAGAGGGTGTCGAAGGCCTCCGTGGAGGTCGCGTCGGCGGCATCCGCCCCCACCCAGAACCGGTCACGGGACCGCCGGATGTACCAGTTCGTCAGCGCCTCGGCGAAGTCGCGCAGCTTGGCGGCGGCCATCGTCGAGTCGAGCACCTCGAGGTCGGCGGCGACGCCGCGAACGAGATCCCCGGTGAGCGCGAGGATGTATCGGTCGAGCACGTTGGTGGAATCGGTGCGCCAGCGCGCTTCGTACCCCTCACCCTCCGGCCCGCCGGCGGCGTTCGCGTAGGTCGAGAAGAAGTACCACGTGTTCCACAGCGGCAGCAGGAACTCGCGGACGCCCGCGCGGATGCCCTCCTCCGTGACGACGAGGTTGCCGCCGCGGAGGACGGACGAGCTCATCAGGAACCAGCGCATCGCGTCGGACCCGTCGCGGTCGAAGACCTCGCTGACGTCGGGGTAGTTGCGCAGCGACTTCGACATCTTCTGCCCGTCGCTGCCGAGCACGATGCCGTGGCAGGCGACGCCCAAGAATGCCGGACGGTCGAACAGGGCGCCCGAGAGCACGTGCATGACGTAGAACCAGCCGCGCGTCTGTCCGATGTACTCGACGATGAAGTCGGCCGGTGCGTGCTCGTCGAACCAGTCGCGGTTCTCGAACGGGTAGTGCACCTGTGCGTACGGCATCGAGCCGGAGTCGAACCACACGTCGAAGACGTCCTCGATGCGGCGCATCGTGGAGTTGCCGGTCGGGTCGTCGGGGTTCGGGCGCGTCAGGTCGTCGATGAACGGGCGGTGCAGGTCGACCTCGCCCGCCTCGTTCACCGGCAGCCGGCCGAAGTCGCGCTCCAGCTCCTCCAGCGAGCCGTACACGTCGGTGCGCGGGTACTCGGGGTCATCGCTCTTCCACACCGGGATCGGCGAGCCCCAGAAGCGGTTGCGGCTGATCGACCAGTCGCGCGCGCCCTCGAGCCACTTGCCGAACTGGCCGTGCTTGACGTTCTCGGGCGCCCAGGTGATCTGCTCGTTGAGCTCGACGAGGCGGTCCTTGATCGAGGTGACGCGGACGAACCAGCTCGACACAGCCTTGTAGATGAGGGGGTTCCGGCAGCGCCAGCAGTGCGGGTAGGAGTGCTCGTAGCTCGCCTCACGCAGCAGGCGCCCCTCCGCCTTCAGCAGGCGGATGAGCGGACGGTTCGCGTCTAGCCACAGCTCTCCCGCGACATCGGTGACCTGAGGGAGGAACCGGCCGCCGTCGTCGAGCGACATGATGAGCGGGATGCCGGCGGCCGCCGTCACGCGCTGGTCGTCCTCACCGTACGCGGGTGCCTGGTGGACGATGCCGGTGCCGTCGGTTGTGGTGACGTAGTCGTCGACGAGGATGCGCCAGGCGTGCTGTGTGCCCCAGGTCGCCTCGTCGGCGTAGTAGTCGAAGAGCCGGTCGTAGGCGACGTCGGCGAGGTCGGCCCCGCGGACGGTCTGGTCGACGGCGTCGCGCGCCTCGTCGGCCGAGGCGTAGCCGAGGTCCTTCGCGTAGTTCGCGAGCAGATCGGCGGCGAGCAGGTAGCGGTGCGACTGCCCCTCGAGGGCGTCCTCGTGGATGTCGGCGGCGCCCGCCGGTCCGCCCGGGAGGACGACGTACTCGATATCGGGGCCGACGACGAGCGCGAGGTTGGTCGGGAGGGTCCACGGGGTCGTCGTCCAGGCGAGCGCGCGGACGGCGGTGAGACCGAGGGCTTCGGCCTTCGCGCCCACGAGCGGGAAGGTCACCGTGACGGACGGATCCTGACGCATCTTGTAGACGTCGTCGTCCATACGCAGCTCGTGGTTCGAGAGCGGGGTCTCGTCGCGCCAGCAGTACGGCAGCACGCGGTGACCCTCGTAGGCGAGGTCTTTGTCGTACAGCTCCTTGAAGGCCCACAGCACCGACTCCATGTAGCTGGTGTCGAGCGTCTTGTAGCCGCGCTCGAAGTCGACCCAGCGCGCCTGGCGGGTGACGTAGTTCTCCCACTCCTGCGTGTATTCGAGGACGGACGAGCGCGCCTTCGCGTTGAAGGCGGCGATCCCCATCTCCTCGATCTCGCGCTTCTCGGTGATCCCGAGCTGCTTCATGGCCTCGAGCTCGGCGGGAAGACCGTGCGTGTCCCAGCCGAAGACGCGGTCGACCTTCTTGCCGCGCATGGTCTGGAAGCGCGGGAAGAGGTCCTTCGCATATCCGGTGAGCAGGTGCCCGTAATGGGGCAGGCCGTTGGCGAAGGGAGGGCCGTCGTAGAAGACCCATTCGTCCGCACCCTCGCGCTGGGCGATCGAAGCGCGGAACGTGTCGTCCTGCTCCCAGAAGGCCAGGACGTCGCGCTCGAGGTCGGGGAAGCGCGGGCTCGGGACGACGGCCGCGGGCGCGTCGGCGGCGGGGCCGAAGGCGGAAGGTCGGGGGTAGGTCATTGTCACTCCTGCAGGTCTGCTCCTGCGAGGACGATCCGAAAGACCGCGGTACCACCCCGCTTGATGCGACCCGGTTCCGGGTGCACCCACTCACCTGCGGCGATGACGGGCCTGCCCCGCCCGGTTCTACTGGGCGGCGGACCGCTGTTCTTCCGAGAGCTCCCCGGTGATGGCCGGATCGGTGCTGATGACCCCATCATACCGGCCGCCTAGGCTGACGGAATGGCCCGATCGCGCATCCGTCCCGAGCAACCCCGGATCTCCGAGCCCGATGTCGCTGAGGATCTCGTCGAGGCCACCCTGACCCGCTCGGGCGAGGTGCGGGATGCACGCATCGCGCTGCCTCCGGGATCGACGGATGCCGCGCACTCCCGGCTCGATGGCAGCGTCATCGCCTCGGGCGCCGTGGATTCCCTCGATGTCAGCGGGGCGATCCTCTCGGATGTCGCCGTCGATGGGCTGTCGGCGGTCGAGGTGATCGCCCGCCACAGCACCTGGCGCACGGTGGTGATCCGCGGCGGCCGGATCGGGACCCTCGACCTGTCGCGGGCACGGATGGATGGTGTGCTCCTGGACGGCGTCCGGGTCGAATACCTCTCGCTCTCCGCCGCCGTCCTCCTCGATGTCGAGATCACCGGATGCCGCATCGGCACCCTCGATGCGCCGGGCGCCCGGCTCGAGCGGGTCCGCATCACGGAGAGCCAGGTGGAGGAGTTCGACAGCCGCGAACTGCAGCTCCGCGACCTCGACCTCCGCGGCCTCGACGCCCTGAGCTTCACGGACATCCGCGCGCTCCGGGGCGCGACCCTCACCGACGCGCAGGTCGCCGCGCACGCGCGTGCGCTCGCGATCGCCGTGGGCATCGACGTCCAGGACTGACGCCCGTCGGAGGCGGATCCGGGTCCCCCCGATCCCGGTTCAGGCGACGTCCGCTCCCGCCCACGGCTCCGTGCGGACCCACGCCGTCTCGGACCCGGCCAGCAGGCGGGAGACGGGGCAGCGCTGGTGCGCCGCCTCGGCGAGCGCGGCGACCGCATCGGCATCCTTCCCCTCGGCGGACACGAACGCGGTCACGGCGAACTCGTACCCGTCGCGCGAGAGGGAGTCCTGCAGCTCCACCTCGACCCGCACGGCAGTGCGGTGGGCGCCCTTCACGATCGCCTGAGCGGTGGCGTTGAGACACGTGGCCCAGGCCAGGGCGAGCAGCTGCTCGGGGTTGCTGCGGGTGAGGTCGGCGTCCGCGCTCAACGGGTTCGAGACCGCGACCTCGAGGCCTGCCGGCACCCGACTGATGCCCGTTCCGCCGTCATCGTTGATCGCCTGCGTGCGGTACCGTGTGCTCATCCCCGAACTATAGTTGTACTTCGTCCAACAATTCTCTCCGTGAGGTTTCGTCGTGCCCTCTTCCGACCCCCGACCGGTCGTCCTCTCCTCCGTCGGGGTTACCTATCCGAACGGGGTGCGGGCCCTCGATGACGTCACCCTGGAGATCGAGCTCGGCGAGGTCTTCGGGATCATCGGCGAGAGCGGCGCCGGCAAGAGCACCGTGCTGGGCCTACTCACCGGAGAGGTGCGCGCCGCCGACGGGCAGGTCGACGTCCTCGGCTCCCGGGTGGGCGCGCTCGACCGGCGGGGACTGCGCGCGCTGCGGCGCGAGCTCGGCGTCGTCTTCCAGGGGGTCCACCTGCTGTCGAACCGCACTGTTCGGCAGAACGTCGCCGCCGCCCTCGCCCTCCGCCCCAACGCTCGCTCGCGGCGCTCCGCCGACCGCGAGCTGGTCGACCAGGTGCTGCGTTTCGTCGGACTCATCGAGCGTGCGGACGCGTTCCCCGCGCAGCTCAGCGGCGGACAGCGTCAACGGGTCGGCATCGCCCGCGCCCTCGTCACGCGTCCCCGTCTGCTCATCTGCGATGAGCCCACGTCGGCTCTGGATGCCACGACGGCGGCGGGAGTGCTCGACCTGCTGCGCTCCGCGCGCGACCGCTTCGGCACGACCGTGGTCGTCGTCACGCACGATCTCGACGTGGTCCGAGCGGTCTGCGACCGCGTGGCCCTGTTCGAGTCCGGACGCCTGCAGGAGATCCTGACCGTGAGCCCCGCGGCATCCGCCGGATCCGAGTCGTACCTCGATCGCGCACGACGGGAACTGCGCGCATGATCGCGGACATCCTCGGCCCACTGCAGGACAGCCTCGGCGAGCGCGGCGACGATCTGCTCGAGGCCCTCGGCGAGACGGGATACATGCTCGTCGTCTCCCTCACCGCCGCCGTGATCCTCGGGACACCGCTCGGGACAGCCGTCTATCTCACCCGTCCCGGCGGGCTCGCGCCGAACCGTGTCGCGTGGACCCTGACGAACTTCTTCATCAACGTCGTCCGGTCCTTCCCCTTCCTCCTCCTGGTCGTGTTCCTCATCCCGGTGACGCGCGCCATCTACGGGACCACCTTCGGCACGCCCGCAGCGACCTTCTCGCTGTGCGTCGTCGCCGTCGCCATCTATGGCCGACTGGTCGAGCAGATCCTGCGGGAGATCAGTCCCGGCATCCCGCGTATGGCGGACACGCTCGGCGCGACCGTGCCGCAGACGGTGTTCCGCTTCCTCCTGCCCGAAGCCGTCCCGGGCCTGGTCTACGCCCTCACCTCGGCGAGCATCAGCCTGCTGTCGTATTCGACCGTGCTCGGGGTCGTCGGGGGCGGCGGCGTCGGAGACTTCGCGCTCCGATACGGGTACCAGGAGTACGACTACCCGCTCATGTACTTCACGATCCTGCTGATCCTGGCGGTCGTGCTCATCATCCAATCCCTCGGGCAGCGCCTTTCGGTGCGCCTCGATCACCGCTGACCTTCCCCGTGACCCTCAAGGAGACCTCATGACCACCCGTTCGCTCCCCCGCTTCTCCGCCGCCGCCCTCGGCCTGCTCTCCGTGTTCGCGCTCGCCGCGTGCGCGCCCGCCGCCAGCCAGAGCGAGGGCGAGGAGACCGTCACCCTGCGCGTGGGGGCCGTCACCTCCCCCATGACCGACATCGTCGAAGCAGCCGGCGAGGAGATCGCCGACGGATACGAGATCGAGCTCGTGGAGGTCAGCGACTACGTCACGATCAACAACATGCTCGCGGCGGGCGACATCGACGCGAACTTCTCCCAGCACGTGCCGTACCTCGAGGAGTTCAACGCGAAGAACGACGCCGACCTCACCCCCGTGCAGTCCGTGTACAACTTCACGATCGCGTTCTACTCCAAGGCGTACGACTGCATCGACGACCTCCCCGACGGCGCCGTCGTCGCGATCCCCAACGACGCGTCCAACACCGGGCGCGCGCTGAAGCTCCTCGCCGACGAGGGCGTGATCGAGCTGGCATCCGGCGTCGACCCCTACGCCGCGACGGTCGACGACATCGCCGAGAACCCCCGCGACTTCGAGTTCCTCCAGCTCGAGATCGCGCAGCTCAACACCGCCTACGACGAGGCCGACCTGGTCTTCCAGTGGCCGTCCCACATCTCCGCGCTCGGTCTCACGCCGCAGGACGACGGCCTCCTCACCGAGCTCGACGATCGTTTCGCGCTGCAGGTCGTCGTTCCGGGTGAGGAGGCGGACTCTGACGCGACCGCCGCGCTCGTCGACGCGTTCACGAGCGACGCCGTCCGCGCGATCATCGACGACAACCCGACGATCGAGGTCGCCTTCTGACCGAGCCGCGGCATCCCGTGTGCGGGGTGGGTGCGCGGCGACCGCCGGTAGACTGAGGGCGATCCACACTCAGGCACGCTCACACGGTGCCGCACATATCGCTCGAGGAGCACCATGACGAACGCGCAGATCCCGGACAAGCCCGCCCTGGAGGGCCTCGAGCAGAAGTGGGATGCCGCGTGGTCCGCCGCCGGCACGTACCTGTTCGATCGCGACGCGGCCAAGGCCTCCGGGCGCGCCGGCGTCTTCTCGATCGATACGCCACCGCCCACGGCATCCGGATCCCTGCACATCGGGCACGTGTTCAGCTACACGCACACCGACGTGAAGGTGCGCTACGAGCGCATGCGCGGCAAGACGGTGTTCTACCCGATGGGCTGGGATGACAACGGCCTGCCCACCGAGCGCCGCGTGCAGAACTACTACGGCGTGCGCTGCGACACCTCGCTCCCCTACGACCCCGACTTCACGCCGCCGTTCCGCGGAGACGCGAAGAGCCTGAAGCCCGCCGACCAGGTGCCGATCAGCCGCCGCAACTTCATCGAGCTGTGCGAAGAGCTCACCATCGAGGACGAGAAGCAGTTCGAGGACCTCTTCCGCAAGCTCGGCCTGTCGGTCGACTGGACGCAGACCTACCGCACCATCTCGGATGACACGATCCGCACGAGCCAGCTCGCGTTCCTGCGCAACCTCGACCGCGGCGAGGCGTACCAGGCCATGGCGCCGACGCTCTGGGACATCGACTTCCGCTCCGCCATCGCGCAGGCCGAGCTCGAAGACCGCGACCAGCAGGCCGCGTACCACCGCATCGCGTTCCACAAGACCGACGGCTCCGGCGACATCCACATCGAGACGACCCGGCCCGAGCTGCTCGCGGCGTGCGTTGCCCTCGTCGCCAACCCCGACGACGAGCGCTATCAGCCGTATTTCGGTCAGACCGTCCGCACGCCGCTGTTCGACGTCGAGGTCCCCGTCCTCCCTCACCCCCTCGCGGTGAAGGACAAGGGCACCGGCATCGCGATGATCTGCACCTTCGGCGACGTGACCGACATCATCTGGTGGCGCGAGCTCGATCTGCCGAACCGCACGATCCTCGGTCGCGACGGCCGCATCATCGATGAGGCTCCCGATGTGCTCGTGACGGATGCCGCGAAGGCGGCGTACGCCGAGCTTGCCGGCAAGACGGTGTTCAGCGCCAAGAAGCGCATCGTCGAGCTGCTCCAGGAGTCCGGCGAGCTGCTCGAGGTCTCGAAGCCCTTCACCCACCCCGTGAAGTTCTACGAGAAGGGCGACCGCCCCCTCGAGATCGTCTCCACCCGCCAGTGGTACCTCCGCAACGGCGCCCGCGACGCGGAGCTGCGCGACAAGCTCATCGAAATGGGCCGCGACATGGGGTGGCACCCCGATTTCATGCGCGTCCGGTACGAGAACTGGACGAACGGCCTCACCGGCGACTGGCTCGTCTCGCGGCAGCGCTTCTTCGGTGTGCCGATCCCGGTCTGGTACGGCCTCGACGAGAACGGCGAACGGGACTACGACCTCGTCCTGACGCCCGACGTGTCCCGCCTGCCCGTCGACCCGACCACCGACGTGCCCGACGGCTACACCGAGGATCAGCGCGGCGTGCCCGGCGGGTTCGACGCCGAGCGCGACATCTTCGACACGTGGGCGACCTCGTCGCTCACGCCGCAGCTCGCCGGCGGGTGGGAGCGTGACGAGGAGCTCTGGAACCTCGTCGCCCCCTTCGACGTGCGCCCGCAGGGGCAGGACATCATCCGCACCTGGCTCTTCTCGACCATGGTGCGTTCGGTCCTCGAAGACGGTCGTGCGCCGTGGACGGATGCCGCCATCTCCGGCTTCATCGTCGATCCCGACCGCAAGAAGATGTCGAAGTCGAAGGGCAACGTGGTCACCCCGGCCGACATCCTCGACGCGCACGGCACCGACGCAGTCCGCTACTGGGCGGCCTCCAGCCGCCTCGGCGCGGATGCCGCGTTCGACCCGCAGAACCCTACGCAGGTGAAGATCGGCCGTCGCCTGGCGATCAAGGTTTTGAACGCCGCGAAGTTCGTGCTGTCGTTCCCCGTACCGGAGGGCGCGCGCATCACCCACGCGCTCGACGCCTCGATGCTGGCGACGCTGGATCAGGTCGTCCGCGACGCGACGAAGGCCTTCGACGCCTTCGACCACGCGCGCGCACTCGAGATCACGGAGGCGTTCTTCTGGACCTTCTGCGACGACTACCTCGAACTCGTGAAGGAGCGCGCCTACAACCAGGCCGACGCCGGTCAGGCCTCGGCGGCCCTCGCCCTGCGCCTCGCGCTGTCGACCCTGCTGCGTCTGCTGGCTCCGGTGCTCTCCTTCGCCGCGGAGGAATCGTGGTCGTGGTTCGAGGAGGGCTCGGTCCACACCGCCGCCTGGCCGACCCCGCTCGAGATCGATGGCGACCCGGCGGTGCTCCGCGCGGTCGGTGAGGCTCTGATCGGCGTGCGCCGCGCGAAGACTGAGGCGAAGGCCTCGCAGAAGACGCCGGTCGCTTCGCTCACCGTCGCAGGCCCCGCCGCCGCGCTCGACGCGATCCGCTCCGCCGAGGGCGACCTCGCCGCGGTCGGTCGCATCGCCGCCGTCAGCTACGCCGACGCCGACGCCATCGCCGTCACCGACATCGAACTCGCCCCTCAGGAGGCATGATGCGAATGGGTACCCGCTGGGACAGCGGGGCGGAGCCGCCGGCATCCGTCCCGGCTCTGCTGCACGAGCAGATTGCGGTGGTGGATGCCACGGTGACGCAGTCGGGCGTGCAGCCGAAGCCCCGCTGGACGCTCACCTGGCTGGAGGGCCGCCCCGTCGCCGAGCTGGAGACGGGTGCCGTCGTCCGACAGGATCGCGACGGCCAGGTCGTCGTCGGCCACGTCGACGCGCTCGAGGACTGACCCCGCTCAGGCGTCGGCGGGGCTGAGCCCCTGCCGGGACGCCTCGAGCAGGAGCTTGGTGCACACGAGGGTGGCGACGAGGCAGAGGCCGCCGGCGAGCAGATAGGGAAGCCGGAGATCTCCCCGGGCGACCCACCCGCCGAGAACGGTCGCCAGCGGGAACATGCCCCACGTGATCATGCGGATGACGCCCAGCGTCCGTCCGAACAGCACGGGCGGGATGAGCCGCTGGCGCAGCGCCGCCCACGGGACGTTCCAGGTCGAGATCGCGAACGCCATCGCCGCGTAGGCGACGACCGCCGTGACGACCTCGGCCGCGATGCCCACGGCCACGAGCGCGAGCGCCGCCAGCAGGTTCGCCGCCCACATCACGCCGCCGCGTCCGAACCGAGCCACGACGGGCGCGGCGACGAGCGAACCCGCCAGCGCCCCGAGACCGATGCCTGCGGTCACGAATCCGATCGCCGCCGGCGCAACATCGTGCTCATCGAGGAAGTAGAGGATCGTCGGCGCCTGGGCGAACGAGAAGGCGCAGCCCATGAGGGACGTGAACAGCACCAGTGCGCGCAGGTAACGGTGGGTCCAGAGGAAGCGGAGCGCCTCCGATGCCGGCACGCGCGGCGCGGCATCAGGTTTCGATGCTGAGGTGCGAAGCGGCCGCGCGGCTGACAGCGGAAGCAGGACCGCAAGGACGATCGGGACGAGATAGCCGACCGACCCGACCCAGAGCGGCAGGGCCAGCGACACCGCGAAGAGCACGCCCGCGATGGGCTGCGCGATGAAGCTGTCGATCGTGATCTGCGCGGCCTGGATCCGACCGTTCGCGCGTTCGAGGTGCTCGTCGCGCACGACCGCGGGGATCACCGCGTTCGTCGCGTTGTCGAACACCGTCTCGCCGAACCCGAACACGAGCGTGCCGGCGAACAGCCACCAGATGTCGAGGGCACCCGTGACGGTGAGCACCGCGAGGCCGAGCGCCGCGGCGGCGCGGACGGTGTTCGCGACCGCCATGAGGATGCGACGGTCGAATCGGTCGACGAGCATCCCGGCCGGGATCGCGAAGACGAACCACGGCACGAACGCGAGGGCCGCGAGGATCGAGATCATCAGAGGGTCACGCGTGAGCGTGGTCGCGATGAGCGGCACCGCGGTGCGCCCGAGACCGTCGGCGAGATTGCTGAACGCGGCGGCGGTCCACAGGCGGCCGAAGGCCGGGCCCAACCCCGGCTTCACCGGAGGCCGCGGCCGGACCACGGTCACCGCGGCAGGATCCCGGTGTGCAAGACCGCGGCGCCGTCCCGCCGACGCTCGATCGCCTCGTCGTGCGCGAGGCGGAGCGGTGCAGATGCGGCCCGCCGTGACATGCGCCGGGTGACGGCGTCCTGCAGCGTGTGGCTGACGACGAGGAGCGCGCGGTCGAGGGAGGTCGGCGTCGCCGCCGCCACGGGGCGCACGAGGGTGAGAGTGGTCATGTCAGTTGCCTCCTTCGGGGAGCGCGAAGACGTCCACGCGGACGGTGTAGGGCTGTGTGCCTGCCTCGTCCTGTCCGCGGTAGCGGTCGCTCGCTTCATCGATGAGCGCCGAGAAGCGCTCGTTGAGCTCCTTCGCTTGGTCAGGTGTCAGGCGGAGGTTGGCGGTCGAGATGAGCGCGGTCATGTCATCGATCTCGGCCGGTGTGCGGATGCTGTCCCCGACGAAGCGCAGCAGCTGCTGGTGGCGTCGGTTGAGGAATTCGGTCATGACGACCTGGGTCGCCGCCCTGCCCGACGGCGTCTTCATGGCCTCGGGGTTCGTGAAGGACACGGAGCCCTTCTCCCGCTCCCACCACCGCTCACGGGCCGACCCCCGCCCCTCCACCTCGCGGATCAGATCGTGCTTCGCGAGCGCACGCAGGTGGTAGCTCGTCGAGCCGGTCGACTCTCCCGTCAACGCCGCCAGGGAGCTCGCTGTCTGCGCGCCGTACTGCGACAGGATGTCGTACATCTGCACCCGGAGGGGGTGCGCGAGCGCCTTGAGCGCGCCGGCGTCGAGAACGCGTTCGGGGCGGGCGGCGGTGGAGTCGGCGTCAGACATAATGCAAAGATATCTTTGCATTGTCTTCTTTGCAACTATTTCTTTGCAATCGATCGCAGCGCGAGCTCGGCGAGCATCGGGACCGACGCGGCCACGTACGCTGAAGGAATGACGGATGCCGCTTCCAACCCGCTTCTCTCCCCCTCGTCACTCCCCTTCGGTCTTCCCGACTACCCCGGCATCCGGGCAGAGCACTACCTCCCGGCGTTCGAGGCCGCGTTCGCGCAGCACCGGGCCGAGATCGACGCGATCACCGCGCAGAGCGAGGCACCCACGTTCGCGAACACCCTCGAACGGCTCGAAGCGGCCGGCGACCTCCTGGGTCGGGTGGCTCGGACCTTCTACACCGTCTCCTCCGCCCACGCGACGCCCGAGATCCAGGAGATCGACGCCGCCCTCGCGCCGCTGATGTCAGCGCACGACGACGCCGTCCAGCTCGATGCCGCGCTGTACGCGCGCGTCCGGGCCGTCTATGAGCAGCTCGACTCGCTGGACCTCGGAGCCGAGGAGCGCTACCTCGTCGAACGCCGGTACCGCGAGATGACGAGCGCCGGCGCCGCACTCGACGACGGTGCGAAGTCCGTGCTCACCGAAATCAATCAGCGCCTATCCGTGCTCTCGAACACGTTCGAGAAGAATCTCCTCGCCGACACGAACGACCTCGCCGCTGTGTTCGACGACGCCGATGAGCTCGACGGCCTCACCGACGGCGAACTGTCGGCCGCCGCGCAGAACGCCGCCGACCGCGGCCTCCCCGGGAAGTACGTGGTCACCCTGACCCTCTTCACCGGCCACCCCTACCTCTCCACCCTGACGTCGCGCGAGAGCCGGCGACGTCTGCTCGACGCCTCGCGCTCCCGTGCGAGCCGCGGAAACGCGCACGACAACCGCGAAGTGCTGACCGAGATCGTGCGCCTCCGCGCCGAGCGCGCGGAGCTCCTCGGCTTCGACTCGCACGCCTCCTACATCACCGCCGACCAGACCGCAGGCTCCCCGGAGGCCGTACACGCGCTCCTGCGCCGACTCGCCGCTCCCGCAGCGGCCAACGCACGTCGCGAGCAGGAGGCGCTCCAGGCGATCGTCGATGCAGAAGATGCACCGTTCACGATCGAGGCCCACGACTGGGCGTTCTACACCGAGAAGGTCCGCGCCGCCCGCTACGACCTCGACCGCACCGCGCTCCGGCCCTGGTTCGAGGCGGAGCGCGTGCTCGTCGACGGCGTCTTCCGCGCGGCATCCGCGCTGTACGGCATCACCTTCGCCGAGCGCACCGACCTGCAGGCCTACCACCCCGACGCGCGCGTCTTCGAGGTGTCGGAGGAGGACGGTTCGGCGCTGGGGCTGTTCATCCTCGACCTGTACACCCGCGACACCAAGCGGGGCGGCGCGTGGATGAACTCGATCGTCTCGCAGTCCGAGCTCCGCGGCACAGCTCCCATCGTCGTCAACAATCTCAACGTCCCCAAGCCCGCCCCGGGTGCGCCGACCCTGCTCACCCTCGACGAGGTGACCACCCTCTTCCACGAGTTCGGTCATGCCCTTCACGGGCTCTTCGCGCATGTGACGTACCCGCACTTCGCCGGCACCGCCGTCTTCCGCGACTTCGTCGAGTTCCCGAGTCAGGTCAACGAGATGTGGATCTTCTGGCCGGAGGTGCTGGCGGAGTACGCGCGACACGTCGAGACGGGCGAGCCGCTCCCCGCCGAGGTGGTCGAGAAGCTCCGTGAGTCGGAGGCCTTCAACCAGGGCTTCGCGACAAGCGAGTACCTCGCCGCCGCGTGGCTCGACCAGACCTGGCACAGCGTGGACGCCGACACGGCCTCCACCACCCTCGACGTGGCCCACATCGAGGCGACGGCACTCACCGACATCGGGCTGGACAACCTCGTCGTCCCACCCCGCTACTCCTCCACGTACTTCGCCCACGTGTTCTCCGGTGGCTACAGCGCCGGCTACTACTCGTACATCTGGAGCGAGGTCCTCGACGCCGACACGGTGGAATGGTTCGCCGAGAACGGCGGACTCACCCGCGCCAACGGCGAGCGGTTCCGCCGACGCCTGCTGGGCGTCGGCGGGTCGATGGACCCGCTGGAGGCGTACCGCGACTTCCGGGGCCGCGAGGCCCGGATCGAGCCCCTCCTGGAGCGTCGCGGCCTGGCATCCTGAGTCTGAACATCCTCGTCGCCTGATCCACGACCTGGCCGGCGACCCCCTGTCGCGCCCCGGGCGACCGTGCCAGGATCAGCCCATGGCAGACTCCATTCCTCCGCTCGCACCGACCCCCTATGACGGCGCACAGCTCCTCTTCCTGGAGGCTGCGCTGATGACGGTGATCCGCCACAACGGGATCCGTCTGGACGATCTGCGCACCCTCTTCGACCGATCCTTCACGGCGCTGGGAACGGCCGTCGGCGCGGGACTGGTCACGCCGGTGGGTCCGGCGTTTGCGATCTACCACGGCGACCCCTCGGGCGTCTTCGACGTCGAGATCGGGTTCCCCACCGCCGGTGCCCCGACGCGCGACATCGAGACGCCCGCCGGTGCGATCCACGCCTCCGCACTGCCCGCCGGGAACGCGATGGTGACCTCGCACCTCGGCTCCTATGACGGGCTCGGCGATGCGTGGGGACGTCTCGTGGCGGCAGCCGACGGCCAGCCGAAAGGCGTGTTCATCGAGGCGTACGTGAGCGACCCGTCGACGACGGCGACCGACCAGCTTCGCACAGACCTCATCCTGCCGGTCCGCTCCGCCTGACGCGCGGCGGGGCCTCGCGGAGGGTCAGCCGCGGCGAAGGGTCACGCGCTCTTGCGCTTCTGACGCAGCACGAGCGTGGGAGGCGCGCCCTCGGTGACCGAGGCCCGCGTCACGATGACCTTGTCGACGTCCTCGGCCGACGGGATCTCGAACATGATCGGGCCCAGCACGTCTTCGAGGATCGCGCGCAGACCACGGGCGCCCGTCTTGCGCGCCACGGCGAGGTCGGCGATGGCGCGCAGCGCCTCCTCCTCGAACTCCAGCTCGACGCCGTCGAGCTGGAACATCCGCTGATACTGCTTCACGAAAGCGTTCTTCGGACCCGTCAGGATCTCGATGAGCGCGTCCTGGTCGAGCGGGGAGACGGTCGTGACGACCGGGAGACGGCCGATGAACTCCGGGATGAGCCCGAACTTGTGGAGGTCTTCGGGGAGCACATCGCGGAAGACGTCGAGCTCCTGCTCTTTGTCCTGCAGCGGCGCGCCGAATCCGACGCCGTGCTTGCCGACGCGCGAGGAGATGATGTCCTCCAGCCCGGCGAAGGCGCCGGCGACGATGAACAGCACGTTCGTCGTGTCGATCTGGATGAACTCCTGGTGCGGGTGCTTGCGTCCCCCCTGCGGAGGGACGGATGCGACCGTGCCCTCGAGGATCTTCAGAAGCGCCTGCTGCACACCCTCGCCCGACACGTCACGGGTGATCGACGGGTTCTCCGCCTTGCGGGCGATCTTGTCGACCTCGTCGATGTAGATGATGCCGGTCTCGGCACGCTTGACGTCGAAGTCAGCGGCCTGAAGGAGCTTCAGGAGGATGTTCTCGACGTCCTCGCCGACGTAGCCGGCCTCGGTGAGGGCCGTGGCATCCGCCACCGCGAACGGGACGTTGAGGCGCTTGGCGAGCGTCTGCGCGAGGTAGGTCTTGCCGCAGCCGGTGGGACCGAGGAGCAGGATGTTGCTCTTCGCGATCTCGACCTCGTCGGCGCGCTGCTCGGCGGGCTGCAGGGTGCCGCGGGCACGGACGCGCTTGTAGTGGTTGTAGACGGCGACGGCGAGGGCCCGCTTGGCCGGCTCCTGCCCGACGACATACTCCTCGAGGAAGCTGAAGATCTCACGCGGCTTCGGGAGGTCGAAGTCGCTGACCTCGCCGCCTCCCGACTCCGCCATACGCTCTTCGATGATCTCGTTGCAGAGCTCGACGCATTCGTCGCAGATGTAGACGCCGGGGCCCGCGATGAGCTGCTGCACCTGCTTCTGGCTCTTTCCGCAGAAGGAGCACTTGAACAGGTCGGCGCTCTCACCGATTCGTGCCATGTCCGCTCCCCCTCAGGTTTCCAGGTGCTGGTGATGAGCCTAATCGCAGATCCCGACACGGAGGGGATTGCGACGCGAGTGTGGATGAGCGCCAGATGCGACGACGCCCCGCCGACGGATCGGCGGGGCATCGTCCGGCGCGGTGCGATCAGGAGGTGATCGCGGCCGGCAGACGCTTGCGCGAGGTCAGCACCTGGTCGACGATGCCGTACTCGAGCGCCTCCTGCGCGGAGAGGATCTTGTCGCGGTCGATGTCCTTGTGCACCTGTGCCGCGTCGCGGTTGGTGTGGCGGGCCATCGTGTCTTCGAGCCACGTGCGCATGCGGAGGATCTCCGCGGCCTGGATCTCGATGTCCGACGCCTGCCCGTGACCGGCTTCGCCGACGGCGGGCTGGTGCATCAGGATGCGCGCGTTGGGCAGCGCCAGACGCTTGCCGGTGGCGCCGGCGGCAAGCAGCACGGATGCCGCGGACGCAGCCTGGCCGAGGACGACCGTGGAGACCTGGGGCGAGATGTACTGCATCGTGTCGTAGATCGCCGTCATGGCCGTGAACGAGCCGCCGGGCGAGTTGATGTACATGATGATGTCGCGGTCGGGGTCCATCGACTCGAGGACGAGCAGCTGGGCCATGACGTCGTCGGCCGACGCGTCGTCCACCTGCACACCGAGGAAGATGACACGGTCCTCGAACAGCTTGTTGTAGGGGTCCTGGCGCTTGTAGCCGTAGGCGGTGCGCTCTTCGAACTGGGGCAGGATGTACCGGCTCGAGGGCATCGCGATGCCCTGCGGGCGGCCGAAGGTGGGGGTGTTCATGCTGTCGGTGTCCTCCGGTCGCTTCAGTTCTCGGTCCCGCCGCCGCCGGCCACGTCGGCGGCGTGCTCGCGGATGTGGTCGACGAACCCGTATTCGAGGGCTTCCTCAGCAGTGAACCACCGGTCACGGTCGCCGTCGGCGTTGATCTGCTCGACGGACTTGCCGGTCTGCGCCGCGGTGATCTCGGCGAGGCGGTTCTTCATGCTGATGATGAGCTGCGCCTGCGTCTGGATGTCGCTCGAGGTGCCGCCGAAGCCACCGTGGGGCTGGTGCAGCAGCACACGGGCGTTGGGGGTGATGTAGCGCTTGCCCTTGGTGCCGCTGGTCAGTAGCAGCTGACCCATGGATGCCGCCATGCCGATGCCGACGGTGACGATGTCGTTCGGGACGAACTGCATCGTGTCGTAGATCGCCATACCGGCGGTGATGGAGCCACCGGGCGAGTTGATGTAGAGGTAGATGTCCTTCTCGGAATCCTCCGCGGCGAGCAGCAGGATCTTGGCGCAGATCTCGTTCGCGTTCTCGTCGCGCACCTCCGAACCGAGCCAGATGATGCGGTCTTTCAGCAACCGGTCGAAGACACTGGTCGCCATGAGGGGTTCAGCCATGGATGTTCTCCTGGATTCGTGTTCGTGTTTCGAATCTAGTGGCGCGGATTCGGCGTCTCGCCCGTGTTCGCCGTGGGCATACCGCCCGCGGCATCCGCTGCCCGGAAACGACCGAGGGCGGCGGGGCCTTCCGGCTCCCACCGCCCTCGGACGACGTCAGATCACTCGCTGTCAGCGGCCTTCTTGGTGGCGCGCTTGGCCGGAGCCTTCTTCTCCGCGGGGGCGTCGGCGTCGGCGGCCTTCTTGGCAGGCGCCTTCTTGGCCGGAGCCTTCTTCGCGGGCTTCTCGTCCGCCGCGGCATCCGCGTCGGCGTCGGCCTTCTTCGCGGCAGGCTTCTTGGCCGGAGCCTTCTTGGCAGGCTTCTCCTCGGCGGGAGCCTCCTCAGCCTCAGCCTCGGCCTCGTCCTCCTCGGCGACGAAACCGGTCAGGTCGACCGTCTTGCCGTTGGTGTCGACGACCTTGACCTTGCCCAGCGCGACGGCGACAGCCTTGTTGCGGGCGACCTCGCCGACCATGAGGGGAAGCTGGTTGCCCTCCTGGAGCGCGTCGACGAAGTCCTGCGGGGACATGCCGTACTGCTGCGAGGACTGGATGAGGTACTGCGTGAGCTCCTCCTGGGAGACCTGCACCTGGTGCTTCTCAGCGACCTTGTCGAGAACCATCTGCGTGCGGAACTGCTTCTCGCTCGCCTCGGTGACCTCGGCGCGGTGGACGTCATCCTCCAGGCGACCCTCGCCCTCGAGGTGAGCGTGCACCTCGTCCTCGACGAGCTTGGTGGGGACGGGGATGTCCGAGCGCTCGATGAGGATCTCGATGAGCTTGTCGCGCGCGGCGGAGCCCTGCGTGAAGACGGACTGCTGCGAGACGCGCTCGACGAGGCTCTCGCGGAGCTCGGCGATCGTGTCGAACTCGCTCGCGACCTGCGCGAAGTCATCGTCGGCCTCGGGCAGCTCGCGCTCCTTGACGGCCTTGACCGAGACGGAGACCTCAGCCTCTTCGCCGGCGTGGTCGCCGCCGACCAGCTTCGAGCGGAAGGTGGTGTCCTCACCGGCGGTCAGCGAGTCGATCGCCTCGTCGATGCCCTCGAGCAGCTCGCCCGAGCCGACCTCGTAGGAGACGCCCTCGGCGCGGTCGATCTCGGTGCCGTCGATCGTGGCGACCAGGTCGAGCTCGACGAAGTCACCGGCCTTCGCGGGGCGGTCGACGGTCACGAGGGTGCCGAAGCGGCTGCGGAGCTTGTCGAGCTCGGCGTCGATCGCGGCCTCGTCGGTCTCGACGGCGTCGACCTCGACGGTGATGTCGTCGTAGGAGGGCAGCTCGAACTCGGGACGGACGTCGACCTCGACCTCGACCTTGAGGTCGCCGGAGAAGTCCTTCGTGCTCGGCCACTCGACGATCTCGGCGGACGGGCGGCCGACGATGCGGACCTCGTTCGCGGTGACGGCCTCACGGTAGAACTGGTCGAGACCCTCGCTGACGGCGTGCTCGAGGACGGCCTCGCGACCGATGCGCTGGTCGATGATGGGTGCGGGGACCTTGCCCTTGCGGAAGCCGGGGATCTGCACGTCCTGAGCGATGTGCTCGTAGGCGTGCGCGATGCTGGGCTTGAGCTCCTCGGGGGTGACCGAGATGTGGAGCTTCACCCGAGTCGGGTTCAGCTGCTCGACGGTGCTGGTGACCATGCCTGTCGTTCTCCTTCGCCAGCCGCGCAGGCGCGCGTCTGTTTGGGGTCTGGGTTCGTGGGGCCGTTATGTCGGGGCGACAGGATTTGAACCTGCGGCCTCCCGCTCCCAAAGCGGGCGCTCTACCAAGCTGAGCTACGCCCCGGGCGCGCACGCGGGCGAGCGCCGAAAAACGGCCGTTGGTCAGTCTAGCCGACCACGTCCGGTACACTCGTCGAGTCGCTGTTTTCCAGCGGCTCGGGGATGTAGCTCAATGGTAGAGCCTCAGTCTTCCAAACTGATTACGCGGGTTCGATTCCCGTCATCCCCTCCACTGACCGACGTTCGGCCCGCCTCCCCCTCCCGGGACGTCGTCATCGCCGGCCCGCGCATCCCCCCGCCGGACGCCCGGGCTGGGGCGAGCGCCGGGCGCGGCGGGTGCCAGGGGGCGACGAGTCAGACGGAGCTGTAGGCGACGATGCCGCGGCGGACCGCGTCGAGTGCTTTGCGCGCCGTGCCGGCGACGGCGATGTCGGCGACGATCGACAGCTGATCGAGCAGGTCGATCGTCTGCTTCGTCCAGCGGACGAAATCGCCGGCGGCCATGTCCGCCTCGTCGAGCACCCGATCGAGGCTCCCGCCCCGAGCCCACGAGTTCATCGCGCGCGCGAGTCCCGTGGCGATCGGCTCGCTGCCCGGCAGGCGGTGATCCTGCTCGAGATCGTCGAGCTCGGCCCAGAGCTCCTGGGTGCGTGCCAGCGCCTCGCGGAAGGCGCCACGCGGCAGGCCGTACTCCGCCGACTCCTCCCGTCGCGGCTCGTAGACGAGGCAGCACGCGAGCGCGGCGAGCGACGCCGGATCGAGGTCGTTCCACAGCCCGCGCCGCAGCGACTCGGCGACCAGCAGATCGCGTTCGCCGTAGATCCGGCGCATCGTGCGACCGGCATCCGTCAGCGACGCAGCGCCCTGGTCGTCGAAGGTGACGTAATCCAGCTCACTGAGCACGTCGACGATGCGGTCGAAGATCCGCGCGACGGTGCCGGTACGGGTCTCGATGTCGCGGCGCATCTTGTCGGTGCGCCGCCGCAGCTTCCAGTAGCGCTCCGCCCAGCGTGCGTGCGCCTCCCGATCGGGGCAGGTGTGACACGGATGCCGCTGCATTCGGCGCCGCACGGACTGGATCTCGTTCTGGCGCTGCTGGCGGATCAGCGCGGGCGCCGTCTTGTCGGCCCGGTTCAGCTTCTCGAGGGCGCTCAGCTCGCGCCGCAGCCCGGAGTACTGCGTGAAGTCGCCTCGGTCGCAGGTCATCGACTTCTCGTAGCCGGCGAGCGACTCCTCGGCATCTTTCACCTGACGCGCGATGCCCACGACGGCGCGGTCGGCCTGGAACTGCGCGAAGGAGGACTCCAGCACCTCACGGGCGCGCTCGCGGCCGAACTGGTCGATGAGATTGACGGCCATGTTGTAGGTCGGGCGGAAGCTCGAGTTCAGCGGGTAGGTGCGACGCGAGGCGAGAGCGGCGACAGCCTGCGGGTCGAGGCCCTCGGTCCACTGCACGACGGCGTGGCCTTCGACGTCGATGCCGCGGCGGCCGGCCCGACCGGTCAGCTGCGTGTACTCCCCCGAGGTGATCGCCACGCGCGCTTCGCCGTTGAACTTCTCGAGCTTCTCGAGTACCACCGTGCGCGCCGGCATGTTGATGCCCAGGGCGAGCGTCTCGGTGGCGAAGACGACCTTCACGAGCTTGCGCTGGAAGAGCTCCTCGACGACCTCCTTGAACGCGGGCAGGAGCCCCGCGTGGTGGGAGGCGACGCCGCGCTCGAGGTTGTCGCGCCACTCCCAGTATCCGAGCACGCCGAGGTCCTCATCCTGGAGCGGCCGCATACGGTCGTCGATGATCCGACGGATCTCGTCGCGCTCCTGCGTCGAGGTGAGCCGCACGCCCGAACGCCGCACCTGCTGCACCGCGGCGTCGCAGCCCGCGCGGCTGAAGATGAAGAAGATCGCCGGAAGGAGGTTCGCCCGGCCGAGCAGCTCGACCACCTGCGGTCGATCGATCCGTTCGATGCGCTGCGCGTTGGAGGGGCGCACGGGCCGGTGACCGCCACGGTGCGGGCGGCGCGCCTCACGGTCGTTGCGGCCGCGGTACTCCGACGCTCGGCGGTTGCTCTCGAACGTCGCGCCCTTGGGCGAGCGGATGCGGGTGAGCTCCTGATTCACCTGCGCGGTCGCGATGCCGGCGCGGTCGTCGAACAGCGGCAGCAGGTCGCCCCGGACGAGCACATGCTGCTCGAGGGGCACCGGGCGGATCTCGGAGACGATGACGGCGGTGTCGCCGCGCACGGTGTCGAGCCAGTCACCGAACTCCTCCGCGTTCGACACGGTCGCCGACAGCGAGACCAGCCGCACGGAGGACGGCAGGTGGATGATGACCTCTTCCCACACCGCTCCGCGGAAGCGGTCGGCGAGGTAGTGGACTTCATCCATCACGACGTACCGCAGCCCGCGCAGCGCCGGGGAGTCGGCGTAGATCATGTTGCGGAGCACCTCGGTGGTCATCACGACCACCCGCGCGTTGCCGTTGATGTTGGTGTCGCCGGTGAGCAGTCCGACGTTCTCGTCGCCGTAGACCTGCTGCAGCTCGCGGAACTTCTGGTTCGACAAGGCCTTCATCGGCGTCGTGTAGAACGCCTTCTCGCCGGGCTCCCCCATCGCCAGGTGGATGGCGAACTCCCCCACGATGGTTTTGCCGGCCCCGGTGGGGGCGGCGACGAGCACACTCCGTCCGTCTTCGAGCGCGTGGCATCCGGCGATCTGGAACGGGTCGAGGTCGAAGGACTGCGCGGCGGCGAACGCGGCCGATCTCGGGTGGGATCGCTGTGCCTGCGCCTGGGCGTAGCGGGACGCCGGGTCGCTCACGCGGCCGATCCGAGCAGCTCGGTCTCGCGCTTGCTGCGGCGACGATCGAAGAGCATCGACAGGCCGGCAGCGGCGAAGAAGAGGACGGTGAGGATGGCGGCGAGCACGAGCATGCTGATGATGTCGGCGGCCGGAGTCGCGAAGCCCGCGAAGGTCGTCGCGATGACGATCGCGACGCGCCACCCCTTCATGATCTCCTTCCCGGTCATGACCCCCGCGAGGTTGAGGGCCACGAGGAAGACCGGGGTGACGAACGAGACGCCGACCACGAGGAGCAGCTTGAAGACGAAGTCGTAGTAGTACTTCGCCTGGTAGAAATTGGCCGCCTGGTTCGGGGTGAACCCGGCCATGAGGTCGACCAGATGCGGCAACACGAGCCAGCCGAAGAACGCTCCCGCGAAGAAGAGCGGCACGGCCGCCGAGACGAACGCGATCGTGTAGGTGACCTCTTTGCGGGTGAGACCGGGCATGAGGAATGCCCAGATCTGCCAGAGCCAGACCGGCGCGGACAGCAGGATGCCGACGGCGAACGCGATGCGCAGGCGCAGGTCGAATGCGGAGGTGACCGTGTCGAACATCAACACCACCTCCGCGCCGTCGCCACGTCGCTCCGCGACCACGCGGATCGGCTCGGTGATGGCCCAGATGATGCCGTCGGTGAGGAAGAACGAGATCACCATGCCCGCTACGAGCGCGGCAACGGCGATCAGCAGTCGCTTCCGGAACTCGCGGAGGTGATCCGCGAGGGACATGCGCTTGTCGCGGTAGGGCGCGTCAGGATCGACGCTGCGACGCGTGCGCGCCACTGCGGGTGTCAGGCGCCGGGCGTCTGCGGCCCACCGGTGCCCTGAACGGGCGGCGGGTACGGCGGCACCGACGAGGACGTCGAGGTGGGGGGCGTGGACGTCTCGGGAGTCGCCGGCGCGTCCTCTTCCTTCATCGCCTTCATTTCACCCTTGAACACACGGGCGGACTGGCCGAGGCTCTTCGCGAGCGCCGGAAGCTTGGCAGCCCCGAACAACAGCAGGATCACCAGCAGGACGATGATCAGATGCCAGCCTTGCAAGCCGCCCATGGGAGCCTCCTCGGGGTCGATGTCACCTCAGTCTAACCGGGGGCTCAGATCCGGGGATCACCGGTACTGCGCAAGCCCGGCATCGGCCCACGCCGCTGCCGAGACGCGCGCCTGCACGGGCGCCACGATCTCCACGTCCCCGCCCAGGCGCGCCGCGACGCGCTTGATGCTGCGCTCATCCGCGACCCGCAGTGCCGCCTCGCGGAACTCCCCGTCTCCGCGGACGGACGACCGGTCGACGTACTCGCCGAGCAGCGGCAGGACGTCGGGCCGGCAGCGCACCGAGACCACGGCATCCGTGTCACCGGGTGTGAACAGCCCGGGGACGGGGTCGGTGCCGTGGCTGATCGGGATGCCGGTGAGGGCGAGTTCGGAAACCCGGTCGAGGTGGAAGGTGCGCACCGCTTCACGCAGATGGCACCAGCCCTGCAGGTACCACTGACCGTCGGCGATGTGGACCTTCACCGGGTCGACGGTGCGAGTGGTGGGCGCGGCGTCCGGCGCTTTGTACGTGAACGACACCGCGACGCCTGCCCGGATCGCCTCGGCGACGGTCGTGCGCACCTCGTCGACCGCGGTGGGTGCGACGATGACGTCGGCGGGCGCGCTGGAGGCACCCCGGGCGAGCTTGGCGAGCAGGCCCTGCACGACGCCGCTGTCCCCGACGCCGGGGAGACTCGCCGCCATCTGCAGGCCCGCCAGCAGGGCGGCAGCCTCACGCGCGGTCAGGCGCGGCGTCCGCTCGAGCCCGACGGCGTTCGTGATGACGATGCGGTCCTGCTCGTCGAGGAGGTCCCAGTCGATGTCGAACAGGTCGTTCGCCATCTGCCAGAAGCCGCCCTCACCGGGGAGGCCGATGACGGTGAGCTTCTCGACCATCGCGCGCATCTGATCGGGCGTGACCTCGAACTCCTCCGCGGCCTCGTCGACGGACACCTCGCCGCGACTGATGAGATACGGCACGAGCTGCAGCATGAGCGAGGCGCGGTCGGTCGCGACCATCGGCTTGGCTCTCATGCCACCTCCTCCGCGGCGTGAAGGGCGCGGGTGCGCTCGAGGCGGTCGATGACGAGGGCACGCAGATCGGCGGGTGCGACCACGCGCACTTCCGGTCCGTACGAGGCGAGCTCGTCGGCGAAGATGTGCGCGTCGACATACGGCACGTGCAGTCCCTGCTCGGCCGGGATGCCGCGACGCAGCAGCCGCAGCGCCGCCTCGGTGCCGGGCTCGACCTCCAGCAGCGCCCGCTGGCGCTGGGCGAGGGCGGCGAGCCCTGCGAGGGCCTTCTCCCCGGCGCCTTCGCGCAGCGCCGGGTCGAAGGAGGCCCGGGTCAGGGTGACGTCGGAGCTGATCCGGGTGAGGAGGAAGGTGCGCTCGGCCTGCATCGACTCGTCGATGCCGTAGACGTGCCACCTGCCCTCGTACTCCAGGAGCGCGAGAGGCTGCACGCGGCGGCGGTGCGCCGTGGCGGAACCGCCCCTGATGTAGTCGAACTCGACGACGCGGGCCTGCTCGATCGCGCGCTGCAACGGGGCGAAGGAGGGCTCGCGGAGGCTGATGCGGGGCGCGTACCCGATGATGGGCGCGTCGACGTCGATGCCGAGCGCTCGGATCTTGCGGAGGCCGCTGCGCGCCTGCGCCGACATGCTGGTCTCGCCCCACACGCCGCTGGCGAGGTTCAGGACGGCGATCTCGGCGGGACTGAACCCGATGTCCGCGGGAAGCGCGTACTCCGCCGTCGGAACGCGGTACCGCGCCTCGCGGAGGTCGTCGGGATCGGTGAAGTCGCCGATCGTCTCGATCGGCACGCCGAGCCCGCGGAGGTTCTCCTTGTCGCGCTCGAACATCTTCTCGAGTGCGTCCTTCGAGGCACCGGCATCCATCTGCTCGCGATAGCCCGAGACCGAGCCGAGGATCGTGTCCTTCGTGAGCCCCTGCTCGGTGGCGAGGAGCGCGACGACGAGGTTGACCAGGCGCTCCTCGGGTGCGCTGCGGGCAGACTCGGCGTTCACACGACCATCCTAGGCGCGGGCTTCCGCGGGCGGCCGGTCACCGTGCCGTGTCCTGCGCTCCGCCGCTCCGCGTCACGCGACGGGCGTCACTGCGCGGCGGGGGCGTCCTCGTCGATGCCGAGGATGTCGACCACGAACACGAGCGTCGCTCCCCCGGGGATGGTGCCCTGACCGGCGTCGCCGTAGCCGAGCTCGGGCGGGATGACCGCGAGCACCTGCGAGCCGACGGTCTGGCCCTCGATCGCCTCGGCGAAGCCGGGGACGACACCGTCGAGACCGAACGCGGCGGTCGTGCCCTTCTCCCACGAAGAATCGAACACCTCTCCGGTCTCCCAGAGCACGCCCGTGTAGTGCACGCGCACCGTGGCGTCGCCGTCGACCTCTTCGCCGTCGCCCTTCTTCAGGGTCTTCAGGACGAGGTCCGTGGGCGCCTCGGCGTCGGGCACGGTGATGCCGGGACGACCGTCGGGAGCGAGCACCACGGTCGGGATGCCGCTGCCGTCGACGTACTGCGGTGCACCGTCGGCGGCGGGCAGGTAAACCTTGTCGAGGTCGATCACGAAGATGGCGCTGTCACCCTCGGAGAGCCCCATGTTGGCGATGGCCTGATCCGAGAGGTCGTCGGGAGCGATCGCGCCGACGATGCGCGAGCCCTCGGTCGCGCACTCGAGCATGGTGGCGATGCCCTCGGAGAAGGTGGCCCACTGCTCGACCTGCTGGACGGTCGTCCCCGACGAGAGCAGGGTCTGGCCGGTCGTGCCGTTGAGCACGGTCGTGGTGAAGACGATGTCCTGCGCGCGGGTGGTGACGGCCGCTCCCGCGCCGACGGTCAGGTCGGTGAATGCGGTCTCGGTCACGTGGACCGGTGCGCTGGTGCGGGCCCTGGGCTGGCCCTGCTCGCCGGTGACGTCGATGAGGTCGAGCGCCGTCGACTCGGATGCCGCGCGGTCGCAGTCGGCGGGGTCGCCAGGGGCTGCGGAACAGGCGGTGAGAGCGAGGGCGGAGAGGCCGAGCACGGCGAGGGCCGCGGGGATCTGACGCATTGGTTCAGTCTACGGTCTCGTCCGATCGGTCCTCCGCCGCGCGACGTGCGCCGTCGACGGCCTTCTGCGCATTGCGGACACGCTTGCGGAGGTTCTTGTCGGTGATCTGCCGGTCGCCGACGGCGCCGGGGGTCCACGCCTCCACGTCCTCGTCGGCGTAACTCGGCTTCTTCAGCGCGCGCTTGCGGACATCGGGGGGCACGGCGCCGGGAGCGAGACGGCGCGCGGTGATGAGGAAGCCGGTGTGCGCGACCATCCGGTGGTCGGGTCGGACGGCGAGGCCCTCCACGTGCCAGCCGCGCACCATCGTCTCGGTGGCCTCGGTGTCGGTGAACAGTCCGGTGCCGCGGATGTACTCCGCGACGCGGCTGAGCTGCGTGGCGGTGGCGACGTAGCAGAGCACGACGCCGCCGGGGGTCAGCGCCTCGGCGACGACGTCGATGCACTCCCAGGGGGCGAGCATGTCGAGCACGACCCGGTCGACGGTGCCCGGTGCCGCGGCGGCGGGAAGCTCCTCCGCGAGGTCGCCGACCAGCACGTTCCACGACTCCGGGAAGTGGCCGAAGAAGGTCTCCACGTTCGCGCGTGCGACGTCGGCGAACTCCTCGCGGCGCTCGAAGGAGAGCAGCCGGCCAGAGGATCCGATGGTGCGCAGCAGCCACATCGACAGTGCGCCCGAGCCGACGCCCGCCTCCACGACCGTCGCGCCGGGGAAGATGTCCGCAGACGCCAGGATCTGCGCGGCATCCTTCGGGTAGACGATGGCGGCGCCGCGCGGCATCGACATGACGAAGTCCTTCAGCAGCGGGCGCAGCGCCAAGTACTCGTGTCCGCCGCTGCCGACGACGACCGATCCGTCGGGCTGGCCGACGATGCTCTCGTGCCGCAGCACACCGTGGTGGGTGTGCAGCTCACCGCCCTCGCGGAGGGTGACGGTGTGCAGCTTGCCCTTCGGACCGGTCAGCTGGACGCGGTCGCCGAGGCGGAACGGACCGCTGGGTCGAAGATCGAGATTCATGCACGCACCTCCGCGCGAGCCGCAGCGAGGACGTCCGCGAGGTCCGCGGGCGTCCTGCCGTCGAGGGTGGACCAAAGGGTGTAGGCGCCCACGTCGTCGAGCGGGAGCATGTTCGGGATGCCGATCGTCACCGTCCCGGCGGCGATCGCCGAGCGGGCCCCGTTGGGAGAGTCCTCGAGCGCGACGGTCTCGCCGGGATCGACCCCCAGCCGCTCGCACGCCTGCAGGTACGGGTCGGGGAAGGGCTTGGGTCGCTCGACCTCGTCACCGCCGATCACGAGATCGAAGGCGTCGAAGTCGATGAGGTCGACGACCTCCTGCGCCATCCGGCGCATCGACATGGTGACGAGCGCCGTGGGCACTCCGGCGTCGCGCAGGTCGCGGAGCAGCTGCTGCGCACCGGCACGGAACGGCACGCCCAGCTCACGCAGCTGGCGGCGGACCTCCTCGGTGAGGTGGTCGACGATCTCGGATGCGCTCAGCTGCACGCCGGCGGCCTGGAGCACCTGCGCGGAATCCTCGAGCCCGAGACCCACGACCCCCAGTGCCTGCTCGTGGCTCCAGGTGCCGCCGAAGCGCTCGACGAGAGCGGTCTCCGCCGTCATCCAGTAGGGCTCGGTGTCGACGAGGGTGCCGTCCATGTCCCAGAGGACCGCGGCGGGAAGGGGGGAAGTCACCGCACAAGCCTAAGTGAGCCGCGCCCACCCGCCTGGCGGGCGGCGGCGTATCGTGGGGGTACCGAAAGAGAGGACGTCCGTGCAGGGACTGGGTAATCGGGTGCTCGTGATCGCCTTCGACGGCTGGAACGACGCCGGCGAAGCGGCGACGGCTGCGGCCACCCAGATTCAGGCCGCAGGCCACTTCGAGCGCGCCTCCAGCGTCGACCCCGAACTCTATTTCGACTACCAGTACACGCGACCGCAGATGAAGGCGGATGCCGACGGTGTGCGCTCCCTGGTGTGGCCCGAAGCTGTGCTGTGGCGTCCCCTCGCGGTCGATCCCGACGCAACGTCCCTGTGGCTGCTGACGGGCCCCGAGCCCGCGCGCGCGTGGCAGGCGTTCGCCGCGGAGTTCGTCGACGCGGCGCTCCACGAGGACATCACCGGCATCGTCGCGCTCGGATCGATGATGAGCGACGTGCCGCACACGCGCCCGATCTCCGTCTTCGCCGGCTCCGACAACGAAGAGCTGCGGACGCTGCTCGGCCTCGAGCGCTCGACGTACGAGGGCCCGGTGGGGATCCTGTCGGTGATCGCTAGCGCCGCCGAGCGCAGCGGCATCCCGACGGCCGCACTGTGGGCGAGCGTTCCGCACTACGTCGCCGGACACACCCCCTCACCCAAGGCGACGCTCGCCCTCCTGGACAAGCTCGAGGAGATGACCGGGGCGACCGTCGCCCGCGGAGAGCTCCCCGGCGACGCGCTCGCGTGGGAGGCATCGATCGATGCCGCCGCGGCGGACGACGAGGAGATGACCGAGTACATCCGCCAGCTCGAGCACACCCGCGACACGTGGGACTCCCCCGAGGCCTCCGGCGACGCGATCGCGCAGGAGTTCGAGAAGTACCTGCGCCGTCGCGGTGACGGCCCGCGCGGCGGCGGCAAGGACGACCCGCGCCGCTGAGCCGGGACGGATCGCCGCCGCAGGCCGCGGGAGGCGCGGCATCCGACCCGGACCCGGGTCAGAACGCCTGCAGCACTCCGGTGGCCAGCAGGATGAGCAGCACGACGCCGAGGACGACGCGGTAGATGACGAACGGCAGGAAGCTGCCCTTCTGCAGGTACCGCATCAAGTAGGCGATGACGGCCCAGCCGACGGCGAAGGAGACGACCGTGGCGACGGCGGTCTCCCCGAGGGTGAACACCGACTCGCCCGGCTCGTTGATCGCCTGCAGCAGCTCGTAGAACCCGCTACCGAAAACGGCGGGCACGGCGAGGAGGAAGGCGACCTCCGCGGCGGCGGGGCGCGTGTAGCCGAGCGCGAGACCGGCCGTCGTGGTCGCGCCCGAGCGCGAGACGCCGGGGATGAGCGCGAGCGCCTGCGCGAAGCCGAGCCCGAGGCCGTGCCCGATCGTGAGGTCCTTCTCGGTGCGGACGCGCTTGCCGAGGGCGTCGGCGATGCCGAGGATGATGCCGAACACGATGAGCACCGTCGCAACGAGCCAGAGGTTGCGGAACGTGTCGCGGATCACGTCCTGGAAGAGGAAGCCGAGCACACCGATCGGCAGGGTGCCGATGATGACGATCCAGCCCATCCGCGCGTCGGGGTCGTTGCGCGGGATCTTGCCAGCGAGCGACTTCGCCCACGCCGCGATGATCCGCATGATCCGGCCCCAGAAGTAGACCAGGACGGCGAGCTCGGTGCCGATCTGCGTGATGGCGGTGAACGTCGCGCCGGGGTCCTCGGCCGACGGCAGGAACTCGCCGACGATCCGCAGGTGTGCGCTCGAGGAGATCGGGAGGAACTCGGTCAGGCCCTGGACGATGCCCAGGATGATCGCCTCGATAATCTGCATGGACGCCTCTCAGTAGCTGCGGATCAGGTCGGTGAGCACACGCTGCCCGAACACCAGCGCATCGATCGGGACACGCTCGTCGACACCGTGGAACATCCCGGTGAAGTCGAGGTCGGCGGGCAGTCGCAGCGGTGCGAATCCGAAGCCGGCGATGCCGAGTTCGGCGAGGGCCTTGTTGTCGGTCCCTCCTCCCATAAGGTACGGGATCACCGGCACACCCGGATCGTGGCGCGCGAGCGAGGCGACCATCGCGTCGACGAGGTCACCCGCGAAGGGCACCTCGAGGCCGATGTCGCGGTGGACGACCTCGATCTCGATGTCCTCGCCGACGATCCGCTGCACCTCGGCGAGCACCGCCTCCTCCTGCCCCGGCAGGGTGCGGATGTCGATCGCGGCGGTCGCGGCATCCGGAATCACATTGTGCTTGTACCCGGCCGTCAGGCCGGTCGGGTTGGTGGTCGTCCGGAACGTGGACCGCAGGAACGCGGATGCCGCGCCGGTCGAGTCGGCGACGGCGTCGGGGTCGTCGGCGAGCGAACCGGACAGGTCGGCGAGCGAGGCCACCAGCTGTCGGGTCGTCGAGGTGAGCTCGATCGGCCAGCCGGTGCGGCCGAGAGCGGCGACCGCCTCGGCCAGACGCGTGACGGCGTTGTCGGGGTGATGGCGGCTGCCGTGTCCGGCGAGGCCTCGCGCGTGGAGGCGGATCCAGACGAGGGCCTTCTCCCCCACCTGCAGCAGGTATGCGCGTCGGTCGCCGACCGCGATCGAGTACCCGCCGACCTCGCTGATGGCCTCGGTGGCACCGGCGAACCACTCGGCGCGGTCGCGGATGACCAGTTGCGATCCTTCGACGCCGCCGTTCTCCTCGTCGGCGAAGAACGTGACGATGATGTCGCGCTCGGGCTGCTCGCCGGCGCGCAGGATGTCGGCCACGGAGGTCAGGATCATGGCGTCCATGTCCTTCATGTCGACCGCTCCGCGACCCCAGAGCATCCCGTCCTTGACGACCCCGGCGAATGGGTCGACCGACCAGTCCTCCGCGACGGCGGGGACGACGTCCAGGTGGCCGTGGAGGATGAGCGCGGGCTTGTCGGGGTTGCGGCCGGGGATGCGCGCCGAGACGTTGGTGCGCCGCGAGATCGGCTCGTAGTACTCCGGCGTGAGCCCGAGGGTCTCGAGGTAAGCGCCGACGTACTCGGCGGCCTCGCGCTCGCCGTGGGAGCGTCCCTCGCCGAAGTTCGTGGTGTCGAACCGGATGAGATCGCGGGCGACGCGAGCGACTTCGGGCAGATCTTCGTGTTCGGACATGCGTTCCACGCTACCCCGGAGGCGCGTGCGCACCCGTCCGACGCGGGCCCGCTCAGCGGTGCGGGGAAATGAAGAATGGGCCCCGTTTCCGGGACCCATTCGTTCGTGCGCGAGGGGGGACTTGAACCCCCACGCCCTATTCGGGCACTAGCACCTCAAGCTAGCGCGTCTACCTATTCCGCCACCCGCGCAAGGTGTTTTCGGTTTCGCAACCGAAGATCGAGATTAGCACGCTTCCGGCGCAGCGTTAAATCGAGACGGTCACGTCACCGACACGCCGAACGCGAGGCCGAGCACGTAGGTCACCGCGGCGGCTCCGAACCCGATCGCGAGCTGCCGCAGACCGCGCCGGAGCGGCGGAGCGCCCGACAGCAGGCCGACCATGGCGCCCGTCGCCAGCAGCGCGGCGCCCACGAGGACGAGGGACAGGACGACCGCCGCGACCCCCGAGAGACCGAAGATCCACGGCAGCACCGGGATGATCGCGCCGGAGGCGAAGAACCCGAAGCTCGCGAGCGACGCGGACACCGCTGACCCCACCGTCTCGAGATCGGCGGCGGCTTCCGGCTGCCGCCGATACGGCACCGTGCGGTCGCTCGCGTGGGCGGCTCCGATCACCGTCTGGGCGCGCGTCAGGGCGGTCGCCTCGTCGAGACCGCGGGCCCGATAGACGAGGGCGAGCTCGTTGGCGTCGAGGTCGAGGTCGGGGAGGACGTGATCGGCGTCGTTGTTGGGCTGAGTGGCGTGCAGCAGCTCCCGCTGCGAACGCACCGAGACGTACTCCCCCGCGGCCATCGACAGGGCCCCGGCGAGCAGACCCGCGAGACCGCTGAGCAGGACGAACCCGGGTGCGACACCGGTGGCGCCGATGCCCATCACGAGTGCGAGGTTCGACACGAGTCCGTCGTTCGCGCCGAACACCGCGGCCCGGAAGCTGCCGGAGAGGCGCGTACGGCCGCGCGCGGCGAGACTCCGCACCACTTCGCCGTGGATCTTCTCGTCGGCGCGCATCGCCGCCGTCGCATGGGGGTCGTCGTCATACGGCGACCGGTTCTCGGCATTCTGCGCGAGCGCGAGAACGAAGATCGACCCGAATCGGCGTGCCATGTTCGCGAGCATTCGCGTGCGCAGCGACGCGACGGGGAGCTTCGCCGGCTCGCCGCCGAGCAGGCGCAGCCAATGCTCCTCGTGTCGCCCCTCGGCGTCGGCGAGAGCGATCAGGATCGCCCGCTCCTCGCCGGCTTTGCGGCTCGCCAGTTCGCGGTAGACGCGCGCTTCCGCGCGCTCGTCGACGAGGTACTGCGCCCAGCGACGTCGATCCTTGGCCGTGGTGGTCGGCGATGCCGTCGGGTTCTTCGCGCTCATGTCCCTTCCACGCTAGCCAGCGGCGGGCGCGCGGCGGGCCCGAAAGCCGAGACTGTCAGCTTTTCGGATCGCCGAAGCGGGGTCGCCGGGCCACCCTCAGGAGTGGACGCGGCGGCGGAGGACGTCGATGCGCGCCTGCAGCTGCGCGACCGTCGCGCGGGCGACCTCGGGGCCGCCGCAGACCCGGCGAAGCTCGGCGTGGACCGAGCCGTGCGGCTGGTTGCTCTGGCGCGCGTACAGTCCGACGAGGCTGTTGAGCAGCTGCCGCTGCTCTCGGAGGGTGCGGTGCAGGGCCGGGGGCAGCGCGGGCGCCTCGCCCGTCTCCTCGGCGCGCTGGGCCTCCCGGCTCTCGCGGGCCTTGCGGTGCCGACTCTGCCGCGACTGCCGCTGCATCAGCAGGTCGTGCACGTGCTCGGGTTCGAGGAGTCCCGGGATGCCGAGGAACTCCTCTTCCTCGGGGGTGCCGGGCACGGCGAGCTGGCCGAACTCCTTGCCGTCGAAGAGGACGCGGTCGAAGTGCGCCGTCGACCCGAGTGCCTGGTAGCTGCCCTCTTCCGTCAGCGCATCGGAGGCCTTGTCCTCGCGCTCCGCTTCGGCGAGCATCGCGTCCTCGAGCCCGTCCTCGCCGTCGCTCTCCCGGTCGAGGGCGTGGTCGCGCTCGCGTTCCATCTCGTTCGCGAGCGCCAGCAGCTGCGGGACGTTGGGGAGGAAGACGGATGCCGCCTCTCCGCGCCGTCGGGCACGCACGAAGCGACCGATCGCCTGCGCGAAGAACAGCGGCGTCGAGGCGCTGGTGGCGTACACGCCGACGGCCAAGCGCGGCACGTCGACGCCTTCGGACACCATCCGCACCGCGACCATCCAGCGGGTCGTCGCCTGCGAGAACGTCTCGATGCGGCCCGAGGCCGCCTTGTCGTCGGAGAGGACGACGGTCGGAGACTCACCCGTGATCTGCCGGAGGATCGCGGCGTATGCACGAGCCGCGGTCTGATCGGTCGCGATGATCAGGCCACCGGCATCCGGGACGTCCTCGCGGATCTCGGTGAGCCGGCGATCGGCGGAGCGCAGCACGGCGGGGATCCAGTCGCCCTCCGGATTCAGCGCCGTCCGCCACGCCTGCGCGTTGATGTCCTTCGTGTTGTCCTGACCGAGGTGGGCTTCGTACTCGTCGCCCGCTTTCGTCCGCCAGCGCATCTGCCCCGCGTAGACGTGGAAGAGCACCGGCCTGACGACGCCGTCGACGAGCGCCCGCCCGTAGCCGTAGTTGTAGTCGGTGCGCGAGATCCGGATGCCCTTGTCGTTCGGGTGGTACTCCACGAACGGGATCGGGGCGGTGTCGCTGCGGAAGGGGGTGCCGGACAGCAGCAGCCGTCGCGTCGCCCGCCCGTAGGCCTCACGGAGCGCATCGCCCCAGCTGAGCGCGTCTCCGCCGTGGTGCACCTCGTCGAGGATCACCAGCGCCCGCGAGTTCAGCGTCAGGTGCTGGTGCACCGACGCCTTCACGGCGACCTGGGCGTACGTGACCGCGACGCCCTGATAGTGCCGGGCGGGCGAGAAGTGCTTGTTGCTGAAGCGCGGGTCGAGGCGGATGCCCACGCGCGCGGCGGCGTCGGCCCACTGGGTCTTGAGGTGTTCGGTCGGGGCGACGACGATGATCCGGTCGATGACGTGGCGGCGCAGCAGCTCGCTCGCCAGACGGAGGGCGAAGGTCGTTTTGCCGGCGCCGGGTGTCGCGGCGGCGAGGAAGTCGCGGGGACCGCTGCCGGGCCCGTCGGGGCCGTCCATCGCGAAGTATTGCTCGAGGGCCTCGGCCTGCCACGCGCGGAGGTTCTGGGCGGTTCCCCAGGGCGCACGCTGCGGGAAGGCGGGCGAGAGATGCTCGGCGGCGAAGCTTCCGAAGTGCGGCTGGGACGGATCGTGGCTCGAACCGTTCACCTCCACCTCCTTCGTCGTCTGCTCGCCTGTCACGTCGATCCACGATAGATGCTCCCGCCGACAGGTAACCTCGACGCGGAGGTTGCCATGCGAAAGAACGAGCCGGCGGCAGACGATAATCGTTCCCCGTACGTCCCCAATCCGATCACCCACCCGTGGCGCCGAATGGTGTCCCTCGGCGATTCCTTCACGGAGGGCATCGGCGACCCCGAGCCCTCCCTCCCCGGCGGTCACCGCGGCTGGGCCGACCGCGTCGCCGAAGTGCTGTCCTCGCAGGTCGACGACTTCGCCTACGCGAATCTGGCCGTCCGTGGCAAGCTGATCGGCCAGATCGTGGCGGCGCAGATCGAGCCCGCCCTGGCTCTCAAGCCCGACCTGATCACCTTCTCCGCCGGCGGCAACGATGTGATCCGCCCGGGCGGTGACCCCGACGCCGTCGCGGTCCAGTTCGAGGATGCGGTCGCGCGCCTGTCCTCGCAGGGAGCCACCGTCGTGGTGTTCACCGGGATCGACACCGCATTCACGCCGGTGTTCCGTGGCATCCGGGGTCGCGTGGCGATCTACAACGAGAACATCCGCGCGATCGCCGATCGGTACGACTGCATCGTCGCCGACCAGTGGGCGCTCAAGGAGATCCAGGACATGCGGTTCTTCGACGACGACCGCCTGCACCTGAACGCCCTGGGCCACCATGAGGTGGCGCGCATGGTGCTGCGCGCGCTCAACGTCCCCAACGACCTGCATCCGATGGAGCCCGACCCGCTCCCGGCGATCACGTGGCGCGCGGCGCGACAGAACGACCTGGTGTGGGCGCGCGAGCACCTCGTGCCCTGGGTCCTCCGGAGGCTCCGACACCAGTCCTCGGGTGATCTCGTCACCGCGAAGCGACCCGACGCCCTCCCGGTTATTCGCTCCCGCGCCGAGGACTGACCCCGCTCAGCGGAGCGCCCACAGCGCGACAGCGGACGCGGCCGCGACGTTGAGCGAGTCCACCCCGCCCGTCATCGGGATCGTGACGACGGTGTCGGCGACCTCCAGCGCCCTGCGCGAGAGCCCGTCCCCTTCCGCCCCGAGGACCACCGCGACGCGTTCGGGACGAGAGGCGGCGAAGTCGTCGAGCGTGACCGCGTCGTCGGCGAGCGCGAGCGCGGCGAGGTGGACGCCCGCGTTGCGGAGGTCGGCGAGGGCGTCGTCCCACTCCGGCATCCGCGTCCACGGCACCTGGAAGACGGTGCCCATGCTCACCCGGATGCTCCGGCGGTACAGCGGATCGGCGCAGCGGGGTGAGACCAGCACGGCGTCGGCGCCCAGACCCGCCGCCGCACGGAAAGCCGCGCCGACGTTGGTGTGGTCGCCGATGTCCTCGAGGATCATCACGAGCCGCGCCCCCGCCACGACGTCGGCGACCGGACGCAGAGCAGGGCGGTGCATCGCCGCGAGGGCGCCGCGGTGCACGGCGTACCCGGTCACCTGCTCGGCGACCTCCGCCGGGACGACGAACACGGGCGCGTCGCCGGCGAGATGGTCGACGTCGGCCAGCCGCCGTTCGTGCACGAGGAACGACCGCGGCCTGTGTCCGGCGGCAACGGCCCGCTCGATGACCTTCGAGGTCTCGGCGATGTAGAGCCCCGCGGCGGGTTCGCTGACGCGACGAAGCGCGATGTCGGTGAGGTCCCGGTAGTCGCTGAGCCTCGGGTCCGCCGGGTCCTCGACCCACTCGATAGCCATGCCGTCATCGTTTCATCCCCGGCCGCGCGCGCTCGCACGGCCGCCCGAAACCTGGGCGTAAACGAGAGCGCGTAGGCTCGCACCTGCAACGGGCGGACACCGAGCGGAGGTGGGGATGGGCATGCTGGCGGAGTTGGACGCGGATGCCACGGCAGCTATCGGCCGCGCCATCGACGCGCTCGCCGGTCGCCGCATCGCCGTCCTCACCGGCGCGGGTCTGTCCACGGATTCGGGCATCCCCGACTATCGCGGCGAAGGCGCTCCCACGCGGACGCCGATGACCGCGCAGCAGTTCCTCGCAGACGAAGCCTCACGACGCCGCTACTGGGTGGGCAGCCACCTCGGCTGGCGCGCCTTCTCGGCGGCCTCCCCCAACGCCGGCCACGAGGCGCTCGCCGACCTCGAGCGCGCCGGCGTGGCATCCGGGGTCATCACCCAGAACGTCGACGGCCTCCACGTGCGAGCCGGCAGCCATCGCGTCGTCGAGCTGCACGGCACCATGCGCCGGGTCACCTGCGTGCACTGTGGGCAGGTGTTCGATCGCCGCGACCTGGCGGTGCGGGTCGAGCGCGACAACCCGTGGATCACCGTGCCCGAGAACGTCGAGCTCGGCCCCGACGGCGACGTGCTGCCGCACGTCAGCGACGGCTTCGCGATTCCCGACTGCTCCGTCTGCGGCGGGGTCCTCAAGCCCGACGTGGTGTTCTTCGGCGAGTTCATCCCGACCGAGAAGTTCCGCGAAGCCGAACAGCTGGTGCACTCCAGCTCCGCGCTGCTGATCGCCGGATCGTCCCTCGTGGTGAACTCCGGCATCCGCCTGCTCGAGCGCGCCCGCCGACGCCGGTTGCCGGTCGTCATCGTCAACCGCGGTGCGACCCGCGGTGACGCCCGTGCGACCGTGAAGATCGACGCCGGCGCGTCCGAGGTGCTCACGACGCTCTCTCGCGCCCTCTCCGCGCTCCGCTGACGGCGGGACGGCGGAACCCCGCGCGCCACGTAGGCTCGATGGGTGACCACCCTGACCCTCGTGCGCCACGGCGAGACCGACTGGAACCGCAACCGCCGCATCCAGGGATCCACCGACATCCCCCTGAACGAAACCGGTCGCGAACAGGCCCGCCGGATCGGGCGGGAGCTCGCTGAGCACCACGATCCGGCGGTCCCCCTCGTCCTGGTCTCCAGTGACCTCTCCCGCGCCCGCGAGACGGCGGAGATCGTCGCCGGCATCCTCGGCATCCCCGGCCCGCTCGTCTACCCGGCGCTGCGAGAGCGCGCGTACGGCGAGGCGGAAGGGGTCACCGACGTCGAGTTCCTCGAACGGTACGGCACCTGGGCGACCGCGCAGATCCCCGGCGCGGAGCCCTGGCCCGTCGTCACCGCGCGCGCCCTCGACGGCATGCGGCAGGTCATCTCCGATGCGCGGCGATCGCACGCGCCCGGCTCGCCCGAGATCGTCGCGGTCGCGCACGGCGGCCTGATCCGCGCCGTCATGCGCCACGCCACCGCCGGCCAGCACCCGGTCGACGGCGTGCGCCTGGCCAACGGCTCCCGGCACACGTTCCTCGTCGAGCGGGAACGGCTGCGCCTGCTCGAGTCCCCCGCCCTCGCGGTCTGACCGGCCGGGTCAGGCGACCCCGAGCGCGCGGGCGATGACGAGCAGCTGCACCTCGGTGGTCCCCTCTCCGATCTCCAGGATCTTCGAGTCGCGGTAGTGACGGGCCACGGGGTACTCGTTCATGAACCCGTTGCCACCGAAGATCTGCGTCGCGTCGCGGGCGTTGTCCATGGCCGCGTCACTCGCGGTGAGCTTGGCGATCGCCGCCTCGGCCTTGAACGGCTTGCCCGCATCGCGCAGGCGCGCCGCATGCAGCCAGCCGAGCCGCGCGACGTGGACGCGCTGCTGCATGCGCGCCAGCATGAACTGGATGCTCTGTCGCGTGCCGAGCTTCTCCCCGAACACGACGCGGCTGTCGGCGTAGTCGATCGCCGCGTCCAGGCATCCCTCCGCCGCCCCGGTGGCGAGCGCCGCGATCGCGATGCGGCCCTCGTCGAGCATGTGCAGGAAGTTCGCGAACCCGCGACCGCGCTCACCCAGCAGGTTCGCCTCCGGGACCCGGACGCCCGAGAAGGTCAGCGGGTGGGTGTCGCTCGCATGCCAGCCGACCTTGTCGTACGCCGGTTCCACCGTGAACCCGGGGGTGCCGTTCGGGACGATGATCGTCGACACCTCGCGGCCGCCGTCCGCGCGCTCGCCGGTCACGGCCGTCACCGTGACGAACCGCGTGATCGGCGTACCGGAATTCGTGATGAACTGCTTCGAGCCGTCGATGACCCACTCGCCGCCGTCGAGGCGTGCCGTGGTGCGGGTGGCCCCGGCATCCGACCCCGCTTCAGGCTCGGTCAGGCCGAAGCCCGCGAGGGCGCGTCCGGCGAGCAGGTCGGGCAGGTACTCGGCCTTCTGCGCGTCGCTGCCGAACCGGTGGATCGGCATGACGCCCAGGCTGACCCCGGCTTCGAGGGTGATCGCGATCGACTGGTCGACCCGGGCGAGGCCCTCGATCGCGAGGCCGAGCGCCGTGTAGTCGCCGCCTTGACCGCCGAGCTCCTCGGGGAAGGGCAGCCCGAACAGCCCCATCTCGCCCATCTGCGCGACGACGTCCATCGGCAGGGTCTTCGTGCGGTCCGCCTCGTAGGCGACCGGTGCGACCACCTCGTCGGCGAAGGCGCGGACCAAGCCCGCGAGTTCACGCTGTTCATCGGTGAGGTCGTATCCCGACAGTCCGAGGCTCATGCGAGCACCATCGCACGTCCGGGCTCGCGGAGCACGTCCGCCACATCGGTGAGGAAGCGCGCGGCTTCCGCCCCGTCGACGAGTCGGTGGTCGAACGAGAGGCTCAGGGTCATCACGTCGCGGAGCGCGACCTGCCCGTCGTGCTCCCAGGGGATGCGTCTGACCGCCCCCAGGCCGAGGATGCCGGCCTCCCCGGGCACGAGGATGGGGGTCCCCGCATCGACGCCGAACACACCGAAGTTGGTGATCGAGAAGGTGCCTCCGGTCAGGTCGGCGGGGGTGGCCTTGCCGGCGCGCGCGGTCTCGGCGAGCGCGCGGATCGCGTCGGCGAGTTCGAGCAGCGACATCCGGTCGGCGTCCTTCACTGAGGGGACGACGAGGCCGCGATCCGTTGCGGCGGCGACGCCCAGGTTGACGTAGTGGTGCAGGACGATCCCCCCTGCCGCGTCGTCCCACCGCGCGTTGAGCACGGGGGTCCGCCGCAGCGCGAGACACACCGCCTTCGCCGCGACCGCCATGACGCCCACGCGGTGGTCGGCGTGACGCCGGTCCTGCCGCAGGCTGTCGATGAGGGCGACGGATGCCGTGACGTCGACGGTGAGGAAGGTCGCCGCGTGCGGTGCCGTGAACGCCGAGCGGACCATCGCGTCGGCGGTGTGCTTGCGGACACCCCGGATCGGGATCCGCTCCTCGCGGTCGCCGGAGACGTCCGTGCGCAGCGCGGGGGCGCCGGTCGGCGAGGCCGCCGTGCTGACGGCATAGGCCTCCACGTCCTCGCGGGTGATGATCCCGGTCACACCCGAAGCCTCCACGAGAGCGAGGTCGACGCCGAGGTCCTTCGCGAGCTTCCGCACCGGGGGCGTCGAGCGGGGGCGCTCGCGCAGTTCGCGCTCGGGGACGGTGTCGGCGATCGCATCGTGGGGAGCCGCGGAGCGGACGTCGGGCTCCGCGGTCACCGCCGGCGCTCCGCCGCGGGCGCGCCGCTGCGGACGACCGGTTCCGCGGGGGACGGCGCCGTAGCCGACGAGGTTCGGCTCGCGACGCTCCTCGGCGGACGCGGGCGCGGCATCCGGAGTCTCGGTCGCGGGGTCTCCTGCCACGTCGAAAGAGATCAGCACATCGCCGACGGCGACGACGTCCCCCGCGTCATGCGCAAGGGCGGCGACGGTCCCCGCGAACGGGGACGGCAGCTCGACGATCGCCTTTGCGGTCTCCACCTCGGCGATCGTCTGGTTCAGCGCGACCTCGTCACCCTGGGAGACGTGCCACTGCACGATCTCGGCTTCGGGCAGTCCTTCGCCGAGATCCGGCAGACGGAAGTCCGTGATCATGCAGTCACCTCCGTGGTGCTGTTCGGGCGACCCATGACCCGGTCGACGGCGTCGAGGATCCGATCGAGGTCGGGCAAGTGGTACTGCTCGAGCTTTGCGGGCGGGTAGGGGATGTCGTGTCCGGTGACGCGGACGGGCGCGGCCTCAAGGTAGTGAAAGCACTTCTCCGTGACGCTCGCGATGATCTCGGCGGCCACTCCACCCTCTCGGGAGGCCTCGTGCGTGACGACGACGCGTCCGGTGCGGCGGACGGATGCCGTGACGGCGGCGTAGTCGACCGGCGAGATCGACCGCAGGTCGATGACCTCCAGCGAGAGACCCTCATCCTCCGCGGCCACGGCGGCGTCGAGCGCCGTGGTGACCTGGGATCCGTAGGTGAGCACCGTGACATCGGTGCCGGGACGGACGACACGCGCGAGACCGAGCGGCGCGGCGTCGGCGATGTCGCCGTCGAGGTCCACTTCGCCCTTGGCGTGGTACAGCCGCTTGGGCTCGAGGAAGATCACCGGGTCATCGCAGGCGATCGCCTGCCGGAGCATCGTGTAGGCGTCCTGCGGGTTCGAGACGGCGACCACGCGGAGTCCCGCCGTGTGCACGAAGTAGGCCTCCGGCGACTCGGAATGGTGCTCGGCGGCTCCCACACCGCCGGCCCACGGGATCCGGATCGTCAGCGGCATCTTCACGCGCCCGCGTGTGCGGTAGTGCAGTTTCGCGACCTGACTGACGATCTGGTCGAACGCCGGGTACACGAAGCCGTCGAACTGGATCTCCACGATGGGCCGGAAGCCGCGCAGAGCGAGGCCCACCGCGGTGCCGACGATGCCCGACTCCGCCAGCGGGGTGTCCACCACGCGGCGCGGGCCGAACTCGTCGAGCAGGCCGTCGGTGATGCGGAAGACGCCGCCGAGCTTGCCGATGTCCTCCCCCATCACGAGGACCTTCTCGTCGTCGCGCATCGCCTGCCGCATGCCGGCGGTGAGGGCTTTGCCGAGGGTCATGGTGCTCATGCGGCACCCCCGTCGGCGAAGCCGTCGAGGTAAGCGGCGTACGCGGCGCGCTGCTCGTCGATCCCGGTGTGCGGTTCTGCGTAGACGTGGTCGAAGACGCCCAGCGGCGCGGGGGCGGGTGTGTCGACCACGGCGCGGCGCATCGCGGCGGTGAACCGATCGGCATCCGCGGAGACGGCGGCGGCGAACGCGTCGTCGAACGCGCCGAGGCCCCGCAGGTACGTCTCCACGCGAGTGAGCGGGTCGCGTGCGCGCCAGTGCTCCACCTCGGCGGCATCCCGATACCGGGTGGGATCATCGCTCGTGGTGTGGGGGCCCAGCCGGTAGGTCACGGCCTCGAGGAAGGCGGGGCCGCGCCCGCTGCGCGCGTGGTCGGCTGCCCAGCGCATCGCGGCGAGGCAGGCGAGGACGTCGTTGCCGTCGACACGCATGCTCGGGATGCCGAACCCCGGCGCCCTGCCCGCGATCGGGTATTGCGCCTGCAGTGCGACCGGCTCGGAGATCGCCCACTGATTGTTCGAGCAGACGAACACGATCGGAGAGCCGAACGAGGCCGCGAAGACCATCGCCTCGTTGACGTCGCCCTGGCTGGTCGCGCCGTCGCCGAAGTACGCGACCGCCACCTGGTCACCGCCGTCGCGCTGGATGCCCATGGCGTAGCCGACGGCGTGCAGGCTCTGGGCGCCGATGATGATCTGCGGGCTCGCGATGTGAACCGCGAACGGGTCGAATGAGGAGTGCTGCACGCCGTGCCAGACCATCACGAAATCAGCCGGTTCGACGCCGCGGACGAGTTCGATCCCGATCTCGCGGTAGCTGGGGAAGAGGAAGTCGTCGTCCTGGCAGGCCCATGCCGTTCCGATCTGCACGGCCTCCTGGCCCTGCGCGGGTGCCCACAGCCCGAGGTGTCCCTGCCGCTGCAGCGCGACGCCTTCGGCGTCGAGGCGGCGAGTGAGGGCCATGTCCCGGTACAGCTGGCGGAGCATCGGGGCGTCGACGTCGGCGATCCAGGGATCGAGCCGTTCGTCGCGGATGCGGGCGCCGGTGTGGTCGAGCAGTCGGGCCACGTTCTCGGTGTCGGTGGACCGGTCGGCGGCGGGGGTCAGAGTGTCGGTCATCATCGTCCTCTCTGATCGCGGTCGATGTCCTTGTGGGGCGGCGACCTGCGCAGATACACCGGCATCGTCGCCGGATGCCGCGAGACTATGCCGACATCGCACCTCGCTCAACCATCGGCGTGGCGATTGAGCATCCTGCGCAGACCGCCCGGGCGTGTCCTGCTAGGGTTTCGCACTATGAGCGCCCTGGACCACGTCGATCTCGAGCTTCTGAACGCCCTCGCCGACGACCACCGCGCCACCGTCGTGGCCCTCAGCGAACGTCTCGGCCTCTCCCGCAACACCGTGCAGGCGCGCATGGCGAAACTCGAGCGATCGGGGGTGTTCCTCTCCTTCGAGCGGGCGATGTCCCCGGCCGCTCTCGGGTACGCGATCGACGCGGTCCTGCAGGTGCAGGTGCGACAGGCGGACCTCCCCCGCATCACCGTGGAGCTGGAGCGGATCCCCGAGGTCGTGCAGTGTCACGGACTGAGCGGACCGGTCGATCTGCTCGTCCGGGTGGCGGCGCGCGACACCCAGCATCTGTTCGACGTCGACGCCCGCATCCTCGCGATCGACGGGGTGGAGCGCACGGAGACCTCCCTCGCGATGGGCGAGGTCATCGGATACCGGGTCCGACCTCTCCTGGCAGAGGCTCGACGGGAGCACTGACCTCGTCGGCGAGCCGCGCATCGAGTCGCACCAGGATCACACCCACGAGGATCAGCGCGCCGCCGGCGAACTGGACCGGCGCCGGCGTCTCGGCGAGCAGGATCCACGCGAACATCAGCGCGAACAGGACCTCGGACAGGCCGACGAAGGATGCCACGCGCGACCCGATCCGCGGCACCGCCATGACTCCGAACGCGTACCCGACGGCCGTGCACAGACCGACGAGGGTGAGCGCGCCGAGGGCGGGCAGCGTCATCCCGACGATGTCGACCGTGATCGCCGGGGCGGTGAAGGGAAGGATGCCGACGAGCGCGAGTGCGCCGATGGTCGCGGCGCCGACGAGCAGGCCGCCCGAGGCGAGGGCGAGCGGGGGAAGGTCGGGTCCGGTCTTCTCGCTGAGCACGAAGTAGAAGCAGACGCAGACAGCGGCCAGGAGCGCGAAGAACACGCCGAGGGCGTCGGCGCTCGCGCTCGTGACGTCGACGACGAGAACGAGCCCGCCGATCGCGACGACCGAGCCCGCCAGCACCGCCTTGGAGGGGGTCCGCCGCGTGCGGAACCACACGAACAGGACGAGCATCACCGGGGCGAGGTACTGGATGAGCAGGGCGACGGCCACCGGCATCCGCTGCATCGCCGAGAAGTAGAACAACTGGCATCCGGCCACCGGGATGAGACCGAACGCGGTCAGCGACAGCCAGTGGGTGCGCAGGAATCCACGGTGTCGGCGCATCGTGCGCACGAGCGCGGGAGCGAGGACGAGTCCGGCGACCCCCATGCGGATGAACAGCACCGCGGCGAGCGACCAGCCCTGCTCCAGGAGGGGCTTCGCCACGGGTCCGCTGACCGAGAACGCGAGGGCGCTCACCACGGCGATGACGAGGCCGGACGTGGCCGATGACCGCTGCGGCGATGCCGCGGGGACGGGGCGGGGAAGAGTGAGAGGCGCCGTGTGCGTCACCGGGGTCGTCCTTCGAGCGGGAACAGCGAGGCCACGCCAGGCCGTAAGGAGTGAAGTGTGCTAACACTGGTGACAGTACTGCCAACGATCGTCAGGAGTCAACATCATGTTCATCCGTGACACCGAACAGTCGCTCCGGGCGGCCACCGCCCTCGTGAATTCGCTCCCCGAGACCGATCCGGACGGGCAGGATCGCCTCGCGACCCAGGAGGATCTCGCCGCTTTCCTGCAGGAGTTCCCCTACAGCGGCAGCATCCGCCGCGACGACGTCGAGCTCTCCGAGCTCCGCGCCGCGCGCTCGCGACTGCGGATGCTGTGGGCGGGAGACCGTGAAGGCGCCGTCCCCATCGTCAACGCGATGCTGCGGGAGGGGAAGGCGCTCCCCCAGCTGGTCATCCACGACGAGTACGACTGGCACATCCATGCGACCGACGACAGCGCGCCGCTCGCGACTCGCATCACGGTGGAGGTGGCGATGGCGTTCGTCGACGTCATCCGCTCCGACCAGTTCGACCGCGTGCGCGAGTGCGACGCCGACGACTGCTCAGCCGTCTACATCGACTATTCGAAGAACGGCTCGAAGCGGTATTGCGACACCGGCAATTGCGGCAACCGCATGAACGTCAACGCGTACCGGCGTCGGAAGGCTGAAGAAAGCGCGTGATGGCGGATGCCGCGGCCTGCGGCGTTTCATAGTGGATGAGGTGTCCCACGTCGGCGATCTCCACGAGCTCGGCGTTCGGGAAGAGCTCGCGCAGGGTGCGCTGCGCCGTGATCGGCGTGATGTCGTCCTTCTCTGCGGCGATCAGGAGCGTGGGCTGCGCGATGCGCGGCGCCGCGGCGCGCACATCGTGCGAGACCGACGTGACGAAGCCGTGGTGCAGCGTGTCGCGGTCGGAGAAGCGCGAGAAGTAGGTGTCGTGCTGGTCGTGGATGAAGGCGCGAAGAGTGCGGTCCCGCGTCTTGGCCATCGCGACGCTCGTGATCCGCACGATGAGACGATTGCGCAGCAGCGCGTCGCCCAGCGCTCGCGGCAGAGCGGCGCCGGCCCAGTAGTAGAAGATCGCGAGGCGGGTGAGCAGGCCGCGCGGACCCTCCAGCGCCGGGGCGCCGATCGGGTTGACGAGGATGAGCCGGTCGGTCGGCAGCCCGCGGGCGACGGCGGCCGACGAGACGATGGAGCCGAACGAGTGCCCGAGCACCACGGCATCCGGAGCAGCCTGAGCGGCGAAGTCCGTGAGCCAGTCGACGTACGTGTCGAGGTCATGCCGGCGGCCCGGGATCGGCGGGGTCTCCCCGAAACCGGGCAGGTCGGGTGAGATGACGCGGATGCCCTCCAGATAGGCGACGATCGGCTCGAGGCCGTGGTGCTCGCCCCGGTACCCGTGCACGGCGAGGATCGTGGTCTCGGCGTCGGCCGGCCCGTACACCCAGTACGTCGTCGTCGCCCCGAGGACCTCGACGTCGCGTCGCTCGACGGGGATCGCGGCGAGCCGCTCGGCATAGGGGTTCGGCGCACTCACCCGACGAGTCTACGAGCGCCCGGCGCGCGGAGGTGACGGCCCGGTGGCGGCGCGCGGCGTGCCGACCGCGGGATGTCGGCGGCCCGTCCTAGCGTCGGAGTGTGACCATCGCAGGAGCCGACCCCACGCCCCTCTGGGATGACGCCTGGCTGGCGTCAGCCGTCGAGGGAGTGCCGACTCCCCCCGCCGCGCAGGGTTGGGCGGCACGGGTCGGGGTGTTCGACCTCGAGACCACCGGCGTCGACGTCGCGACCGACCGTGTCGTCACGGCGTACGTCGGCGTGCTGGACGGCACCGGCGCGGTCGTCGAGTCGTCCAGCTGGATGGCCGATCCCGGCATCGAGATCCCGGCCGGCGCGACCGCGGTGCACGGCATCACGACGGAGCGGGCCCGTGCCGAGGGCAGACCCGCCGCGGAGGTCGTCGCCGAGGTGGTGGCGGCGCTCGCCGGCCTGTTCGCACAGGGCATCCCGGTCGTCGCGTACAACGCGTCCTACGACTTCTCGCTGCTCAAGCACGAGGCGCTGCGCCACGGTCTGCCCGCGCTCGACTCACCCTCCCCGGTCATCGACCCGCTCGTCGTGGACAAGCGCGTCGACAGGTACCGCCGCGGCAAGCGCACCCTCGAGGTCGTCGCCGCCCACTACGCGGTCACCCTCGACGGCGCGCACGACGCGACCGCCGACGCCGTCGCCGCGGGGCGGGTCGCGCAGGCGCTCGCTGCACGGTTCGATTTGCCGGAGTGCCCCGTCGCCCTTCACACGCAGCAGATCTCATGGGCACGAGAGCAGGCCGAGAGCCTCACCGAGTACTTCGTGCGCATCGGGCGGCTCGCCCCCGAGGAGGTCATCGACGGCGCCTGGCCCGTTCGCTGAACCGGTCCCCGCGCCGAAAACGACGAGAGCCCCGCCGAAGCGGGGCTCTCGAAGCGGCTGCCTACTTGCTGCCGAAGTTCTTGAAGCGCTGGTTGAACTTCTCGACGCGGCCGGCCGAGTCCATGATGCGCTGCTTGCCCGTGTAGAACGGGTGCGACGCGGACGAGATCTCGACGTCGATGACCGGGTAGGTCTCGCCGTCCAGCTCGATCGTCTTCTCGCTGGTGACCGTCGAACGGGTCAGGAAGGTCTCTCCGGAGCCGAGGTCGCGGAAAACGACGGCCTTGTACTCGGGGTGGATGTCAGTCTTCATTGGGTTCCTCACGAAGTGCCCTGGATTTTGCCAGGTGCGGGTGGAAGTCTGCGGCGCGAGTGCGCCAAAGAGAGATCTTATCAGGATGCCGCGCGCGCGGCGAACCGGCCACCGTCGGCGGTGAGCGTGATCGGCATCCCGAACGTCTCACTGAGGTTCTCGGCGGTGAGGGTGTCGGCGATCGGGCCCGCAGCGACCGCCTTGCCCTCCCGGAGCAGGAGGACGTGGGTGAAGCCGACCGGGATCTCCTCCACGTGATGCGTGACCATGATCATGGCGGGCGTCGTCTCTTCCTGCGCGTAGCCGCCGAGGAGCGTCAGCAGCTCCTCGCGGGCACCGAGGTCGAGGCTCGCGGTCGGCTCGTCGAGCAGCAGGAGCTCGGGGTCGGTCATGACCGCGCGCGCGATCTGGACGCGCTTCTGCTCGCCGTCGGAGAGGGTGCCGAACGTGCGCTCGGCGAGGTCGGCCAGGCCCCACTCCCCCAGCACGCGGCGAGCGCGACGCTCGTCGATGGCCTCGTAATCCTCGCGCCAGCGCCCCACGACGGAGTACGCAGCGGTCAGCACCACGTCGATGACGCTCTCGTCCTGCGGGATGCGCTTGGCCATCGCAGAGGACGCGAACCCGATGCGGGGACGCAGGTCGAACACGTCGGTGCGGCCGAGACGCTCCTCGAGCACCGTGACGGCGCCCGAAGTCGGGTGGACGAGGGTCGCGGCCAGTTGCAGGATCGTCGTCTTGCCGGCGCCGTTGGGCCCGAGGACCACCCAGCGCTGGTCGGACGCGACGGTCCAGTCGATCCCATCGACGATGTTGCGGGCGTTTCGGCGGACGACGACGTCGGTGAGTTCGAGGACCTCTGGCATGGGTCCCAGCCTATCGGCCGGATCCGGCGACCTCGCGGTAGAGGTCGGCCGTGGCGTCGGCGATCGCCTCCCAGCTGAACTCGGATGCCGCCCGCTCCCGTCCTGCGGCGCCGTAGGCGGCCGCGCGCTCGGGGTCGGACACCACCTCGGTGAGGACGGCGGCGAGGTCGGCGACGAAGCGCTCGGGGTCGACGGGTGTGCCGGTGCCGTCCTGCACCTGCTCGATCGGCACGAGCCGCCCGGTGACGCCGTCGACGACGACCTCCGGGATGCCGCCGGTCGCCGTCCCGACGACGGCGGCGCCGCACGCCATCGCCTCCAGATTGACGATGCCGAGGGGCTCGTACACGGAGGGGCACACGAAGGCGGTCGCGGCGGTGAGGATCGTGCAGAGGTCCTGGCGTGGCAGGAACTCCTCGATCCAGACGACGCCTTCCCTCGTCTCCTGCAGGTCGCGCACGAGCCCCTGCACCTCGGCCATGATCTCGGGAGTGTCCGGCGCCCCGGCGCACAGGATCAGCTGCACGTCCGCGGGCAGGCGTTCCGCGGCGCGGAGGAAGTACGGCAGGCCCTTCTGGCGGGTGATGCGTCCCACGAAGACGACGGAGGGCCGGGCGGGGTCGATGCCGAGGCGCTCGAGCAGCGCGGCATCCTCCCGCGGCTGCCAGGCCTCGACATCGATGCCGTTGTAGATGACGCGCACCTTCGCAGGGTCGAGGTTCGGGTAGCTGCGCAGGATGTCGCGGCGCATTCCGTCGCTCACCGCGACGACGGCTGCAGCGTTCTCGTACGCGGTCTTCTCGATGTGGCTCGACACGGCGTAACCGCCGCCGAGCTGCTCCGCCTTCCACGGCCGGAGCGGCTCCAGCGAATGCGCGGTGATCACGTGCGGGATGCCATGGAGCATCCCGGCCAGCATGCCCGCGAAGTTCGCGTACCAGGTGTGACTGTGCACCACGTCGGCCCCGGCGACGTCACCGACGATCTCGAGGTCGGTGCCGAGGGTCTGCACGGCGCCGTTGGCCGACTGCAGCCCGGCGGGCACGCCGTACGAGGTGGTGTCTGGCTCATCGCGCTCGGCGCCGAAGGCCCTCACCTGCACCTCCATCCGCGAGCGGAGGGACCGCACCAGCTCGGTGACATGGACACCCGCTCCCCCGTAGATCTCCGGCGGGTATTCCTTCGTCACGATGTCGACGCGCATGTTCCGAACTCTAGGACACCGAGCGGGTCCGCGGACACGCGAAACAACTCGCCGCACGCATGTCCACGGAGACGGAAACCGTCCTAGTGTGGGCACATGCCAGCATCTCCGAAGGTCCTCGGTATCGTTCTCGCCGGCGGCGAGGGCAAACGGCTCATGCCATTGACGCAGGACCGGGCCAAGCCCGCGGTCCCGTTCGGAGGTCAGTACCGGCTGATCGACTTCGCGATCTCGAACCTCATCAACTCGGGGCTGCGCCAGATCGTCGTGCTCACGCAGTACAAGTCGCACTCGCTCGACCGTCACGTGTCGCAGACCTGGCGCATGTCCGCGCTCCTCGGGTCCTACGTCACCTCGGTGCCCGCGCAGCAGCGCCTCGGCAAGCGCTGGTTCTCGGGCTCCGCCGACGCCATCCTGCAGTCGCTCAACCTCATCCACGATGAGAAGCCCGACATCGTCGCGGTCATCGGCGCCGACCACGTGTACCGCATGGACTTCCAGCAGATGATCGACGCCCACATCGCCTCCGGCGCCCGTGCGTCGGTCGCCGGCATCCGTCAGCCGATCGCGCTCGCCGATCAGTTCGGCGTCATCGACGTCGACCCCGCCGACGGGTCCACGATCCGCGATTTCCTCGAGAAGCCGCAGAACCCCGCCGGCCTCGTCGACAGCCCGCACGAGGTGCTCGCATCGATGGGCAACTACGTCTTCGACACCGATGCGCTCATCGAGGCGGTCGAGTCGGACGGCGAGCTGCCGACGTCGAACCACGACATGGGCGGCGACATCATCCCGTATTTCGTGAACCGTCGCGAGGCGCACGTCTACGACTTCAAGCGCAACGACGTGCCGGGGTCGACCGATCGCGACCGCGACTACTGGCGCGACGTGGGGACGATCGACTCGTTCTTCGATGCGCACATGGACCTGATCTCGGCGCTGCCGATCTTCAACCTGTACAACACCGACTGGCCGATCCGCTCGCAGTCGGTGAACTCGCCGCCCGCGAAGTTCGTGCGCGACGGGGTGGGCCGCATCGGCAACTCGATCGATTCGATCGTCTCGCTCGGCTGCGTCCTCTCCGGAACCCACCTCGAACGGAGCGTCGTGGGCCCGTGGACCCTGTCGGGCGGCGGATCGACGATCACCGACTCGGTGCTGTTCGACTACGTCAGCGTCGGTGCGGGAGCCCGGGTGCACCGGGCGATCCTCGACAAGAACGTCGTCCTGGAGCCGGGTGCGACGGTCGGCGTCGACCGCGAACTCGACCTGTCGCGCGGCTTCACCGTCACCGACAGCGGCCTGACCGTCGTGGGCAAGAACGTCCGCATCACGGCCTGAGCGGCCACCGCCGAGCCGGTAGCGTGGACGAATGCCCGCGCCTCGCTTCCTCGTCGTGTTCGACGCTGATTCCACGCTCATCCGCAACGAAGTGATCGAGCTGATCGCCGATGAGGCCGGTCGGGGCGCTGAGGTGGCCGAGGCCACCGAGGCCGCCATGCGCGGTGAGGTCGACTTCGCCGCGAGCCTCCGTTCCCGCGTCAGCGCGCTCAGCGGGGTGCCGGTGGCCGCGTTCGCGCGTGTGCTGGCCCGCGTCGAGCCGACCCCCGGCGTCCGCGAGCTCATCGACGCGATCCATGAGCGGGGCGGCATTGCCGCGGTCGTCTCCGGCGGTTTCCACGAGATCCTCGACACCATCGCTCCGAGCCTGGGCATCGACGTGTGGCGGGCGAACCGCCTCGCCGTCGCCGACGGCGCACTCACCGGGGTGGTCGACGGTGCCATCGTCGACGCCGCCGGCAAGGCCGACGCACTCCGTGAGTGGGCCGGCGCCCACGGCATCCCCCTCGCACAGACCATCGCGATCGGCGACGGCGCGAATGACCTGAAGATGATGGATGCCGCCGGCCTCGGCATCGCGTTCAACGCCAAGCCCGCCGTGCGCGCCCAGGCAGACCTCGTCGTCGGCCCCGTGGACCTCGCCCAGGTCATCCCCCTCCTCCCCTGACACCCGCGGTACCTCGGGCGGCGTCGCCATGCGCAGGGCCCTGGTCCGTGTCGGAACCCGGTCGTAGCCTCGCCGTATGCGAATCCTCCTGATACCGGGCCTCTGGCTCGACGCGTCGTCGTGGGATGCCGTGGTCCCGGGCCTCCGCCGCGGCGGGCACGACACGGTCGCCCTCACGATGCCGGGTGTCGGTGCGCCGGCGACCCAATCCGCCGCCATCGGCATGGCGGAGTGGGTGGGCGCCGTCGTCGCCGAGATCGACGCGTCCGCGGGTCCCGTCGTCCTCGTCGGCCACAGCGGGGGCGGCAACGTCGCGTGGGGTGCCGCCGCGGCGCGACCGGATCGCGTCGCCCGGGTTGTCTTCGTGGACACCGTCCCGCCCCCGCCCGGCGGGACGATCTCGGAGTTCCCCGTCGTGGACGGTGTGGTCCCGTTCCCGGGCTGGGACTACTTCGACGAGGAGGACGTCTGGGACCTCGACCCGACCGTCCGCGCCGAGACCGCGCCGCGTACGAAGTCGGTGCCGGCCCAGGTTCCGACCGACGCGATCGGCGAGATGGACCAGGCTCGTTTCCGGGTGCCGGTCACGCTGCTGATGGGTGGCCTCGACGAGGAGACCTTCCGACGGCTGTCCGAGAACTGGGGCGCCACCGGCGCCGAGTTCGCGGCGATCGAGGACGCTGCAGTCGTGCGCCTGGACACCGCGCACTGGCCGCAGTTCACTCAGCCGGAGCGGCTGACGGAGGAGATCCTCGCAGCGATCGGCTGAGACCGATGCCTCGGGCTCGCGTCAGTGCCCCATGCCGAGGCCGCCGTCGACGGGGATGACCGCGCCGGAGATGTAGGCGGCGTCGTCGGAGGCGAGCCACGCGACCACACCGGCGACCTCCTCGGCGCTGCCGAAGCGTCCCGCGGGGATGCTCTTGCGGTAGTCCGCCTGGGTGTCCTCCGGCAGCGCCGCGGTCATGTCGGTCTCGATGAATCCGGGCGCGACGACGTTGGCCGTGATCGAGCGGGCACCGAGCTCGCGCGTGATCGAACGCGCGAAGCCGACGAGCGCGCTCTTGGAGGAGGAGTAGTTGACCTGACCGGCCGAGCCGTAGAGGCCGACGACGGAGGAGATGAGGATGACGCGCCCCCAGCGGGCGCGGAGCATGCCCTTGGCTGCCCGCTTGACGACGCGGAACGTGCCGCCGAGGTTGGTGGAGACGACCGAATCGAAATCTTCCTCGGTCATCCGGAGCAGCAGCGTGTCCTTGGTGATGCCCGCGTTGGCGACCACGACGGCCACGGGCCCGAGCTTCTCCTCGACCTCGCTGTACGCGGCGTCCAGGGCGGCCGCATCGGTGACGTCGGCGCGCACCGTCAGCGTGCCCGTGGGACCTTCGCCCGAGCGCGCGGTCACCGCGACCTTGTACCCGTCGGAGACGAACCGCTCGGCGATGGCGCGGCCGATGCCGCGGTTTCCACCGGTGACGAGGACGACGCGATCGCTGGACATGGTGATGCTCCTTGGGGGTCACGGCGAGGGAACCGCCCCAGCCTATCGGCGCGCATCCCCGGTACGCTGGAGAGGCACCCCTGACGAAGGAGACATCCCGTGACCGATGCCACGAATCCCGCCTCGCCGCAGCCGCCGGCGACGCCGCACGCCGAGGCCGGTCCGACGCCCCCGCCGCCGCCCGCGCCCCCGTACGGGACCGCGTCCCACGCCGCCGCGCCGTACGGCTCTTCTCCCTACGGCAACCCCACGCAGGCACCGCCCAGCTACGCCGCTCCGCAGTACCCCGCCTCGGCATACGGGCAGCAGCCCGCCGTGTACGGGTACGGACAGCCCGAGGCCCGGACCAACGTCCTCGCGATCATCTCCCTCGTGGCATCCATCATCGGACTCACCGCCGTCCCGTTCCTGGGCTCGGTGGCCGGCGTGATCACCGGCCACATGGCCCTGCGCCAGCTCAAGACCTCCGGCGAGAAGGGTCGCGGACTGGCCCTCGGCGGCACGATCGTGGGATGGATCGGCGCCGGTTTCTGGATCCTCGTGATCGTCGTGTCGATCATCGCCTTCCTCGCCTGGGGCGCCGTGATGATCGACATGAGCAATTCCTGGAGCTGAGCTCACGTCACGTCGCATGAGACCCGCACCACCGCAGTCGGCGACCTCCCTCGCCACCGCGCCGGAGGATGACGCCCGCGCTCGTACGCGCAAGTACTTCATCGTCATGACGGTCCGCGTCACCTGTTTCATCCTCATGGTCAGCGTCACCCCGTACAGCTGGTACACCTGGATCTTCGGACTCGGCGCCGCTGTCCTCCCCTACCTCGCCGTCGTCATCGCGAACGTCAGCGCCGCACCGACCGCGCGCAAGGCCGAGGAGCCGTTGCGCGCCGTGGACGCTCCCCCGTCCGCCCCGGCGGGCGAGCCGGGCCCGACGGACGGCATCATCCGCATCCAGGAGACCCGTCCGGAGGAAAAGCCATGACCGCGCAGTGCTCGCGAGCCGGATGCCGCGCCGACGCTGCGTGGCAGGTGATCTGGCGGAACCCCCGCATCCACACCGCCGACCGCCGGAAGATCTGGGCCGCGTGCGACGAGCACGTCGAGTACCTCCGCGAGTACCTCGCCACCCGGAACTTCCCCGTCGACGTGGCGCCGCTCGAGCGGGTCGACGCGTCGTGAACGGCCGCACAGCTCTGCGGTGGAGTGGGTACATCGCCGTCGCGATCGTGTTCGCGATCGCCTGCGTCTGGCTCTCGAACTGGCAGTTCACGCGCAGCGACGAACGTGAGGCCGAGCTGGCGCTCGTCGCCGACAACTACGGACAGGACCCTGTCGCGCTCGGCGACCTGATCGCGCCGGGCTCGACCTTCGACGCGGACGACGAGTGGCGCCCCGTCACGGTCCGCGGTGAGTACATCTCCGACGAGACCCTGCTGGTGCGAAACCGTCCCCGTGGCGGCACCAGCGCGTTCGAGGTCCTGGTGCCGTTCCGCACCGATGACGGCCGCATCATCATCGTCGACCGCGGCTGGGTGCCGCCGGGCACCGATCAGCCCGAACCCGATGAGATCCCGGCCGCTCCGACGGGCGACGTGACCCTCACCGGTCGCCTCCAGCCCGGCGAGATGGCCGCCCGTGACGGCCGTTCGGCCCCGGAAGGGCAGGTCGCGACGATCGACCTTCCGCTGATCGCCGAGCAGCTCCCGACCTCCGGCGAGGTCGTGACGTCGGCGTACGTCTTGATGACGACCGAAGACCCCGCACCCGCCGCCCGCCCGAATCCGCTCGACGCTCCGTCGGAGGACCCGGGTCCGCACCTGTCGTACGCGATCCAGTGGATCCTGTTCGCCGTGATGGGCTTCGGCTTCATCTGGTACATGATCCGCACCGAGATCCGGGCGCGTCGCGAAGAGCAGGAGGATGCCGCCGGCGCGAAGTCCCGGCCCGTGCGTCGCCGCCGCGACCGCGACATGGAAGCCGAGGACGAACTCCTCGACGCGCTCTGAGCACGCGGCATCCGCTCGGAGACAGGCTCACGCCCCGGAAAGCGGGAGTCGTCAGGCGAGCGTGATGAGGTCGATGTAGTCGCGACCCCAGATGTCTTCGACGCCGTCGGGCAGGATGAGGACGCGCTCCGGGTTCAGCGACTGCACGGCCCCCTCGTCGTGCGAGACGAGGACGACAGCGCCCTCGTAGTGCGCGAGTGCGTCGAGGATCTCCTCGCGGGACGCCGGGTCGAGGTTGTTCGTGGGCTCATCGAGCAGCAGCATGTTCGCCGACGAGACGACGAGCGTTGCGAGCGACAGGCGCGTCTTCTCACCGCCGGAGAGAACCCCCGCGGGCTTGAGGACGTCGTCGCCAGTGAACAAGAACGAGCCGAGCACCTTCCGCGCCTCCGTGGCGGTGATGTCCGGCGCCGCCGACATCATGTTGTCGAGAACGGAGCGGTCGACGTCGAGATTCTCGTGCTCCTGCGCGTAGTAGCCGATCTTCAGGCCGTGGCCGGGCTCGATGACACCGGTGTCGGGCTTGTCGACACCGGCGAGCATGCGCAGGAGCGTCGTCTTGCCGGCGCCGTTGAGGCCCAGGACGACGACCTTCGAGCCGCGGTCGATCGCGAGGTCGACATCTGTGAAGATCTCGAGGGACCCGTAGGACTTGCTGAGCCCCTTGGCCATGAGCGGCGTCTTGCCGCACGGCGCGGGCTTGGGGAACCGGAGCTTCGCGACGCGGTCGTCCTGACGGACGTCTTCGAGCCCGGAGAGCATCTTCTCGGCGCGGGCGACCATCTGGTGCGCGGCGGCGGCCTTCGACGCCTTCGCGCCGAATCGGGCCGCCTGCAGCTGGAGCGCAGTGGCCTTCTTCTCGATGTTGGCGCGCTCCTTCTTGCGGCGCTCCTCATCAGCCACCCGCTGACGCAGGTAGTTCTTCCAGTTCATGTTGTAGACGTCGATGACCTGACGCATGGCGTCGAGGTAGAACACCCGGTTGACCGTCTCGCCGACGAGGTCGATGTCGTGGCTGATCACGATCAGCCCGCCCTTGTACCCCTTGAGGAACTCGCGCAGCCACACGACGCTGTCGGCGTCGAGGTGGTTCGTCGGCTCGTCGAGGATCATCGTCTGCGCGTCGGAGAAGAGGATGCGCGCGAGCTCGATGCGTCGTCGCTGACCGCCCGATAGCGTCTTCAACGGCTGGTCGAGGATGCGGTCCGGCAAGGAGAGGTTGTGCGCGATCGACGCGGCCTCCGCCTCGGCGGCATACCCGCCGAGCGCTTCGAAGCGCTCGGTGAGGTTGCCGTACCGCCGCATGGCCTTCGCCGCCACGTCGGCGTCGTCGTCGGCCATCTGCTCACACG
>NZ_JBHWTD010000023.1:0-8856 GCF_043427715.1 Microbacterium sp. | reverse complement strand
GGGGTCGGGGTCGGCTCCGGGGTCGGGGTCGGCTCCGGGGTCGGGGTCGGCTCCGGCGTCGGGGTGGGCTCCGGGGTCGGGGTGGGCTCGGGGGTCGGAGTCGTGCCGGTCACCTCGACCGCACGTCCCAGCTCGGCCGGGGTGACGACCTCGCGGCTCGCGAAGTACGCGACCGTCGCCGTCAGGTCGACCTGGCCGGTGTCGGTGCGGTCGGTGCCCTTCGCGAAGGTGGCGAAGCCGTCACCGCCCGCGGCGAGGAACGAGTTGGTCACGACCGTGAAGGTGTCCGTGGGGGCGATCGTCTTGCCCTGGTAGGTCATCTTCGTGATCTGGCCCGCGCGGCCGACAGTCTCCTTGGGGAGCGGCTCGACCTCGGTGTACTCGTAGGCGAAGCCGTCCGAGATGCCCAGGTGCAGCTTGGGACGGTCGCCCGTCGCCTTCCACTGCTGCTCCAGGATCTCCTCGAGCTGCGCGCCCGTGAGGGTCACGGTCACGAGCGTGTTGGCGAACGGCTGCACGCCCGCGGCCTGCTTGAAGGTCACGGTGCCGTCCGCGCCGCGGAGGAGGTCGGCCCGCAGACCGCCCGGGTTCATCAGGGCGATCTGTGCGGGAGTGCCGGCGTAGTCCTCGTTGGACGCCGCCCAGAGGTACCAGTCCGCGACCGCGTTGCCGAGAGTCGACTCCACGCCGCGGTCATCGCCCGGCTTCGCGCCGCCGCGCAGGATGTCGGCGCTGATCTTGCCGACCTTCACAGCGCCCTTCACGTCGGCGATCGCCACCGCGTCGGCGACGATCTTCTCGACCGCCGCATTCGCGGTGACGTCGGCCGGCTTCGGCACGAAGGTGCGCCCGGCGATGTCGACGAGCTCCTTCGAGGTGCGGTCGACCGTCAGCTGGAGCTCTCCGAGCGCCTTCCCGTACTCTGCGGCCTGGATCACCGGACGCTGGATGTCGGTGCCCGGGACGGGCACGTCGCAGGCGTAGGTCTGGTGCGTGTGCGCCGAGACGATCGCGTCGATCGTCGCGTCCGCGCCGCGGACGAGCTCCCCGAACGGCGACGGGTCGGAGACGACCGCGCTGCACTCGTTCGACACCGACGTGCCGGAGTGGGTCAGCAGCACGACGACGTCGGCGAGGTCGCCTGACTCGATCTTCCCGGCGACGCGGTTGGCCGCCTCCAGCTGATCGCCGAACTCGATGTCCGCGATGCCCGACGGGGTCACCATCGTGGCGGTGTCCGGGGTCACCGTGCCGATGAAGGCGACGCGGACGCCGTCGACCGTCTTGACGGTGTACTCGGGGAGTGCGGGGGTCTTCGTGCCCTTCTTGTAGACGTTCGCGCCCAGGGCGAAGTCGAGCCCGCCCGCACGCTCGGCGTCAGTCGGGTCGCCCTCGCCGTCGTGCCCGCCGAAGCGGGGGATGACGCGGTCGGTGAGATCGGCGAAACCAGCGTCGAACTCGTGGTTGCCGACGGCCGACACGTCCAGACCTGAGGCGACGAGAGCGTCGATGGTCGGGTCGTCGTTCTGGATGAACGAGGTGAAGGTCGACGCGCCGATGTTGTCACCGGCCGACACGAAGAGGGTGTTCGGGTTGTCCGACCGCTGCGCGTCGACGACGCCGGCGAGCTTCGCGGCGCCGAGCTCGCCCGATGTTCCGGACTCGAGGCGCCCGTGGAAGTCGTTGATCGTCAGGATGTCGATGTCGATCGGGTCGAGGGCATCCGTGATCTCGAACACCGTGGTGGTGCCGGAGACCTCGTTGCCGACCGCGAGCAGGGGGACGCCGCTCGGCGACTCGTCCGCGGGAATGAAGGCGATGCTCTCGGGACCGAGGTCCCCGGCCGCGGGCGTCGTCACGTCAGCACTGAAGTCGCGGTTGTTGACGTAGGTGACGTATTCCGGCGCGGCGGGGTCGGTCACGTCGTAGGCGATGACGCCGCCCACGCGCTCGAAGCCGACGAACGCGTACGTGCGCCCGCTCAGCGTGCCGATGGTGACGGCCTCCGGCTCGGGACCCTTGTCGTCGCTGCGACCCTCCAGGTTCGTCTCGGAGTGGTTCGAGTTGAAGAACGAAGGCAGGGCATCCGCGGTGACCTTCTCGAAGCTCGAACCCGAGTCCCAGACGAGGTCTCCGTCGGTCGTCCAGATCGAGAAGGATCGTCCGCCGAAGGCGTACAGCTCCTCGTAGCAGGTGCCCGCCTCGTTGAGTCCGTTCGCGGTGGTGACGTTCAGGCGGCCGAGGTCGGCGTCGCCCAGCTTGCCCTTGAGCGGGCTGTCGTCGCAGACGGGCAGAAGCCCCTTCTTGCCGAGATCCTTCGCGCGAGCCGGCTCGACGTACGAGCCCCACTCCCGGGCGTCCCCCTCGTTCGCGGTGACGAGGTAGGTCGTGCCGTCGACCGTGTACGAGTCGATCGCGTCGGGCATGTAGATGCCCTTGAGACCGGGGTAGGTGCGCAGCTCGACCTTTCCGTCGCGGTCGCTGGGGTCGAGCGCGTTCGCGGCGAGACCGTGGTCCTTGAAGCCGAGGGCGTGGATGTCGGTGACGGTCGCCGATGCGAGGTCGATCTCGGCGATGGCGTTCGCCTCCTGCAGCGTCGCGTAGGCGGTGTCGCCCACGACCGTGATGTACTCCGGCTCCAGGTTGCGGCTGACCGGGTGGTCGTCGCCGTGCGGCGCCGGCCCGAAGACGCGGACGTCGGGGTCGAGCGCCCCGGCGGCCTCGAACGCATGGAAGTCCGCCGTGCGGACCGCGTTCTGGGTCGCGGCGGCCTTGCCGGTGGGCAGGGCGATGACCGAGATGGATCCCTCCGGGTCGACGCTGAAGTCGTCCGCGGGCTCGCCCTCGTTGGCGACGACCGCGTGGGCACCGTCCTCAGAGACGGTCACCATGTCGGGCAGGGCGCCGACGTTCACGGTGCCGAGGCGTGCGGTGTCTGCGGTGGCGGCATCCGCGTCGAAGAAGACGAGGTGACCGGCATCGGTCTTGACCGGCGCCTCGACCGCGATGACGCCGAGGCCGTCTTCACGGATGGCGACCGAATTCGCGACGCCGGTGGAGGCGATCGAGAAGAGCTTCTCAGGCGCCTTCGGGTTGCTGTTGTCGAGCACGTCGACGACACCCGCCTGCGCGTTCACCACGAAGAGGCGGTCGTTGTAGGCCTTCACGATCTCGGCGGCGGACTCGTCGAAGACGCCCGTCTCGTACGAGCCGATCGGAGTGAACGTGAGCGCGGGGGAGTCGCCGGTGTGGGCGACGGGCTCGTCGACGATGGCCGCTGTCGCCGCGGGAATCGCGGTGACGGCCAGCGTGCAGGTGAGGGCCGCGGCAGCGCCTATGGCGAGGGCGCGCGCGACGGGACGACGGAAAGCATGCGAAGGCATCGGATTCCTCTAGGTCGGGATGGGGCGCGAGATGCGCTCCTCCGTCCTACCGAGGCACGGTGTCCGCCTCGTGCGATCCGGTGGACGGGAGGTGAACGATCGGTATCCGATCCGTGGCGGGCGGCGTCTGCGACGATAAGGGCATGACGGATTACCAGACCATCTTGACGGCGACGCGAGGACGCGTCGGCTGGATCACTCTGAACCGACCCGAGGCGCTGAATGCGCTGAATGTGCAGGTCATGCGCGATGTGGTGGATGCCGCGGAGGCGTTCGATGCGGACACCGGGATCGGCGCGATCGTCGTGACCGGCAGCGAGCGGGCCTTCGCCGCGGGCGCCGACATCAAGGAGATGGAAGCGCTGAGCGGCAGCGAGATGCTCATGGGCGACCACTTCGGCGGGTGGGCCCGGTTCGCGGCAGTGCGGACGCCCGTCATCGCCGCGGTGTCGGGCTATGCGCTCGGCGGCGGGTGCGAGTTGGCGATGATGTGCGACATCATCCTGGCGGCGGACACCGCGACGTTCGGGCAGCCGGAGATCGGCCTCGGCGTGATCCCGGGGATGGGCGGGACGCAGCGGCTGACGCGCGCGATCGGGTCGTTCAAAGCGGCCGAGCTCATCCTGACCGGGCGTCACTTCGGCGCCGAGGAGGCGGAGCGTGCCGGACTCGTGTCGCGAGTGGTGCCCGCGGCCGACCTCCTCGACGACGCGCAGCGGACGGCGGAGGCGATCGCGGCGAAGTCGCTGCCGTCGCTGTACGCCGCCACCGAAGCGCTCGACGTCGCGTTGGAGTCGACGCTGGCGGAGGGCCTGCGCTACGAGAAGCACGCGTTCGCGGGGCTGTTCGACACCGCGGACCAGAAAGAGGGCATGGCCGCCTTCCGTGAGAAGCGCGCACCCGGGTTCACGCACCGCTGAGCGCTGTCGGGTGCGACGCGCGGCTCCGCTCTGCGCGGGACGCGCGAAAGCGCCCGCTGGTGCCGAAAGCGCCGCCTCCTGCCCAGCTTCGCCCGGCGCTGTCGGCACGAAGGGGCGCTCTCGCGAGCGGCGCGGCGCGACGGCCCTTCTAGTGCCCGACATGCGTGATTGCATTGGGGGCGTGACCGATCGCGCCGCAGACGAGCTCCCCGAGCGCGTCCGGCCCGCCTTCACTCCCGCGGTCGCGGCGCGGTTCGTCGCGGACACCGATGCCCTCGACCTCGATCCCGCGCAGCGTGACGCGGTCCAGGCGATCACCGCAGCGTCGACGGGCAACGTCTACCTCTGGGGCGGCGTGGGCCGGGGCAAGTCGATGCTCGCCGAGCGGTACCTGGCGGCTGCCGGGGTCGAGCCCGCCCTGCGTCTGCACCTGAACGAGCTGTTCCGGCGGCTGCAGGCCGAGATCGTCCGCGACTGGAAGGCCCCGGCCGTGGTGCTGCGCCGCCTCCTCGGCGACACCCGGGCGCTCCTCGTCGACGAGTTCCACGTGCACGACGTCGCCGACGCGGTGTACCTCGCGGCCCTGCTGCGCGTCGCGGAGGAGGACGGCACCCTTATCGTCGCCACGAGCAACTACGCACCCGCAGGTCTCCTGCCCGACCCGCAGCACCATGCGCGCTTCCTCCCCGCGATCGCGCGGATCGAGGCCGACTTCGTGGTCGTGGAGGTCGGTCCCGGCCCCGACCACCGCGCAGAGGGCGCCGAGACCCGACGTCGATTCGCGTCCGGGACCTGGCGCGTCGGCGAGACGACGCCGGTGCCCGCGGATGCCGCCGTGCTCCAGGCCGACGGCATCCCGGTCTCAGCGGTCGCGGCCACCGGTGACAGAGCGACGTTCACGTTCGCGCAGCTCTGCGAGGCCGAGGTGGGTGTGCGCCAGTTCCAGTGGCTCGCCGACCGGTTCGCCGCGGTCCGCCTCGCCGCGGTCCCCGACCTCGCGACCGTCCGCCGCGAGCCGCTCATGCGCTTCACGACCCTCGTCGACGTGCTTCACGACCACGACGTGCGCCTCGACGTCACGGCATCCGCCCCCTTCGACCGGCTCATGGACGCCGCGTTTGTCCCCGTCGACGCGGACCGCGCACTCAGCCGACTCCGCGCCCTGCGTCGCCCCTAACGCCGAGTCACCACGTCTCCGCCGGGTCACCAGGCTTCCTGCGCACGCAAGGAGTCGGCGCGAAGCCGGTGACTCGGCGATGAGGTGCGGGCGAACTATGGTTCAGACGGATGCCGAGTGCGCGGGCACACCGCGGGAGGAAAGGGGCGCTGCATGACCGGAGCAGTGAACGAGGCCGTGATCGTCGACGTCGTGCGGACGCCGTCCGGGCGCGGGAAGCCGGGCGGAGCGCTGTCGGCCGTCCACCCCGTCGATCTGGGCGCCGGCGTCCTCCGGGCGCTCCTCGAGCGGAACGGCCTCGAGTCCGGCCAGATCGACGACGTCCTGTTCGGCTGCGTCAGCCAGGTCGGCGAGCAGTCGATGAACATCGCGCGGCAGGTGACCCTCGCCGCGGACTTCGACGAGGCCGTGCCCGCCACGACCATCGACCGACAGTGCGGATCGAGCCAGCAGGCCGTGCACTTCGCCGCGCAGGGCGTGATCGCCGGCGCGTACGACATCGTCATCGCGGGCGGCGTCGAGTCGATGAGCCGGGTTCCGCTCGGGTCGAGCGGACGCGGCGCGCTGAATGCCAACGGCATCCGTCGCCGCTACCCAGAGGGCCTCGTCAACCAGGGGGTGTCGGCGGAGCTCATCGCCGAGCGGTGGGACCTCTCCCGCGAGGCGCTCGACGCGTACGCCGCGCAGTCGCACGCCCGCGCCGCGCGGGCGGCCGAGGCCGGTGCCTTCGACCCGCAGCTCATCCCCGTGGACACCCCCGATGGCCTCGTCTTCCGCGACGAGACGATCCGGGCGGGGACGACGGCCGAGTCGCTCGCCGGGCTCGCCCCGGCCTTCCGCGACGATGCGCTCGCCGAGCGGTTCCCGGGGCTCGACTGGCGCATCACGGCGGGCAGCTCCTCGCCGCTCACCGACGGCGCCTCCGCGGCGCTCATCATGAGCGCAGCCCGCGCCGAACAGCTCGGCGTGACGCCGCGCGCGCGCTTCCGCGGCTTCGCCGTCGTGGGAGACGACCCGCTCATGATGCTGACCGCCCCGATCCCCGCGACGCGCCGCGTGCTGGAGCGGACCGGCCTGACGATCGACGACCTCGACGCGTACGAGGTGAACGAGGCTTTCGCATCCGTCCCCCTCGCGTGGGCCGCGGAACTCGGCGCCGACCCGGCGCGGCTCAACCCGTGGGGCGGCGCGATCGCGCTGGGGCACGCGCTCGGCTCGTCCGGCACGCGCCTCCTCGGCACCCTGCTGACCCACCTTGAAGCAACCGGCGGCCGGTTCGGCCTGCAAACCATGTGCGAGGGCGGCGGCATGGCCAATGCCACCGTCATCGAGCGGATCTGAGGGCCTGCGCGCTCACCCGCGGCTGCGTGTGCGCAACAGCGCACGCGGCACCGCATAAACTCATCCTGGCGAAGGAGCACGAATGAGAATAGTCGTTCTGGTAAAGGAAGTCCCCGACACGTACGGGGATCGGAAACTCGACCTGGAGACAGGTCTGGCCGACCGCGGCGCTTCCGAGCGCGTGCTGGATGAGATCGGCGAACGCGCCCTCGAGGTCGCGATGTCGTACGCCGACAAGAACGCGGGCACCGAGGTCGTCGTGATGTCGATGGCCCCCGAGGCTGCCGCGGCCTCGATCCGCAAGGGTCTCGCGATGGGCGCCGGCTCAGCCGTCCAGATCGTCGATGAGGCGCTCGTGGGAGCGGACCTGGGCGTCACCGCGCGCGTGCTCGCCGCCGCCGTGAAGCGCACCGGGTTCGACGTGGTGATCACCGGCAACCTCTCCACCGACGGCTCCGGCGGCGTGCTGGGCGCGATGCTCGCAGAGCACCTCGGTGTTCCGCAGCTGACCGCGCTCGCCGAGGTGGAGCTGGCTGAAGGCGCCGTCTCGGGTACCCGCGCGACCGACTTCGGGACCGCGAAGGTCTCCGCGTCGCTCCCCGCAGTCATCTCGATCACCGAGGCCCTGCCCGACGCACGCTTCCCCAATTTCAAGGGCATCATGGCCGCGAAGAAGAAGCCGTTCGAGACGCTGTCGCTCGCCGACCTCGACGTCGACATCGACCCGGCCACGGCGCCGCAGTCGATCATGACCGCCGTCGACATGAAGCCGCCTCGCGCTGCGGGCGTGAAGATCGTCGATGAGGGCGACGCCGGTGAGAAGCTCGCCGACTTCCTGCTCGAGAACCGCCTGGCCTGAGGAGCGCGACATGACTGAATTCGCTGCAGATTCCGTTCTCGTCTTCATCGACGTCTCGCCCGCGGGTGAACTGGCCAAGTCGGCTGCGGGCCTGCTCGGCGCCGCCTCGCAGATCGGCACGCCCGTCGCGCTGATCGTCGCCGACGAGGCGCGCCACTCCGAGCTGGCCACCGCCGCCGGCGCACTCGGTGCCGGCGCCGTGCTGACCGCCGACCTCGGCGGGGCCGACACCGCACTGACCGTGCCGATCGTGGACGCGCTCGTCGCGGCATCCGCTCTCGTGAAGCCCGACGCCATCCTGGTGTCCAACTCGATCGAGGGTCGCGACGTCGCCGGCCGGTTCGCCGCCCGCACCTCGTCGGCGCTGTGCGTGGATGCCGTGGACGTCGCGCGCGACGACGAGGGTGTGCTCGCGCGCCACTCCGTCTACGGCGGTGCGTACAACTCGACGAGCGCCGCCACTTTCGGTGCGCCGGTCATCACGGTCCGCCAGGGCGCCGTCGACACCCGCGCCGAGGCCGTCGCCTCGCCGGTCGTCGTGCCGCTGGCGGTGGAGGCCTCCGGGGCCGCCGCCGCGAAGATCGAATCGTTCGACGAGGCCGTCGCCGAGTCGAGCCGTCCCGAGCTGCGCGGCGCGGCGAAGGTCGTTTCGGGCGGTCGCGGTCTCGGCTCGGCCGAGAAGTTCGCGCTCGTCGAGGAGCTCGCCGACGCGCTGGGTGCCGCCGTCGGCGCGTCGCGCGCCGCTGTGGATGCCGGATACGTTCCGTACTCGTACCAGGTCGGCCAGACCGGTGTCTCGGTCTCGCCGCAGCTGTACATCGCGCTCGGCATCTCGGGCGCCATCCAGCACAAGGCCGGCATGCAGACGGCGAAGACGATCGTCGCGGTGAACAAGGACGGCGACGCGCCGATCTTCGAGGTCGCGGACTTCGGCGTCGTCGGCGATGTGTTCACGGTCGTGCCGCAGCTGATCGCGGCGCTCGAGGCGAAGAAGAAGTAACGGATGGCGACGTACGCGCGCACGGTGCGCCGGGGGCTTCCCCGCACCGCCGGCGGCGACGCCTGGCCGCCCGCGGGCGAGGCGCCGATCGGCGCCGATGACACGACGGTCGCTGCCGCGTCGACGGATGCCACGGCTGCCCCCGCCGCAGTGACGCCTGCCCCGGTCGCCACAGG
>NZ_JBHWTD010000022.1:0-11861 GCF_043427715.1 Microbacterium sp. | reverse complement strand
TTCCCCGTCGTCTGCCACATCGTCTGCATCAGCGCGACCATCGGCGCCAAACCGATGGTCAGCGGCACGAAAATGAAGTGGTAGACGGTGGTGATGCCGAACTGCCACCGTGACACGTCCACGACGTCCATGAACTCTCCTAAGCGCGAGACCCGAGTGGGGTGGAAGGCCCCCTGTATTGGCAGTCGTCCGGTGGCGGCCGTTGGTTCCCGGCGAAAATAGGGGAGGGGGTAATCGAAGTGCGCAAATGCGCGCTTGACGACGGGATGGTGCGGTGCCCGGCGGGGGTGGAAGCTCGCGTTCGGCGTGATCCGTGGCATGACGGGGGCCCGTTTTTCGCCGCGCGGGGCGGGGCGGTAGGCTTTTGCACGTCGTCGCGTGCGATGAGGGCCTCTAGCTCAGTTGGTAGAGCTGTGGACTTTTAATCCATAGGTCGTGGGTTCGAGCCCCACGGGGCCCACCTCTCGAGTAGCGCGCCCACCCCTGTTTTCCGGGAGAGTTGGGATGCTGGCGCCTCCCTGCCGTACGGTTCACACCTTCACCGATGCGCGGGAGGCTCTCTGGTGCTCGCGAACGAAGCCCGGATGAGCCCCCCCCGAATAGACGTCCGCCGACGCGCTGCGGATGCTCGCGAGCTGGGCCGCGACCTCGGCAACGCGCGTGGAGGCCACTGCGGAGTAGGCTCCCCGGCCCCTGGCGGTGTTAGTCTCAGCAGAGCGATGCAACCCGCTCCGCGTGAGATTTCGCACGAGAAAGACGTTGACGCAGATGCCCTATCGCAGCCGCGCCACCCTGCAGTCCTGGCTCGACGAGTTCACTCAAACCCACGCTCTCGGATCGCTGGTGCGGGTGATCCCGCAGGACGGTTCTGACGGCGAAGACACGGGCCTGATCGTCTTCCCGGTCGCAGGCGGAACGACGACCACGTACCTCCAGCCGAACGACAGCCCCGGCGACCGCTGGCGGATCCACTTCGAGCCCCGCGAACACGAGGCCGCAATGGACAGCTCGCAGGTCCACTCGATGGCCGCCGAGCTCGAGATGGCCGCGGCGCTGTGCGACTTCATCGAGATGAAGTCCGAGGAGCACATGGCGCGGCTGCAGCGGCGCTGAAACCGGCTGCTCGCTGAACCGGGCGTTGGCTGTGCCCGGTCACTGGCTGCGCTCGGCGCTGACTACCGCGTGCACTGATACACATGCACGACCGGTGGTGCTGGTGTCATCTGTCGGGGCCCGCGAGGCCACTCCTGCACCAGCCCTCGTGCAGATGTTTCGTGCAGATGTTTCGTGCAGATGTATCGTGCAGCCCATCGCCTCGCCGATCGCCCGACTCACCAACCCTGGCTGCCCGGCGCCCCCTTGAACGGCCCGACGACCCACGACGTGACCCACCCGCCGTAGAACCGACCCGGCTGGGGCTCGACCCGCTCCCCGCGCACCGTGCACTCGTCCATGCCCTGCGGGTACACCGCCACCCGATCCGCCAGCTCCTCGAACCCGGCAGCCGGCCGCGGATAGTTCCACGCCGCACCCTCACGCACCACCCCACCACCGCGCACGTCGAGGTAGCGCGCAGCGCCCTTGAACTCGCAGAATGACGAGCCCGCGGCATCCCGCAACGCTCCCGGAACGAAGTCGGCGATCGGCAGGTAGTACACCGGTGGATGGCTGGTCTCGAGCACGCGCACGACATCCGCCGTGTCGACGATCACCTCACCGCCCAACGTGATCGTGACTCGCCCCGCCACGGACTCCACGCGGGGCGGACGTGGGTACTCCCACACGCTCTCCTGACCGGGGCCGATGGGATCGGGAACGGGATGCCGCATCGACTCAGCGTACGGCCGATTCCCGGCATCCGGCCGCCCGCCAGACGCCTCGCCGATGGATAATGGAGGCATGACGTCGGGGCGCCCCGCTGCCTACAGCGCCATCTCCAGCTACTCACGCGTGGAGATCCTCCATCTGCTGCAAACGAACCCGCAGCAGACCGTCGGCGACCTCGTCACCGCCACCGGCCTCCACGCCAACACCGTCCGCGAGCACCTGCAGCGCCTCATCGAACGCGGCTTCGTCGCCACCGAGACCGAGAAGCGCACCGTGCGCGGCCGCCCGCGCGTCTTCTACCGCGCCGTCGACGGCGACCAGGTCTCGAGCGAACTCCACCGACGCAAGGTCGAAGCCGCCGTCGAACGCGGCGACCTCATGCGCCGGGTCATGCCCGAGACAGCCGTCGGCGACCTCGACCCCGACGCCCAGCACCAACTGGATGCCGTGGTCGAACAGCTCCTCGACGGCGGATTCGACCCGGTCGTCGACGAAGAAGAGCTCACGATCGACCTCACTCCGTGCGCGCACGCCGAATCGCAGGCCGGCCACCGCCAGACGCTGTGCGAGGTCCATCTCGGCATCATGCAGGTCGCCCTCAGCGAAGCCGGCGGACCGCTCGCCATCGACGGTATGCGAGCCTCCTGCGACCCGCGCGAGTGCGTCATCCAGCTGATGCGCCGCCGCCCCGACACCGCCTGACACGCCCCTCCGTCACGCCCCTCGCCTGCGCGGGTATTTTGCACGGCCCGAACGCGAGCGCCGGCCGCGCCGCGAATCGTACCCTCAGAGGATCACTCTGGAAGGACACCCGTGGAGTTCTTGGATCCGCTCATCCTCGCGCGATGGCAGTTCGGCCTGACCACCCTGTACCACTACCTCTTCGTGCCGCTCACCCTCGGCATGGCGCTGACCGTCGCGATCTTCCAGACCATCTGGCACCGCACCGGCGACGTGAAGTGGCTGCACCTCACCCGACTGTTCGGGAAGATCTTCCTCATCAACTTCGCGATGGGCGTGGTCACCGGCATCGTGCAGGAGTTCCAGTTCGGCATGAACTGGTCGTCCTACTCCCGCTTCACCGGTGACGTCTTCGGAGCACCGCTCGCCTTCGAAGGCCTCATGGCCTTCTTCTTCGAAGCCACCTTCATCGGCCTGTGGATCTTCGGCTGGGACAAGCTCCCCCGCCGCATCCACCTCATGACCATCTGGTTCACGGCCGTCGGCTCGATCCTGTCGGCTTACTTCATCCTCACCGCCAACGCGTTCATGCAGAACCCGGTCGGGTACGAGTACAACGCCGAGACCGGCCGTGCCGAGCTCGTCGACTTCTTCGCGCTGCTGACGAACCCCGTCGCCCTCGCCGCGTTTCCGCACACGATCTTCTCGGCGTTCATGTTCGCCGCAGCCGTCATCATCGCCGTCGCCGCCTGGCACCTCCGCCGCGGTCAGCACGTCGACACGATGCGCCCCGCCCTCCGCTACGGCGCGTGGTTCATGATCATCTCGTTCGTCGGCACCGCCATCAGCGGCGACCAGCTCGGCCTCGTCATGGTCGAGACCCAGCCCATGAAGATGGCGGCCGCCGAGGCGCTCTGGGATTCGGCCTGCGGCGCCGAGGCGTCGTTCTCGATCTTCTCCATCGGCACCCCTGACGGCACCGAGGAGATCTGGTCGCTGCGCGTGCCCTACCTGCTGTCGTTCCTGTCCACCCACACCTTCGACGGCTGCGTGGAAGGCCTCAACGACCTCCGGGCCACCTACGAGACGATGTTCGGCGCGGGTGTCGACTACATGCCCGAGATCTGGGTCACGTACTGGTCGTTCCGCTGGATGATGGGCTTCGGCGGCATCGCCACCCTCATCTCCGTCGCCGGCCTCTGGGTCACCCGCAAGAGCGCGAAGACCCCCGTGAAGGACTGGATGTGGCGCGTCGCCATCTGGTCGGCCCCGCTCCCCCTGCTCGGCAGCCTCGTCGGCTGGATCTTCACCGAGATGGGCCGCCAGCCCTGGATCGTCTTCAGCCTCATGCTCACGGAAGACGGCGTCTCCCCGAGCGTCCCGGGCTGGACGGTGCTGATCTCGCTGGTCGCCTTCACCGCGGTCTACGCCGCCCTCGCGGTGGTCGAATTCCGCCTCATCCTCAAGGCCGCACAGGCGGGGCCGCAGGCGCTGCCCGGCGACGAGGACCGACTCTCGGGCGACCAGCCCATCGACCAGACCCCGACGACGGTCTACTAGGAGCACGCCATGGATCTCGCCTACCTCTGGTTCTTCATCGTCGGCATCCTGTTCGTCGGATACTTTGTCCTCGACGGGTTCGACTTCGGCGTCGGCATGAGCCTGCCGTTCCTCGGCAAGAACGACGTCTCCCGTCGTCAGGTCATCAACACCATCGGCCCGATCTGGGACCTCAACGAGACGTGGGTCATCGTCGCCGGCGCCTGCCTGTTCGCTGCATTCCCGGAGTGGTATGCAACCCTCTTCAGCGGCTTCTACCTGCCGCTGCTGCTGATCCTGCTGGCCCTCATCCTCCGGGGCGTCTCCTTCGAGTACCGGCACCAGCGCGAAGGCCTGGCGTGGAAGCGCGGCTTCGACCGGATGATCGTCATCGGCTCCGCCGTGCCGGCCTTCCTCTGGGGCGTCGCCGTCGGCAACATCGTGCAGGGCGTGCCCATCGACGCCGACAAGGAGTTCACCGGGTCGCTCCTGACCCTTCTGAACCCGTACGGCCTGTGGGTGGGCGTCACCACGCTGCTGCTCTTCTTCCTGCACGGTGTCTACTTCGTCGGGCTCAAGACCGACGGGCAGGTCAAGGAGGACGCGCACGCCCTCGCCCGGCGCGCCGCCATCCCCACGGTGATCTTCGCCGCCGGCACCGTCGTCTGGACCGTCGCGATCGCGATGGGCCGCGAAGCGCCGCTGCTGTGGGCGGTCATCGCCTGCGGCGTCATCGCCGCCCTCACGCTGCTCAGCTCGGCGGTCGCCAACCTCCGCTCCCGCGACGGCTGGGCGTTCGCCCTCGGGGCCGCGACCATCGTGTTCGCGGTGCTCACGCTGTGGTTGGCGCTCTTCCCGTACGTCATGCCCTCGACCACCGACCCGGCGTACTCGCTCACGATCGAGAACGCGTCGAGCACGGATTACACGCTGACGATCATGTCGTGGGCGGCCCTCGTCTTCCTGCCGCTGGTACTCGCGTACCAGGGCTGGACGTACTGGGTCTTCCGCAAGCGCGTCATGCGCACGACCATCGAGAAGGCCGCCGCCGTCACCCACTGACGCGCATGTGAGGATTGACGCATGGCTTCCGAGGGGAACGGTCGACAGCCTCCGCTCGACCCCCGACTGCTGCGGTACGCCGCGGCATCCCGCCCCTTCTTCGTCGCGATCGCGGCCATCGGCCTCGGCCAGACGGCCGCGATCGTCGGGTTCGCGGCGCTGACGACCCAGGCGATCGTCGACGCGATCGCGGGGCGGGAGATCACCGGCACGCTGATCTCCCTCGCCGGGGTGGTCGCGGCGCGCGGCGTGTTGCTGTGGCTGCGCGAGCACGTCGCCGCCCAGGCCGCCGCGCGGGTCGAGTCGCAGCTGCGCCGGTCGCTGCTCGACGCGGTCGACCGGCTCGGCTCATCGTGGCTCGCACAGCAGAGCACCGCCCGACTCGCCCTCGTCGCCGGCCGCGGCCTCGAGGCCCTCGACGCCTACTTCGGCAAGTACCTCCCGCAGCTCGTCCAGACGATCGTCGCGACGCCGATCCTCGTCGCGATCATGTGGTGGTCGGACTGGCTGTCGGGCCTCGTCGTCGTCCTGACGATCCCGCTCATACCGCTGTTCATGGTGCTCATCGGCATGGCGACCCGCTTCGTCCAGAACCGCCAGTGGGACACGCTCGCCCGCCTGGCCACCCGCTTCAGCGACACCGTGCAGGGCCTGTCGACGCTCACCGTCTACGGCCGTCAGCACCGCGCCGCCGACTCGATCGAACGGGTCACCGACACCTACCGCCGCGAGACGATGCGGGTGCTGCGGGTGTCATTCCTCTCCGGCTTCGCCCTCGAATTCCTCGCCTCGATCTCGGTCGCGATCGTCGCGGTGTCGATCGGATTCCGGCTCCTCGACGGTTCGCTCCCCCTCGCGGTGGGCCTGTTCGTCCTGCTCCTCGCCCCCGAGGCCTACCTGCCGCTTCGCCAGGTGGGCGTGCAGTTCCACGCCTCCAGCGAAGGCGTCGCCGCGACGCGGGACGTATTCGCGGTGATCGAGGCGGCCGACACCGCCGCGCCCGTGCGCCACGGTGGCGACACCATCACCGCCGGCCCGATCGCCGTCGAGGGTCTCTCGGTGCGCGGCCTGCCGCCGGTGTCGTTCACCGCCGCTCCCGGCGACATCGTCCTCTTCGAGGGCCCCAGCGGGTCCGGCAAGTCGAGCCTGCTCGCGGCGCTCCGCGGCGCCGCCGACCACACCGGCACCCTCACGATCTCCGGCACGGATGCCACGACGCTCCGCCCGGGACAGTGGCTCGCCTGGGCGGGCCAGACCCCCGGGCTCGTGGCGGGCACCGTCGCCGCCAACGTCGCGCTCGGCGACCCGGAGATGCTGGAGTCCGTCGTGACCGAAGCCCTCCGCCTGGCCGGCGCCGCCGACATCGATCCGCAGCGCCACCTCGGCGTGCAGGGCGCGGGTCTGTCAGGCGGGCAGGCGCAGCGGGTTGCGGTCGCCCGCGCCATCGCGCGCCACCTCCGCGGCCGCGCGCCGGTGATCGCGCTCGACGAGCCGTCCGCCGCACTCGATCCGGCCACCGAGGCGGAACTGTGGGTCGCGCTCCGCCGCCTCGCCGACGACGGTGCCCTCATCCTGCTCGTCTCCCACCGCGCCTCCGCCCGCACGATCGCCGACACCGTCGTGCGCCTGACCGATGTGGAGGTGACCGCATGAGCACACCCACCGCGGTGCTCCGCGCCGCCATCCCCCCGGCCCGCCGCTTCTGGCCCGCGCTCGCCTCCGGGTTCCTCTCCGAAGCGTCCGCCGTCGCCCTTCTCGCCGTCAGCGCGTGGCTCATCGTGCGCTCCTCCGAGCAGCCGCTCGTCATGTACGTCACGATGGCCGTGGTCGGCGTCCGCGCGTTCGCATTGAGCCGCGCGGTGTTCCGCTACACCGAGCGGCTCGCGAGCCACGACGGCGTCCTCCGCCAGCTCGCCGCGACCCGCACCGATCTCGTCCGCCGGCTCGTGCCGCACGCTCCCGCCGGGCTCAGCGAGACCTCGCGCGGCTCGGCGCTGAGCACCCTCGTCGACGACGTCGACGAGCTGCAGAACCTGCCCCTGCGGGTCGTCCTTCCGCTGGTGTCGTCGCTCACGGTGGCGGTCGCGTCGGTCATCCTCGTCGCGATCGTGTGGTGGCCCGCAGCCCTGACGCTCCTCGCCTGCCTGCTCGTCGCCGCGGCCGCCGCCACCCTCTGGGGCTGGGCCGCCGGCGCTCGCGCGGAGCGAGCCATCGCGCCGCTGCGCGCCCAGGTCGCCGACGCGGTTCTCGACCACCTCGGCAGCTTCGACGTGCTCGTCGCCTACGACGCCGACGCCGCCAGCCGCGACCGGCTCCACACCGCCGACGCCGCCCTCCGCACCGCCGTCACCCGCCGCGCCGTCGCCCAGTCCGCGACGACCGCGGTCGTGTCCGTCCTCGCCGGCGTGGCGACGCTCCTCGCCGTCCTCGTCGCCGCGCCCGGCATCGGCGCAGGTTTGAGCGGCCCAGGTCTGAGCGGCCCAGGGCTCGCGGTCGTCGTCCTCGTGCCGATGGCGGTGTTCGAGGTCTTCGCGGCCGTTCCCGCCGCGGCATCCGCGTGGCGTCAGGTGCGCGCGGCCGCGCAGCGTGTCGCCGATGCCGTGCCCTCAGAGATCCCCGCTGAGATCCCCCGAGCGGATGCCGCGACCGGCACCGCCCCGGCGCTCGGCTCCGGCCTGTCCCTGCGCGGAGCGTCGGTCACGTGGCCGAGAGCCGCCGCCCCCACGCTCCGCGACATCGACCTCGACGTCGCCCCCGGCGAGCGCGTGCTCGTCATCGGCCCGAGCGGGTCGGGCAAGAGCACCCTCGCGCACGCGCTCGTCCGGTTCCTCGAGGTCGACGGCGCCTACACGATCGGCGGCCTGCCCGTGCAGGACCTCTCGGCCGACGATGTGCGACGGACCGTGGGTCTGTGCGAGCAGAGCCCGATGCTCTTCGACGAGGACATCCGCCAGAACCTGCTGTTCGCCCGCGACACCGCGACCGACGCCGAGCTCGAAGCCGTGCTCGACCGGGTGGGGCTCGGCGAGTGGCTCCGCTCCCGCGGCGGGCTCGACGCGCGGGTCGGCGAGCGCGGCGCCCTCGTCTCGGGCGGTCAGGCGCAGCGCATCTCGCTCGCGCGGGCGCTGCTGCGGGGCTTCCCCGTGCTCGTGCTGGACGAACCGACCGCGGGCGTCGACCCGGCGGCATCCGATGCCCTGCTCACCGACCTGCTGTCTGCGGTTGGCGATGACCGCGCCGTCATCGTGATCTCGCACGTCGACGTTCCCGCGGGCCTCGTCGACCGAACGGTGCGACTGATCGGCGGCCGGCTCTCCGGCGGGGTCGCCGCCTGAGCGTCAGCTCTCCGAAGCCGCCGCCGCGGCGGTGATGCGGCTGGCCATGCCCGCGAAGATGAAGCCGTGGAACGGCAGCACCGCGAACCAGTACAGCCGCCCCGCGAGCCCCTTCGGGAAGAACACCGCCCGCTGCCGATAGCGCGACCCTTCACCCTCGGGCTCCGCTTCGAGCTCGAGCCACGCGAGCCCGGGGACCTTCATCTCGGCGCGCAGACGCAGGAAGCGTCCGTGCTCGACGGCCTCGACGCGCCAGAAGTCGATCGCATCCCCCGCAGCCACCCGGCCTCGGCTCCGTCGCCCGCGCTGCAGTCCGACGCCGCCCACCAGACGGTCCATCCACCCGCGCACGGCCCAGAGGAACGGCGACGAATACCAGCCGTTCTCGCCGCCGATGCCCTCGATGATCTTCCAGAGCCTCTCCGGCGGGGCGGGGGTCCACGCCGTCTGCACGTCGGTGAAGACGGTGCGGCCCGCCCAGTCGGGGTCGCTCGGCAGCGGATCGCTGGGAGCCGCCGACAGCTCCGCGTCCTGCCAGCTCGTCTCGACCGTGTCGGCCTCGACGCGGCGGAGCGCCAACCGCACCGCCTCGCGGTATCCGGTCAGCCCGCCCTCCGGGCGCGGCAGCAGCTCGTCGACGGCGTGATCGTCCATGATGCACTCGTTCTGCAGCGACGCGATGAGCGGCCGGGCGATCGCGCGGGGCACCGGGGTGACGAGATTCACCCAGTGCGAGGCGAGGCCGGGCGTGAACACCGGCAGCGCCGCGATCGGCCGCTGGCGCAGGCCCGCCTCGACCGCGTAGCCGTTCATCATCTGCCCGTATCGCAGCACGTCCGGCCCACCGATGTCGACGGCGCGGTTCACCTCGGCATCGACGCGAGCCGCCGCGAGCAGGTAGTGGAGCACGTCGCGGACCGCTATCGGCTGGATGCGGTTGCGCACCCACCGGGGCGCCGGCATGTACGGGAGCACCTCGGTGAGATGCCGGATCATCTCGAACGACGCCGACCCCGACCCGATGACGACGCCCGCCTGCAGCACGAGCGTCGGCACGCCGCTGTGCAGCAGCACCTCCCCCACCTCGACCCGCGAACGCAGGTGCGGGCTGAGCTCCGTTCCGTTCGGGTGCAGCCCGCCGAGGTACACGATGCGCGAGACGGATGCCGCGGCGGCTGCCTCTGCGACGGTCTCCGCCGCCCGGCGGTCCTTGTCCTCGAAATCCTTGCCCCCACCCATCGAGTGGATGAGGTAGTAGAGCACGTCGATGTCGTCCACCGCGGCGGCCATCGCCTCGGGATCGTCGGCAGAACCCTCGGTCACCTCGACCTGATCGCCCCAGCTGAACGCCCCCAGCCGGTCGGGAGTCCGGGCGAGCACGCGCACCCGATAGCCCGCCGCGAGCAAGCGCGGCACGAGCCGGCCGCCGATGTACCCGGTGCCGCCGAGGACGAGGGCGCGCGGCGCCGAACCGTCGGGCCGGGCCTGCGCGACGAGGGCGGGTTCGCGTCCCGTCGGAGCCGAGAGCGTCGTGCCTGCGGAGGAGTCGTGGTGGTCGCTCATGGCGCCACGATAGGCGGGGAGTCACGGCATCCGCACCCGCTTGCCGCAGGCCCGCGGAGGGCGTATAGGTCCCCGGGCGTTGTCAGGACCACGGCGGGAAAGTGCATCTCATCGACCGTTCCCCTACCGCGCACGGATGCGCACCTCTCAACAGGGTCCGTCCCACCCGGGGCGCCTCTTCCGCGTGTGCGGTCCGCGCGTGTGCTCCGCGCGTCAGCGCCGGCCGTTGCCGAAGACCCCGCGGATCACGCTGCTGATGATCGTCTGCGTGGTCTTGGAGCCGAGAACCTGCTCGAGCGGGCTCTTCTCCGCCTTCCGCGTCGTCCGGGTCGAGCCGCCGGTCTTCTTCAGCAGCCGGTCGTACTCGCGCTGCGCGTCGCGCTCGGCCTTCTCCTGGGCCTTGTCGATCGCAGCCTTCTGCTTCGCGTACTCGGCCTCGTCCTTCGCGCGCTGCGCGGCGTCGGCGGCGGCCTTCTCCGCGGCATCCGCGGCCGCCATCTTCGCCGTGAGGATCTCGCGGGCGGACTCCCGGTCGATCGCGGTGCCGTACCGGGCGAGCAGGGGCGAAGCCGTCACCGCGGCGGCGACCGCCGGCGCGGGTGTCGGCGACATGAGCCCCTGCGGCGCGCGCATGCGCGTCCACGCGACCGGCGTCGGGGCGCCCTTCTCGCTCATCACGGTGACGATCGCCTCGCCCGTGCCGAGCTCCTGGAGCGTGCGCTCCAGGTCGTAGCCGGAGGTGGGGTAGGTGCCGACGGTCGCCCGCAGGGCCTTCGCGTCGTCGGGGGTGAACGCGCGCAGGGCGTGCTGGATGCGCGAGCCGAGCTGCCCGAGCACATCGGCGGGCACGTCCTTCGGGGTCTGCGTCACGAAGAAGACGCCGACACCCTTCGACCGGATGAGCCGCACCGTCTGCACGATCGCGTCGACGAAGGCGCGAGAGGCGTCCTTGAACAGCAGGTGTGCCTCGTCGAAGAAGAACACCAGCTTCGGCTTGTCGAGGTCTCCCACCTCGGGGAGGGTCTCGAACAGCTCGGCGAGCAGGTACATCAGGAAGGTGGAGAACAGGGCGGGTTTGTCGATGACGCCGGGCACCTCGAGCAGCGAGATGACGCCGCGGCCGTCGGGAGCGGTGCGGAGGAAGTCCTTCACGTCGAACTCAGGCTCGCCGAAGAAGACGTCGGCGCCGTCGTCGGCGAAGGTGATGAGCTCACGGAGGATCACGCCGGCCGTCGCCGACGACAGGCCGCCCAGCTGCTTCAGCTCGGCCTTGCCCTCATCGCTCGTGAGATAGGTGAGCACGGCGCGCAGGTCGGAGAGGTCGACGAGCGCGAGCCCGTGCTCGTCGGCGTAGTGGAAGACCAGCCCGAGGCTCGACTCCTGCGTCTCGTTGAGCCCGAGGACCTTGCTCAGCAGCAGCGGCCCGAATCCGCTGACGGTCGCGCGCACCGGCACGCCGGTGCCGATGCCACCGAGGGCGAAATACTCCGTGACGGATGCCGCGGGCTCCCACTCCTGCCCGATCGCGCGGGTGCGGGCGAGGAGCTTCTCGTTCGACTCCCCCGGCGTCGCGACGCCGGTGAGGTCGCCTTTGATGTCGGCGGCGAACACCGGCACGCCCTTCGCGGCGAGCTGCTCGGCGAGACCCTGCAGGGTGCGGGTCTTCCCGGTGCCGGTGGCCCCGGCGACCAGGCCGTGACGGTTGGTCATCGCGAGTGGGATGCGGATCTGCGCCTCCGGCACCGGGTCGCCGTTGACGAGGGCGCCGAGGTCGAGCGTCTCCGCCTCGAACGTGTAGCCGCTGACGATGCGGGCGATCTCGTCTGCCTCGAGGGGGCCGGAGGTCTCGGAGCC
>NZ_JBHWTD010000021.1:0-20838 GCF_043427715.1 Microbacterium sp. | reverse complement strand
GACTCTGAGCCTGAGCCTGAGCCTGAGCCCGTGTCGGATCTCGCGCCCGAGCCTGAGCCTGAGCCCGTGTCGGAGCCGCAGCCCGTCGCGGACGAATCGACCGAGGACGACACCGTCGCGGCCGCCGTGTTCACGGGGGAGGAGGCACCGGCCGAGGACGTTCCGGCGCTCCGTCTGTCCGGAGTCACGAAGGCGTTCGGGTCGACGACGGCTGTGGCCGCGGTGGACCTGGAGATCGCATCGGGCAGCTTCTTCGGACTCGTCGGACCCAACGGCGCCGGAAAGACGACGACGCTCTCGATGATCGCTGGGCTGCTGAGGCCGGATGCCGGGCAGGTCGAGATCGCGGGAGTCGACCTCGCCGGGAACCCCAGCGCCGCGAAGGCGTCGATGGGTGTCCTGCCCGACCGGCTCCGCACCTTCGACAGGCTGACTGGCCGCCAGCTGCTCCACTATTACGGCGTCCTCCGCGGTCTGCGCCCGGCCGTCGCCGCGGAGCGTGCGGCGGAGCTCGCGCGCGCGTTCGAACTCACCGCGGCGCTGAACCGCCCGGTGTCGGACTACTCCGCCGGCATGACGAAGAAGGTCCTCCTCGCGGGTGCCATGATCCACGCGCCCCGACTGCTGGTCCTGGACGAGCCGTTCGAAGCGGTGGACCCTGTCTCCAGCGAGGTGATCCTCGGCATCCTGAGCACCTACGTTGCATCGGGCGGCACCGTGATCCTCTCCAGTCACGGGATGGATCTCGTCGAGCGGGTCTGCGACGGCGTCGCCGTCATCGTCGGCGGCCAGGTGCTGGCGCGCGGGTCGGTGGACGAGGTGCGCGGGGACCACACCCTCGCGGAGCGGTTCGTGCAACTCGCCGGCGGCCGGAGCGACGTGGAAGGCCTGGAGTGGTTGCACACGTACTCCGACTGAGACTCGCGCTGTTCGCCGGAGCGCTCCGCGGCCGCCCCGCCGTCGTCGCCACCCGGGTGGTCGCGGGATTCGCCCTCATCGTCCTGGTCGTCGCCGTCTGCGCCGCCGTGGCGCGCCTCGATGCCGCCGAGATGCCGACCACCGCGACCGTGACGGTCGTCGTGGGTGCGGTCGTCACCGCCGGGTTCCTGTTCGTCCCGCTGCTGACCGGCGCGGAGGACCCGCTCGATCCTCGACGATTCGGGCCCCTCGGGCTCGATCCGCGCAGCGTGGCGGGGGCCGCTCTCCTCGCATCGGTCGTCGGGCTGCCCGGTCTCGTGCTCCTCGCGATGAGCGTCGCCTTCGCTGTCGCGTGGAGCGGGCACGGCGCGCCATGGGCGCTGTCGGTGTTCGCCGCATCGATGGGCATCCTCACGTGCCTCCTCGCGGCGCGCTGCGGCATGGCGGTCGGCGCGCTCGCGCTTCGCGACCGACGCACCCCGCAGCTGACGGGCGTGCTCGCCGCGGCCGGCGCCATCCTCGTGGTCCCGGTCGTCGTGTTCCTGGCTTCCCTGGACTGGCGCGACGGACTTCCGGGCCCGCTCACGGATGCCGCGGCCGCTCTGTCGGTGTCCCCGCTGGGCGCTGCGTGGGCGATCCCCCTCCGCGAGGGCGGCGACCTGGCGCGGTCGATCGTCGTCGCGGTGCTGACGCTGCTGGCGCTGGCGGCGCTGTGGTGGTGGCTGGTCGCTCGGATGCTGACGACGACCGTCCGGCCGGTGCCGCACCCCGAGCGCCGTGGTCTCGGCTGGTTCGCCGTCATGCCCGGGATCCCGAGCGGGGCAATCGCTGCGCGCAGCACCGTCTACTGGCTGGCAGACCCCCGCTACCTCGCGAACATCGTCATCGTGCCGATCGCCGCCGTGCTCGCGGTGCTCCCGCTCCTCTTCGTCGGAGTGCCCCCGGAGACGGCAGCGCTCATCCCGGCGCCGCTGATGGCGCTCCTGCTCGGCTGGCTGACCCACAACGACCTCGCCTACGACGGCACCGGCATCTGGATGCACATCGCCGCGGGCGTGAGAGGCGTGTCCGATCGTGTGGGCCGGCTCGCCCCCGTCCTGCTCGTATCCATCCCGCTGCTCGTCGCCGCCATCACCGTCTCGATGTGGGTGCACGACGACTGGGCGGTCCTTCCCGCGATGGTGGGCGTCTGCGCGAGCCTGTTCCTCTCGGGCGCGGGCCTGGGATCGGTGTCGTCCGTCCTCGCGCCCTACCCGGCGACGCGGCCGGGCGACGGGCCCTTCGAGCAGCCGCAGCGGACCGGTGGGACGGCGTCGCAGGCCGCGGTCCTGCTCGGCGCGGTGATCTTCAGCATCCCCGCACTCTGGTGGGCGTGGCTCACCCTCACCCGGGATGTCTCCTTCGCGTCGACCGCGCTGTGGGGAGGGATCGCCATCGGCGGGGCTGTCCTCCTCGGCGGCGTCGCCCTCGGCGGCGTGATCTTCGACCGCCGGTGGAGCCGGATCATGGAGTTCGCCGAAACGATGTGACCCTGCTCGGTCGTCCCGCGCGGATTAGAATCGGGGCATGAGCACCCCGATCGACAGCCCCGACCAGGGCGGCCTCTCGCTCCTCGACCGCGAGCTCGAGGAGCTCATCCGCGAGGAGACGATCGAGCCGGGCGACCACGAGCGCTTCTCCCACTACGTGAAGAAGGACAAGATCCTCGAATCGGCCATCACCGGCAAGCCGGTGCGCGCGCTGTGCGGCAAGAAGTGGACGCCGGGCCGCGACCCGGAGAAGTTCCCGGTGTGCCCGACGTGCAAGGAGATCTACGCCTCGATGTCCTCGTAGACCGTCGGGAGGGCGGGGTCGGCGCGGCTGAGGGCGAGCGCTTTCACGGGCAGCTCCTCACGCACCAGGAGGTGGTGCGCCCGAGCGGCCGCGACGCCGGCGGGTCCTTCGTACGCGGCATCCGTCTGCCCGTTCTCGACGAGGACGACCTGAAGCGCGCGCGCGTCGGCGCGGTCGGTCGCCGCGGCGGGACGCTCGAATCCGTCGGCCACGACGATGAGCTCGCCCGTCGCGACGCCGCGGTCGTTGCGCGTGCGGAAGGCGGTCTTCCGGCCGCCCACGGACGCCTTCGATGTCGATGCCTTCGCGACCGGTACCCAGCCGCCGTCGTCATCCTGCCGGGCAACGAGCTTGTAGACCATGCCCGCGGTGGGTGATCCCGAGCCGGTGACGACGGAGGTTCCCACGCCGTAGGAATCGACGGGGGATGCCGCGAGCGCGGCGATCGCGAATTCGTCGAGGTCGCTGGTCACCGTGATCTTCGTCTCGGTCGCGCCGAGCTGGTCGAGCTGGGCGCGCACGGATGCCGCCACCGTGGGGAGGTCGCCCGAGTCGAGGCGGACACCGCCGAGCCCGGTGCCGGCGACCGCGATCGCGGTGGCGACGCCCTGCTCGATGTCGTAGGTGTCCACGAGGAGGGTCGTACCGACCCCGAGCGAGTCGATCTGGCTGCGGAACGCCTCCTCCTCGCTGTCGTGCAGCAGGGTCCACGAGTGCGCCGCGGTTCCCATCGTGGGAACGCCCCAGGCGCGTCCGGCTTCGAGGTTGCTGGTGGCGGAGAACCCCGCGATGTAGGCCGCACGCGCGGCGGCGACCGCCGAGCGTTCCGCGGCCCGCCGGGAGCCCATCTCGGCGAGGGGTCGATCGCCCGCGGCGATGCTCATGCGGGCAGCGGCGGTCGCGACGGCGGAGTCGTGGTTCAGCACGCTCAGCGCGAGGGTCTCGAGGATCACCGCTTCGGCGAAGGTCCCCTCCACGGTGAGGATGGGGGAGCCGGGGAAGTAGAGCTCGCCTTCGCGGTATCCGCTGATCGTGCCCGAGAAGCGGTAGTCCGCGAGGAACCGGATCGTCTCGGCGCTGACGACGTCGTTGTCCCGGAGGAAGGCCAGCTCCTCCTCGTCGAAACGGAAGTCGCGCACGAGCGACAGCAGGCGGCCGGTGCCCGCGACGACACCGAAGCGGCGGGCTCCGGGGAGGCGGCGCGCGAAGAGTTCGAAGACACAGCGCCGCGACGCGGTGCCGTCGCGGAGAGCGGCATCGAGCATCGTGAGCTCGTACCGGTCGGTCAGCAGCGACGTGGGGGTGCTCATGCGGTCACTCTATCCAGGGCGCGACTAGGCTTGATGACCGTGACGGACGCACCCATCGGAATCTTCGACTCCGGGGTCGGCGGACTGACCGTCGCCCGGGCCGTCTCCCAGCTTCTCCCACGCGAGTCGATCGTCTACATCGGCGACACCGCGCACTCGCCCTACGGCCCGAAGCCGATCGCCGACGTCCGTCGGTACGGGCTCGAAGTCCTCGATGCGCTGGTCGACGAGGGCGTCAAGATGCTCGTGATCGCCTGCAACACGGCATCCGCTGCTCTGCTGCGTGATGCGCGGGAGCGCTACGACGTGCCGGTGGTCGAAGTCATCGGGCCGGCTGTGCGGACAGCGATCTCCACGACGCGGATCGGCCGGATCGGCGTGATCGGCACCGAGGGCACGATCGGGTCGGGCGTCTACCAGGACATGCTGGGCGTGAACGAGCGGCTGACCGTGTTCGCTCAGGCCTGCCCGCGCTTCGTGGAGTTCGTCGAGGCGGGTATCACCGACACCCCCGAGGTGCTGAAGGTGGCGGAGGAGTACCTCGCGCCCCTCCGTCACGCGGGAGTCGACACCGTCGTGCTCGGCTGCACGCACTACCCGTTCCTGGAGGGGGCGATCAGCTACGTCATGGGGCCTGATGTGTCGCTCGTCTCGAGCGACACCGAGACCGCCAAGGACGTCTACCGTCAGCTGGTCTCCCGTGACCTGCTGGCCGGGCCGGACGCCGAACCCACTCACCTGTACGAGGCGACGGGGGAGTCGGCCGACGACTTCCTCCGCCTCGCCGACCGGATGATGGGACGGGGCGTCAGCGCCGTCCGTCTCGTGCAGACCGGCGCCATCGACCTACCGAAGGGAACGCAATGACCCAGATCACCCGCGCCGACGGGCGCACCGTCGACCAGCTGCGACCGATCACGATCGAGCGCGGCTGGAGCGCGCACGCCGAAGGCTCGGCGTTGATCTCCTTCGGCGGCACGAAGGTCCTCTGCACCGCCTCGTTCACCAACGGTGTGCCGCGCTGGCTGACCGGCAAGGGCAAGGGCTGGGTCACCGCGGAGTACGCGATGCTGCCGCGCGCCACGAACTCCCGCAACGACCGCGAGTCCATCAAGGGCAAGGTCGGCGGCCGCACGCACGAGATCTCCCGCCTCATCGGCCGCGCACTGCGCGCCGTCGTCGACACCAAGGCGCTGGGCGAGAACACGATCGTCATCGACTGCGACGTGCTGCAGGCCGACGGCGGCACCCGCACGGCCGCGATCACGGGCGCGTACGTCGCCCTCGCCGACGCGATCGAATGGGGCCGGGCGAAGGGCTTCGTCGGCAAGAACGCCAAGGCTCTCATCGACTCGGTCGCCGCGGTGTCCGTCGGCATCATCGACGGCGAGCCCATGCTCGACCTCGCCTACGTCGAGGACGTGCGCGCCGAGACCGACATGAACGTCGTGGTCACCGGTCGCGGCCTGTTCGTCGAGGTGCAGGGGACCGCCGAGGGCGCGCCCTTCGACAAGCGCGAACTCGACGCGCTCCTCGACCTCGGTGTCGCCGGCTGCGCGGACCTCCGCGACCAGCAGACGGCCGCTCTCGCGAGCGCCTGAACCGGGCCGTTCGATGACGGATGCCGCATCCCGCCGGGTCGTCCTGGCCACGCACAACGCGCACAAGGTGGCGGAGTTCGGGGCGATCGTCGCCGCGACGCGTCCTGACCTGGAGGTCATCGGGTACGACGGGCCGGAGCCGGTCGAGGATGGCGTGACGTTCGCGCAGAACGCGCTGATCAAGGCGCGCGCCGCCGCAGCGCACACGGGCCTGCCGGCGATGGCTGACGACTCCGGCATCCGCGTCGATGTGCTCGGCGGCTCGCCCGGCGTCTTCTCGGCGTACTGGGCCGGACACAAGAAGGACGGCGTCGCGAACTACGAGCTCCTCCTCGACCAGTTGTCCGACATCGCCGATCCGCACCGCACGGCGCAGTTCGTGTCGACGATCGCCCTCGTCATCCCCCAAGCCGATGGCGGAGCGCCCGTCGAGCACGTGGTCGAAGGCGTGTGGCCGGGACGCCTCGCCACCGTGCCGGCGGGCGAGAACGGGTTCGGCTACGACCCGGTCTTCGTCCCCGACGACGGCGAGGGGCGCACCGCCGCGCAGCTCAGCGCGGCGGAGAAGAACGCGCTGTCGCACCGCGCCCGCGCGTTCGTCGCCCTCGCGCCGCTGCTCACCTCGCTCTGACGCGCGCCGCGATCCGCGCGAGAACGAGAACGGCACTCATTCCCGACTGGGCCGCGGGACCCCCCGCGGGAACGCTCCGGGCATAGCCTGAAGGCATGCACGATCATGCGCCCCGCGGCATCCGGGCGGGAGGGCCGAGACGACTGCTCGCGCTCTCGCTCGCGATCACGGCGACCGTGCTCGTCGTGCAGGTGATCGGCGCGGTCCTCACCGGATCGCTGGCGCTGCTCGCCGACGCGGGGCACATGTTCACCGACAGTTCGGCTCTCGTCGTGGCGCTCGTCGCCGCGACCGTCGCCGCGCGGCCCGCCGACGACCGGCAGACCTACGGGTATCAGCGCGCAGAGGTGTTCGGAGCGCTCATCAACGCGATCATCCTCGTGGTGCTGTGCGCCGTGATCGCGGTCGAAGCCGTCCGCCGCCTCCTCGATCCGGTCGACACCGAGGTGCAGGGGCTCCCGATGATGGTCGTCGCCCTCATCGGGCTGGTCGCCAACGGGGTATCGCTGTGGCTGCTCAGCATCGCCCAGCGCACGAGCATCAACGCGCGCGGCGCCTACCTCGAGGTGCTCGGCGACCTGCTCGGCTCCGTCGTCGTGCTCGTCGCCGCCGTCGTGGTGTGGCAGACCGGGTGGATGCCGGCCGACGCCGTCGCGAGCCTCGCCATCGCGGTGCTGATCGTCCCGCGGGCTGTCGGACTCCTCCGGGAGGTCGTCGCGGTTCTCGGCGAGCGCGCGCCCTCGGGCACCCGAGTGCCCGACATCCGTGAGCACCTGCGTGATGCGAAGGGGGTGGTCGACGTCCACGACGTGCACGTCTGGCAGCTCACCCGCGGAGCGCCTGTCTTCACCGCCCACATCGTCGTGGCCCAGGAGGTCTTCGATGAAGGACGGGCGGGGACGCTGCTGGCCGAGCTGCAGTCCTGTCTTGCGGAGCACTTCGACGTCGCCCATTCAACCTTCCAGCTCGAGCCCGCCGGCCACATCGAGCACGACCACCACGCCTGAGGTCAGTCGCCCTCCTCGAACACGATCTCCTCGGGCGTGACGTCCGACCGGATGCCGCGCCACCGGGCATGGCGGAGGGTGCCCCCGGCCGTGATCTCGGCGTACTCGACCTCACCCACCAGAGCGGGGCGCACCCACAGGGAGTCGGACGCCTCAACGCGTCCGATGTCGACGAACGGATTCTCGTCGGTCCGCAGCGGCTGCAGCGCGGCATCCAGTCGGGCGAGGGTGCCGTCGCTGAAGCCCGACCCGACGCGACCGATGTAGTGGAGGCCGTCGGGGGTGGGGACCCCCATCAGGAGAGACCCGATGGCGCCGCCGCGTGACCCCTTGCCGGGACGGATGCCGCCGATCACGACCTCCTGCATGCGTGTGAGCTTGACCTTGAGCCACTGGTCGCTGCGGACGCCGCGACGGTAGAGCGATGCCGGGTCCTTGACCATGACACCCTCCAGTCCCAGCTGCCGTGCCGTCTCGAGGGCGTCGTCGACGTCATCCGCGACGGGCGGCAGCACCACGCGCGGGATCGTCCCGCCGGCGACCTCCTCCAGCAGTTCGCGGCGCTCACGGAGAGGGAGGGCGCCGGTGTCCCGCCCGTCGAACTCGAGCAGGTCGAAAAGCATCAGCTGCACCGGGATGCGCTCAGCCTCCCGCTCGATCTCGCGCGGTTTGGACAGGTGCATCCGATGCTGCAGCAGCGAGAAGCTCGGGCGGCCCCGCTCATCGAGGGCGACGATCTCGCCGTCGAGTACGGCCGGTGCCGGCCCGAACCCCGGATCGGGTGCCGTCAGCTCGGGGTACCGCGCCGTGATGTCGGTGCCGCTCCGGGCGCGCAGCTGAAGGTGCGTGCCGTCCCACAGCGCCAGGGCGCGGACGCCGTCCCACTTGAACTCGACCCACGGTCCCCAGCGCTCAGCCGCCTGGCGAGCGAGCGGCGCCGAGGCGTTCGTCGCCAGCATCGGCGCGGGCTTCGCTGGCGGCTGCGCTGCCGCCACGGGGTGGGATCGGGGGGAGTGCGAGGAGCGCGGCGTGCGGGGCGCCGCGGCATCCGTTTTCATCCGATGCAGCAGCCACTGCGACTTCTCACCGGCGCCGCTCGTTCGGATGAGCGCGAGCCGCACGGAGCCGAGCGGTCCGTCCGGCTGACCGTGCAGCGTGAAGATCACCTCGTCGTCACGCCACTTCTCGATCTCGACGGTGCCGGTGTCCCACACCGTCATCGTTCCCGCGCCGTATTCGCCGGCGGGGATCTCGCCCGCGAAGTCGAGATACTCCATCGGGTGAGGCTCGGTCATGACGGCGAGATGGTTCTTCTCCGCCGAGCCCGGGATGCCACGTGGCACCGCCCAGCTGACGAGGACCCCGCGCCGTTCGAGCCGCAGGTCGTAGTGCAGCCTGCGGGCGTGGTGCTCTTGGATGACGAACCGCGAGCCGTCCTCGGCCGCTCCGGCGGGGGAGTCGGGGACGGGTTCAGGGGTCCGGTCGGCAGCGCGCTTGGCGATGTAGCTGGCGAGGGGACCGGCATCCGCCGGCGCGAGCGACGCGAACAGGTCGCCGTGCACGGCGATGCGCTCGGCCATCTCGTGGAACTGCACGTGGCGGAGGTCCGGGTCGTCGAGCTCCTCCCAGGTGCGCGGGGCCGCGACCGACGGCTGCTCGCGCCCGCGCATCGAGTATGGCGCGATCGTGGTCTTCTTGCCGTTGTTCTGGCTCCAGTCGAGGAAGACCTTGCCGCCGCGCGCGGCTTTCGCCATCTGACTGACGACGAGATCGGGGTGATCGGCTTCGAGCAGGCGGGCAAGCTCTTTCGCGAACGCGCTGATCTCGTCGCTCGTGCGGGAGCGGTCGAGCGGCGCATAGAGGTGGATCCCCTTGCTGCCGCTGGTGACCGGCATCGGGTCCATCCCCAGGTCGAGGAGGATCTCGCGGGCCCACCGGGCGACCTCGGCGCACTCGGCGAGTCCGACGCCGGGACCCGGGTCGAGGTCGAGCACGAGCCGGTCGGGGTTCTGCCGGGCGCCGTCGGAGTCGAAGCGCCACTGCGGGACGTGGAGCTCGATCGAGGCGACCTGCGCCAGGTAGACCAGGGAGGGCACGCCGTCAGCCAGCGGGTAGTCCTTGGCCCCGGTGGAATGCTCGATCGGTCGCCGCAGGAGCCACTCCGGCGCGCCCGGCTCGAGGTGCTTCGCGAAGAACGACCCCTCGCCGGTGCCGTCGGGCCAGCGGATGCGGGTGATGGGCCTGCCGTCGAGGTGCGGGAGCATGACCGGCGCGACGGTCACGAGGTAGTCGATCACCTCGCCTTTGGTGGTCCCGGTGGCGGGGAACATCACCTTGTCGAGGTTCGACAGTCGCAGGCGCCGTCCGTCGACGGTGACGTCCTGCGTGCCTGGCATGGGCCCAGGCTAGTGCGCAAGACCTGTCGCACCGGGTTGTGACGGGTGTGTACTGGTGTGATGAGAGCGATCTGGAAGGGTGCGCTGACGTTCGGACTCGTCAACGTGCCGGTGAAGGTGTACTCGGCGACCGAGGACCACGACGTCTCGCTGCACCAGGTGCACGCCGCCGACGGCGGTCGCATCCGGTACCAGCGCATCTGCGAGATCGACGGCGAGGTGGTGCCGTACGCCGATATCGACAAGGCCTACGACGACGGCGAGCGGACCGTCGTGCTCACCTCCGACGACTTCGCGGCGCTGCCCTCGGAGCGCAGCCGCGAGATCGAGGTCGTCGAGTTCGTGCCGACCGAGCAGATCGACCTTCTCACCCTCGACAAGGCCTACTACCTCGAACCGGACTCCTCCTCGCCGAAGGCCTACGTCCTGCTGCGCCAGACGCTTGAGCAGACCGACCGCACCGCCATCGTGCGCTTCGCGCTGCGTCAGAAGACGCGGCTCGCGGCGCTCCGCGTCCGCGGTGACGTGCTCGTGCTGCAGACCCTGTTGTGGGCCGATGAAGTGCGGGAGGCCTCGTTCCCGTCGCTCGACGAGCCGGTGAAGATCTCGGCCAAGGAGCTCGAACTCTCGGCATCCCTCGTCGACAGCTTCTCGAGCGATTTTGACCCGACCGAGTTCACCGACGAATACCAGAAGGAGCTGCGCACCCTCATCGAGGCGAAGCTCGAGAAGGGCGACGCGTTCGACACCGCCGAGACGTTCGGTGAGAAGTCGGATGCCGGTGGGGGCGAGGTCATCGACCTGATGGAGGCGCTGCGGGCGAGCGTCGAGAAGAGTCGCGCAGCCCGCGAGGGGAGCAGTTCGGGAGCATCGTCGAAGTCATCGAGCGCGACGTCGTCCGCCGCGAAGAACCCTGGGCCGGCGAAGAACCCTGGGCCGGCGAAGAAATCTGCGCCCGCGAAGAAGGAGCCGGCATCGAAGAAGGATGCCGCGAAGTCCGGCGCCGCGAAGGAGACCGCCACCAAGCCCGCGAAGAAGAAGGCGTCCTGACGGGACGCTGATCAGCTGCGCGGGTCGCGCTCGGGAGTGTCGTCGACGGCGTCCTGGTCGAGGACCAGTTCGCGTGCCTCCGCGGCATCCGTCCGACCATCGGGGCCCGCGGCCATCTCGCGGGCGACCTTCCGCTTCTCCGCGAAGTAGTGCCAGATGATGAAGACGACCGTGCCGGCGACGGCGACGAGCAGGATGATGTCGATGTATTCGGCGACGAACGGTCCGACGCCCGGGATCAGGCTCACCAGGTAGCCGAAGACGGTCAAGCCGAAGCCCCAGAGGACCGCGCCGATGAAGTTGTAGAGGGTGTAGCGGTGCCAGGCCATCTTGCCGACGCCGGCTGCGACCGGGGCGAAGGTCCGGACGATCGGCACGAAGCGGGCGAGGATGACGGTGACACCGCCGTAGCGCTCGAAGAATCCGTTGGTCCGTTCGACGTTGCGACGACTGAAGAAGCCGGATTCCTTGCGCTCGAAGACGGCGGGACCGCCCTTGCGGCCGATGATGTAGCCGACTTCTCCGCCGACGAAGGCCGCCAATCCGATGAGAAGGCCGACGATCCAGACGTTGACGCCGAACACGCCGTGCGGGGCGTGGGTGACCGGGTTCGAGAGGAGCCCGGCCATGATCAGGAGGGTGTCGCCGGGCAGAAGGAAGCCGACGAGCAGTCCGGTTTCGGCGAAGACGATGAAGCAGACGACCGCGAGCGCCCAGGGGCCCGCGGCGTTGATGATCGTCTCCGGGTCGAGCCACGGGATGAGAGCGAAGGAGTGCACGGTTTCCTCGGTGACGCGGGTCGTCAATCGGCGGGTGAAAGAGATGACGCAGCGGACTGCCTCGTGCGGAAGGGGGGACTTGAACCCCCACGCCCGAAGGCACAGGAACCTAAACCCTGCGTGTCTGCCAATTTCACCACTCCCGCGAGTGGGTCCAGTCTAAGCGGCCCTGCGACGCGTACACGGGTGATGACGAGCACGGCCGTGTGGATAACTTCGGGCGCACGGTCGTGACCGTTGGAATGATCGCTGACCATGAGCCTCGCGTCTCCCGTCACCGCATCCGGCGGCCTCGCCGCGGTGGTCGAGCGCGTGCGCGAACGCCTCCGGGCCGAGCAGGTGGACCCCGCTCACGACCCGGATCGGGCGGCTTTCATCGCCCGCGCCGAGATCCGGCGGCACAACGACTTCGCCCTCGCGCGTGGCGTCGATGTGATCGACGACGAAGCGGCATCCGCTCGGGAGATTCTCTCCCGGGTCTCGGGGTACGGACCCCTGCAGGCGCTGCTCGACGATCCTGACGTGGAGGAGATCTGGATCAACGCCCCGGATCGGATCCACTTCGCGCGCCAGGGTCGGAGCGAGCGTTCACCGCTCGTGCTGAGCGAGACCGCGGTCCGCGATCTCGTCGAGCGGATGCTCCACGCGACCGGGCGCCGCGTCGACCTGAGCCAGCCGTTCGTCGATGCGTCCCTGCCCGACGGCTCCCGGCTGCACGTCGTGATCCCCGACATCACCCGCCGCCACTGGGCCGTCAACATCCGGAAGTTCCTCACCCGCTACCGCACCCTCGACGACCTCGTCCGGAGCGGTTCGCTCACCGCCGGTGCCGCGGGCGTGCTTCGGGATGCGATGCGACGCGGAGCCAGCGTCATCGTCTCGGGTGCCACCCACGCCGGCAAGACGACACTGCTCGGAGCTCTCGTCGCCGCGAGCCCGAGCGAGCACCGCGTCGTCACCGTCGAGGAGACCTTCGAACTCGCCGTCCGCGTGCACGACATCGTGGCGCTGCAAGGACGTCAGCCGAGCCTCGAGGGCACCGGGGAGGTGAGCCTGCGACGGCTCGTGAAAGAGGCGCTGCGGATGCGCCCCGACCGGCTGGTCGTCGGAGAGGTGCGCGGAGAGGAGGCGCTCGACCTGATCCTCGCCCTGAACACCGGCGTGCCCGGTGCCGCCACCATCCACGCCAATTCCGCCCCCGAGGCCCTCCGGAAGCTCTCCGCCCTGCCGCTGCTGGCCGGCCGCAACATCGACCACGGGTTCCTCCTCCCGGCCATCGCCGACTCCGTCGATCTCGTCGTGCACTGCGAACGGGATGCCGAAGGCCGCCGCCGGGTGGCCGAGATCATCGAACCCACGGGCGCGGTCGTCGACGGGGTCATCGTGACCCGGACGCTCTTCCCGCGGGAGCTGCGATGACGACCGTCCTCGGCGTCGTCCTCGGGGCCGGGGTCATCCTCGTCCTGGCGCCCTGGCTGTGGCCGGCCGGTGGGCAGCGCCCCACCCGGTCGGGGGGTCGCGCGCTCGAGCGGCTTCTCGCGTCGGCGGGATACGCGCATGCGAGTGGTGGGCACCTCATCGCGGCATCGGTCGCGAGCGGCGTGGTGGCCGGAGCAGCGGTCTGGCTGGTGACGTCGCTCCCCGCCTTCGCGGCCGTCGCGGTGGCGGCGGCCGGTTTCGCCCCCGTCGTCTGGCTTCGGGGAAAGGCGCGGCGGCTGCAGAAGTCGCGCCGCGCGCTCTGGCCCGATGTCTGCGACCTGCTCGTCGCATCGGTGCGGTCGGGCATGTCACTGCCTGACGCCGTGGCCGCCCTCGGAGAGGCCGGCCCACCGCCCCTCCGACCCGCCTTCGCCGCCTTCGCCCACGATGTCGCCGCGTCAGGGCACTTCGATTCGGGCGCCCTGCGCCTGAAGGCACGCCTCGCCGACCCGGTCGCCGATCGGATCATCGAAGCGCTGCGAATGGCGAGGCAGGTCGGCGGCACGGAACTCACCGCCGTCCTGAGATCGTTGTCGGCATCCGTCCGGGCAGAGGCCGCGCTCCGCTCCGAGATCGAAGCCCGTCAGTCGTGGATCCGGGGTGCCGCTGTGCTCGGCGTGGTGGCACCCTGGGTGATCCTCGGCCTTCTCGCCCTGCGCCCCGAGGGGGCAGCCGCCTACTCCAGCCCCGACGGCGTCATGGTCATCCTCATCGGCGCGGTGGTCTCCGTCGTCGCGTACCGGCTCATGGCGAGGATCGGCCGCCTGCCCGAGCCGAGGCGGTGGTTCGCATGACGGGAGTCACGGCGCTCGCGCTCGCGGTCGTCCTCGGCGGATCGCTCGCGGCAGGCCTCGTGCTGATGTCGACGCGGGTGCCGCGGCTCGCGGCGCCGACGCTGTCGCGCAGGCTCGCTCCCTACCTCCGCGACCTCGCGGATCCGCGGGGGATGACGCCCCTCGCGCCCGTCGTCATGACCTGGCGTACGCGACGCGACCGGTGGGTGGCATCGCTCGGCGGCGCCGCCGGCGTCGAACAGAGGCTTCGCCAGGCGGGCATCGCTCGCGATGCCGCGTGGTTCCGGGCCCGGCAGCTGTCCTGGTTGATCGTCGGCGCGGCTGTCGGCGGCGTCACCGTCGTCGTCCTCGCGCTGAGCGGGCGCTTCTCCGTCCCGGCTGCGACGCTGCCGATCGTCGGCGCGGTCGCTGCCGTGGTGGTCGTCGACTCCTGGCTGTCGGCAGCGGCACGTCGTCGTCGTGCGCGGGTGGAGGAGGAGCTCCCCACCGTCCTGGAGTTCCTGTCGCTGTGTCTCGCCGCAGGCGAAGGGCTCCGCGACGCGCTGTCCCGAGTGGGCGACGTGGGCTCGGGAGAGCTCACCGCCGAAGTGCGCCGTGCAGTCCTCGACAGCGGGACGGGTTCCAACCTCTCCGACGCGCTGACAGACCTCGGTCGGCGGCTGGACGTGCCCGCGCTCTCACGGGCCGTCGAACACCTCGTCGCCGCGCTGGATCGCGGCGCGCCACTGGTGAGCGTCCTCCAGGCGCAGGCTGCCGACGCGCGGGAGGACGCGAAACGGACCCTGATCGAGCAGGCGGGGCGGAAGGAGATCGCGATGCTCTTTCCGATCGTCTTCCTCTTGCTTCCGATGAGCATCCTCTTCGCCGTGTTCCCGGGTATCGCCATGCTGCGCCTCGGGATCGGCTGATCCGACCTTCGATGAAAGGAAGAACGATGATGCGAACACTGATGACACGCCTCCGGACGGCGTGGGGTGGGGTTCTCCGGGACACCGCCGAGGATGAGCGGGGAGATGTGCCCGGGTGGGTGCTCATCACGCTCATGACGGCCGGTTTGCAAGACTGAACATTTATGGCGTTTTGGGAAGCAGTCGGTTCGACGCGCTCGTCCTAGCCGACGCGGGCCGTCGCGAGAACGGGCGCTGGAAGCGTGGGTCCGTGCATATTGGAGAATCCTCCAATATCGCCGTTCTGGATCACGCTCCGCACCTCGCGGCGCGATCGCTATTTCGGAATCCCGTAACAGCAGCACGTGGCGGGAGGCGCAACCTCCGAACGTCCCGAATCCGTGCCGTCTGCGAAGTCATGGAAGCGCCTGCTCTCGCAGGCCGGCGCAGTATTTGCGGACTCGCAAACAGCAGGCCGGTCCCGCAGGCAACTGCGAAGATTTTCGCTGTCGAAGCGACATTTACTGAATCCGGTAAATCTACCTGGCGTAATGCGCTGAATCAGACCGGTGCTGTTCTGGATCACGCTCCGGCTCAGGTTGGTACACCTGCCGCTCGGTCGCGCCAACCGAGGACGAGCGGGCTCACAGGATGACCATTTCCCGCTTTCCCGCTCGTCGTGGTCGGACGCCTTGCAGCACCCGCAATGCGAGGGCACCGGCGATCAGCGGGGACACGTCCGAGCCGCCGGTGCCGATGAGCTTCCACCCGCGGCCGTCGTCGAATGTTGAGCGTGTGGCGGTCTCTGCGGCCGCATCCAGGCGGGGGTCGGCGTGGATGAGCTTCCGTTCGCGTACCGCCCTCACGAGGCCATCACAGGCCAGTGTGAGGTCGCGGCTCGTCGCCGTCACGATGCGCTTATGAGCGGACCCATCACGGATGCCAGCGGCGTTGAAGTCCGCCGTCAGGTCACCCGTCCGCATCGGGTCGAACGTGACGAGCATGCGCGGGCTCTTGTCCTTGAGCTTCGCGATCGCGTCGGCGACCCAGTCGAGGCCGGGGCCGGCGTCGAGCACCCGCAACCCCCACTTGCCACCCTTCAGCGGGACAGCCTCGGTGACGGTCGTCCACTCCGCATCGAACGTGCAGTCGACGCCGAAGACGCGCACCGGCCCGTTTGTGAAGTCGTAACCCGGATCCCGATCCGGGAGAGCGCGGGAACCTTCCGCCCACAATGCTTCGTCGAGCGCCAAAGGGTCACCGCCGGAGCGGCCCCACTCGCCGAGACGTTCGCGGCGGAACACGTCCGGGCGGGCTTTCAGGGTCTCCCACTCGTCGGCGATCTTCGACTCCATCACGATGACGCCGAGGCTCGGGTTTGTGCGCGCCCACACCGCCCGATCGTCGGGGGCGTCATACGGCTCGCATGACCACTCCGACCACGACAGGCGCGGGTCGCCGCCCGTGTGAGCTGCGGCGCGCATATCGGTGAACACCTCACCCTTCTTCGAGTACGGGGGCGTACCCATGAGGATCTGCTGCGTCCGCGATTCACCCTGACCGGAGAGCGTCGGGACCATCGCGCCGAAGGTCAGGTAGTCGAGCTCCTGCGCCTCGTCACAGATGATCGTCCGGAAACCGAGACCACGGGTTGCTGACTTCGACCGGGCACTGAACTTCACCTCCGCGCCATTCGTGAACAGGATCCGCTCCTGCCCGTTCGCGGTACGCACAGACGACACCATCGCCGCGACGGCAGGCACAGCGTCGAGGATCGACCGGAACCGGGCGAAAGACTCCTGCATCGTGCGGACCTCGTGCGCCGTCCACAACACCCGCTCACCGAGCAGCACCGCCTTCGCCAGCGTGACGACCTCGAGCACGACACCCTTACCCGACTGACGCGGAACGGCGCACGCATACCGGGTGGCAGCGTAATCACCGCCACCCGTCAGCCCGAGGATGCGGCTCACCTGCTCGGCCTGCCACGGCAACAGCGTTACACCGGCGATCGTGGCGAGTTCGAGAGCTTCCTCCGCGGTCGACGAGTCGGGGCTGATCGGCACGACCTCGAACGTCGGAGTCTGAGATCCGGTGAGGCCGTTCACTTCGCACCTCGAGCCGCGCGCCGAGCCAGCAGATCATCGACCGGTGACGAGGCCCCAGCGGCCGCTGTGAGGGCACGGAACGCGGATTCGATGTCGAGCATCACCCGAGCCAGAGACGCCGTCTCACGGGCGCTCTCAGTGTCATCCAGACGCTTCGCGACGATCAGCCGCAACTCCCGCAAACGTGCAGCGGCATCCTCCGGATTCTGTTCAATCGCTCGCAACATCGAGCGGGGGTGCGTGGGCTTCATATGGTCCTCATTTCAGTCCTTGGCGTTTGAACGGCCCTGGGGGTACGACCAATGCCGGTGGTGAGAGCGTGATGCGGGATGGGGAGGGGTTTAGAGCCAGGGGTCAGCCGGCGGTGAATCGGTGTGTTGCAGTGGTTTGTCCGGGTGTCGCTCGTCCGGGTAGTGGTGGGCCGTTGCCGTCGAGTGGGTGCCAGTATCCGGTGACGGGCTTGTTGGCGGGTTTGCGGCGTTGCGTTCCCTTCGCCCCTGCCCGTTCGTTGCATACGGCGTGGGATGGTGCGACCTGCTCGATGTGGTCGGCTCCGCCTGCTGCGTGCGCGACGATGTGGTCGGCGTGGAATGCGAGCGGGCGGTGTGTGCCGACGAGCCACCATTCCCCGGTGCGGCGGGCGTCTTTGTCGGCTTCGCCTTGGGTTCGGTAGTCGATGGGGCCGAGGGTGCCGCGGCAGAGGTGGCAGGGTGTGTTGTTCGCGCGGCCTTGGGCGCGGACGGCCGCGGCGATGCGCTTCCATGTGGCGGTGGCAGTGCGAGACATTCGGGTGCCTTCTGTTGGGAGGGTGGGGGCCGGATCTGGTCTGATCCGACCCCCGTCCGGGTTGGGTTAGGCGTCGACGGTTTCGAGGTCGGCGGCGTCTTCGGGGTCGTACTGGACGGGCGTCCATCCGATGCCGCTTCGTTCCATCCGGGTTTCGATGGGGGCGGGCTCTCGGTAGGGTGCGAGCTCGTCGAGCTTGGGCGCGTGGATCGTGGCGCCCAGTTCGATGAGGTCGGCCCACCGGTTCTCGTGGTCCCAGGCTTCCCAGATGCGGCGGCGGTGGATGCCGGTGGCGGTGATGGTGGCTCCGATGGCCCAGGTCTTCCCGGATGCTGCGTGGCCGGCGAGGCGGGCTGCTGCGAGGAGGGGTTCGATGAGGCCGTCGAGGGTGGCGCGCTGCGTCTGCCCCTCGGCCCACGCCTTCCTGGAGCGCTCAGGCGCGTTGATGAGGGTGCCGGGTTCGGTGGTCACGGGCACGGTGTTGTGCGCCTTCGTGAAGGCTTCGGCGGCCGCGTTGAACCGGTCCGCGAGGGTGTTCCAGTTGGAGGTGGCGACGGTCTCGTAGAGGGCGCGGATGCGTCGGTTCGCTTCCTGCTGCATGGCCGTGGTGACGGCCGCGTGGTCGACGGGGTTCGCGGTCTGCTCGATGAGGGCGAGCGCGCGGAGGTTGAGGATCTGGTCCTCGGGTGCGTCGTCCGCGACGGCTTGCGCGAACCTCTCGGTGAAGTGGTGCGGGAAGTCGAAGTAGCGGGCGCTGCGCTCCTGCAGGGCGGTGAGCTCCTCGGGGATGGTGCCGCCGTTGTCGGCGATGGTGGCGAGGTCGATGTCGAAGGTGTTCATGGGTTCTCCTATCGGGTGAAGTGGGTTCCGTGGCTGAGGGGTGCGCCGATGGCGCGTGCGAGGGCGGCGTCGTCGTTGAGGGCGATTGGTCCGCCGAGTGCGTTTGAGATGGTGTTGAGCGCGTCCGCATTGGTGTCGGGGCTCATGCCGTTTTCGATGGCGGCGATCTCGTCCTCTGAGACGTCGGGGCGAGTGGCGCGGATGAGCGATCTGAGCAGTTCGTCTCGCTGGGTCATTGCGGGTTCTCCTTGGGGTAGGTGGGTGTGGTGAAGCCGGTTCTGCGGGCTGCTTGCCGCCTGTGTAGTTCGTCCTCGAGGTCTTTCAGTCGGCCGGGTTTGGTGCTGGTGTGCTTGTTGGTCCATCGGCGGGGCATCAGTGTTGTCTCCTTCGTTTCGTGCTGGGGTAGGTGCGTCCTGCCCAGACGCCCGCTTCGGGTCGCGCGGCTTCCGCGTATGCCCTGCAGAGTCGGAGGAGGGGGCAGGGGTTGCAGACGGTGCGCTTCAGTTCCGCGGCTTCGCCGGGGGCGTAGGCGTTGGCGTCGAGGATGAATCTCGGGTCGTTGCTGCACGGGGGTGTCGTCTCGTTGAGAGCCGCGTGAAGGGCGAGGTATTCGGCGTCACCGCGGCTCATGCGTCGATCTCCCGTGTCCAGAGCGGTTCGGTGATGTCGGCGGGTTTGTCGGTCGAGATCTGCTCGTAGTACCTGGTGAGTTCGCGGGCGAACGCTGCGGGGTTGTTCCAGGTGCGGGTGAGCTCGTCGAAGTTGTCGGGCTTGGGCGCGGGGCGCTTCATGATGCGGTTCCTCCACATTTCGAACACCGCGCGCCGACAGTGACACCGTGCGTGCAGGTGCCGGGGTCATCCCACACACCCCCATATGTGTGTGTAGGAAGTGTCGGATCTGTAGGAACGTTGTCTCCGTTTCCTACACTTCCTACGGTTCCTACAGGCCCATACAGGCCCCGCTCGAACCGTTCGATGCGCTCCGACCGGAACGCACGCAGCAGGTACGTGCCCGCATCCTTCTCAGAGATCTCGAGCGCCTCCGCGACGTCAGCTGCGCGCGTGCCCTCCGGGTGTGCGTTTACGTACTCGATGATCGCGGCGGAGTTGGAGCCGAGACCGGCGGTGATGCGCTTGTTCGCCAGGGCGATCGCGGCGGCGGTGAGCGTTCCCGCTGCCAGCACCCAGCGCGCGCCCACCTTGTTGACGGCGTACTCACCCTCGGCTGCGTCTCGTGACGTGACCGACAGACTTCCGGACGCGTCGTTTCGTTCGCGTCGAAGGACGAGGATCGAGTCCGCGGAACCGGCGAGGCCTTGCGTCCCTGACACGCTGTCGAGGAAGTCGTCTCCCTGAGCCTTCCGCGTGTGGTGAACCACGATCACCGCGCCACCCGTCACCGAGTCGGCTACGGCTTTCAGCCCGCCGCCCACGCGGTAGTCACGCTGATAGTCGGACTCGCCGGCCGATGCCGGGGGCGCGATCTTCCCGAGCGTGTCGATAATCACCACGGGGGCGTCGTCGGCACGCTCAGCCATGAAAGCTGACGCCTCGCGGAGCACGTCGCCTGCGTCCACGCTGGTCTGCAGGTACAGGTTCGACGGGTACTCAGTGACCTCGAGCATGTTCAGACGGTCTTGCAGCCGCCGGGGGGTGTCCTCGAGCGCCATGTACAGGACTGGCCGTTCACGGTCGATCGGAACAGCGCCGAGCGCTTTCCCGGCGACTGCGAGCTGGTAGGCGAGGTCGAGCACGAGCCACGACTTCCCGATCTTCGGAGGTGCGGCCAAGATGGTGAGCCCTTCCGGAACGATGCCGGGGATCACGTACTCGACTGGTTTGAACTTCATGACCATGAGGTCCGCCATGCTGATGCGATTAGCCACGTGCGGCCTCCGCTCGTTCGCCGGCGATGCGGTCGAGTTCGTCCCACTGCGCAGCCGTGGCACGGCGCGCCAGAGCAACGTCGAAGTCCTTCAGCAGCGCGGCGTGCCGCGCCCGGGCCTCTTCCGAGTTGTACGCGACCGCGTAGAACCGGTCTGCGTTGGCGTTGGCCTGGTCGATGCGGCTCTGCGCGGCTTCCTGGCCGGCGCGGAAACCTTCACGCCAGAGATCCCACAGCTCGGCGCGGAGTTCGTGAGCGGGTCGGCGGCGTTCGATGACGTCGACCGGTGTGGCGGGGTACGCGGATCGACGTCCGGTCGTATCCTGTGAGTGAACCCGCCCGCCAGCAAGGTTCTCGAGCCCCGGCCCTGCCGGGGTTTCGACATTCACGGGGCCACCTGACGGTCGTGGGGACCCCGACCCTGGTCGCCGACGTCATGGAGCAGTGGTTCATCCAGGGCGGGGCCGACGGGTTCAACATCCTCCCCGCGATGCTCCCACACGGATTGGACGAGTTCGTCGACAAGGTCGTC
>NZ_JBHWTD010000020.1:0-2741 GCF_043427715.1 Microbacterium sp. | reverse complement strand
GAACTGGCTGGGAGGCCGCTGCTGACGGTCTCGATCAGCTCGACAATGAGCGCGCTGCCCGCGGCCCGGTGGGGTTCGCGAGGGGCGGCGACCCTGTGCTGGCAGATGCTCCGGGTGATCTCGACGGCGACGTGCCGATCGTCGGCGAACAGGGAGTCGAGCCGCCGCCGCTGCCGGTCGGTGAGGAACGGCGACCTCCGTTCGCTTTGTGGCGTGCATGGCGCGCGAGCAGGCGACCTTGCCGGCGATGAGGAGGATCATTACCTGCGTCCACGCGCTTCGCCCGCCGCCGGGTGCGCCACTGGGCGTGTCAGATGGTCTGTGTAAGCGGGGTGTTCCCCTTACGAAGGAGAACAGACTGTGACTATGGCGAAGACGAACCCGGAGCGCGAGGAGCGGCGCCGGAAGCAGAAGGAGATCGCGGACTCGCTCAAGGCCTCGGGCGCGTTGGATGAGATCTTCGCGAAGATCGATGCCGGTGAGGCGCTCACGGGCGAGCAGGGCCTGATCGGCGGCATGCTGAAAGCGGCGCTCGAGCGTGGCCTGGAGGCGGAACTGACCGAGCACGTCGGCTACGAGCGCGGCGACGCGGAGGCGTCGCTGCACGAGAACTCTCGCAACGGCACGTCGGTCAAGACGGTCGCGACCGAGATCGGTGATCTCGAGCTGGCGATCCCGCGTGACCGCAACGGCACGTTCACGCCGATGTTGGTGCCGAAGGGCTCGCGCCGGCTCGACGGGCTGGACGGCATGATCATCTCGCTCTACGCCGGCGGGATGACGCTGCGCGACATCCAGCACCACCTGGCGTCTACGATCGGCACGGAGCTCAGCCACGAGACGATCTCGAAGATCGTCGACCAGATCGGCGACGAGGTGCTCGCCTGGCAGCAGCGGCCGCTGGAGGCGCTCTACCCGGTGATCTACCTTGACGCGATCGTCGTGAAGGTCCGCGACGGCGGGCACGTGCGCAACAAGGCCGCGCATATCGCCGTGGGCGTGGACATGGACGGCATCAAGCACGTGCTGGGCATCTGGGTGCAGGACACCGAGGGCGCGAAGTTCTGGGCGGCCGTCTGCGCCGAGCTCGCCAACCGCGGCGTGAAGGACGTCCTGATCGTCTGCTGCGACGGGCTGACCGGCTTCCCCGAGGCGGTCGAGGCGACCTGGCGGGAAGCGACCGTGCAGACGTGCGTCGTGCACCTGATCCGGGCCGCGAACCGGTTCGTGAACTACAAGGACCGCAAGGCCGTCTCCGCCGCGCTCAAGCTCATCTACGAGGCCGCGAACGCGGACGCCGCGCTGGCGGAGCTGCGCGCGCTCGAGGCGTCGGAGCTCGGCAAGCGCTACCCGTCAGCGGTGAAGACGTTCCGCGACGCGTGGGAGCGGTTCACGCCCTTCCTCGCCTTCCCGCCGGAGCTGCGGCGCGTGATCTACACGACCAACTCGATCGAGTCGCTGAACTTCCAGCTCCGGAAGGTGACCAAGAACCGCGGCCACTTCCCCAACGACCAGGCGGTCGTGAAGCTGCTCTGGCTGGCGATCTGCGACATCGAGGACAAGCGAGCCAGAGACCGCGCGAAGGAGAAGGGCCTGCGATCAGAGCAGCGCAAAGCCGAAGGCAGGCTCGTCGAAGGACAAGTGACCACGAACTGGAAGCAAGCCCTGCAGCAGCTCTCGCTCGTCTACCCCGAACGCATCAACCGCCACCTCTAACCACCCCGGAACGCGCCGCTTACACAAACAACTTGACAGGCCCGCGGGCCCCGCATCGATCGCCGCCCGACTCGAGCGCGAAGGCACCGCGGCACCGGCGGTCTCCACCATCCGCCGCATCCTGCTCGAGGCGCAGCTGATCGCACCCGAGCCCAGCAAGCGGCCGCGGTCGGCGATGATCCGCTTCGAGGCGCACCAGCCGAACGAGCTCTGGCAGTCTGACTTCACCCACTGGCGCCTGGCCGACGGCACCGACGTGGAGAGCCGGGGCTGGCTCGACGACCACTCCCGGCTGCTGCTGTCCTGCACCGCCCACCGCCCCGTGACCGGCGCCGCCGTCATCGAGACCTTCGCCGCCACCGTCGCCGCCCACGGCGCACCCGCCGCAACCCTGACCGACAACGGACGCGTGTTCACCACCCGCGCCACCGGCACCCGCAACGGCTTCGAGCAGCTCCTCGCCTCGCTCGGCGTGCAGCAGCTGGGCGGCCGCCCATTCCACCCGCAGACACAAGGCAAGGTCGAACGCTTCCACCAGACCCTCAAGCGGTGGCTCGCCGCCCAACCGACCGCAGCCGACCTGCCGGCCCTGCAGGCGCAGCTCGACACGTTCCGGCACCACTACAACCACGACCGGCCCCACCGCGCGCTCGCCAGGCGCACCCCGCTCACCGCCTACGAAGCCACCCTCAAGGCCTCACCCGCCGATAACCCCGACCACGGCACCTGGCGCATCCGCCACGACCGCGTCGACCGCTTCGGCAAGCTCACCCTCCGCCGCGCCGGCCGACTCCACCACCTCGGCATCGGCATCGACCACGCCCGCACACCCGTGCTCATCCTCATCGACGAGACCACCGTCACCGTCAGCGACCGAGCCACCGGCGAGGTCCTCTCCACCCACACCGTCGATGAGTTCAGCCATCTATATGATGGCGCCATCATTCTGACTCACTCTCATCTCACCTACGCCCTCGACATCGAAGGCCGCGAAACTCTCCGCAAGATCATAGCTCGATCACATA
>NZ_JBHWTD010000019.1:0-3414 GCF_043427715.1 Microbacterium sp. | reverse complement strand
CGCTACTTCAGCGAGCACTCCATGAAGCTCCTCAACACCACCGAGAAGGAGGTCGCGATCCCCGAACTCGCTGCAGCATAATCACAGAAGCTGATCTCGCACGGTGTTGAGAAACTCCACCACTCAGCGGGACGTCACCCTGTAAACGGGTCCGCCTGCGAGCCATGAAGCAGTCCGAAAGCGTGCCCGGTTTCGTGACAAGTCAGAGCTCGACGTTCGTACGTAGTGCTCGTCACGAACCGGACGTAGCCCTGGTCACATTTGTACAAATAGCCGTCGACCGCATCGTCACACCAGTACACTCCAGCCAAGTTCGGTGCAGGCATGCTCCCCTGCTGATAAACGATGTCGGTCTCTGAAGAGCCGGAGTATGACGGTGTTGTCACGTACGCGATCGAGATTCCCGAAATCGGATCGTAGCTCCCGTCGAGGGTCGCTCTTACCCTGTCCTCCATTGCGACGGACACAGAGGAAGTGATGTACACACTCACGCCTCCGTTGTCCGTCTGGCAAACGATCGAGGAAGTATTCAGTGTCTGATTCTGACAAGGAGCATACGTATAGCCGTTCGGCACGAGATTGTCCGGGTCATACGCGACTGCGGGCGTCGCGCCCGCTATCAGGATTCCCAAAAGCAGGAACCCAGACAACGTCAACCGCGACCGTCAGCCGAATCCTCGCTGCGGATCAGTAGCCGCTGAAGGCGTCGGTCGTCATGCCCTTCGCTTTGTCGAGCGCGGGCGCGAGGCTCGCGATCAGTGCGGGCGGCCCCGACACATAGGCGTGGCGCTGCGCGATGTCGGGCACGAGCGCGAGGAGCGACTCGGCGGTCAGGCGCTCGCCACCCGCCCAGCGCCAGCCCTCGGGCAGGGCCTGCGGGTCGTCGCGCGTCACGACGATCACGGGGATGCCGGCCGCTTCGAGGTCGTCCCGGAAGGCGAGCTCCTCGGCGCCCGAGGCGACGTAGACGAAGACGACGTCGCGGGGCTCCCCCGCGAGCTTCAGGTGTCGCAACTGCGAGACGAACGGCGTCACGCCGATGCCCGCGGCGACCATGAGGACCGGCGTCGATGTCTTGCGCGGCAGCACGAAGTCGCCCCAGATGCCCGTGATAGAAAGCTCATCGCCGGGCACGACCGCCGCCAGCGCCTTCTTGTAGCTCGACTGCGAGCCCTCGCGCATCGCGATCCGCACGATCGGCAGCTCGGCAGGCGACGACAGGATGCTGAACTCGCGGCGCGTGCCTCGGGCGTCAGGGTGCGGGTGCGGCACCTCGAGCTCGAGGTACTGCCCCGGCGCGAACTTCACCGGCCGCTCGGCGCGGAAGCTCAGTTCGCGGACGCTCGGGGTGATAGCGGTCCGCTCGACGATCGTCAGCCGCACCGCGGTGCGCATCGCGAACAGGAACGCGACGAGGTTGCCGATCAGCAGCGCGCGTTCCTGGCCGAGCGTGATCTCGCCGAGCGATATTGGCCACCCGGCGAGCACGCCGACGACGACGGCGACGACCGCCTGCTGCCAGCGACGCGGCGGCAGCGTGAGCGGCTCGGACAGCATGAACGCGCCGAGGAACAGGAACGGCGACGAAAGGAGCAGCTGCGGCAGCGTCATCCCAAGGTCGAAGTCGAGCCCCGCGGCCTGCACCTGCGTGAAGGTGCGCACGAGCCCCACGACAACCGCGATGATGAGGAAGAGCCCGATGACGCGCACCTTCTCGGTGCGCAGCAGCACCACCAGCCCTGCGATCACGACCGGCAGCGCGAGCAGCGGCGAACCGACCCACCACCACGACGTGCCGAGGTCGGGCAGCCAGATGCTCAGCACCGTCAGCACGGTGGCGCCGACGGCAGCCGGGTTGAAGATGTGACGGCCCTGCCATGCCAGGACGTACTTGGACGCGGATGCCACGGCTCCCGCGACCGCGATGCCGACGAGGCCGAGCGGCTCGAGCGATGGCCGCAGCACGAACAGCAGAATGAACGCGGTGATGAGCGCCGACTCGATGCGCCACGGGCGGTGCAGGATCCGCTGCGCGACGGCATCCACGACCGTGATCGCGGCGACGAGCACGACGAGGCTCACGACGAGCTCGAACGGTTCGGGCGAAAGCTGCCCGGTGAAGGAGATCCCGAGCGCGATGACCGCGAGGGCGGAGAGCGCGAACAGCACGAGCCGGTACATCGACGCGCGTCCGAGCAGGCCGAGCACCCGGTTCCAGAGGCCGGTCAGGGTGGAGATCACAGGAACAGCTCCGCTTCGCTTCTCGGGGACCACTCGATGGCGCCGTCGGTGCGCATCCGCACCCATTCTGCGCCCCAGTCAGCCGCCAGGGCCGGACCGCCGTCGAAGAACAGCGCGGTGGCGACGGCGTCGGCTGTCATCGCGTCGGCGGCGACCGCCCACGTCGCCGCATACCGCCGCACCGGTGCGCCGGTGCGGGCGTCGAGCACGTGGTGGAGGCCGGCGCCCCAGGCGCGCCGGTTGACTGCGGACGCGCACAGCGCGGCATCCGTCACTGTCCACATCCCGATGGCTCGGGTGGTGTCGTAGGGGTGCTCGAGCGCGACCCGCTGCGTGACACCGGAGACGGCGAGGTCGCCGCCGGCGTCGACGACGATGCCCCCGCTCACCCGCGTGAGGAGTGCGCCGTGCACCAGATCGACGAGGCGCCCCTTGCCGAGCGCGCCGACGTCGAGCATCGCCGGCGGGGTGATGCGGAGGGTGCCGGCCTCGTGCCGGACGATCCCCCGCCAGTCTGTGGGAGCCGGGGCCGCGCCAGAGTCGACGAGGGAGATCGTGGCGTCATAGCCGCGCCGGGCGAGAGCGTCACCGACGAGCGGGTTCACCGCGCCGCCGGTGGCCGCATCGAGCGTCGCGTACGCGTCGAGCATCATGGCGGTGTCGGCAGGCGCCGTCGTCGTCTCGCCGCGGGCGAGCGCGGTCACGGCTGAATCCGACCGGAACCGCGACCACTCCCGGTCGAACGTCTCGATGATCCCGGTCACGGCCGCCCGGGTGTCGACGTCGAGCGGGTCATCGGTGTCGATCGTCCACCGGGTCCCGATGGCGTCGAACCGCCAGCGGGCGCCGCTCATCCCGCGGCTTCGGTGCGGATCTCCTGAACGGCGGCGTTGAAGCCGCCGCTGGTGAGAGAGGAGCCGGCGACACGGTCGACCTCGATGTCGTCGAGGCTCTTGCCGACGACCTCGTCCGCGATGCCGCCGATGAACAGCCCCTGATACTGCTCGCTCTCCCGCGCCTGCGGGTCTCCGGTGACCTCGACCTCGGTCACGACACCGTCCGCGAGGGTCAGGGTGACGCTGACCGTCTCCACCGACTCGGGGGTCTGGTACGAGCCGTCGGCGGAGTCGGTGCCGTCGGCGTACTCGGCTCCGGGGGCGACGGGCTCGGCGG
>NZ_JBHWTD010000018.1:0-26047 GCF_043427715.1 Microbacterium sp. | reverse complement strand
CGTGTGCTCCTCGGGAGGCAGGATCGCCTCGACCGTGCCGAGGTCGACGTGCACCATGCGGGGGTTCGGGCCCTGCTGGATGACACCGGCGACGATGTCGCCCTCCTTGCCGCGGAACTCCCCCAGGATCGCGTCGTCGGCGATGTCGCGCAGGCGCTGGCTGATGACCTGCTTGGCGGCGAAGGCGGCGATGCGGCCGAAGTCCTCGGGAGTGGACTCCTCCTCGCCGATGACGACGCCCTCTTCGTCCCGCAGGGGGATGTAGACGGCGACGTGGCCGGTCTTGCGGTCGAGGTGCGCGCGGGCGCCCTCGGGGAGTTCGCCGTCGGGCGAGGTGTGCTTGGCGTACGCGGTGAGGATGGCCTGCTCGATGATCCGGATCAGTTCGTCCAGCGGAATCTCCCGCTCGCGTTCGACAGTCCGCAGCAGTCCCATGTCGATGTCCATGAGCGCCTCCCTCTTCAGTTGATGTTCGCGTCGCCGCGCGCTGCGCCGATCAGTCCCGGCGAGCCTCGCGGCATCCCGTCAACGTTACCCGATGCCCTCCCGCATGAGCTGAGAAGATCATCGGATGACCGATGCCGCCAGAGACGTCGCGCGCGCCGCGGAGAACTCCCCCGTGATGCGCGGACTCGCCCGTGGCGGGTACGCCGCGAACGGCATCGTGCACGCCCTGCTCGGCGCCATCACGATCGCCATCTCCGTCGGCGGCACCGGCTCTCCCGACCAGGCGGGGGCCTTCTCCGCGCTGGAGACGGTTCCGCTGGGGATCGCCGGGGTGTGGGCGCTCGGCGGGCTGCTCGGCGCACTGGCGATCTGGCACGCGCTGCAGGCCGTGCTCGTGCGCGGGCGCGACCTGCGGGCGTGGGGCAGGCGCGCCTCCCCGGTCGCGCAGTCGCTCGTCTACGTCGCCCTCGCCGCGATCGCGGTGACCGTGGCGATGGGCGCGCGGCTCGACGGCGACGAGAGCGCACGCGACGCCAGTCGCGGGCTGCTGGCCACTCCCGGCGGGGTGTTCGTGTTGGGCGCGGCGGGTCTCACGGTAGCCATCACCGGCATCGCGTTCGCCTCCATCGGCGTGCGCCGCTCGTACGACAAGGTCATCGAGATCCCCGACGGCGTCGCCGGCGCCACCCTCAACACCGTCGCCGTCGTCGGCTACATCGGGAAGGGGATCTCGATCGCCACCGTCGGGGTCCTCCTGCTGGTGGCCGCGTTCCGACAGGAAGCCCGCGCGGCCGGCGGCTTGGATGCCGCCGTGCACGCCCTGCTCGATCTCGCGCTCGGCCCCGTCATCGTGTTCGCCGTCGGACTGGGCTTCGTCTCGTACGCCCTCTACAGCTTCCTCCGCGTGCGTTACGCGAAGCTATGAGGCCCGCGCTCAGCCGGCGTGCGGCTCCTCCGGCGGGCTCGCCGGCGGAGCCGATGGGAAGGCGTTGAGCGCACGGATCACGCGGTGCAGGTCGCCGACGCGGAACCTGTCGAATGTCATCACGAGTCGCGGCCGGTCCACCCGGTCATCGTCACGGACCTCCTGCGGCAGCGGCCCGGTGCGGACGATGCGCCCGTCGGTGGCCATGTGGCCGAACTCGCGCTCCAGCGAGGCGATCTCCTCGTCGGTGGGCTCGGCGCACAGCCGGAGCACGAGCCGGGAGCCGATCCACCGAAGCGAGTCGTAGTTGCGCCAGAAGCCGGTGATCTCGGATGCCGCGGCCTCGACGGAATCGGTGATGAGCACCCGCTCGAGGTCGTCGGGAGAGATGACCCCGCTGGGAATGAGGTGGTCGTCGGCGAAGCGGCGGAGCCCCTCCCAGAACGTGCCGCCCGCGGCATCCAGCAGCACGATCGGGGTGGGCTCGGCCTTGCCGGTCTGCTGCAGGGTGAGCAGTTCGAACAGCTCGTCGAGGGTTCCGAAACCGCCCGGCACGCAGACGAAGCCCCGCGACTCCTTGACGAGCATCAGCTTGCGGGTGAAGAAGTACTTCATCGCCACGACCCGCTCGGCGTCGGCGATGAGCGCATTGGGCTTCTCTTCGAAGGGCAGTCGGATCGACACCCCGAGCGAGCGGTCCGGGCCTGCGCCCTCCGCGGCGGCCTGCATGATCCCGGGACCGGCACCGGTGACCACCATCCAGCCCCGTGCGGCGAGCGCGGCCGCGACGTCCGCGGCGGCGCGGTACAGCGGATCGTCGGGGCGCGTCCGCGCGGAGCCGAAGATCGTGACCTTCGGGGTGAGCTCGTAGGGGGCGAACAGGCGGAAGGCGGAGCGCATCTCGGTGAGCGCGGCGCTGGTGATCTTGAGGTCGAGCCGGCCGGCCTCATCGAGGCCGAGACCGATCCCGGTGGCGAGGATGCGGGCGATGAGATCCTGGTCGGCGGTGATGCCGGCATCCGTGATGAGCTGGTCGATCCGCTCACCGATCGAGCCAGAGGTCGCGGCGTTCGAAGGCGTCGTCATGCTCCCAGGCTGTCATGACGGAGGCGAGCACGGGACCCCACCATCGCGCAAGAGCGTGCGCGCGTGCGATCCGAGACGGATACTCATCCCATGGAAGCGATCAACGAGTGGCTGCTGGCATCCGGAGATCTGCTGTGGACGTGGATCGTCCTGCCGGTCGTGGTCGTTCTGGGCCTGTATTTCACCGTCCGCTCGGACGTCATGCAGTTCCGGCTGATCCCGGAGATGTTCCGCACCCTGACCGACAAGACGCCGCGCAACGCCGACGGCGAGCCGCAGTCGGTCTCCGCCTTCCAGGCCTTCACGATTTCGGCGGCGTCCCGGGTCGGCGTCGGCAACATCGCCGGTGTCGCGACGGCGATCGCCGTGGGCGGCCCGGGCGCGGTGTTCTGGATGTGGCTGATGGCGTTCATCGGCGGCGCCTCGAGCTTCATCGAGTCCTCGCTCGCGCAGCTGTTCAAGACGCGTGACCGCGGCAGCTTCCGCGGCGGCCCGGCGTACTACATGGAACGCGGGCTCGGCGCCCGGTGGATGGGCATCGCGTTCGCGATCATCCTCATCGTGTGCTTCCCGTTCGCGTTCAGCTCTCTGCAGGCCAACACGATCGCGACGACCCTCACGACCACGATGGGCACGGATGCCGCGTGGGTGCCGTGGGCGGTCGGTGTCGGTATCGCCCTTCTGACCGCCCTGGTCGTCTTCGGCGGCGTCCGTCGCATCGCGTCGGTGACGCAGGCGCTCGTCCCGCTGATGGCGCTCGTCTACCTGCTGCTGGGGCTCGCGGTCGTCGCGATCAACATCACCGAGGTGCCGCGCGTGTTCGCGCAGATCTTCACCCAGGCGTGGGGATTCAACGAGGTCGTCGGGGCGACCCTCGGATACATCATCATGACGGGCGTCAAGCGTGGCATGTTCTCCAACGAAGCCGGCCTCGGCTCCGCCCCCAACGCCGGAGCGAGCGCCGCCGTCACGCACCCCGTCAAGCAGGGGCTGGTGCAGACGCTCGGCGTCTACTTCGACACGTTCCTCATCTGTTCGATCACGGCGTTCATCATCCTCGTCTCCGTACCCGACCTCACCGGCGCATCACAGGGGATCGACCTCACGCAGGAGGCGCTGACCTCCACGCTCGGCCCGTGGTCGAATATCGCGCTGAGCGTCATCATCTTCATGCTCGCGTTCTCCTCGATCCTCGGCAATTACTACTACGGCGAATCGAACATCGAGTTCATCACCCGCAACGAAACCGCGCTCACCCTCTATCGGATCCTCGCGGTCGCGGCGGTGCTGCTCGGCTCGGCGGCCTCCGTCCAGCTGGTCTGGAACCTCGCCGACGGGGTGATGGGCATCATGGCCCTCATCAACCTGGTCGCGATCGGACTCCTCTCGCCGATCGCCTTCCGCCTGCTGAAGGACTACACCGCGCAGCGGCGCGAGGGCCGAGACCCCATCTTCACCCGCGAGCGGCTCCCCGGCGTGGGCGGCATCGAGTGCTGGGAGGACGAACTCACCGTCACCGGCCCGCTCGACGTCGTCACCCGCGGGTCCCAGGCGCGCAAGCACGGCACGCACCCAGGCGCCACCGGCCACCGCGGGTGACGGTGCGCCGAGACGCGCCGACGTCGGAGCCCCTCTCCGCCGAGTCGGGTCAGCGGGTGAGCGCGGCGACGGCGTCGGCGGCGGCGACCGTCTGGCGCTCCCCCGTCCGCCGGTCCCACATTTCGACCTGGCCGTCGGCGGCGCCGCGGCCGACGATGACGATCTGCGGGACGCCCACGAGCTCCGCGTCGCCGAACTTCACACCGGGTGAGACCTTGGGTCGGTCATCGAACAGGACGTCGACACCGGCGGCCTCGAGGTCGGCGGCCACCTTCTCAGCGAGCTCGAACGCCGCGGCATCCCGCCCCGTCGCGACGACGTGGACGTCGAACGGAGTGATCGATGCGGGCCACACGAGGCCCTTCTCGTCGTTGTTGAGCTCGGCGAGCGCGGCGAGGATGCGGGTGACGCCGATGCCGTAGGAGCCCATCGTGACGGTCACGAGCTTGCCGTTCTCGTCGAGGACCTTCAGTCCCAGCTTCTGGGCGAAGAAGCGGCCGAGCTGGAAGACGTGGCCGATCTCCATGCCTCGGGCGAGCTCGACGGGGCCGGAGCCGTCCGGGGCGGGGTCGCCGGCGCGGACGCTCGCGACCTCGACGACACCGTCAGCGGTGAAGTCGCGGCCGGCCACGAGGGAGTGCACGTGCTTCTGGTCGATGTTCGCGCCGGTCACCCAGCGGGTGCCCTCGACGACGCGGGGGTCGAGCAGGTAGCGGATGCCGGTCGTCGACGCTTCGCCGAGGACGGGTCCCTCCGCGGACCAGGGCCCGATGTAGCCCTTCACGAGGCCCGGGTGCTTCGCGAAGTCGGCCTCGGTGGCGGCCTCGACGGCGGCGGGGGCGAAAGCGACCTCGGCGCGCTTGTCGTCGACCTCGCGGTCGCCGGGGATGCCGACGACGACGAGTTCACGCGTGCCGTCCAGGTGGGTGAGGGCGAGGACGACGTTCTTGAGGGTGTCGGCGGCGGTGTACTCGCCGTCCAGATGCGCGTTGCAGTGCGCGACGAGCGTGTCGATCGTCGGGGTGTTCGGAGAGTCGAAGATCGTCGCGGCGGGAGCGTCGTCGAACGGGACGGGCGCGGGGGCGACGGTGGTGAACGCCTCGACGTTCGCGGCGTATCCGCCGGCCGAGCGGACGAAGGTGTCCTCACCGACGGGAGTGGGGTGCAGGAACTCCTCGCTGCGCGCACCGCCCATGAGGCCGTTGTCGGCGGCGACGATGACGTACTCCATGCCGAGGCGCTGGAAGATGCGCTCGTACGCATCGCGCTGCAGCTGGTAGCTCTTCTCGAGACCGGCATCCGTCGCGTCGAAGGAGTAGGCGTCCTTCATCGTGAACTCGCGACCGCGCAGGAGACCGGCGCGGGGGCGCGCCTCGTCGCGGTACTTGTCCTGGATCTGGAAGATCGTCAGCGGGAGGTCCTTGTACGACGAGTACAGGTCCTTCACGAGGAGTGTGAACATCTCCTCGTGCGTGGGAGCGAGCAGGTAGTCGGCGTCCTTGCGGTCCTTCAGGCGGAAGATGCCGTTGCCGTACGCGTCCCAGCGGCCGGACTGCTCGTAGGGCTCGCGCGGCAGCAGCGCCGGGAAGTGCACCTCGTAGGCGCCGGCGGCGGCCATCTCCTCGCGGATGATGGTCTCGAGCTTGGCCTTGACGCGCAGACCCAGCGGGAGCCACGTGAAGATGCCCGGGGCGGCGCGGCGGATGTAGCCGGCGCGGACGAGCAGCCGGTGGCTCGTGACCTCGGCATCAGCCGGGTCTTCGCGGAGCGTGCGGAGGAAGTACGAGGAGAGACGGGTGACCACGAGGATCAAGCCTACTCGCGGCCCTCGTCCTCCATGGGCTGCCGCGCGCCCCACCGGCCGACGGGCAGCCCCGCCTACACTGAGGCGGGTGTCCGCCCGTCGCTCCCGCTTCATCTCCCCGTCGAGCACGCCCGCGGCGGCGCCGGACGCCGAACCTCACGACGCCCTCGTCGCCGCGCTCGCCGCGCTGCGGAGGTCGCTGGAGATCCCCGAGGCCTTCCCGCCGGACGTCGAGGAGGAAGCCCGCCGAGCAGCCGACACCGTCTCCCTCCGCCCCGGCGATGGCCTCGCCGACCTCCGCGACGTCGACTTCCTCACCATCGACCCCGCGGGATCGACCGATCTCGACCAGGCGGTGCATCTGGAGCGCGTCGGCAATGGCGCGATCCTGCACTACGCGATCGCCGACGTCGACGCTTTCGTCCCACCCGGCGGTGCGGTCGACCGCGAGGCCCGCGAGCGGGGGCAGACGCTGTACGCGCCCGACGGCCGGGTGCCGCTTCACCCTCCCGTCCTCAGCGAGGACGTCGCCTCCCTCCTGCCCGACCGCGATCGCCGCGCGTACGTGTGGCGATTCGAGTTGGATGCCGGTGCCCGCCCGGTCGCGACGGCGCTGACGCGCGCCGTGATCCGCTCCCGCGCGCAGTGGTCGTACCGGGATGCGCAGGCAGCCGTCGACGCGGGGACAGCACCGGAGACCCTCGCCGCGCTCCCCTGGTTCGGCCGTCAGCGCGCTGATCGCGAGGTCGAGCGCGGCGGCGCGAGCCTCAATCTGCCCGAGGTGAGTGTCGAACGCGGCTCCGACGGCTACCGCCTCGTCGCCGACGACGCGGTTCCTCTGGAAGACGCGAACGCGCACGTGTCGCTGCTGACCGGAATGGCGGCCGCCGAGATCATGATCGACGGCGGGATCGGCATCCTCCGAACCATGCCCGCGGCGTCGGCAGAGGACATCGCGTCGTTCCGTTCGCAGACCGTCGCGCTGGGGCTGCCCTGGTCCGAGGACGAGCCGTATGGCGCGTACCTCCAGCGCCTCGATCACTCCTCCGCGGCACGTGCGGTCCGCGAGCACGCAGCGGCCCTGTTCCGCGGCGCCGGGTACACGGTCTTCGGAGTGGATGGCGAACCCCTCCCCGCTCCCGACGATCTCGTCCAGTCCGCCCTCGCGGCCCCGTACGCGCACACGACCGCACCCCTGCGACGTCTCGTCGATCGGTGGGTGCTGGTGCTCTGCGACGCCCTCGCCAACGGGCGCTCGGTGCCCGAATGGGCCCGGACGAGCCTTCGCGAGCTTCCCGGGCTGATGGACCGCAGCACCTCTCGCGCCCGCGCCCTCGAGTCGGGGTCCCGCGACCGGGTCGAGGCGGCGCTGCTCGACGGCCGGGTCGGCGAGGTCTTCCCCGCCGTCGTCCTGCGCTCTCGCGGTGACACCCTGCGGGTGCTCCTCCACGCGCCGCCCGTCGAGGCGACGGTCACCGGGACGGCGCAGCCGGGTACCGAGGTCCGGGTCCGCGTGACCGGCACCTCGGTACCCGATGGGGACGTCGACCTGGAGCTCGTGCCGTGACCGCGCAGACGCCCGGGGCCCCGATCGTCCTGGTCACGGGCTTCGAGCCGTTCGGCGGTGCCTCCGCCAATCCGAGCGGTGACGCCGTGCGGACTCTCGCCGCCGAGGGTCTCGGCGGCCTGGCTGCGACCCTCGTCACGGCCGTCCTCCCGGTCACGTTCGCCGGGGCCGCCACGCGAATCCGGGAACTGATCGCGACGCACCGTCCGGACATCGTGGTCGCCACCGGACTCGCCGGGGGCCGCTCCGCGATCGGGGTGGAGCGGGTGGCGGTGAATCTCTTGGACGCCCGCATTCCCGACAACGCCGGCGACCAGCCCGTCGACCTCCCCTCGGCCCCGGGCGCACCCGCGGCCGCGTTCGCCACCGTGCCGGTCAAGGCGATCGCGGCATCCGTCACCGCTCTGGGGATCCCCGCGGAGGTCTCCTACAGCGCGGGCACCTTCGTCTGCAATCACGTGTTCTTCACCGCGCTGGATGCCACTTCTCCCCACACCCGGGTCGGCTTCGTGCACGTGCCGTGGGCGACCGGGCAGGCGCCCGTGGGCGCGCCGGAACTGCCCCCGGCCGACATCGTGCGCGCCCTCCAGACGGTGATCGCGGTCGCCGCAGACGGTGCGGAGCTCGTCGCTCCCGGCGGCACCCTGCACTGACGACACGTCGGCGGGCCGGTGCAGGCCGCCCCTCCTTGTCAAGTGCAGAAGTTTGCGTGATCTTCTCCTGGTGGATGGTCGGAAGACCCTGCTTCTTTGGCGCAAAGTGGGGATCAAGCGATCCGCTCACAGCGTTCGTGAGTGAACCATCCACCGCGAAGGAATCCAGAAATGACTGCGTACACCGACGACATCGAAGCCATCCGGGAGCTCAAGGAGCAGCACGGGTCCAGCTGGGACGCCGTGAACCCCGAGTACGTCGCCCGCATGCGGGCGCAGAACCGCTTCAAGAACGGGCTCGAGATCGCCCAGTACACCGCGGACATCATGCGCCGCGACATGGCCGAGTACGACGCCGACTCCTCCGTCTACACCCAGTCGCTGGGCGTCTGGCACGGCTTCATCGGCCAGCAGAAGATGATCTCCATCAAGAAGCACCTCAAGAGCACCAACAAGCGCTACCTCTACCTCTCCGGCTGGATGGTCGCGGCGCTCCGGTCGGAGTTCGGCCCTCTTCCCGACCAGTCGATGCACGAGAAGACCGCCGTTCCCGCGCTCATCGAGGAGCTCTACACGTTCCTCCGCCAGGCCGACGCCCGCGAGCTCGACCTGCTGTTCTCCAAGCTCGACGACGCGCGCCTGGCCGGCGACGAGACCGCCGTGGAGTTCATCCAGTCGCAGATCGACAACTACGAGACCCATGTCGTGCCGATCATCGCCGACATCGACGCCGGCTTCGGAAACCCCGAGGCGACCTACCTCCTGGCCAAGAAGATGATCGAGGCGGGCGCCTGCGCGATCCAGATCGAGAACCAGGTGTCGGACGAGAAGCAGTGCGGCCACCAGGACGGCAAGGTGACCGTCCCTCACGAGGACTTCATCGCCAAGATCAACGCTGTGCGCTACGCCTTCCTCGAGCTCGGCATCGACAACGGCATCATCGTCGCCCGCACCGACTCCCTCGGCGCCGGCCTCACCCAGAAGCTCGCCGTCACCGCAGAGCCGGGCGATTTGGGCGACCAGTACAACTCCTTCCTCGACGTCGAGGAGATCTCCGAGGACGAGCTCGGCAACGGCGACGTCGTCATCAAGCGGGACGGCAAGCTGCTGCGCCCGAAGCGCCTGGCGAGCAACCTGTACCAGTTCCGTCCCGGCACCGGCGAGGCCCGCTGCGTGCTCGACTGCATCACGTCGCTGCGCAACGGCGCCGACCTGCTGTGGATCGAGACCGAGAAGCCTCACGTCGCGCAGATCGCCGGCATGGTGGACGAGATCCGCAAGGTGATCCCGAACGCGAAGCTCGTCTACAACAACAGCCCGTCGTTCAACTGGACCCTGAACTTCCGCCAGCAGGCCTACGACCTGCTCGTGGAGCAGGGCGCCGACGTCTCGCAGTACAAGCGCGACGAGCTCATGAGCGTCGACTACGACGACACCGAGCTCGGCCGCCTGGCCGACGAGAAGATCCGCTCCTTCCAGAAGGACGGCTCAGCCCGCGCCGGCATCTTCCACCACCTGATCACGCTGCCGACGTACCACACGGCCGCCCTGTCCACCGATGACCTCGCGAAGGGCTACTTCGCCGAGGAGGGCATGCTCGCCTACGTCAAGGGTGTGCAGCGCCGCGAGATCCGCGAGGGCATCGCGACCGTCAAGCACCAGAACATGGCCGGCAGCGACATCGGCGACAACCACAAGGAGTACTTCGCCGGAGACGCGGCCCTCAAGGCCGGCGGCAAGGACAACACGATGAACCAGTTCAGCTGAGTCCTGATCGACCCGGAGGGGCTCCTGCATCGGCAGGGGCCCCTCCGTCGCGTCATCCGCCGGAAACGCCATTGGCGATATATTGCATATCGTGCCGATTCCCGCAGAGAGCAACCCCGTCAGGCCCCTCCTGCGCGATGCGGTGCGCGACCGCCTCCGCGACGCGATCGTCAACGGCACCCTCGCCCCCGACGAGCAGCTGCGCGATGCCGATCTCGCCGCGTGGCTCGGCGTCTCCCGAACCCCCGTCCGAGAGGCCCTCCTCGAACTCGCCCGCGCCGGCCTCGTCCGCGCCGTTCCCGGCCGGTCCACCGTGGTGGCACCGATCGATCCCGCCGCGGTCCGCGACGCGCAGGCGGTCGTGGGCGCGATGCACGCCCTCGCCCTGCGCGCCGCCACCCCTCGCTTCACCGCAGACGACCTCCAACGGATGCGCTCCGCCAACGAGAGGTTCCGCACCGCGCGCACCGATGGTGACCTCGACGCCGCACTCGCTGCCGACGCCGAGTTCCACGCCGTCGCGCTCGAGCGGGCCGGCAACGCCGCGGCATCCGCCGTCATCGCCCAGTACGAGCCCGTGCTCCACCGCGTCGAACGGTTCCGCTTCGGCTCCGCCGAAGGCGAGGAGTCGGTACGCCGTCACGCGCAGCTGATCGAGTTGTGCGCCGCCGGCGACGCGACCGGCGCCGCCGCACTCGCCGAGCAGACCTGGCAGAGCCTCCGCCTCGACCCCTCACCGCCCACCCCGACACACGAAGGACGACCCGAATGATCCTCGACCGGTTCCCCCGCCACCCGCTGACCTTCGGGCCGAGCCCGCTGCAGCACCTGAAGCGCCTCACCCAGCACCTCGGCGGGGCCGAGGTCTGGGCGAAGCGTGAGGACGTGTCGAGCGGTCTCGCCTTCGGCGGCAACAAGACCCGCAAGCTCGAGTACATCGTCCCCGACGTGCTCGCCAGCGGCGCCGACACCCTCGTCTCGATCGGCGGCTACCAGTCGAACCACACCCGCCAGGTCGCCGCCGTCGCGGCGCACCTCGGGCTGAAGGTTCGGCTGGTGCAGGAGAAGTGGGTGCCCTGGGACGAGCCGGTCAACGACAAGGTCGGGAACATCCTCCTCTCCCGGATGATGGGCGCCGACTCCCGCCTCGACGACGCGGGATTCGACATCGGTATCCGCGACTCCTGGAAGCAGGCGCTTCAGGAGGTGGAGGATGCTGGCGGCACCCCGTATGCGATCCCCGCGGGAGCCTCGGAGCACCGCCTGGGCGGACTCGGCTTCGCCAACTGGGCCTTCGAGGTGGCCGAGCAGGAGAAACAGCTCGGCGTCTTCTTCGACACGATCGTGGTGTGCACAGTCACCGGATCCACGCACGCCGGCATGATCGCCGGGTTCGCCGCACTCGAAGACCTGACCGGTGTGAAGCGCCGCGTCATCGGCATCGACGCCTCCGCGACGCTGCAGAAGACCCGCGACCAGGTCGCGCGCATCGCCCGGCACACCGCAGAGCTCATCGAGCTCGGGCGCGACCTCCGCGACGACGAGATCCAGGTGCTCGAAGGCTGGGCGGGCGACCTCTACGGCATCCCTGTCGAATCGACCATGGACGCGATGGCCCTCGGCGCGCAGCTGGAGGCGATGATCACCGACCCCGTGTACGAGGGCAAGTCCCTCGCCGGGCTCATCGACCTCGTGAAGACCGGCGACATCACGAAGGACTCCACCGTCCTCTACGCGCACCTGGGAGGACAGCCGGCGATCAACGCCTACCACTCCCTCTGGAGCTGACGCGCAACGGGCATCACACCATCGTGGGTGGCGACGACGGTCGTTGTATGGCGGCCGAATATTCCGGCCAACCACCGGACTGTTCTATCTCAGGAAACCTTCTTGGTTGCCTTCGAGGTCTTTGTCGCCGTCGCGTATCCGGACTTCTTGCCTGTCACCTTCACCGTGATGGTCTTGCCCTTCTGCGCCGCCGCGATCCGGAACGTCGTTTTCGTCGCCCCGGAGATCGCCGTGCCGTTCGCGTACCAGCGGTAGGTCAGGTGCGTGCCGCTCGTCCAAGCGCCCGCCTTTGCCGTTAGGGTGCGGCCGACCTTCGCCGCTCCCACGATCGTGGGCGTCGCGGCGGTGATGACCTTCGCCGTCCGCGGGGACGCCTTCGTCACGGTCGTGTAGCCCGCCTTCTTCCCCGTCACGTGCACTGTGATCGCAGAGCGCTTCAGCGAGCTCGTCAGCTTCAACGTGGATTTTGTCGCACCCGGGATGACCTTCCCGTCGGCGTACCACCGATACGAGAACGCCGTCCCGCTCGTCCACGTGCCCGGCTTCGCCGTCAGGGTCGATCCGTACGCCACCGTCCCCGAAATCGTCGGCGTCGCTGCCTTCAGCGTCCCGGTGGCGACCTTCGCAGTCTGCGCGGAGGACTTCGAGACCGTGCTCCACCTGTTGCTTCCAGTAACGGTCACCGTGATCCTCTTGCCGTGCTGCGTCGCGGTCGGCACGAAGGTCGGCTTCGTCGCACCCGAGATCGGCATACCGGACGCCTTCCACTGGTAGCGCAGCGTCCACCCCTCCGGCCAGGTTCCCGCCTTCGCGGTGAGCGTCGAGCCAACCTTCGCGCTGCCCGTGATCGCGGGGGCGGGCACAGCGTCCGCGAGCTCACGCAGATCCAAGATGATCTCTCGCTGCGACCACACCCCGGCCGTCAGGAGGATGCCGCGCTTCGGGTCAGTCGTTCCGGATTTCCCGTCCGCGTATACCGTGGGCCTGCCCGGAATCTCGGCCCGAAGGGATAGGCGGGTTCCGCTTCGGAACGTCTGCCCGAAGAGGGCCATTCCCATGCTTTCCCCCCAGGGACCGACCTCCGCCTCGACTCCGGCATCCACGTCTCGCGCGATCACGCGGTAGGGCAGAACTGCGGTTTCGGGCGTCCTGACCACGACGCCGACAAGCTCGCCGGCTTCATCGAAGTAGACCGGCTGCTCGACGTCACTTGTCGTCAGATCAAGGCGTAGCGAACTCACCCAGGTGTCGGCATCCCGCTTCCACCCGGAGGTCGGCCTCGTCGACCCATAGAAGCTGCCGGAACCTTCGCTCCTCAGCGAGACCGTGAGCCGATAGACGCCCGGTTCAAGTCCGCCGACCGCATACGTCCCGTCGGCCGGGTCGAAGGCGATTTCATCCTTCTTCACCTCACGGCCCGCCTCCGTCCGCACACTGACGTCGACTCGCTCCCGCTGTGCGGGTGTCGTGCGCTCATCGAAATGGACGACACCGCTGATCGTGCGAGTGTTGGCGGCGAGTGCGGCCGGCGCCCCGCCCCAGACGAGCGCGGCGACGAGGACGGCGGCCAGCAGGGCCCTCAGAGGGCGGACTGCGCGGGCAGGGCGGAAGTTCATGGATTGCTCCTGTTGCGAGCGGATGCCACCGGCTCGGGTCGCCGCAGCAACGCGACTCCCAGCGGTCGCGCGGTCCTCATCGTAGCGACGCCTACCGTCCCGACTGACTGCGTCCCTCGAATCCGTACAACTCCGGACAACCCGCTCCGCAGCATCAGACCCCGCAGAGCCACAAGGAATCCGGATGATTCGCGCGGATTTCTTGGGAAGCGCGAGATTCGTGCCGCCGTCGAAGCGCGGGTCAGGACGTGACGACCTGCGCAGTGCCGACGGGCGCGTCGGGACCCATCTCGTCCGCGATGCGGTTCGCCTCCTCGATGAGCGTGGCGACGATGTCGGCCTCCGGGACGGTCTTGATGACCTCACCCTTGACGAAGATCTGACCCTTGCCGTTGCCCGACGCCACGCCGAGGTCGGCTTCGCGAGCTTCACCGGGACCATTCACGACACAGCCCATGACAGCCACGCGGAGCGGCACCGTCATGTCCTTGAGGCCCTCGGTCACGTTGTCGGCCAGCGTGTAGACGTCGACCTGCGCGCGGCCGCACGAGGGGCACGAGACGATCTCGAGCTTACGCTCGCGGAGGTTCAGCGACTGCAGGATCTGATGCCCGACCTTGACCTCCTCGGCCGGCGGCGCCGACAGGGAGACGCGGATCGTGTCGCCGATACCCTCGGAGAGCAGGATGCCGAACGCGGTCGCGGACTTGATGGTGCCCTGGAACGCCGGGCCGGCCTCGGTCACGCCGAGGTGGAGCGGCCAGTCTCCCCGCTCTGCGAGCATGCGGTAGGCCTTCACCATCACGACCGGGTCGTTGTGCTTGACCGAGATCTTGAAGTCGTGGAAGTCGTGCTCCTCGAAAAGCGACGCCTCCCAGACCGCGCTCTCGACGAGCGCCTCCGCAGTCGCCTTGCCGTACTTCTCGAGCAGACGCTTGTCGAGTGACCCCGCGTTGACGCCGATGCGCAGCGAGACGCCGGCGGCCTTCGCGGCCGCGGCGATCTGGCCGACATTGCCGTCGAACTCACGGATGTTGCCGGGGTTCACACGCACCGCGCCGCATCCCGCGTCGATCGCGCTGTAGATGTAGCGGGGCTGGAAGTGGATGTCGGCGATGACCGGGATCTGGCTCTTGGCCGCGATGATGTGCAGCACGTCGGCATCCGCCTGGTGCGGCACCGCCACGCGGACGATCTCGCAACCGGACGCGGTGAGCTCGGCGATCTGCTGCAGCGTCGCGTTGATGTTCGTGGTCGGGGTCGTCGTCATCGACTGCACAGTGACCGGGGCGTCGCCGCCGACGAGCACCTTGCCGACCTTGATCTGACGGCTCTTACGACGGGGGGCGAGGACCTCCGGCACGCGGGGCATCCCGAGATTGACTGCTGGCACCCCTCCAGCCTAGGCCTCCCTTTCCGCCGCCGGGCGGAGGATCGCGATCGTGGTAGATTCGCCGCATGCCCGCAATCCACTCCTGGTGGCGCTCCGCCTAGGCGGATCGCAGCGCGCATCCCGACGACCGCCTGAGCTGACAGCCCGGCGGTCTTCTTCGTTTCGAAGGCGACCGCCCCGAACGGAAGATCCACGATGACCAGCTCCCCCGCCACCCGACTGGCCGAGCTCACTGCCTCCGGCGCACCCTTCGCCCTCATCGCGCGCGACGGGCAGAGCGTGGAACTGCTCACCGGCGACGTCGTCGACGTCGACCTGCTGGCCGACATCCCTTTGACGGATGCCACGGGCGCGGCGCGCGAGGTCCTCGCCCTCGTGCCGTTCCGCCAGGTCGTCGAGCGAGGGTTCGCGTGCCACGACGATCACGCACCGCTGCGCTGCCTCGTCGTCGGCGCACACGAGGCTCTTCCCGTCGCTGAGGTCATCGAGGCCCTGCCGACGACGCGGATTCCGCTGCTCGACGCGGGCTTCGACATCCCCGACGACGAGTACGCCGACATCGTCCGCCGCGTCATTGCCGATGAGATCGGCCGAGGCGAGGGCGCCAACTTCGTCATCCGCCGTGACTACACGGCATCCGTCTCCGAGGACGCCGTCACGGCGGGACTCACCTGGTTCCGCGCACTGCTGGAGCACGAGCGCGGCGCGTACTGGACGTTCCTCATCTCGACACCGGGGCACATCGCGGTGGGCGCGAGCCCGGAGGTGCACGTCAGCGCGCACGCCGGCGAGGTCACGATGAACCCGATCTCCGGCACCTTCCGCCACCCCGAGGGGGGCGCCACCGTCGAGACGCTCTCGGAGTTCCTGTCGTCGACGAAGGAGACCGAAGAGCTCTTCATGGTCGTCGACGAGGAACTCAAGATGATGTCGGCCGTCTGCAGCGACGGCGGCCGGATCACGGGACCGCACCTCAAGGAGATGTCGCGCCTCACCCACACCGAGTACACCCTTCGCGGCACGAGCACGCTGGATCCGCGCGACATCCTCCGCGAGACGATGTTCGCCCCGACGGTCACCGGCTCGCCCATGCAGAATGCGTGCACCGTCATCACACGCCACGAGAAATCGCCTCGAGGCTATTACTCGGGTGTCGCCGCATTGTTCACGCCGCGTGACGGCGGTGGCCACGACCTCGACGCCCCCATCCTCATCCGCACGGCCTACCTGCAGGATGGGCGACTGCGGGTGCCGGCGGGCGCAACGCTCGTGCGTCATTCCGACCCCTACGGCGAGGTGAATGAGACGCACGGCAAGGCGGCCGGCGTCCTGGGCGCGATCGGCGCGATCGAGCGGACGCACGTCGCTCCTGTCGTCGACGAGGACGCCCCCGCGCCGCGGCCCCGCCCGCTCGCCGACGATCCCGGCATCGCGGAGCAGCTGGCTTCGCGCAACGCGCGCCTCGCGGCATTCTGGCTCGAGCCGCAGAGCCTCGAAGCCGGACCGTTCGCGGGCCGGTCGGCGCTCGTCGTCGATGCGGAGGACCGCTTCACCACGATGCTCGCGCACCAGCTGCGCCACCTCGGCTTCGCCGTCACGATCGCGCACTGGAGCACCGCGACGCCCGAGGCCGTGGCCGCAGCCGAGCTCGTGGTCTCCGGTCCCGGACCCGGCGACCCCCGCGACGGGAACAGCGAGCGGGTCGCCCGCATGCGCGAGGTCGTCGCCGCACGTCTGGACGCCGGTGCCCCGCTCCTCGCGGTCTGCCTCAGCCACCAGATCCTGGCGGACCGTCTCGGGATGGCGCTCGCCCCCCTCGCAACGCCCCACCAGGGGCTGCAGAAGTCGGTCGACGTCTTCGGGCGCGACGCATCGATCGGGTTCTACAACACGTTCACCGCTCGGGTCGCCCCCGGCACCCGCGAGATCGGGAGCACCGAGATCGCCGCCGACGGCTCGGGCGACGTCTACGCGCTCCGCGGTCCCGGCTATGCGTCGATCCAGGGCCACCTCGAATCGATCCTGTCGCGCGACGGCCTCGAAACCCTAGAGCGCCTCATCGCGCACGCACTGACCACGGCCTGACCCGGTCAGTGCGCGCGACCGTCAGCCGAACAGCTGCACGGGGTTGACGATGTCAGCGAGGATCAGCGTGCCGCCCATCACGATGAGCGCGATGACCACGACGTAGGTGACGGGCACGAGCTTCGTCGCGTCGACCGGGCGCGGTGCGCCGCGACCCCGCACGCGCGCCCACAGGCGCTTGAGGCCATCCCACAGCGCCACGACGACGTGACCGCCGTCGAGCGGCAGCAGGGGGATCAGGTTGAAGACGAACAGGGCGATGTTGAGCGAGCCGAGGAGCGCCAGCATGCCCGAGACCCGGTTGACGATGGGCTGATCGGTGGCGGCGACCTCGCCCGCGAGGCGGCCGGCGCCGACGACCGACAGCGGACCGTCCGGGTCGCGCCCGGCGCCCGTGAAGGTGTCGACGGCCGTCTGGTAGACCCGGGCTGGGAGCTGCCACATGATGCCGACGACCTGACCGGCCTGCTCGAGCGCCGCGCGCGGACCCTCCCAGATCGGCTGGGCGACGTAGTCGACCGTCGCCGTCATCCCGACGAAGCCGACCTCCGCGATTTCGACCTCGCCGTCCTCGCCCACGACCTCGCGCTCGGCGAGGACGGGGGTGACCTCGAGGGCCTGGGTGGCGCCGTCCCGTTCGACGACGACCGGGAGCGATTCCTCCGGCGAGCGCTGGATGATCGCAGATGCCTCGGCGAAGGTGGCGACCTCCGTGCCATCCACCGACACGAGGACATCTCCCGGCAGGATGCCGCCGGCCGCCGCCGGGGATGCCGGATCGCCTGCGGCGCACTCCGTCTGGGCGGTCCCCGCAGGCAGCACGCATTCGCTGACGGCGGCGACGGTCGTCGTCGCGGTCTGCACCCCGATCCCGGAGAACATGACGGCGAACAGGACGATCGCGAGCACGAGATTCATGAGCGGGCCGCCGAGCATGATGACGATGCGCTTGAGTACCGGCAGCTGGTAAAAGGCGCGGCCCGCACCGGCGCCTTCGAGCGTCTCATCGTTGACGGCGCGCGCATCCTGGATCATCGTCGCGAAGAAGCGGGCCCGGCGTGTCCCACCATCTGCGTCCACCGGCGACGGCGGATACATGCCGGCCATGGAAATGAAGCCGCCGAGTGGAAGCGCCTTCAATCCGTACTCGGTCTCCCCGAACCTCCGGGACCACAGCGTCGGGCCGAAGCCGATCATGTACTGCCCGACCCGCACTCCGAAGGCCTTCGCGGGCGCGAGGTGGCCGATCTCGTGCAGGGCGATCGAGACGGCGAGGCCGACGACCAGGACGAGGACGCCGATGACGAATGCGAGGACGGTCACGAGCCGACACGCTACCGCGCGGAGCTTTGAATGCACCCGGACGCGACGGACGGGGGACGGGATGCCGCGGCGATAGGCTGAGGACGTGGAGACCCGATCCGCTGAGGCACGTCGACGGCGCGCGGTGCGTGCCGGCGTGGCATCTGCGATCGCCGTCCTCGCCGCTTCCACGGCCCACACCCTCTCGGGCGGGTCCGCACCGCCGGCGTGGCTCATGCTGGCGGTCGCCCTCCTCGCCTGGCCGATCGCCCTTGTGCTGATCGGCAGGGGCCCCTCGCTGCCGCGCACCGCCGCGACCATCTCCGCCGCCCAGGTGCTTCTGCACGGCGCCTTCGCCGTCGTCGGCACGGCGGCGCCGACCGGCGGCACCGGGCTCGCACACGCGGGACACGTGCACGGGGTGATGGCCCTTCCCGGGCTGATGACCGGCGGGGTACCGCTGGATGCCGCGATGATCGCCGGCCACGTGGTCGCTGCGGCCGTGACGACCCTGCTCGTCACGTACGGCGAGCGGCTCCTGCGAGCGCTCGCCGACGGTGTCCGCCGCGCCCTCCCCGCCCTGCCCGGGCCGGTGCTCGCGCCGGTCGCCGCTCCGGCTTCTGTCGGCTGGACCGTTCCCGCCCTCCCCTCCCGCGTCACCCTCTCCGGTCTCTCCCGGCGCGGCCCGCCGCGCTGAGCCGCGCCTCGCGCGACTCCGCTCACCCTTCCCCCGCGGCATCCCGCCGCATCTCAGAGAGACCACTTCTGTCATGACCGTTCTTCCTGCGCGCCGTCCGGCGCTCGCCCTGTCCGCTCTCGCCCTCGGCGGAGTCCTCCTCCTGGCCACCCCCGCAGCCGCTTCCGCGCACGTCGGCGCCCACGCGGACGGGGCGACCGCCGGCGCCACCAGCCGCGTCGAGCTCTCCTTCAGCCACGGCTGCGACGGAGCGTCCACCACCGCCCTGCGCGTCGACGTGCCGGAAGGCATCGACGCGGTCTCCCCCATCGTCGACGGCGCCTGGACGATCTCGCGCACGCTCGGGGACAACGGCATCCCGACGCAGATCGTCTACACCGCGACCGCGCCCGTCGAGGATGGCCTGAAGGCGAGCGTCGCGATGGACGTGCTGTTCGGCGCCGAGACCGGCGGAACCGTCGTCGCCTTCCCCGTCGTGCAAGAGTGCGAGGCCGGCGAGAACGCGTGGACCGAGATCCCCGCCGAGGGGCAGGACCCGCACGAGCTGGAAGCCCCCGCCCCGACCGTGGCGGTCGCCGAAGCGGACGCGAACACCGCCGACGCACACGCCGCCGCCGACCACAGCACACACGACACCGATGCGGCCGTGGCCGAGAGCGCGGATGCCACGCCCGCCGCGCTCTGGCTTGCGGCCGGTGCCGTGGTGCTCAGCATCGTCGCCCTCTCGGTCGCCCTGCTGACGCGCCGCCGCGCCTGAGTCCGCACCTCCGGCGTCCGGAGGCCGGGTGAGAGGATGGAGGGACCATGCCTGACGCCGCATCCACTCCCCTCCCGCCCGTCCTCCGGCCATCGGAGACGCCCGCGCGCTCGCTCGCGGAACTGGCTGCGACCTTCGGCGCACACGGTGACGCCGCCCTCGACGGCATCGAGGTGCGCGGCGTGACCCTGGCGACGGCCGACCTCCGCCCGGGCGAGCTGTTCGTCGCCGTCCCGGGCGCGAACCGGCACGGAGCCGAGTTCGCCGCTGCGGCGATCGCCGCGGGCGCGGGCGCGATCCTCACCGATGATGCCGGCGCTCGCCTCATCGGCTCCGCCCCGGTTCCCGTCCTCGTCGTCGACGAGCCCCGCGCACGCCTCGGTGCAATCTCAGCGTGGGTCTACGGCACCGGCGCGGAGGCAGATCTGCCCCCGATCTTCGGGGTCACCGGCACCAACGGCAAGACGAGCGTGATGCACCTCATGCAGGGGATCCTGAACGGCCTCGGCGTCATCACCGGCATGTCCTCCACCGCCGAGCGTCACATCGCCGGTGAGGTGATCCCCTCGCGGTTGACGACGCCGGAGGCGTCCGAGGTGCACGCCCTGCTCGCCCTCATGCGGGAGCGGGACGTCGCAGCCGTCCTCCTGGAGGTCAGCGCACAGGCACTCACCCGGCACCGCGTCGACGGCATCGTCTTCGACGTCGCGGGGTTCACCAACCTCACCCATGACCATCTCGACGACTACGGCGACATGGCGACCTACCTCGCCGCGAAGCTCGAGCTCTTCCGCGCATCGCGCTCCCGCCGGGCGGTCGTCTGCGTCGACCAGCCGGAGGGCGTCGACGTGGCGCGCCGGTCGGAGGTCCCCGTCGCGACCGTGCTCACGCCGGACATCGCCGCGGACCCCACCGTCGACGCCGACTGGCGCGTCGAGCTCGTGCGGGAGACGCCGGACGGCGTGACCTTCACCCTCACCGGACCGGCCGGCTCCCTCACCACCACGGTGCCGGTCATCGGTCCGCACATGGCCTCCAACGCGGCCCTCGCGATCGTCATGCTGCTCGAAGCCGGGTGGGAGTGGCAGCGGCTGCGCGCGCTCCTGCAGGACGCCCGCATCGACGCTCACCTGCCCGGTCGCATCCAGCGCCTCTCCGGCGACTCCGGTCCCGCCCTGTACCTCGACTTCGGCCACTCCCCAGACGCGTTCGAGAAAACGCTCGCCGCCGTACGGCGGGTCACCCCGGGGAAGGTCATCATGGTCTGCGGCGCCAACGGCGATCGCGACACGACGAAGCGAGCCGACATGGGCGCGGCCGCCGCCCGCGGCGCGGACGTGGTCGTCGTCACCGACCAGCATCCGCGTTCGGAGGACCCCGCCCTCATCCGCGCCGCGCTCATCGCAGGTGCGGGCGCGGCATCGCCCACCACGACCGTGCACGAGGTGACCCCGCCGGAGGAGGCGATCGCCTTCGCGGTGAGCATGGCCGGCGACGGCGACGCGATCCTGTGGGCGGGCCCCGGACACCAGCACTACCGCGACATCGCCGGGGTGCGGACCCCGTTCGACGCCGAGGAGGCCGCCCGCTCGGCGCTGCGGGCCCACGGCTGGACCCCGGCGGCCTGAACCGCGGATCTCGCCGGCGTCAGCGCGAGAGGATCAGCCGGTCGGCTTCTTCCCGCGCCCAGCGCTCCGCCTCGGCGAGCGTGTCGCGCGTGAGCTCGGCGGGGGCATCGTGGGCGTCGACGACGCGCTGGATGACCTCGACGATCGCGGTGAACCCGATCGCGCCGTCGTGGAAGGCGTCGACCGCCTGCTCGTTGGCGGCGTTGAACACGGCCGGGTAGGTCCGCCCCGCCGCTCCCACCTGCTTGGCGAGGTCCACGCTCGGGAAGGCCGTGGCATCCAGCGGCTCGAACGTCCAGCTCGAGGCGGTCGTCCAGTCCAGCGGTACGCCGACCCCGGGCACCCGGCGCGGCCAGTCCAGGGCCAGCGAGATGGGCAGCCGCATGTCGGGCGGGGAAGCCTGCGCGATCGTCGATCCGTCGATGAACTCCACCATCGAATGCACGATGGACTGGGGGTGCACCGTGACGTCGATGCGGTCGTAGGGGATGCCGAAGAGCAGGTGCGCCTCGATCACCTCGAGCCCCTTGTTGACGAGCGTCGCGGAGTTCGTCGTCACCACCCGACCCATGTCCCATGTCGGGTGCGCGAGGGCTTCCGCCGGGGTGACGCCTTCGAGCTGCTCCCGGGTGCGTCCGCGGAAGGGGCCGCCGGAGGCCGTCAGCACGAGGCGGCGGACTTCGTCGGGCGAGCCCGACCGGAGCGCCTGGGCGAGGGCGGAATGCTCCGAATCGACCGGCACGATCTGGCCGGGCGCCGCGAGCGCGGTGACGAGGTCGCCTCCGACGATCAGCGACTCCTTGTTCGCGAGCGCGAGCGTGCGGCCGCACTCGAGGGCCGCGATCGTCGGGCCGAGTCCGACCGAGCCGGTGATGCCGTTGATGACGACGTCGGCCTCGACCGAGCGGATGAGCTGCTCGGCTTCATCTGCGCCGAACGCCGTGTCAGAGACCCCGAACTGCTCGGCCTGCGCGGCGACTCCGCCCCGGTCAGACCCTGCGGCGAGCCCCACCACCTCGAAGCGGTCGGGGTTCGCCGCGATGACCTCCAGCGCCTGCGTGCCTATCGAACCGGTGGAACCGAGGATGAGGACGCGGCGCATGGGGTTCAGCCTACTGGCGCGAGCCGGTCACTCCGCGGGCGCAGCCTGGCCACCGAGGATGTCGACGACGAAGACGAGCGACTCCCCCTTGAGGTCTTCCTCGTTGATCTCGCCCTCGCCGTAGCCTTCGGCCGGGGGGATCACGACGAGCACCTGCGAACCGACGGTCTGTCCCTCGAGCGCCTTGCGGAAGCCGGGCACGTACTGCGTGGTGGGGTACGCGATGGGCGCGGCGCCATCCCACGTCGAGTCGAAGGTCTCCCCGTTCGACCACCGGATGCCGGTGTACTGGATGAGCGCATAGTCACCCTCCTGCACCTCGTACCCGTCGCCCTTCTTGAGCACGGAGACCTGCGTCTCGGTGGGGGCATCGGACTCGGGGAGGGTGATCGAGGGAGCGCCGTCCTCGGCGAGCTCGACGGTCGGCATGCCGTCTGCCGGCTCCTGCTCCGCGCCCCACGCGGCCGTCGGAACGGTATCCAGCAGGTCGAGGACGTACACCTCGGGTCCACTCTGGTCGCTCGCAGGGAAGGTCGCGACGACGCGCTTGCCGACCTTGCCGCAGCCGAACACCTGTCCGTGGATCGTTTCGGCCGATAGCTGCGAGGGCAGCAGCTCACCGGGCTCGTACCCGACGGCCGCGAGCATCTCCCCGGTCTCACCGCTGTACGCCGTCATCGCGTAGGAGATGAACTCGCCCGCCTCGACCGGCTCGCCCTCGCCCTCGTCGACGACGGTGACCTCGAGGTCGCTCGGCTCGATCGGCGCGTCGAAGGTCGCCTCCGACGCGGTGCCCAGTTCGCCGTCGACCGTCACCGAGTCCGACGCGTCGCCCGCGGATGCGGCCGCCGCGCAGAGGTCGGCGGGCGTCCCCGTCGCTTCGGGCTCGGCCTCACCGGCGCCGCAGCCGGCGAGCAGGAGCGCGGTGACAGCGGCGGCGGACAGGGCGGCGATGGGGCGCAGACGCACGAAGAGACCTCTCGAAGGAAGAAGGGGGACCGGACAATGGTCTCGTACGTAGCTTTGACCGCGGTGTGAGGGTGAGTGTTCGGCCATGCCAGGCCTGGCATGGAAATGGCAGTAGCCTCGTCTGGTGACCGACGCGACGACGCCCGAAGAGACTCCCGTCGAGGCATCCGACGACGAACTGGCCCGTGCCGGCGCGCTGTATTACATCGTGCGCTGGGGTCTGGGCCCGTTGGCCCGCCTCGTCTACCGACCCCGCATCGAGGGGGCGAAGAACATCCCGCACACCGGGCCGATCATCCTCGCGAGCAATCACCTGAGCTTCATCGACTCATTCGTCCTCCCGCTGTTCGCGCCGCGGCCGGTGTACTTCCTCGCGAAGTCGAACTACTTCGAGGGGTCCGGAATCAGCGGCTGGTTCAGCCGCCGATTCTTCCGTGCGCTCGGGGCGACGCCGGTCCGCCGTGGCGCGGGGCAGGCCGCCCTCGACGCGCTCGACCAGCAGCGTCGCATCCTGCAGTCGGGGCGGGCGATCGCCCTTTACCCCGAAGGCACCCGGTCGCTGGACGGCCGCCTCTACAAGGGCCGCACCGGCGTCGCGTTCCTGGCACTGGAGACCGGCGCCAAGGTCGTCCCCGTCGGGATCGTCGGCACCAACGAGGCGATGCCGGTCGGTGCGAAGTGGCCGAAGCTCTCCCCCCGCGTGACGATCCGGTATGGCGAGCCGATCGACCTGTGCCCGCACGGCCCCGCCTCGTCCGGCCGCGCGCGCCGGCAGGCGACCGACGAGATCATGACCGCGATCCACGCGCTCTCGGGCCAGGAACTGGCGAACGCCTACAACGAGGTGCCGGCGCAGAACCCGGTCAAGCGTCTCAAGCAGGTCCTGCCGCACGAGCGGCGCTGATCAACCGACGGTGACGGTGGCCTCGTGGTGCACGGGGAAGTTCACCGAGTTGGCGATGAAGCACCAGGCGTTCGCCTGCGCATGCGCAGCGCTGGCCGCGTCGATCATGCCCTCCTCCGCCACCGTGACCCGGGGTCGCAGCGTCACCTCACGGAACGCACCCCCGCCGGTGCCGTCGAGCACCATCGTGCCGATCGCGTCATCCTCGTACGAGGTCACCACCACGCCGGCGGTGACGCACGCGTGCAGGTAGGACAGCAGATGACACTCCGCGAGCGCGGACAGCAGCAGGTCCTCCGGGTTCCACCGGGCCGGGTCGCCGCGGAAGGGCCGATCCGCCGACGCGAGCAGGTCGGGCTTGCCCGCCACACTCAGGGTGACGGCGCGGTCGTAGTCGCGGTAGCCACTCGTGCCGGTGCCCCGGTCGCCGGTCCAGCGGGCGATCACGCGGTAGTGGTGTTCGTCGATCACGCCGCCAGTCTGGCACAGCGCCCCGCTTCCTCGACCGACGTGCCGCCCGTCGGGAGCCGCGGGTGGCTGGGTAGGCTGGATGAGTGCCAGAGACCTTCGCCGTGACGGATGCCGTCGAACTCGCCGTCGTCGAACGCAGCGGCTTCGTGGAGTCCCGCCACAGCGGCTCGGCGATCGTGCTCGGCCCCGACGGCACGGTCGTGACCGCCCTCGGCCCGATCGACGACCCGATCCTTCCCCGCTCGACCCTCAAGCCCCTCCAGGCGCTCGCGAGCGTGACCGCCGGCGCCGCCCTCGAGGGCGCTCACCTCGCGGTCGCGACGGCGAGTCACTCGGGCACCGACCGGCACGTCTCGCTCGTCACCGACATCCTCACCATGGCGGGCCTCGGCGAGGACGACCTGCAGTGCCCGCCCGCGTGGCCCGGCGATGCCGCGGCTCGCGATGAGATGACGCGGGAGGTGCTCGGCCCTCAGCGCGTGCGGATGAACTGCTCCGGCAAGCACGCCGCGATGCTGCTGGCCTGCTCCGTCAACGGATGGGACACCGCGACCTACCTCGAGTCCGGCCACCCGCTGCAGGTGCACACGCGCGAGGTCATCGAGCGTCTCACCGGCACGAAGATCACCGCGACGGCGGTCGACGGCTGCGGCGCTCCTGTCCACGGGATGACCCTGCAGGCGCTCGCCCGCGCGATCCACCGGATCGGGGCGTCGTCGGAGCGGTCGCCCTTCGCGCTGCACCGTTCCGCGGGGGCGCTCGTCCGCGCCGTGCGGGAGCACCCGTGGGTGATCCAGGGCCCCGGGCTCCCCGACTCGATCGTCGCGGAGCGTCTCGGCGTGTTCGCCAAGCACGGCGCCGAGGGTGTCATGACGATGATCGCCCCCGACGGGACGACGGTCGCTCTTAAGATGCTCGACGGCAGCAGCCGCGCCTCCGCCGTGACCGCACTCACCCTTCTGGTGCGCGCCGGAGCCCTTGCCGGTGCCGACGTCGCGCGCACCCTCAGCTCGCTCCCGCTGACGGTCACCGGCGGCGGTCGCGACGTCGGCGTGATCCGTCCGACCGTCTGACGCGACAGCCCCGTCCGCCGATCTCCGGCGGGGCGGCCGGGGCGTCATGCGGTGTCGAGCCGCACGCGCCGCGGCGGACGTTCCGGAGACAGCGCCCACGCCCGCCCCGCACCGGGGACGACGTACGGCGGCAGCTCCCGCGACCCGCTCACCGCCCGGTATTCGGCGGCGCAGGCCCCGTCGATGACGAGGTCGGCCTCCGCACGCGCGGCGGTCAGCAGCCGCCAGTTCGCCAGCCACTCCTCCGGCGCACCGACCGTGACCGTCCCCCGCTCCAGGGAGGTCGCCGCCGCCGCGGGCGTGACTGTCAGCCCGAGCCGCTCCCATTCGGCGCTGAGGCGCCGCGCGCGACCGCCGGCGGGCATCACGACGGCGGCGGGCCGACGCGCGGGTGACCACAGCGGCGGCGGAGCC
>NZ_JBHWTD010000017.1:0-33318 GCF_043427715.1 Microbacterium sp. | reverse complement strand
GCCTCGTCGTGCCACCGGCCACCGCGCGCCCGGCCCCACCCCGCCCACGCCGTAGGCTGAGATCCGTGCCGGCGCCCACTCTGAACCGCGAGATCCTGCGGCTCGCGGTCCCGGCGCTCGGAGCCCTCATCGCCGAGCCGATCTTCCTGATCGTGGATGCGTCGCTGGTCGGCCACCTCGGCGTCACCCCGCTCGCAGGCCTCGGCATCGCGAGCGCCGTGCTGCAGACGATCGTCGGTCTGATGGTGTTCCTCGCCTACTCGACGACCCCCGCCGTCGCGCGCCGGTTCGGCGCCGGCGACAAGCGCAGCGCCGTCAGCGTCGGCATCGACGGCCTCTGGCTCGCCCTCGGCCTCGGCGCCCTGCTCGCCCTCGCCGGTTCGCTGCTCACCCCGACGCTCGTCGCCCTCTTCGGCTCCACCCGGGAGGTCGCCGAGCAGGCGGAGGCGTACCTCGGGCTGTCGATGTGGGGACTCCCCGCGATGCTCATCGTCTTCGCCGCGACGGGCCTCCTGCGCGGCATGCAGGACACCGTCACCCCGCTGTGGATCGCCACCGCCGGTTTCGGCGCGAACGCCCTCCTCAGCTGGCTGTTCATTTACGGCTTCGGCTGGGGCATCACCGGCGCCGCCGCCGGCACGGTCGTCGCGCAGTGGGGCATGGTCGCCGCGTACGCGGTGGTGATCGGACGCCTCGCGCGGCGGCACGCGGCATCCGTCCTCCCTCAGCGCGACGGCGTGCGCGGGTCGGCGCGCTCGGGCGGGTGGCTGTTCCTGCGCACGGTGTCGCTGCGGCTCGCGCTGCTGGCGACCGTCGCCGTCGCGACCGCGATCGGCACGGAGGAGCTCGCCGGCTGGCAGATCGCCTTCACCATCTTCTCGACCGCCGCGTTCGCCCTCGACGCCCTCGCGATCGCGGCGCAGGCCCTCATCGGTCGCGGACTCGGCGCCGGCGACGAGCCCTTCGTCCGCCGGGTGCTCGGCCGGACGGTCGCCTGGGGTGTGTGGTTCGGTGTCCTCGTCGGCGCCGCCATCGCGGCACTGTCGGGTGTGATCGGCCTGGTCTTCACCGGGCAGCCCGAGGTCGCCGCCCTCATCCAGCCAGCCCTCCTCGTCCTCGCCCTCGCGCAGCCGATCTGCGGTGTCGTGTTCGTGCTCGACGGCGTCCTGATGGGCGCGGGCGATGCCAAGTACCTCGCGATCGCCGGCGGCCTGAACCTCATCCCCTACCTGCCGGCGCTGATCCTCGTCGCGGTCCTGCTGCCGACAGGTTCAGCGGGACTCGCATGGGTCGCGGCCTGCTTCTTCGGCGTCTACATGCTCGCGCGGCTGGTGACGCTCGGCCTGCGCGTGCGCCGCTCGGAGTGGCTCACCGTCGGCGTCTGACCACATCGGGTCACGCGTACCGGCGGCACCATTCGTACATGACGACGGCCGCCGCGGCGGACGCGTTGATGGAGCGAGTCGACCCGTACTGGGTGATCTCGATCACCCCGGATGCCGCGGCGAGCGCCTCCGCCGACAGCCCCGGCCCCTCCTGCCCGAACAGCAGCACGCACCGCTCGGGAACTTCGGCACGGTCGACCGGCACCGACCCCTCGACGTTGTCGATCGCGAGGACGGGCAGGCCTTCCGCATCCGCCCACGCGGTGAACGCCGCGACGTCCTCGTGGTGGCGGACGTGCTGGTAGCGGTCGGTGACCATCGCGCCGCGGCGGTTCCACCGGCGCTTGCCGATGATGTGCACCTCGGCGGCGCCGAAGGCGTTGGCGCTGCGGACGATCGAGCCGATGTTCATGTCGTGCTGCCAGTTCTCGATGGCGACGTGGAACGGATGCCGCTTCTCGTCGAGATCGGCGACGATCGCCGCCATCGTCCAGTAGCGGTAGCGGTCGACCACGTTGCGCCGGTCGCCGGCAGCGAGCAGCTCCGGGTCGTAGCGCGGGTCGTCCGGCCATTCGTCCCGTCCGCCCGGCCACGGGCCGACGCCGACCGGCAGCTGCTGCTCGTCCGCCGAGTCGTGCGCGTCGTCGGCGGAGGCGGGGCGCGGGTCGGTCACCGATCCAGGCTAATCGGCCGCCGCCGCCCCGGCCCACCGGGACCCCGCCGGTACCCTGGGGAGGTGCCCGCCTCCCCGTCGGCCGTCGACGACTATCTGAAGACGATCTACCACCACACCGAGTGGCAGTCGCAGCCCGTCACGCCGTCGATCCTGGCCGCCGAGCTGGGCCTCGCGCCCTCGTCGGTGACGGAGATGATCAAGAAGCTCGCCGCGCAGGGCCTCGTCTCGCACCGCCCGTACGGTCCGATCTCGCTGACGGATGCCGGGACCCGACGGGCCACTTCTGTCATCCGCCGGCACCGCCTCATCGAGACCTGGCTGGTGCGCGAGTTCGACTATGCGTGGGATGAGGTGCACGACGAGGCGGAGCTGCTCGAGCACACGATCAGCGACCGTCTGCTCGCCGGCATCGACGCCCGACTCGGGCACCCCCGGTTCGACCCGCACGGCGACGCGATTCCGGCCGCCGACGGCAGCGTCGAGCGCGAACCGTTCGTGCTCCTCGCGGAGGCGACGCTCGGTCACACCGGCCGGGTGCTGCGCGTGTCCGATCGGGATCCGGCGCTGCTGCGCGCGCTCGAGTCCCTCGGGATCGACGTCGGCCACACCGTGACCGCGACCGGCCGCGACGCCGTGCGCGTCGACGACGGGCCCACCGTCGAGCTGCCCCGCGGTGCGGCATCCGCCGTCTGGCTCACCGCCTGACCCGCCCCACCGCCTCCGCGCACCGCGACCTGCGGGCTCGCGGTGATACACCTGCACGACGGGTGGTGCAGGAGTGAACTCGGCCGCCGGGTGAGACATCACCAGCCCCAGCGGTCGTGCATCTGTATCGGCACAGCACCCGGAACCCGCCCGATCACACCACCCGGAACCCGCCCGAGCACACCACCCGAGCGCGACGCCCCGCGCTCAGCGCAGCCGGAGCTTCTTGCCCTTCAGGTACGGCCACTCGGTGCGGGTCGCGTGCTCGGCGTAGTGCCACATGCGCGCGCCGACGTCCGGATCGGTGGTCACGGGCGACGGCTTCCCGAGGGTGGGCGCCCCTGTGTAGGTGCGCGCGGGGCCCCAGAACTGACCGCCCTCGGCGTCGGGGTCGACGAGCGCGCGGATCGGCGCCCACGCGCCGCGCTCCTTCGACTGCGAGATCGGCGCCTGCAGCCCGCCGATGAAGCGCTTGCGCCGTGAGGGCGCGCTCACCCCGGCGATGCGTCGGGTGCGTCCGCCGAGCGAGTATCCGGGATGGGCGACGATGCTCGCGACCGGGACGGATGCCGCGCGCAGGCGCCGATCGGCCTCGAAACCGAGCGCGGAGGTGGCGACCTTCGACTGCACGTAGGCACGCCACGGGGTGTAATCGTTGACGAGTTCGGGGTCCACCGGATCCCAGGGGAACAGCATTGTCGACACCGATCCGAGCCACACCATGCGGCCGAGGGCGGCGGCGAGCGCCGGCAGCAGCGCCCCGGCGAGCGCGTAATGGCCGAGCGCGTTGGTCGCGATGACGAGCTCATGCCCGTCGAGGGTGACCTCGCGGGTCTTCGGCGGGTGCACGATGCCCGCGTTCAGCAGCACGCCGTGCAGACCGACCCGCCCGCGCACGGTGGCGGCGGCGGCGCGCACCGAGCCCAGGTTGCTGGTGTCGAGCGCGAGCGTCTCGAGGTCGGCGTCCGGCACCTGAGCCAGGATCGCGGCTCGCGCACGGGACAGCCGCGACGGGTTGCGTGCGCTCATGATGACGTGCGCGCCGGCCTCGGCGAGCTGCAGGCAGGCGAAGAATCCGAGCCCCGCGTTGGAGCCCGTGACGAGGTAGCGCCGCCCGGTCAGATCGGGGAGCTTCCGGGGGTCCCACTCGTCACGCGCCACCCTTCGACCCTACGCGCGCGGAGGGTTCACGTCACGCCGCCGCGAGCCCGTTTCGATGGCGGATGCCGCGAACGGAACATATCGGTGCGAGCATGGTCTCGGGACGCACGGGAGGTCGAGATGAGCGCGCTGGAACAGAACCTGCTGTTCGCCGTCGTGGGGCTCACGACGCTGACGTCGTTGATGGTCGTGATCACCCAGATGGTGCGTCGCCGCAAGGGCGGCGAGCGCGGCGGCAACGAGTGGGACGACCTCGAGGACTAGTCCCCCCTGCGGGACGAGCTCACTGCGGCTGGAGGCCCAGGTCGTCGAGGTCGATCGCGGCGAGCCAGGCGAGGCCTTCGGCTTCGACGGCTGCCTGCGCACCGGTCTTGCGGTCGACGATGACGGCGACGGCGACGGGTTCGGCGCCTTCGCGGCGGAGCGCCTCGACGGCCTTCAGCGCGGACTGTCCGGTCGTGGAGGTGTCCTCGACGACGATCACCCGCTTGCCGACGACGTCGGCACCCTCGACCTGACGGCCGCGGCCGTGGTCCTTGGGCTCCTTGCGCACGACGAACGCGTCGAGGGGCGCGTCGGTGCGGGCCGACTCGTGCATGACGGCGTTGGCGATCGGGTCGGCGCCGAGGGTGAGGCCGCCGACGGCGACGATGCCGTCGACGTCGCGGATGAGGTCGAGCATGATGCGCCCGATCGCCGGGGCTGCCCGGTGGTCGAGCGTGAGCTTGCGCATGTCGACGTAGTACGACGCCTTCTTGCCGCTGGAGAGGGTGAAGTCGCCGTGGAACACGGCCTCCTCTGTGATCAGCGAGATGAGGTTCTGGCGGTCGGCTTCGAGCTCGGGCGTGGAGGCTGCGGTCACCCCTCGAGTCTACGGATGCCGCGGATCGAAAGAATGCGAGAACTTTCGCCGTCACACGACGGTTTCAGCCCCGATACGGCGGGCGGCCACCCCTAGAGTCGGCGTACCCGTTCGACCTCCGTCGCGGGCCAAGCCCAGGAGTCAGCCATGACGCAGATCGGCATCGTTGCCGAACGACCCGGTGAACGCCGGGTCGCCGCATCCCCCCTCACCGTCGAGAAGATTCTCGCCCTCGGTTACGACGTTGCCGTCGAGACCGGCGCCGGCGCCGAGTCGTCGTTCCCGGACGACGCGTACGCCGCCGCCGGCGCGCGGATCGTCGACCGCGCCGCGGCGTGGGCCTCGCCGGTCGTCCTCAAGATCAACGCACCCGAGCTCGATGAGATCGCGCTCCTGCAACGGGGCACGACCCTCGTCGCCCTGCTGAGCCCGTCGCTGCGTCCCGAGCTGCTGGCGGCTCTCGCCGAGCGCGGCGTGACGGCGCTCGCGATGGATGCCGTCCCCCGCATCTCGCGCGCCCAGTCGATGGACGTGCTCAGCTCGATGTCGAACATCTCGGGCTACCGCGCCGTCGTGGAGGCGGCCGCCGAGTTCGGCCGCTTCTTCACCGGCCAGGTCACGGCAGCCGGCAAGGTCCCGCCCGCGAAGGTCCTCGTGGCCGGCGCCGGAGTCGCGGGCCTCGCCGCCATCGGCGCGGCATCCAGCCTCGGCGCGATCGTCCGCGCGACGGACCCCCGCCCCGAGGTCGCCGACCAGGTGAAGTCGATCGGCGGCACCTACCTCGAGGTCATCGTGCCCGAGGAGAAGAAGGAGGTCTCCTCCGACGGCTACGCGAAGGCGACGAGCGACGCGTACAACCAGCGCGCCGCGGAGATCTACAGCGAGCAGGCCGCGGATGTCGACATCATCATCACGACGGCGCTGATCCCGGGCCGTCCCGCGCCGAAGCTCATCACGGCGGCCGACGTCGCGCTGATGAAGCCCGGCTCGGTCATCGTCGACATGGCCGCCGGAATGGGCGGCAACGTCGAGGGCTCCGTCGCCGGACAGCGCGTCGTCACCGAGAACGGCGTCATCATCCTGGGCTACACCGATCTGCCCTCGCGGCTGCCGGCGCAGGCCTCTCAGCTCTACGGCACCAACCTGCTGAATCTGCTGAAGCTCGTCACGCCCGACAAGGACGGCACCCTGACGCTCGACTTCGAGGACGTCGTCCAGCGCGCCGTCACCGTCGTGCGCGAGGGCGAGATCACGTGGCCACCGCCCCCGGTGCAGGTGTCCGCCGCCCTCGCCGCCGCAGCCCCCACCGAGGCACCCGCGCCGAAGCCGTCGCGCTTCACCCCCGCGGTGAAGGGCCTGCTGGTCGCCGCCGGCATCGCGTCGCTCTTCCTCGTGACCGCGATCGCGCCGGCGCCGCTGCCGCAGCACTTCACCGTGCTCGTGCTGTCGGTGATCGTCGGCTTCTACGTCATCGGCAAGGTCGCGCACGCGCTGCACACGCCGCTCATGAGCGTCACCAACGCGATCAGCGGCATCATCATCGTCGGCGCGATCCTCCAGATCGCCACACCCGACCCGGTCGTGCAGGTGGTCGCGGGTGTCGCGGTCCTGCTCGCCAGCATCAACATCTTCGGCGGCTTCGCCGTCACGCGGCGCATGCTCGCGATGTTCCAGAAGGGGAATGACAAGTGAGCGCCGTCTCGATCGCCACCGCCGCCTACCTCGTCGCGGCCCTCCTGTTCGTCCTGAGCCTCGCCGGGCTCAGCAAGCACGACACGTCGCGGCGCGGCGTCGCGTTCGGCATGACCGGCATGGCGATCGCGCTGGGCGCGACGATCTGGCTGGCCGTCAGCGGCGCCTGGGGTGACCCGGCCGCCATGGTGGGTCTCGCGATCATGCTCGGCGCGGTCGTCGTCGGCGCGGGCATCGGCCTGTGGCGCGCGAAGGTCGTCGAGATGACCGGGATGCCGGAGCTCATCGCCCTGCTGCACTCCTTCGTCGGTCTCGCCGCCGTTCTCGTCGGCTGGAACGGTCACCTGCACGCGGGCGACATCTCCCCCGAGCTCGTCGACATCCACCACGCCGAGGTGTTCATCGGCGTCTTCATCGGCGGCGTCACGTTCACCGGGTCGATCGTCGCCTACCTGAAGCTGTCGGCGAAAATCAGCTCGAAGCCGCTCATGCTGCCGGGGAAGAACATCCTGAACCTCGGCGCGATCGCCCTCTTCATCGCCCTGACGGTCTGGTACGTCATCGACTCGTCGCTGATCCTCCTGATCGCCGTGACGATCGTCTCGCTGCTGCTCGGCTGGCACCTCGTCGCCTCGATCGGTGGCGGCGACATGCCCGTCGTCGTCTCGATGCTCAACAGCTACTCGGGCTGGGCGGCCGCCGCGGCGGGCTTCCTGCTCAGCAACGACCTGCTCATCGTCACGGGTGCGCTCGTCGGCTCGTCGGGTGCGTACCTGTCGTACATCATGTGCAAGGCGATGAACCGCTCCTTCATCTCCGTCATCGCGGGCGGCTTCGGCATCGCCGCGCCCGCGAAGAACGGCGAGGAGGAGGTCGGCGAGCACCGCGAGATCGATGCGGCCTCCGCCGCCGAGATGCTCGCCGGTGCGTCGTCGGTCGTCATCACGCCCGGCTACGGCATGGCCGTCGCGCAGGCGCAGTACCCGGTGGCGGAGATCACGCAGAAGCTCCGGGATCGCGGCGTGGACGTGCGCTTCGGCATCCACCCGGTCGCCGGTCGCCTCCCCGGCCACATGAACGTGCTGCTGGCCGAGGCGAAGGTGCCCTACGACGTCGTCCTCGAGATGGACGAGATCAACGACGACCTGGCCGAGACCGACGTCGTGCTCGTCATCGGCGCCAACGACACCGTCAACCCGGCCGCCGCGGAGGACCCGGGCTCGCCCATCGCAGGCATGCCGGTGCTGCGGGTGTGGGAGGCGAAGAACGTCATCGTGTTCAAACGGTCGATGGCCTCCGGGTACGCCGGCGTGCAGAACCCGCTGTTCTTCCGCGAGAACGCGCAGATGCTCTTCGGCGACGCGAAGGACCGCGTCGAGGACATCCTCCGCGCGCTCTGACGCACCGGCATCCGCTGCGGCCCCGTTCCGGACTCCGGGCGGGGCCGCTGCGCGTGCGGCGCGCGTTCGGGGACGTCGGCGACCCGAAATAGGCTGGGACCATGCGGCTTGCCACCTGGAACGTCAACTCGATTCGCGCCCGAATCGTGCGCACCGTCGACTTCGCCGTGCGCGAGGGGATCGACGTGCTCGCGATGCAGGAGATCAAGTGCAAGCCCGAGCAGTTCCCGTATGAGGCCTTCGAGGAGGCCGGGTACCACGTCGAGGCGCACGGCCTGAACCAGTGGAACGGCGTCGCGATCGCCAGCCGCGAGCCCATCGAGGACGTCGAGTACGCCTTCCCCGACATGCCGGGGTTCCTGAAGGGCCACGAAGGCCCGGATGCTCCGCAGGAGGCGCGGGCGATCGGCGCGACCATCGGCGGCGTGCGCGTCTGGAGCCTGTACGTCCCCAATGGGCGCTCGCTCGACGACCCGCACTTCACCTACAAGCTGCACTGGCTCGAAGCGCTCCGCCGCTACACGCAGGACACCCTGCGCCGCGAGCCCGACCTCCCCCTCGCCCTCGTCGGCGACTTCAACATCGCCCCGACGGATGCCGACAACGGTGACCCCACGGTCGTCGAGGGCGTCACCACGCACGTCTCGCCCGAGGAGCGGCGCGCCTTCCAGGACCTCCTGGACGCGGGCCTCGTCGACACCGTGCGGCCGCTCGTGCCCACCGGCTACACCTACTGGGATTACAAGCAGCTCCGCTTCCCCCGCAACGAGGGCCTGCGGATCGACTTCATCCTCGGCTCCGAGCGCTTCGCGGATGCCGTGACCGAGGCGTCGATCCACCGCGAGGAGCGCAAGGGCGAGATCCCCAGCGACCACGTCCCCGTCGTCGTCGACCTCGACCTGCGGGATGAGGACGAGGACGGCGACCGCCCGATGATCTTCTGACGTCGGACTCTCCTCCGACGGCCAGGTCAAGACGATCGGCCTGCGCACCGATGTCCGTCGCACGGGGGAGGTGCGTGGAGCTCTTCGACCCGTACCGTGGGGGCATGACCGCCCTCCTGCCCCGTCGAGCCGTCACGTCCGGCCAGATGCGCAACGACCTGTGGCTTGCCGCCGGCATGCTCGTCGCCGGCATCCTGAGCAGTGCGCTCGGGTCGGTATCGGGCGTGTACGGCGCTGAGCACCCGCCGCTGTGGTGGGGGTTCGTGTACGCCGTCCTGCTGACACTGCCCCTGGCTCTTCGGCGACGGTTTCCGTGCACCGTCCTGTTCGTCGTGTCGGCGACCTACTTCGTGGGCATCTCCCTCCAGATCCCCGAGGTCTACGTCGGCAACGTGGCGATCTTCATCGCGATGTACACGGTGGGCGCGTGGGTAGCCGACAGACGACGCGCTGCCATCGTGCGCGTTCTCGTCATCGTCGCGATGCTGGTGTGGCTGCTCGTCGGCATCTTCCAGTCCGCGGCATCCGGCGATGACCTGCCCACCGACGGGCCGTTCTCCCCGTTCGCGGCATTCGCGATGCTGCAGTTCCTCGTCAACATCGCGTTCTTCGGCGGGGCGTACCTGTTCGGCGAGCGCGCGCACGCGAGCGCGGTCGAGCACGCCGCTCTCGAGGAGCGCACCGCCGAGCTCGAACGCGAACGCGAGCTCACCGCAGCACAGGCCGTGGCCCTCGACCGCGTCCGCATCGCGCGTGAACTCCACGACGTCGTCGCGCATCACGTCTCGGCGATGGGCGTGCAGGCGGGCGCCGCGCGCACGGTGCTGGATCGGGATCCGGATGCCGCGCGCACCGCTCTCGCGGGAGTCGAATCGTCCGCACGGTCGGCGCTGACCGACCTGCGCCAGCTGCTCGAGACGCTGCGCACGCCCGACAGCGACGCCCCGGGCGGGTCGACTCTCCGGCTCGCCGCACTGTCCGACCTCGCCGCGCACGCGACCGCGAACGGGCTGCCGACCACGCTGTCCGTCGTCGGCGAGCCGGTGGAGGCGCCCGAGCTCGTGCAGGTGAACCTGTACCGGATCGCGCAGGAGGCGCTCACGAATGCGCGCCGCCACGGCGGCCCCGGTGCCACCGCCGACGTCCGCATCCGGTACGAGGACGACGCGATCGAACTCGAGGTGGTGAACACGGGGCGTTCCCCGATCTCGGGGCGTGAAGGTCTGGGGCTCGTCGGCATGCGCGAGCGGGCCGCGGCCTCCGGCGGAACGCTCGAGGCACGCGGGCGCGACCGCGGCGGGTTCCTCGTGCGCGCCCGGGTGCCGGTCGGCGCACCCCGCCAGGGCGGTGACACCGGGGCGGATGCCGCAGCCCTGGCGGCCGTGGTGGTCGGCGGCGATGGCGGGGGCGGGGGCGACGCATGATCCGGGTTCTGCTGGTCGATGACCATGCCGTCATGCGCGCCGGCTTCCGGATGATCCTCGAGGCCGCGGGCGACATCGAGGTCGTGGGCGAAGCCGGTGACGGGTCAGCGGCGGTGGACGCGGCATCCGCTCTTCAGCCGGACGTGATCTGCATGGACGTGCAGATGCCCGACATGGACGGGCTCGAGGCGACGCGGCGGATGGTCTCGGACCCCGCGGTCACGGCTGCGGTCGTCATCGTGACGACGTTCGACCGGGACGACTACCTCTTCCAGGCGCTGTCGGCGGGGGCGAGCGGGTTCCTGCTGAAGAACGCGGGACCCGAAGAACTCGTCGCCGCGGTCCGTGTCGCGGCCGCCGGTGACGCCCTGCTCGCGCCGGCCGTCACGCGCCGCGTCATCGAGCGGTTCGCGGGATCCGCGCCGGGGGCGGAGATGGGGTCGCCGCGTCTCACGGACGGCGACACCGGAGCGCCCGGGACTGCGCCGGCGCCCGACGCCGTCCGGCCGGGGGTCGCCGCGGCATCCCTCCCCCGTGAGACGGAGGAGCCACCGGTGGAGCTGACCGACCGCGAGGCGGAGGTGCTGCGCCTGCTCGCACAGGCGCTCAGCAACGCCGAGATCGCCGCGCGACTGTTCATCGGTGAGGCCACCGTGAAGACGCACGTCTCCAACGTGCTGCAGAAGCTCGGCGCCCGCGACCGAGTCGCCGCCGTCGTCTACGCGCACCGGCGCGGACTGGCCTGAGACCGCGCCGTCCCCGTCCGGAACGCGAAACGGCCCCGCTCCAGTCGGATGCGGGGCCGTTCGCGTGCGGGATCAGGCGCCCGCGGGAACCTTCACGTAGCGGTCGATGAGCGCGTTGAACGCCTCGAGGTAGGCGACGAGGAACGCGGCGGTCTCGTCGTTCGAGACCTCGCCCTCGTCGGAGAACAGGCCCGGGAGGGTCTGGACGTAGCCCTCGGGCTGGCCGAGCGTCGGCGCGTTGAAGTGGCTGAGGATCGCCTTGAGGTGCTGCTGGGCCGCTGCGGTCGCGATGCCGCCCTGCGAGGTGCCGATGACGGCGACGGGCTTGCCGTCGAACGAGGCCTGGCCCCACGGGCGGGCCGACCAGTCGAGGGCGTTCTTCAGGACGCCCGGGATCGAGCGGCTGTACTCGGGGGTCACGATGATCACACCGTCGACATCGGCGATCGCCTGCTTGAAGTCACGGGCGACCTGCGGGAAGTCGGCGTCGTGGTCGGGCGAGTAGAACGGCAGGTCCCGGATCGGGATCTCGACGAGCGTCGTGCCCTCGGGCGCGAGACGCTCGAGCGCCTTCGCGAGGCGGCGGTTGATCGAGGTCGACGAGATGCTGCCGACGATGTAGCCGATCGTGCGGTCGGTCATGGGTCCTCCAGAGTCTGTGGGCGGATGCCACGGGCGCGGCATCCACGAGCTTCAACCGCCCATTCTCCGGTTCTATTCCGACGCATGCAAATCGGCGAGCGACGAAAGATCAGCCGCACGGGGGAGGTACACGTCACGGCGGATCCCTAGCGTGGAACACATCCCGCTGCACCGGGCGGAATCGCTGCACCGGGCGGAATCCCCGCACCGGGCGGAATCCTTGAGACCAGGAGGCACGATGCTCCATCTGAGTGGCATCACCAAGAGCTACGGCACGCGGCGCGTGCTCGACGACGTCACGTTCGACATCACCCCCGGCCGGCTGACGGGTTTCGTCGGCGGGAACGGCGCGGGCAAGACCACCACGATGCGGATCATCCTCGGCGTCCTCTCCCGCGACGCCGGCGACGTCACCCTGAACGGCCAGCCCGTCACCACCGCCGACCGGCAGCGCTTCGGGTACATGCCCGAAGAGCGCGGCCTCTACCCGAAGATGAAAGTCCTCGAGCAGATCGTCTACCTCGCCCGACTGCACGGCTTCCCGAAGGCGGATGCCACGACGCGCGCGACCGCACTTCTGGAGGAGCTCGGACTCGGCGAGCGCCTCGGCGACAACGTCGAGACGCTGTCGCTCGGCAACCAGCAGCGCGCGCAGATCGCCGCGGCACTGGTGCACGACCCCGAGGTGCTGATCCTCGACGAGCCGTTCTCCGGGCTCGACCCGATCGCCCTCGAGGTTGTCGCGGGTGTCCTCCAGGCGCGGGCCGCGAAGGGCGCCGCCGTGCTGTTCTCCTCGCACCAGCTCGACGTGGTCGAGCGGCTCTGCGACGATCTCGTGATCATCGCCGGCGGCGTGATCCGCGCGGCCGGGTCCCGCGAGGCCCTGCGCGCCGAGCACGCGACCCGCCGGTACGAGCTCGTCTCGGCGACGGATGCCGGATGGCTCCGCACCGAAGCGGGCATCGAGGTCCTCGACTTCGATGGCGGCTACGCCCTGTTCGAGGCGGATTCCGACGAGACCGTGCAGCGCGTGCTGCACCGCGCGGTCGCGGCCGGAGATGTCACGAGCTTCGCGCCGCGACGCCCCACTCTCGCCCAGATCTTCACGGAGGTTGTCCGATGAACACGCACGTCACCGCCCCGTCCTTCGCGCAGAGCGTCTGGCTCGTCACCGAGCGCGAGCTCGGCGCGAAGCTCCGCAGCAAGTCATTCCTGATCTCCACCGCGATCCTCTTCGCGATCGCTCTCGGCGGCATCCTGTGGGCGGGTTTCATGGCCGGCGGCGACAACCGCACCCCGATTGCGGTCACCCCCGACACTGCCGCCGTGGTCAGTGGAAACGACGCCTTCGACGTCACCGACGCGGCATCCGCCGACGAGGCCCGCGAGCTCGTTCGAGACGGCGACGTCGACGCGGCGATCGTCCCCGGCGGTGCAGAACCGCTCGGGTACACGGTCGTCTTCGCCGACGATTCGTCCACGACGCTCCTGCAGCAGCTCAGCATCAGCCCAGAGGTGGAGATCCTCGACCCCGACACGACCGACGGATTCCTCCGGTACATCGTCGCGCTGCTGTTCGGCGTCGTCTTCTTCGCGGCTGCCCTCACGTTCGGGTCGACGATCTCGACGAGCGTCGTCGAGGAGAAGCAGACGCGCGTCGTCGAGCTGCTGATCTCCGCCATCCCGGTGCGGGCACTGCTGGCCGGAAAGGTGATCGGCAACACGATCCTCGCGATGGGTCAGATCATCGGCATCGCCGCAATCGCGACCGTCGGGCTGACCGTCTCCGGCCAGGACCTGCTCATCGCCGGGCTCGGCGGACCGATCGCGTGGTTCGCGGTGTTCTTCCTGTTCGGCTTCGTCCTGCTGGCGTCGCTGTTCGCCGCCGCGGGCGCGATGGTGTCGCGGCAGGAGGACATCGGCTCGACGATCACGCCGCTGACCTACCTCGTGATGGCGCCGTACCTCCTGGTCGTCTTCTTCAACGACAACCCGGTCGTGCTGACGATCATGTCGTACGTGCCGTTCTCGGCCCCGGTCGGGATGCCGGTGCGCATCTTCGTCGGCGAGGCACTGTGGTGGGAGCCGCTGCTCGCCCTCGCCATCATGCTCGCGTCGTGCGTGGCCGCGATCCTCATCGGCGCGAAGATCTACGAGAACTCGCTGCTGCGGATGGGCGCCCGCGTCCGGCTCCGCGAGGCTCTGCAGCGCTGAGCCCGGGCGCGGTCGCGGCCACTCCGGCCGTCGGCCGCGCTCTCAGGCGCGGGTGAGAAGGATGCCGTCGCGATCGGCCCAGAGGTGGGCGCCGGGGACGACGGTCACTCCGCCGATCTCGACCGGCACGTCGACCTCGCCCGCGCCATCCTTCGCGCTCTTGCGCGGATTCGAGCCGAGCGCCTTGACCCCCAGAGGCAGGTCCGCGATCGCGTCGCGGTCGCGAATCGCGCCGACGATGATCACCCCTGCCCAGCCGTTCTCGACAGCGGATGCCGCGATCAGATCGCCCATCAGGGCCGACTCGAGCGACCCGCCGCCGTCGACGACGAGCACCGCGCCGTCTCCCGGGGTGCCGAGCACGGCTTTCACGAGCCCGTTGTCCCGGTGGCAGCGGATGGTCCGCACCGGACCGTCGAAGGCGGCATGACCGCCGAGGTCGAGGAACTGCACCGAGATCGAGTCGAGCTCGTCGCCGCGCTCGTCGTAGAGGTCTGCCGTCGCGATGGTCATATCTGCACGCTACGGCGGGGGCGCGGCATCCGCTCGGCATCCGGGGCACGAAGAACGGCTCGTCTTCACGTCTTCGAAAGGTGGGTGCGACATCCCCGGCGGGTCCGCGCTCGCCCGATGCTCAGACGATCTCCGGTTGAATGGAGGAACCCCCCAACCCCAGGAGACGCCTTGCTCGACCGCGCCGCGACGACCGACCGCCCCATCCTCGACGTGCTCACCGAACGCTGGAGCACCCGCCTGTTCGATGCGACGACACCCATCGACGAGGACGCGCTGGCATCGGCGCTCGAGGCGGCCCGCTGGTCGCCGTCGGCCTCCAACACGCAGCCGTGGCGCTTCATCGTCGCCCGCCGCGGCACCGACGCGCACGCCGAGATCGTCGAGTCGCTCATCGGCTTCAATCAGGCCTGGGCAGCGGACGCCGCGGCCCTCGTCGTCTTCGTCGCGGTCACCGAGCTCGACGGCAAGCCGCTCCGCTGGGCGTCGTACGACGTCGGCCAGGCGGCCGCGCACTTCACCGTGCAGGCACACGCGAACGGGCTCTACACCCACCAGATGGGCGGCTTCAACGCCGACCGAATCGCGGCATCCTTCTCGCTCGCACCCGAGCTGCGCCCGCTCACCGTGACCACCGTCGGCACCCTGGGCGACTACGCGAGCGCATCGGAGAAGGTGCAGGAGCGCGAGTCGGCGCCTCGCACCCGCCGCCCCGTGTCAGACTCGGTCCTCCTCGACGCCTGAGTCCCGCACCACCCGGGGATTCCGGTCCGGGTGCAGAACGGTCACCAGGGAGTAGGGGTCGCCGTCCTCGTCAGGACCGCGCTGCTTGAACTCCTCCACCAGGGCGTGCAGCCGCTGGCGGAGTTCGGCGAGGTGCTCGGCGTTCAGGCGGAGACCCAGCCACGTGGTGCGCACGTCCTCCGGGTCGACCTCCTCGAGCTGCTGCCGCATGGTCTCCAGGAGCACGACCGACTGATTGGGCACCGGCGGACCGTGCCACGACCTGCCGGTGGCGCGGTACGGCACCTCGCGGGCGCCGCGCGCACCGGAGCGCTCCGCCTCCGCGGCGAGCAGACCGGTGCTCACGAGGGTCCGGACGTGGTGGAGCATCGTGCCGGGGTTCACGCCGAGGAGACCCGCGAGCTCCTTGTTGGTGCGGGCGTCGAAGGCGCACAGGCGGAGGATGCGCAACCGCAGCGGTGAACTGAGGGCTCGTGCGAACGCCGTGGCATCCGCGTCATCCGACGCGTCGGTCATGCGCACATCGTATGCGATTGACAAAGTCCAATCACACCCCGCACACTGATCGACATGTCCCAATCACTCGGTCCGGATGCCGCGCCCGAACCCGGGCCGCAGCCATTCGACGAGATCGACCCCAAGGTCCCCGAACCCGCGCCGAAGCGCGGGCTGTGGCGCGACGGCAACTTCCTCACGATGTGGGGCGGGCAGACGCTCAGCCAGTTCGGCGCGCAGATCACCGAACTGGCACTCCCCGTGCTGGCGGTGCTGCTGCTGCAGGCGACGGAGTTCGAAGTGGGCGTGCTGAACGCCGCGGGAACAGCGGCCTTCCTCCTCATCGGGCTGCCCGCGGGCGCCTGGATCGATCGGATGCGGAAGCGTCACGTCATGATCTGGGCAGACCTCGTGCGGGCCGTCGCCCTCGCCGCCCTGCCGCTGCTGTGGTGGGCCGGGGCGCTCGAGATCTGGCACATGGTCGTCGTCGCGCTGGTGATGGGCGTCGCCACGGTGTTCTTCGACGTGTCGTACCAGAGCATCATCCCCTCGCTGGTGCGCGACGACCAGATCGCGGACGCGAACGGCAAGCTGCAGGCGACGCAGGAGCTCGCCGGGATCGCCGGCCCGGCGGCAGGCGGCTGGCTCATCGGACTCATCACCGCACCGTTCGCCATCCTCGCCACCGCCGTCACGTACGTCCTGTCGCTGATCGCCCTGCTGCGCACCCGCGACACCGAGGTCGTCGCGCCGAAGGGGTCGCACGACCCGCTCGTCCGCTCGATCCGCGAAGGACTCGCGTGGGTCTTCGGCAACCCGTACCTGCGACGGATCGTCGCGACGACGGCCGTGTCGAACTTCTTCGGCACCCTGACCGCCACCCCTGGTGCCGATCTTCATCCTGCGCACGCTCGGCCTCTCCCCCGAGGTGATGGGCCTCGTGTTCATGGCCGGATCGCTCGGCGGACTCGCCGGGGCGTTCGCGACCGCGCGCATCGTGGCATGGGTCGGCGAGGCGCGGGCGGTGCCCCTGAGCGCGATCATGTTCTCGGTGATCGCCTTGGTGCTGCCGGTGGCCGCGGTGGTGCCCCCGATCGCGGTCCCGCTCCTGATCGCGCAGAACTTCCTGATGATCTTCCCCGTCCTCGTGTACAACATCACCCAGGTCACGTTCCGGCAGCGAATCACCCCGAAGCGGCTGCTCGGCCGGATGAACGCGTCGATCCGGTTCTGTGTCTGGGGCGTCATGCCGATCGCCGCACTGCTGGCCGGCGGCCTCGGCACCTGGCTCGGCACCACGGCGACGCTGTGGATCGGATCGTTCGGCGCCCTGCTGTCGGCGGCATTCGTCGTGTTCGGGCCGTTCTGGCGCCGGGACCTTCCCGCCGCGGCATCCGAGGCCGATCCGACGGCACCATAGACGACCGGCTGCGACCGCAACAAGGGTCGCCGCAGTGGTCTGCGCGCCGGTTACGGTGAGGCATGACCTCGCGGATCCTGGGCATCGGCACGGCGGTGCCGCCCGCCCGCCTGCATCAGAGCGCGGTCCGCGACCTGTTCGCCGGGCAGCCGGGCACCGACCGGCTGAGGCGGCGGCTGATCGGTGCCGCTTTCGACGGGTCGGCGATCGAGACGCGGCACACCGTGCTCGACGACTTCGCCGCCGCAGCCGACCGCATGACGCATACGGGTGCCGCAGGCACCGATCCCGAGCGGATGCCACCGTCCGACGCCCCGTTCCGCTCCGTCGACCCGCTCGGCACCCTCCTCTCCCCGCCGACCGGGGCGCGCAACGACGCGTACATCCAGCTCGCGCCCCCGCTCTTCGCCGAGGCATCCCGGCGCGCGCTCGACGCGGCATCCGTCACCCCGTCCGACATCACCCACGTCGTCACGGTGTCGTGCACCGGGCTGTTCGCACCCGGCCCGGACTTCCGGCTGGTGCGCGACCTCGGGCTGAGCGCTACGGTCGAGCGCTACCACCTCGGCTTCATGGGGTGTGCGGCGGCGGTGCCCGGGCTGCGCGCGGCCGCGCGCATCTGCGACTCCGATCCGAGCGCCGTGGTGCTCGTCGCGTGCGCGGAGCTCTGCTCGCTGCACTTCCGCGAGCCGGACGATCACGACCAGATCGTCGCCGCATCGGTGTTCGCCGACGGGGCGGCGGCCGCAGTCGTCAGCGCTGACCAGAGCCGCCGGAGCGGCCGGTGGCTCGATCTCGACCGCTTCGCCACGACGCTCACCGTGGACGGCGAGCACGACATGGCGTGGACGATCGGGGACACCGGGTTCGAGATGGTGCTGTCGGCAGAGGTCCCCCGCATCGTGGGGCGCGAGATCCGCGGCGCCGTCGACCGGTTCCTCGGCGACGAGGACGTCGATGCGTGGGCGGTGCACCCCGGCGGGCGCAGCGTGCTCGACCGCGTCGAGGTCGGGCTCGAGCTCGCCCCGACCGCGCTCGACTCGTCACGGGCCGTGCTCCGCGACTACGGCAACATGTCGAGCGCGACGATCCTCTTCATCCTGCGCGGATTCCTCGAGGGCGACCTCGCCGACGGCGCGCGCCTCGCCGCCCTCGCCTTCGGACCGGGACTCACGCTCGAGTCCGCCCTGATGACCGTCGGCCGGAGCGACGCGACGTGAACCTCCGGGAGCGCGACACGGACCTCCGCGAGCTGATGGACGATCCCGACTGCGACCCGCATCGCCTCGCCGCGACCCTCCGCCGCTTCGACACGGTCAACCGGCTGATCGGCGGGTGGGGCCGGGCGTGGGAGCACCATCTCGCCCCGGCGCTGCGCGCTCTCGACCGTCCCGCGCGTGTCCTGGATGTCGGCAGCGGCGGCGGCGACGTCGTCGCCCGCCTCGCCGCCCGCGCCGAACGCGACGGGCTCCAGGTCGACTGGCTGGGCATCGACCCCGATGCGCGCGCCCTCGACGTGGCGCTCGAGCGGGAACGCCCAAACGTGACCTTCGCCCAGACGGATGCCGCGACCCTCCGCGCCACCGGCGCACGCTTCGACGCGGTGATCTCCAACCACGTCCTCCACCACCTCGATGCCGCAGAGCTCCCCGGCTTCGCCGAGGACACCGCCGGTCTCAGCACCGGCCCCGTCCTCCTCGCCGACATCGAGCGTGGACACCTGGCCTACGCCCTCTACAGCATCGGGGTGACGCCGCTCCAGCGCGGCACCTTCCTCCGCACCGACGGGCTGCGCTCCATCCGCCGCAGCTACCGCGCGGGTGAACTGCAGCGGGCTCTCGGCGGCGACTGGCAGATCGTCACGCCCGCCCCCTTCCGCCTGCTCGCAATCGGGCGCGGCCGTGGCTGACGTCATCGTCGTGGGCGCCGGTCCCGTCGGCACCCTCCTCGCCGCCGAGCTCACCCGCTTCGGCGTCGACGTCACCCTGCTCGAAGAGCGCCCGTCCCCCGGCGCGGGCTCCCGAGCGATCGGACTCCACGCTCCGGTGCTGTCCGCCCTCGAGAGCGGGGGAGCGACCGACCGGATCCTGGCCTCCGCCGTCCGGGTCCGCCGCGGCGAGGCTCGCAGCGACGGTCGCCTTCTCGGGACGGTCCGTTTCGACCGGCTGAACACGCGGCATCCCTACGTCGCCACTCTGCCTCAGGCCGCGACCGAGGCCGCCCTCGCCGCCGGTGCGCCCGACCCGGTCCGCGGAGTCCGTGTCACCGGCATCCACCCCGATCCGGACGGCGTCACCGTCCGTTCCGACGGGGCCGAGCACCGCGCACCCATCGTCGTGGTCGCTGCCGGCGTCGGCGCCCGTGACCTCGTCTTCACGCGCGGCGCTCTCCGCCGCACCGCGTACCCCGACCGCTATCTGATGACGGATGCCACACTCCCCCCGCGCCCCGATGCCGAGACCGCCGTCGTGCACCTGTCCCCCGGCGGCGTGCTGGAGTCGTTCCCCCTCCCGTCCGGTCAGCGCCGCTTCGTGGCATGGGATGCCGGCAGCCCGAACACCCCCGACGAGCACCTCGCCCGCCTGAAGACCGCACTCGCCGAGCGGGGAGAGTCAGCGGCCGCCGAAGAGATCACAAGCGCCACGTCGTTCTCGGTGCGGCGCGTGCTCGCGCCCGCCCTCCGCCGCGGCCGCCTGTTCGTCATCGGCGACACCGCACACGAGATCAGCCCGATCGGCGGTCAGGGACTGAACCTCGGGTTGCTGGATGCCGCGACGCTCGCGCCCCCTCTCGCCGAGTGGGTCCAGCGCGGGTCGGAGCCCGCCGCAGCCCTGGCCCGATGGGAGCTCGGCCGCCTGCGCTCCGCGCGCACCGCGGGCCGGATCGCCGCACTCAACATGCGCCTCGGCCGCCCGGTCTCGCCGCGCGTCCACGCCGTCCTCACACGTTCGCTCGGCGCCGCGATCGCCGCCACCGGCCCACTCGTCCCGCACGCCTACTCGATGGGCTTCGACACCGCGTCCCGGTGACCGCCGCCGGCAGGATCCCGACCGGTCACCCGGCCGGCATCCGGCTCAGCCGGTGAGACCCGCCGAGGTGACGACCAGCTGGGCGGCGAGGACGAGCGCGGCGAGCATCACCAGCCGGAATCCGCCGCGGTCGACGCCGCGACGGAGCATCCGCGAGACGATCAGGGCCGCGACGAGGACGACGGCGCAGAAGAACGCCCAGCCGACCGGGCGCGCGCCGCCGCCGATGAGCACCGCCACGGCCGCTGCGACGATTCCGGCGACCGCGATGCCGACCGACAGCGGAGCACCGAGCCGATGCGGCAGGCCATGCACACCGGTTCGCCGATCGTCGTCGAGATCGGGGAGCACGTTGGTGAGGTGCACCGCGGCGCCCAGAGCAGCGCCGGCGACAGTCGCCCAGGTGGCAGCGATCGACGGATCGGCCGCCGACAGGGTCGGGAGCGAGGGGAACAGGCCGAAGCTCACCAGGAACGGGACGATCGAGAGCGGCGTCGCCTTGAGTACGGCGTTGTACGACCACGCCGAGATCAGCGCGATCCCGTGTGCGAGGAGCATCCACCCGCCGAGCAGAGCGGAGAGCGCGAGCGCGGCGACGACGCAGACGGCGGCGGCGACCCAGACGGTCCGGCGGCGGGTGTCGCCACGGACGAGCGGCTTGTCGGCGCGACCGACGGCGGCATCCCGCAACAGGTCGAGCGCGTCGTTCGACAGCCCGACCGACAGCTGCCCGAAGAACACCGCCGCGACCAGCACGACGAAGCGCCACGGCTCGAGCCCGGCGGCGAGACCGAGTGCGAGCGACAGGACGGTGACGACCATCGCGGGCCCGGGGTGGGTGGCACCCCAGAGCGCGCGCAGTGTCCGCATCACCCGATGCTATGCCCGCGCGGCATCCGATCAGTCGTCGAGCAGCTCGGCCTCGATGACGTCGTCCTCGCTCGTGACCGGCGCCTGGCCGCCGCTCGTCAGCGCGAGCCCCGAACCATCGACGGCAACGTCCACCCGCACCGTGTCACCGTCGTGCACGCCGCCCGAGAGCAGCGCCATCGCGAGGCGGTCCTGGATCTCGGACTGGATGAGGCGGCGCAGCGGCCGGGCACCGAACAGCGGGTCGTATCCGCGCTCTGCGAGCCACGCCCGGGCGTCGGGGGTGACGGCCAGCGTCAGGCGGCGGTCCTTCAGGCGTCGCTGCAGCGCGTCGACGGCGAGCTCGACGATCTGTGCGAGGTCGGACTCGGTGAGCGGCTCGAACATCACGATGTCATCGAGCCGGTTGAGGAACTCGGGGCGGAACGCCTGCCGGACCATCGCCATGACCTGCTCGCGCTTGACCTCGCTCGACAGCGTCGGATCGATCAGCACCGGCGAGCCGAGGTTGGAGGTGAGGATCAGGATCGCGTTGGTGAAGTCGACCGTACGGCCCTGACCGTCGGTGAGACGGCCGTCGTCGAGCACCTGCAGCAGGATGTCGAACACCTCGGGGTGCGCCTTCTCGACCTCGTCGAGCAGCACCACCGAATACGGCCGACGGCGGACGGCCTCGGTCAGCTGTCCACCCTGCTCGTACCCGACGTACCCGGGAGGGGCACCGACGAGCCGGGCGACCGAGTGCTTCTCGCTGTACTCGCTCATGTCGATGCGGACCATGGCGCGCTCGTCGTCGAAGAGGAACTCGGCGAGCGCCTTCGCCAGCTCGGTCTTGCCGACGCCGGTGGGGCCGAGGAACAGGAAGGAGCCGGTCGGCCGGTTCGGGTCGCTGATCCCGGCGCGCGAGCGGCGGACCGCGTCGGCGACGGTCTTGACCGCGTCCTTCTGCCCGATGAGTCGCTTGCCGAGTTCGGATTCGAGGTGCACGAGACGACCTGACTCGCTCTGCAGGAGTTTTCCGACCGGGATGCCGGTCCACGCCGCGATCACGTCGGCGATGTCCTCCTCGGTGACGCGGTCGCCGACCATGCGCTCGGCGCCGTCCGCGCCCGCCTGTTCGGCACTCTCGGCCTCGGCGAGCTTGCGCTCGAGGGCGGGGATCTCGGCGTAGAGGAGCCGGGAGGCGCGCTCCAAGTCGCCCTCGCGCTGAGCCCGCTCGGCTTCGACGCGTGCGGCATCCAATCGCGTCTTGTAGTCGCCGACGGCGTTCAGCGACGCCCGCTCCCGCTCCCAGCGCGCCTGCAGCTCACCGAGCTGCTGCTGCACCGTTGCGAGCTGATCGCGCAGGGCGGCGAGGCGCTCCTTCGACGCGTCGTCCTTCTCCTTCTTGAGAGCGAGCTCCTCGAGCTTCAACCGGTCGGCGTGACGGCGGAGCTCGTCGATCTCCATCGGGGCGGAGTCGATCTCCATGCGCAGCCGGGACGCGGCCTCGTCGATCAGGTCGATCGCCTTGTCGGGCAGCTGTCGCGCCGGGATGTACCGGTGCGACAGCGCCGCGGCGGCGACGAGCGCGCCGTCGGAGATCGCGACCTTGTGGTGCGCCTCGTAGCGCTCCTTGAGCCCGCGGAGGATCGCGACGGTGTCCTCCACGCTCGGCTCACCGACGTACACCTGCTGGAAGCGGCGCTCGAGCGCGGCATCCTTCTCGATGAACTCGCGGTATTCGTCGAGGGTGGTCGCGCCGATCAGGCGGAGCTCGCCGCGCGCGAGCATGGGCTTGAGCATGTTGGATGCCGCGACCGACCCTTCGCCGCCGCCGGCGCCCATGAGGGTGTGGAGTTCGTCGATGAACGTGATGATGCGGCCGTCGGATTCGGTGATCTCCTTGAGGACGCTCTTGAGGCGCTCCTCGAACTGGCCGCGGTACATCGCGCCGGCCACGAGCGCGGAGATGTCAAGGGAGATGAGCTCCTTGCCCTTGAGCGACTCTGCGACGTCTCCCGCGACGATGCGCTGGGCGAGGCCTTCGGCGACGGCTGTCTTGCCGACGCCGGGCTCGCCGATGAGCACCGGGTTGTTCTTGGTGCGGCGGGTGAGCACCTGACTGACGCGGCGGATCTCGCTGTCGCGTCCGATCACCGGGTCGAGCTTGCCTTGACGCGCGCGATCGGTGAGGTTGATCCCGAACTGCTCGAGGGCGCTCTTCTGCTCCTCCTGCCCGGGTGCCGGCTGTGCGTTCATCTGTCGCTCCTGGTCTGTGTGAGAAGGTTGAGTCTCACTGACTCAACTTTATCACGCATGGCGCGAGGGCGGCAGGGCCGACGGCTCGAGGATTCAGCGCACCAATCCGCGCGCCGCGCGCAGCAGGATCTCCGCCGACCGCGCCCAGTCGAACGCGGCGATGTGGGCCGTTCCCGCGCGGACGAGCCGCTCCCGCACGCCCGGCTCATCGAGCGACCGCACGGCCGAGGCGACCGCGGCTGGATCGAGCGGATCGACGTACAGCGCTCCCCCGCCGGCGACCTCGCGGAAGATCTCCATGTCCGTCACGACGGCGGGAACCCCGAGCTCGAGCGCCTCCGCCACCGGCAGCCCATACCCCTCGTCGAGGCTCGTCGTCACGAGCGCGGCGTGGTCGGCCAGGAGCGCGGCGTATTCGGCATCCGTGACGCCGTCGTGGAACACGATCGACCCGGGACGGGAGTGCCGCTCGAACTCGGCCCGACGCTCGGCCGGGATCCGCGACAGCAGGTGCAGCGTGTGCTCGGGAAGCTGACGCATGGCGGTGACGAGCGTCTCGACGTTCTTGTACGGCATGAATGAGCCCATGTAGACAAGGTTCCGGATGGGCCCCTCGCTGACCGCGACACCGTCGGCGAGCAGATCCGCGAGACGCTGCGGGGCGTTCGGGATCACGATGACGGGGCGTCGGGTCAGCTTCACGCGGGCGAACTGCCGGGCGCTCGTCTCGCTGACCGTCGCGACCAGGTCGGCGGCGTTCAGCGTCAGTCGCTGCGGCCAGTACGAGAGGTGGAACAGGCGCCAGCCCACGCGCACGAGCCAGGGCAGCGCGTGCGGCGGGGTCCGGTGCCGGTAGTAGATCGTGTCGTGCAGCGTCAGGATCAGCCGGAACCGGCGCCCGGCGGAGCCGATCGTCTGCATCGGCGAGAAGACCACATCGGGCCGGTGCCGGTTCAGGATCCGCGCCGTGAACGGCTCGCGGACCGACGTGGGCCCGTGGATCGTGAGCGTCGCGGCACCTTCAGGGAGGAACCGCTGCTGATCGGGGTCGCAGATCAGGTAGGTCACCTCGACCTCTGATCCGGATGCCGCGGCCGCCACCGCTGCGGCGAGTTCGGCCGAATAGCGGCTGATGCCGTCGTGGAAATCGGTGCGGATGTACCGGGCGTCGAAGAACAGCCGCATGTCAGGCGTCGAGGGGCTCGCCGCGGTAGAGCTTCTCGAACGTGTCGAGGGTGCGCTCGATGTCGTGGATCTCGATGCCGCTGAGCGAGGCCTGCTGCATGCGCGAGTACTCCTCCGGCGTGGCCGTCAGCACCGCGCGGAGCTTCTCCGCGAGCTGGTCGGCGTCGCCCGGCTCGAACAGGTACCCGTTCTCGCCGTCGTGCACGAGGTGCGGGAGGGCGACGGCGTTCGCCGCGACGACCGGCAGCCCCGAGGCCATCGCCTCCATCGTCGCGATGGACTGCAGCTCGGCGACCGAGGCGATCGCGAACACGTCGGCGCGCGAGTAGGCGGCGCGGAGCTCCTCCTCGGACACCCGACCGCGGAAGATCACCCGCTGCTCAAGCCCGAGACGCTTCGTGTGCTGCTCGAGGTTCTTGTGCTGGTCGCCGCCTCCGACGATCTCGAACGTGATGTCGAGTTCGGGGACGAGCTTCGCGATCGCTTCGAGGGTGACCTCGACGTGCTTTTCGGTCGTGAGGCGCCCGACGAACAGCACGCGCGTGCGCTGCGGGCGCACGGAGAGATCGGGCGTGTAGTTGCGCTTGTCGATACCGCAGCTGATCGGGACGACTCCGGAGATGTCGATCGTCTCCTCGAGGAACGCGGCCGCCCGGCGCGTGGGGGTCGTGACCGCGCGCGACATCTTGAAGGTGCGCTCCGCGTCGGCCCACGCGAGCTTGAGGAAGACGTCGTAGAGCGCCTTCGGCAGCAGCGTGAAGTCGAGGATGTTGTCGGCCATCACGTGGTTCGTCGCCACGACGGGGATGCCGCGCTGCCGCGCGATGCGGGTGAGGGCGCGGCCCAGGACGATGTGCGACTGGCTGTGGACGACATCGGCATCCACCCCGTCGAGGATGCGGCGCGAGTAGTGCTTGGCCATCCACGGGAGGACGAAGCGGAGCCAGTCGTGCGGGTGCCAGCGCCAGCCGGGGAGGCGGTGGACCGTGATCTGCTGACCCTCGATCTCCTCGATGAACACCCCGTGGCGACGGTGCGTGACGCTCGGGGTGACGACGTGGACCTTGTGTCCGCGCGCGGCGAGACCCGCCGAGAGCCGCTCGGTGAAGCGCGCGGCACCGTTGACGTCGGGGGCGAAGGTGTCGGCCGCCATCACGACGGTGAGGGGACGGTTCGTCTCAGCGGGCTCGGGAGTGTGCTCGTCCGAAGGCGTCACGGTCACGGGTACAGTGCCAATCTTTGCGGCGGGAGGCGCAGGGGGGTGCGGGCGGCGGCGGCCAGGGGTCACGGTGGTCACGGCAGCGCTGGTGTCCGAGTCTAGTGCGGCCTGCTCCGCAGACCCGGGACCCCAGGCGCGCGCCGCTCGGCGGCGACGCGGCCGGGGTCGGTCCCGCGTGCAGCGACGGGCCGCGCGGACTCAGGCCAGGCCGAGGCGGACGACGAGCGGGTGGTGGTCCGATCCGAGCGGCGCGACGTACTTGCCGTTTTTCATCTTCCCCACGTTGGCCCAGCCGTAGACGACGGTGCGGCGCGGCTTCACGAGGACCTTGTCGACGTGGTCGCCCCACACCCCGCCGATGACAGGCGTCGTCGAGAAGTCGGGGTTCGCCGTGTTGCGGTGCTGCCCCGAGAGTCGGCGCGCCTGGTCGTAGGAGTCGTGCCAGCCCATGTTCTCGAGGATCTGCTGGCTGTCGTCGCCCGAGCGCGACTTGTGCGTGTTGAAGTCGCCGAGCACGACGACCGGCGCCTTCGTCCAGTCGGTGACGTGCCCGTGCGTGGCGTTGAGCTTGCGGAGCGTGTTGCGCAGGAAGTACGGCAGACGCCCGGCCTCGTACTCACGCTGCTTCACGGCGGACGTCGTGTTGCCGTAGACGAGGTGGGTGTTGACGACGAGCATGTACGAGCCCGTCTTGTGCTTCAGGGCCGCCCAGGCCATGCCCTTGCCGGAGGTCGCGTACTTGCTGGCGAACCGCGCGGTGCCGGTGGTCCGACCCTTGCTGTTCTTGGAGACGAGCGAGTAGACGCCCTTGCGGACGAGGATGTCGGCCTGCCCGTTGTGGACGTGGCGGTAGCCGGCGGGCGCCTTGGTGTACCGCGACGCCTCCTGCATGGCGACGAGGTCGGGCTTCACCTCGGTGATGCGCTGATTGATGACGCGCGCCCGGGTGGCGATCGACGAGCACGCGTTGGAGCAGATGTTCCACGTCATGACGCGGTGCTGCGGCGACCCCGCCGGGAGCGAGGCTTGCGCGGCGATCGTCTCGTGGGCGACTCGCGTGCCCTTCGGGCCGTATCCGGCGGAGTTCGTGGCGCGGATCTGGACGAAGTAGACCTGCCCACGCTTGAGGCCCCAGCGCGGCAGCCGTGAGCACAGCGGCGAGCCAGCGGAATGCACGTGTCTGGTACATAGGCGGACCATAACAAGCGGACCATAGAGTCGGGTGATGGCGAGATTGCAGGCACAGGCCGACCCCGCACGGTGGGCTCCCATCACCGGCTCCTTCGGACTCCGCGGGCGTCGCGCGCGCAAGAAGGCGATCGGGATGCTGTTGGGCCAGGCGAACGCCGCATTCGGGCGCGAGCAGCCCGGCAGCCGGATGGCCGCCTGGGCGATGAGTCAGGCACTGCCGGCACTCATGCGCCGCGCCGACGGTCGCGTGCTGGCATGGGTGTGGAAGGACGATCCCGAGCTGCTCGTGGTGATGGCGCAGGTGCAGGTGCTGACCTCCGCCCTCCGCGCCGCACGGGCGAGCATGCCGATCGAGTACGACGACACCGAGAACTTCACCGGCTCGCCGCTCGGCGTGGGCGAGAAGCTCGAGATGCCGCTGCCGCCGAACGAGCGGCAGACCCCGTTCGCCAGCTACACCTGGGACACCGGCACCCACCTCGTGACGCTCACCGCGGTCATCGCCGACCGGGAGCGGTTCGGTGTCGTGCTCCCCGCCGTGGATGACCTGGCCCGCTCGCTGCGACTGGTCGACGACCTGGCCGTCGGCGAGCGTCCCGACGGCGGTCCGGGCAACCTCCGCATCGACCCGGCCTGACCCGCGGCGTGGCCGGACCCGCGGCCCGGCACCGGTCGGCCGGAATCAGTCGGCCGGAATCAGTCGTCGTCCGAGCCGGGGGCGATCGGGCGCCACAGTACGACGTCGGTCGCGCGGCGCACACGGGCGCCCTGGCGCAGGGTGACGACCGCCCCGGACGCGCCGGCGGCGAACACGCGCGCACCGGGGCGCTGGGCGACCTCTTCGCGCAGCCGGTAGCGCAGCTCGGAGACCTCGCGGCGCAGCATCCGCACCTCGTTCTCGAGCTCGATGATGCGGGAGATGGCGGGAAGGCTCACGCCGTCGGCCGACATCTGTGCCACCTCGCGCAGCTGCGCGACGTGGCGGAGGGAGTACCGGCGCGACCCGCCACGGGTGCGCGCCGGTACGACGAGACCGCTCCGGTCGTACTGCCGGAGCGTCTGCGGGTGCATGCCCGCGAGCTCCGCCGCCATCGCGATCGCGAGGATCGGGGCTTCTTCGTCGATCTGCTCGTTCGCCATGCCTCTCACCTCACTCGCGCGCCTTGGCCATCAGGTCGGCGCGGGGGTTCTCCTTGGGCTCGTGTTCCGCGAACGCCTCCAGGGCCTCTCGGGCCTTGTCGTCGAGGTGCGTCGGCACGGCGATCTGCACCTCGGCGAGCAGGTCGCCGGTGCCCTTCTTCGTCTGCACGCCGCGCCCCTTGACCCGCAGCACACGTCCCGACGGGGTTCCCGGTGCGACGCGCAGCTTGACCGGGTCGCCGCCGAGGGTCGGCACCTCGATCGTGGCGCCGAGCACCGCCTCGGTGAACGTGACCGGCACGGTGAGGCGGAGGTTCAGGCCGTCGCGGGTGAACACGGGGTGCGGACGCACCGAGACGGTGAGCACGATGTCGCCGGGCTCGCCGCCGTCCGGCGAGGGCCGGCCCTTGCCGCGCAGGCGGATCTTCTGCCCGTCGGCGACACCCGCCGGCACCTTGATCTTGATCGGCTTGCCGTCATCGCCCTGCAGGGTGATGGTCTCGCCCCGCACGGCGGTCGTGAAGTCGAGCGTCGTGCGTGCCGTGACATCCGATCCGCGCTGCGGACCACCGAAGCCGCGGAAGCCGCCGGTCGACTGACCGAAGCGTCCCGAGCCGAAGCCCGCGGTGCGCCCCTGCTGGCCGAACATCGCGAACAGGTCGTCGAAGTCGGCCTGCTGGCCACCGCCGCCGGGCGTGAACCGACTGAAGACGTCCTCGAAGCCGCCGCTGGCTCCGGGCTGGAAGCGTGCGCTCCCCGAGCCCATCGCCCGCAGCTGGTCGTACTCGGCGCGCTGCTCCTTGTCGCTGAGCACCGAGTACGCCTCGCTGATCTCCTTGAACTTCGCCTCGGCTGCGGCATCCCCCGCATTCGAGTCGGGGTGGTAGGTGCGCGCCAGCTTGCGGTACGTCTTCTTCAGATCGGCGTCGGAGACGTCCTTCGACACACCGAGGACCTTGTAGAAGTCCTTCTCGAACCAGTCCTGACTGGCCATTGCCCTCCCTCCCTCTTACTCGGCCGGAACCGCGACCACGACCTTCGCCGGTCGCAGCTCGATCTCACCCAGGCGGTAGCCGATCTCGACGACCTCGAGGATCGTCGGCTCGGTCGTGCCCGGGGTCGGCGCCTGGAAGATCGCCTCGTGCTGCTGCGGGTCGAACGCGTCGCCGGCTTCGGCGTAACGCTCCACGCCCAGCCGCGCGACGACGCCACGCAGCTTGTCGGCGATCGCGGCGAGCGCGCTGCCCTCGACGAGGTCGCCGTGCTTCTCGGCACGATCGAGGTCGTCGAGCACGGGCAGGAGCCCCTTCGCGACGGACCCCTTCGCGCGCAGGAGTTCGACCTCGCGCTGATCTTCGGTGCGGCGGCGGTAGTTGGCGTACTCGGCCTGCACGCGCTTGAGGTCGAGCAGCAGGTCGTGCTCCTCCTCGGGTGCGTCGGCGACGGCGGCCTCGTCGGACTGCTCCGCACCGAGGATGTCCTCGATGGTCAGTTCGTCCGCGGCGTTCTCCGCAGCCTCGGTGGGCTCCCCCTGCGGGGCGGGGCCGGAAGCATTCGCTTCCGACCCCTCCTCACCGAGGACCTCGTCGCCGTCTTCGGGCTTGTCGAAGTCCTTGTCCGCCATGGTTACTTCTTCTCGTCCTCGTCCTCGACGACTTCGGCGTCGACGACGTCCTCATCGGAGGATGCCGCCTGCTCGCCCTCAGGCGCGTCGGTGGGTGCCTGCGCGGCATCCGCCTGACCGGCGTTGTAGATCGCCTCGCCGATCTTCGACTGCGACGCGTTCAGCTTGTCGAAGGCGTCTTTCACAGCGTCGTCGTTGTCACCGGCGAGCGCCGTCTTGAGCGCGTCGACGTCGGCCTGGACCTCGGTCTTGACGTCCTCGGGCAGCTTGTCGGCGTTGTCGGCGATGAGCTTCTCGATCGAGTACGAGAGCGTCTCGGCCTGGTTGCGAATTTCGGCGGCCTCGCGGCGCTTCTTGTCCTCGGCGGCGTGCTCCTCGGCCTCGCGCACCATGCGCTCGATGTCCTCCTTGGGCAGCGACGAGCCGCCCGTGATGGTCATCGACTGCTCCTTGCCGGTGCCCTTGTCCTTCGCCGACACGTGGACGATGCCGTTCGCGTCGATGTCGAAGGTGACCTCGATCTGCGGGATGCCACGGGGAGCCGGGGCGATTCCGGTGAGCTCGAACGTGCCGAGCGGCTTGTTGTCGCGGGTGAAGTCGCGCTCACCCTGGAAGACCTGGATGGCGACCGACGGCTGGTTGTCGTCAGCGGTCGTGAAGGTCTCGCTGCGCTTGGTCGGGATGGCCGTGTTGCGCTCGATGAGCTTCGTCATGATGCCGCCCTTGGTCTCGATGCCGAGGCTCAGGGGGGTGACATCGATGAGCAGCACGTCCTTGCGCTCACCCTTGAGGACACCGGCCTGCAGGGCGGCGCCGACGGCGACGACCTCGTCCGGGTTCACGCCCTTGTTGGGCTCCTTGCCGGCTTCCTTCTTCACGAGCTCGCTCACAGCGGGCATACGCGTCGAACCACCGACGAGAACGACGTGGTCGATGTCGGAGACCTTGATGCCGGCCTCGCGGATGACGTCCTCGAACGGCTTCTTGGTGCGGTCGAGGAGGTCCTTGGTGAGGTCCTCGAACTTGGCGCGGCTGAGGGTCTCGGACAGCGAGACGGGACCCGACTCGGTCAGCGACAGGTACGGGAGGTTGATCGAGGTCGACTGCGAGGAGGAGAGCTCCTTCTTCGCCTGCTCGGCAGCCTCCTTGAGGCGCTGCAGGGCGATCTTGTCGCTCGAGACGTCGACGCCCGAGGTGTCCTTGAACTGCTTGATCAGGTACTCGACGATGCGCTGGTCCCAGTCGTCACCACCGAGGCGGTTGTCACCGGCGGTGGCGCGCACCTGGATGGTCGAGAAGTCGTCGTCCTTGCCCACCTCGAGGAGGGAGACGTCGAAGGTTCCACCACCGAGGTCGAAGACGAGGATGAGCTCGTCTTCCTTGCCCTTATCGAGGCCGTAGGCGAGGGCGGCGGCGGTGGGCTCGTTGATGATGCGGAGCACGTTGAGGCCCGCGATCTCACCGGCCTCCTTCGTGGCCTGACGCTCGGCGTCGTTGAAGTACGCCGGGACGGTGATGACCGCGTCGGTCACCGTGTCGCCCAGGTACTGCTCGGCGTCACGCTTGAGCTTCTGGAGGATGCGCGCCGAGATCTCCTGCGGCGTGTAGTTCTTGCCGTCGATCGCCGGGGTCTTCCAGTCGGTGCCCATGTGACGCTTCACCGAGGTGAGCGTGCGGTCGACGTTCGTGACAGCCTGGCGCTTCGCGGTCTCGCCGACGAGCACCTCGCCGTCCTTCGTGAACGCGACGACCGAGGGCGTCGTACGCATACCCTCGGCGTTGGCGATGACCTTGGGCTCGCCGCCTTCGAGGACGCTGACGACCGAGTTGGTCGTTCCGAGGTCGATTCCCACTGCACGTGCCATGTGTGTCTCCTTCGTGTGGATCTGCGGATCGGGAAAGTCGTGGACGGATCAGGAACCTGAGCCGTGTGGACTCAACGATACTCGGCCGCATCCGATGTGTCAATCAGACTTGATATGACTCGACTCAAGTTCGGGTGCGCGCGCCGTGTCTCCGGCCCGTTGATCGCGCACGATAAAGTGCGGCTCATGACGCGCACCAACGGCGGGACGCCCGAGATCCCCGCCACAGCCGATTCCGGCGCACTCCCCGTGATCTTCAAGGACCTCGAGGAGCGACCGGTCGCCCGCAAGAAGGTCGTCTCCTGGGCGATGTGGGACTGGGCGATGCAGCCCTTCAACACCGTGATCCTGACCTTCGTCTGGATCGCGCTGTACCTCACGTCGCGGCAGTTCCTCGACCCGGCGGTGCGCGAGTCCGGCCTTCTCTCCGACGGCTCGTACATGAACTGCAACGCATCGGAGTACCTCGGCAGCGACTACTGCCAGGGGCTCACCGACCTGTCGGAGTGGTGGGGCTGGGCGAACTTCGCCGCCGGAATCCTGATCCTGCTCCTGGCACCCGTGCTCGGCCAGCAGGCTGATGCCCGGGGCAGCAAGAAGAAGTGGATCATCGGCGCGACCATCGCGATCGCCCTGATCCAGTTCACGCTGTTCTTCGTCGAGGCCGACCCGAAGTTCTTCTGGTTCGGTGCCTTCGCCGTCGCCGTCGGTGCGGTCGTGTCCGAGATCGGCAACGTCAGCTACTACGCGATGCTCTCAGAGGTGTCGACGCCGAAGACGGTCGGCCGCGTCTCGGGCCTGGGCTGGGGCCTCGGCTACATCGGCGGCGTCGTCGCGCTGATCATGTGCATCCCGATCCTGTTCGGCATCGGACAGGACGAGCCGCTGGCGTACAAGCTGGTCGCCGTCGTCTGCGGTGTCTGGACGCTGGTGTTCGCGATCCCACTGTTCCGCAACGTGCCCGAGTCGCCCGCATACCGGGCATCCGAGAAGGTGGGCTTCTTCACCTCGTACGTCGTGCTCGCGAAGAACCTCAAGCGCCTCTTCCAGACCGATCGCCCGACGTTCTGGTTCCTCGTCTCGGCGGCGGTCTACCGCGACGGCCTCGCGGGCGTCTTCGCGTTCGGGGCCGTCCTCGCGGCGCAGGGCTTCGGGTTCTCGTTCCTCGAGGTGATCGTGTTCGGTCTGGCCGCGAACCTCGTCGCCGGCGTCTCCACCCTGCTCGCCGGTCGACTCGACGACAGGATCGGCGCCCGCAACCTCATCGTCATCGCCCTCTCGGGCCTGGTCGCGATGGCCTTCGTCGTGTTCGTCCTGAAGGACCTCGGCTCGATCGTCTTCTGGATCTGCGGACTCATCCTCTGCGCGTTCGTCGGGCCGGCACAGGCCGCCAGCCGCAGCATGCTCACCCGCCTGACGCCGGTCAGCATGCAGGGCGAGATCTTCGGGCTCTACGCGACGACCGGCCGCGTGGCCTCGTTCCTGTCACCCCTCGCCTGGTCGCTGTTCCTCGCCTGGTTCGGCGGCATCGTCTACGGCGTGCTCGGCATCGGCCTCGTGCTGCTGATCGGCCTGGTCATGCTGCTGTTCGTGAAGCTGCCGGCGCACCAGCGCGCTGACTGACACGTGGATGCCGCGCACCGCGGCATCCACGTGATGGTCAGCGCTCGGCGCGGGCCAGGTTCGCGCGCAGCTGGTCGGCGGTCTGAGAGACGACATACGCCGGCTGGTCTCGTTCGACACGCCAGCTGTCCTGCAACGGACCGATGTTCACGGTGTCGTAACCGAATTCGTCGTAAAGCGCCGTGATGAACGCGACGGCCTCGTCGGAGTCACTCGCGGTCGCGAGCGCGCGGCGCCCGTCAGTGCCGGCGGGCCGTCCGTCGGTGAGGATCTGCGACGCCATGATGTGATTGAAGCCCTTCACCACG
>NZ_JBHWTD010000016.1:0-31926 GCF_043427715.1 Microbacterium sp. | reverse complement strand
CACGAACGTCATCTCGGAGATCTTTCGGCCCTCTCCGGAGCCTCGTGTCGTCGAGTGGCTTGTGTCCTTGACGGGCGACGTCGCGATCACTTCCATCACTCTCGCGGAGTTGCTTGCCGGTGTGCGCAGGCTCCCGAACGGTCAACGCAAAGACGAGCTGGCGCAGAGGATTGATGAAGCGGTAGCGCCGTATCGGGGGAGCCGGTCGGTGCTCGCCTTCGATGATGACGCGGCGCAGCGATACGCGGGGGTGCTCGTGTCTCGTGAGGCAGCAGGTGCGCCGGTCAGTACGGCCGACGCCCAGATTGCCGCGATCTGCCTGGCGCACGGGGCCACCTGCGCTACGCGCAATGTGAAGGACTTCCAGCACACTGGCGTCGAGCTGGTGGACCCATGGAAGGTGGACGCGTGAAGCATCATTCGATCGAGGTCCTCGCGCACCAGGAACTCACTGAGGCCGATCTGGGTGAGGGCTAGGTAGTCGCTGACTGCAGATGGCTCCACGTGTCGGAACGCCGTGGAGTTCCGCTTCAACGTCTAGCGCGACCGTTCCTCGTTGGCGAGACTGTACTCATGCGCCGAGAATGCAGGTACTGGTTGCAGTCTCGGTGCAGAACTGCTGTCTCGCTGGAGGATGACGGACGGTGACACTAGCGTGAGTGCTGTGACGAAGCCCACTGGCGACGCGCATCACGCCGCGCAAGACGCGCTCGAGACCGGCCGCGTACAGGACCTCGCCGACCTCCTGCTCACGATGTCGCCCGCGGAGCGGATCGCGACCTGTCGGCCACTCGTCAAGCAGGCGAACGCAATCCTCAGCCCGATGTTCGGCAGCACCGTGAAGTCGTGGCTGTCGAACATCGATGACGATTACCCGGGCGGCCGCGAGCAATTCATCGATGCGTGGCAGGGACGCATTTCGACGGGGCACTGGGATGCCGCGACGACAATCTTGATCGCGGCGAAGCCCTCGCCGCGTGCCGCCAAAGTGTGGCCGATTCCTGAAAACCGTGCGTACGCCGAATGGCTGTATCCGGCGCTGTTTCCGACCGATCTTGATGTCATCGCGGAACAGTGGTCGGCGGACTTCGCGACCAACCCCAAAGCCTGGGATCGCAACAGGGGCCGAGAGGTCATGTTCGAGTGGATCGAACGCGGCATCCTGCCTGCACCTGCACACGGCGGGGCTGTTCTCATGCTCCTTGCCCATGTCTGTCACGCGGGGAGTTGGCGTACCGCGCTCATGTGGCTCAAAGGCCACCCCGTGGTCACCGATCAGCTGTTTCGACGCGTGTTCACGACCCCCGGGGTGCCTGGCTGCTCGCTCGCGCAGGCCGACAATAGCGCGGGATCTCACCCGATACGCACGCGGATCATTCCAAACCTGCTCGCCGTGGGAATCTGGACGCGAGAGTTCGTGCAACACGAGGTCGCGGAAGCACTGGCCATGGACCTTCCGCCCTACCAGAAGCGTTGGTTTACGCAGCTGGACGCGCAGCTGTCTGCGTGAGCCTTGGGCCCTGTCCGGGTGTGCGCCTAACCGCGGCTCGAACGGCGTGCACTCCGGGACAAGGTCGCCGCGATCACTCCGCTGAAGGTTGCATGACCGACTTCGTGGCCTTTGAGCCATCGGCGCGCGCTGAACGTGCCGGCGAAGCGGTCAGCATACGACCTGCAACTTTTGCCGACGCCGAAGAGTTGTCCGTCGTGATGGCAACCCGTGGTGGCGACATCGACGGGTATCGTGAGCAGGCTCGTGGACTCATTGAGCGGCTGCCGGTGCTGTCCGTCGCGGAGACCAATCGTGAGTTGGTCGGGTACAGCGGGGCGCAACCAATCGTGATCAAGTCGGGCAGAGATCCAGAATTGGCTGGTTGCGGGGCTCACCGTTGTTCCTGCTCATCGTCGCCGAGGAATCGCAGCTCGACTGCTGCAGGACGTGGTTGACAAGGTCCACCATTCTGCCGCCGGGGAGCCAATCTTCAGTGTGATCAATGCGCAGAATCTGGCCTCGATCAGGTTGCACGAGGTGCTCGGATTCGAAGAGGTGGGAAGAGCGGGCACATTCTCGCGCATCGAGTTCACCGGCGGCGAGGGCGTGCTGCTCAGACGCGAATAGGCAGGACCGCTCCGCCGAGCCATACCGCTAACGGTGACGTAACCCGGTGGAGTTCCGCTTCAACAACTGAGGTCGCGTGCATCCGACGCGATTCGGGCGTTCGTCACCCCTCGATGCCGGGCGCCGGCTCCCCGGTCACACCATCGATAACCGTGCGGTCACCGAGGGGCGCATCGAGCTGTACTCGAAGGCTGTCCTGGCATTCCTCACCCGAGGCGCGCACCGTGGACGTCACGGAGATGGTGACCGTGTCGGCGTCTTCGACGACCGTGGCCTCCGGATCGCCATTGCACGTGTCGACGTAGACGATCTGCAGCTCGCCGCCGTTGGCCCACCCGACGATGGGCTGCGGCCCGCGGTCATCGACCGGCGGCGACGATCCGCAGCCGGTGGCGAGCGCAACGAGAACGACGCCCGCCAGGGCGATTCCCGCTGACCTCCGACCCCATCTGAGTGCCATGCGATCTACTTCCGAGCGATCCACACGCTGTCGGTGATCATCTCCCGCATCTCGCCACCCAGCCGGTCGCTGCTGGTGGCGATGGCAACGCCCGGGCGAATGCCGACGGACACGCCGTGCAGTCCGCACGACGTGCTGTCCCAGCCGCCGTCCCGGACGAGGGAAAGGCAGAGCACACCGTCGTCTTCGGCCCCACGCGCGAGGTAGATGTCGTAGCCTTCCGCGGCGCCGATGTACCGAAGGGATGCCGCGTCGACCACGTCCTCCGATGACTCCACCACGACCTCCGGTCGATCTGCGGGGACTTGAACCCGATCGAACTCCGGCATTGCGGTCGGTGAGCAGCCGGTCGCGGTGAGCGCGATGACAGCGAGCAGGGCCAGTGCTGGCCGCAGAGCATGCGTCATGACGCCAATGTATGGGCAAGCCGAGGGATTCGTCATCCCGAAGATAGGCGGATGCCACGGCGAGGACTGCGCTCCGTGGCATCCGTTATCGAGGATCAGGACGCCGCGACCGATGCGCTCCACGTCACGCCGAAGCGGTCGGTGAGCATGCCGAATCCGGCGCTCCACGCCGAGGCCGCGAGCGGCTCGATGACTTCTCCGCCCACGGCGAGTGCGTCCCAGTAGCCCTGCAACTCCTCGAGCGTGTCGGCGCTCAGCGAGACGAAGACGGCCTGGTCGGTGATGGTCGTGTTCCGCTCGCGGCGGGTCGATCCACCGGCGGCGATGCCGCCATCGGTCTCGCCCGGGATGTCGTAGCCCATCACGCGGAAGCCGTTCTCCGCCACGACGAGTCCGAACACGACTTTGTCGGCGCCGGGAGCTTCGGCCGACATGCCGAACTCGGCGTAGGTGTTGACGACGACGTGGCCGCCGAACACCGAGCCGTAGAAGTCGAGCGCGGCGCGGGCGTCGCCGCGGAAGTTCAGGTGGGTGGTGGTCTGGATGGCCATCGTGTGCTCCTTCATCGATTCCGGCCGCTGCGGCCGTGAACCCAGCGTCACAGCCGTCTAGGTCAGTTAGTGTCCTAGATCGCGGATAGGTTCGGAGCATGTCCACCACGAGCCGACTGCTCGGTCTGCTGTCGCTGCTGCAGACCGCCCGTGTGTGGCCCGGGTCGGTGCTGGCGTCGCGCCTCGGCGTGAGCGATCGCACGGTCCGCCGCGACGTCGACCGCCTTCGCGAGATGGGCTACAGCATCGGCGCGACGATGGGCCCCGATGGCGGGTACCAGCTCCAGGCGGGCAGCGAACTGCCGCCCCTGCTCTTCGATGAGGATCAGACCGTTGCGGTGGCGGTCGCGCTGCAGACCGTTTCGGTTTCGGGCGTCGGAATCGAGGATGCCGCGATCCGGGCGCTGGCGACCATCCGTCAGGTCATGCCGCCGCGGCTGCGCCATCGTCTCGACACGCTCGACGTGATCTCTGCCGCAACGCGCCCCGGAGAGGCCGCGCCGATGCACGTCACCGCGGACGTGCTGATCAGCCTCGCGGGGACCATCCGCGCATCGGAAGTCCTTCGGTTCGACTACGCACCCCGGGGCGAGCCCCAGCCGAGCGACCTCGCCCTCCCGCCCCGCCGCGTCGAGCCGCACCACATCGTCACCGCGCGGGGGCGGTGGTACCTCGTCGCGTGGGATCTCGAGCGCGACGACTGGCGCCTGTTCAGCGTCGACCGCATCATGCCGCGCATCCCGACGGGTCCGCGGTTCACCCCACGCCCGGTCCCGGGCGGTGACCTGAGCGAGTTCGTTGCCGCCCGATTCAAGGGGTCCGACGTGAACGAGTGGGCGTGCCGCGGGTCGGTGATCCTCGACCTCCCGATCCGGGAGGTCCTCCCGTTCGTCGGCGACGGCACGGCCGAAGCGCACGGCAACGGCAGGACCGTCCTGACGGCGGGATCGTGGTCGTGGGGCTCGCTCGCGGCATCCTTCGGTCGATTCGACGTGCCCATGGAAGTCGTCGGCCCTCCCGAGCTGGCCGCGGCGTTCGCCGTCCTCGCCCGTCGGTACGCGTCGACCTGACCTGGGGAGCGAGGGGCGGTAGCGTGGATGGGTACCGCACCGGACACCTGCACCGATTCGACCCAGGGACCCCCATTGACTGAGATCCAGCGCCAGAGCTTCGACCAGGGCCGCCGCGCCATCCCGTTCATCGACGAAGGCGAGGGCCCGGCGCTCGTGCTGCTGCCCGCCCAGGGCCTCGACGTCGCCTACCTCGGCGGCCTCGCCAGCATTCTTGAAGAAGAGGGGTTCCGGATCATCCGCATCGGCTCACGCCGCCCCACCGGCGAGCCGGCCACGATGCATGATCTCGCTCAGGATGTCGTCGACGTCCTCGACCACCTCGGCGTCACCGCCGCGTGGATCGGCGGGCACGCCTTCGGCGGCGCCGTCGCGCGGACGGTCGCCCTCGACTTCCCCGGCCGGGCGAACGGCGTGCTGCTCCTCGGCGTCGAGGGAACTCGACCCCTTGACGATGATGCGGCCCGGGCCCTGAAGACGGCATTCTCGGCCCCGGTCGATACCGACGACCGGACGGCGATCCAGGTGCTGGTCGGTGAGGGGATCGACCTCGCCGTGGCGTGGGACGTGTTCTCGCGCTCGCGCGATCTGGGCGTCGAAGAGCTGCAGAGCGCGGCGCTGGCCTCGACGCCGGTGGCGGAGTGGGCGAGCCTCGCGCCGAGCCTCCCCGTGCTCATCATCCAGGGCGGCGACGACAAGATCACCGTGCCCTCCTCGGGCGATGACCTGCAGGCGACGGCACGCGACCGTGCGAGCGTCGTGCGCATCCCCGGCGCCGGTCACCTCTTCCCGATGACGCACCCGGGCGAGACCGCCTTCCAGATCGAGGACTACCTCGGCTGGGACTGAGGGTGGATGCCGCGGCGACACGCTCCGCGGCGTCGACGCAGCGTATCGTCCTGCCGGTCAGTCGGCCTCGGGCTGACCGGGGCCCGGCATCTCCTTCTCGTGAGTCAGGTGGCGTGTGGTCTCCAGTGACGGACACCCGATCAGCGGGACCATCCCGTTCACCGTCGGCGACGGCGAACCCCTCCCGGATGGCGCCGCGCCGATCGCGGACGACTCGACCGCGGACAGCGGCAGCAATGCCGCGCTCGCGCTGACCCTGACCGCGGTCGGGCTCGTCCTGATCGTCGGTGTCCTGGTCGTCGTCCTGGTCGTGGCTCGTCGGAAGGGCGGAGCACGCCGACCCGAGTAGGGCCGGCGCGACCGTCTCGGCGGCGGTCAGACCGTCTGACCGGAGTGACGCCCTTCGCCGATCTCCTCGACGACCTTGGCGTTGAATGCCGGCAGATCGTCGGGGGTCCGACTGGAGACGAGTCCCGCGTCGACGATGACCTCCGCGTCCTCCCACACCGCTCCCGCATTCACGAGATCGGTGCGAAAGCTCGGGTAGCTCGTCAGCTTGCGTCCACCGAGGACGTCGGCCTCGGCGAGGATCCACGCGGCGTGGCATATCGCACCGACCGGCTTGTGCTGCGCGAAGAAGTCACGCGCGAACCGCACGGCGTCGGCGTCCATCCGCAGATGATCCGCATTCACGACTCCGCCGGGCAGGACGAGGGCGTCGAAGTCGGCGGCATCCGCATCGGACGTCGTCAGATCGACCGGCTGCTCGTGACCGTTCTTGCCCGCGATCGGGTCGGAACCGGGTGCGATCATCACGAGCTCGGCGCCCGCCTCGGAGAGGGCTCCCCAGGGGGAGGTCAGTTCGCTGTCTTCGAATCCGTCGGTCGCGAGGAACGCGACGCGCTTACCGGTGAGAGTGCTCATGCTCCGACGGTATGTCGGGTCCGGCGATGCGCCGAAGGGGGTTGACCGCGGCCCGAGCCCCGATTACCCGGCGTAACATGGCGTGCATGGCCACCTCGAATCTCCCCACGCCGACCCTTCAGCCGATCGTCACCGACGACTAGAACCTCATCGAGGTCGTCGACGAGGGTGCGTCGTGCTGCGGCGGCGGGTGCTGCAGCACCAACTGAGCCGCGAGACGTGAAGAGTCGCCCCGGGAGGGCGGCTCTTCGTCTTTCCCGACGCGGAACGCGGTCAGTGACCGATGCCGGCCGGTGCCCCGGGGGCGTCGGCCGGCTTCTTGATGAGGAACGCGCCCACCAGCAGCGGGATCGCGATGATCGCCGAAACGAGGAACGCCATGTGCGTGCCGGCAGCGCCGGCGGCCGCGGCATCCACCCCGTCAGCAGCACCTGCGTGCCCTTCGCGTCGTAGATGCGGCCGATGAACGGCGCCGCGACGCCCATGAGGATCGCGCCGGGGAGGACGGCGAAACCGGCCGCGGTCGACGACATCCCGAGCACGTTCTGCATGTACAGCGGCAGGATGATGATCGTCCCGAAGAACGCCTCGCCAGCATCCTCGAAGAAGAAGGCTTCCGGATCATCCGCATCGGCTCGCGCCGGCCGTCAGCGGATGCCGTGACGATGCACGATCTGGCCGCTGACGTCGTCGACGTGCTCGATCACGTCGGAGTGGATGCCGCCTGGATCGGGGGACACGCGTTCGGCGGCGCCGTGGCGCGCACCGTGGCCCTGAACCACCCGCTCCGCGCCTCCGGCGTCCTGCTCATGGGGGTCGAGGGCACCCGCGGACTCGAGGACGATGCTGCGCGCGCCCTGAAGTCCGCCTTCTCCGCGCCTGTCGACACCGACGACCTGTCGGCTGTGTCGATGCTGGTGGGCGAGGGCATCAACCTGTCGCTGGCGTGGGACGTGTTCGCGCGCTCCCGCGACGTCGCTCCGCAGGACATGCAGTCCGCGGCGTTGGCACGACCCCGGTCGCCGAGTGGGCGGCGCTCGCGCCGAGCCTTCCGGTGCTGATCATCCAGGGAGAGCGCGACTGCATCACGGCGCCGTCCGCCGGCGAGGACCTGCAGGCGACCGCGCGTGATCGCGCCAGCGTCGTCACGATCCCCGGCGTGGGACACCTCTTCCCGATGACCCACCCGGGCGAGGTCGCGTTCCAGGTCGAGGACTACCTCGGCTGGGATTGACCCTGCGGCATCCGCAGCGTCGTCAGCGGCGCAGCGTCTCGCTGGGCTGCTCGCCGAACTCGGCGTGATACCGCTGCGCGAACCGCGACAGGTGGACGAACCCCCATCGGCGTGTGATGGCGGCGACGGTCGTCTCCGTCGGCGACGAGGAGATGAGGTTCGCGTCGAAGTGGTCCGTCGCACGCCGGAGGCTCGACCGTCCCGTCCCGTCCCGTCTCGGGTCTCGTGTCGCACCTGATCCCGAATCGACGGGTGGACATCGCTGCTCACCTGGAAGGATGTGACCTGGAGCCGGTCGTCGCCGACGGTGCGCTGGCGGAACCGGAAGTGCTCGGAATGCGAGCGGATCCGGGCGTCGGCGCAGATGGGGCGCAGTAGCGCTTCGGCCGCCGCGGGGTCGGCGGCGACGTGCGTCCCATCGATCACGAGAGCGCTGGCAGGAGCGCTCATACCCACACCCTGCCCTATTTCGGGGTGTCGTCAGCCCAGGTGCGCGCTCGCGGACGCCGTTCCCGGTTCCGGCTCGGGCACGACGTAAAGGCCGGTGGGGGAGTTCGCGACGTGGCTCAGTGCATCGAGCCAGGCCGGGTTGAGTGAGGGCTGCCGGCTGCCGTAGTACTGCCAAGCCAGGTCCGCGCCCGGGTGGAGCCACACGACCTGCCGGCCGTCGCCGAGACTCTGATCGTTTCGCCACATGAACGTGAAGCCTTCCCCCCGTCGGAGCTTCGTCGTGATAACGAGTTGCAGATGGGCGAGGACGCGGTCGTCGAAGTCCACCCTGATGCGGTCGTTGTAGACGAACTTGCCCACTGTGCTCCTTCTTCGTGCCGACTATCCATTATGCGCACGAATATCCGATAGGCGCACGAATCGGCGCGCGAACATGGGCGGGTGCGCGCGTAGACTCGCGGGGTGGACGTCGGCGGGTCAGGCAGCGGGGATACCGTATGAGCCTGCGCTGCGACGCCTTCGCGACGTCGGATCTCGCCGAAGCCGAACAGCACCTGCAGCGCAATTACGGAGACGTCGCCCTCCGTGCCGAGACGCTCTCCTACGAGGAGACGAGCGTGGGCGACGAGCGGTTCGCGCTCGGCGAGCTGCGCGTGCGCGGCGGTTACCGCGCGGCCGCGGACGTCGCCGCGGTGACGATCGCGGTGGCGGAGCGGGGATACCGCTGGTCCACCGGCGATGCGCGCGGTGATGGCGTCGACCCCGTGCTGTTCCAGCCCGGCGCTCCCATGAGCTGCGAGGTCAGCGACGCGCAGGTCCGCGTCGTCGTCCTCCCTCTGCCCGCCCTCACCGACGTTGCGCGCACCGTCTACAACGACGACCGTATCGACGTCAGGTTCGATGCCGAGCGGATCCCGGATGCCGCGCTGCGCCGCGCCTGGCGATCCACCGTCGACTGGGCGTTCGGATCGACTGCGAGCCTGTCGAGCGAGCTCGTCCGCGCCTCTGTCTTCCGCGCCCTCGCGGTGACGACGCTCAGGCGTTCCCCCTCGCCGGTGATCGGCGCCACCGCGCCGGCTCGACGCGGCGTCTGCACCTCGCCTATCGGCGTGCGGTGCGCTTCCTTGAGGACCACGCCTCACTTCCGATCACGGTCGCCGACGCGGCATCCGCTGCCGGAGTGAGTTCCGTCGAACTCGACCGCGCCTTCCACGCGTACGCGCCTCCGGGACACACGCCTGCGGCGCACCTTCTGGCGGTCCGGCTGGATGCCGCGCACTCCGACCTGCGGAAGGCGCACGTCGCCGAACCGTCACTCGTCCGCGAGATCGCACACCGGTGGGGTTTCACGGAGCACTCGCTGACCCGGCACCATGTGCGAGCCTACGGCATCGCGCCGTTGGAGCTCCTCGGAGAGTGAGGTCGGCTCACTGATCCGCGTCTGGCAGACCAGGGCCGGGGCCGGGACGCATCTGCGCGTCATCGGGGATGTCGACGCGGGTGCGCCCGTCGTGCTCTGACACCTCGATCTTCGCTTCGGCGACCGGTGCGCCGCGATCCTCCGGGCCCTCAAGATGGTCGGAGTCGGGGTCTTCGCCCTCCGCCTGGGACGGGTGACCGGTGGCCGGAGGGCCATCGCCGGTTCCGGGCCGTTCGACGTCTTCGCCCTCTGCCTGGCTGGGCTTTGCCGTGCTGTCGTCCATCGCGGACTCCTTTCGGTCGACGGTGTCCACGGTAGAGCGGGACGCCTTCGCGGTCGCAGGGGTTGCGTGAGGGGTGGGTTCGTCGGTAGGGCGGCGGGCGCCTGGAAGAATGGGAGGGTGCGTCCTCTCCGTTGACGCGCGGAGAGGTGGGAAGTGATGTCGGGTGTGCGGGCTGTGATGTGGGGCGTCATCGGAGCGCTCGCGACGGTCGTGGCTGTGGCGGCACCGGCATCCGCTCACGACGAACTGCTCGCGAGCACGCCGACGGCCCAGGCGCAGCTGCACGAGCTCCCCGCGGAGATCGAACTCACCTTCTCGGCCGCGATCCTCCCCGACGGTGCCGAGATCGCGGTCATCGACGACGAGGGCGACAATCGCGTCGCCTCTGATCCCGCCATCGGGACCAACACCCTCACGGTCGCCCTGGATGAGCCGGGCGACACGAGTGACGCCGGCTATCTCGTGCAGTGGCGCGTCGTCTCGAGCGACGGGCACCCGATCAGCGGGACGATCCCGTTCGCCGTCGGATCGGTCGCACCGCCCGCAGGCGACACGACCGCGGCCGCGCCGATTCAGGCGGCGACAGCGGATGCCGGAACGCCGATCGCCGTGGTGATCGCCGGCATCGCGTTCGCGGCGCTCGTCGTGGCGCTGGTGGTCTTCCTCGTCCTCGCCCGTCGGCGTGGCGGATCTCGCTGAGGCGCCCCCGAGACCGAGGGCGTTCAGCCGCTCGCGGTCATCGCCGATGAGGGCGCGTCCTGCTGCGGCGGCGGATGCTGCGGGTCCAACTGAGCCGCATCCGCTGAGTCCGGGCTCACCGGGTCAGTGCATCGCGGGCAGGTCCGCCGACAGGTCGGCGGGCTTGCGCACGAAGAACGCCAGCACGACGGCGACCGACGCGACGATCGCGCCCACCAGGAATGCGGCGTGCACGCCTTCCGCCTTCGCCAGCACCTCTGACGCTCCCGACTCGACGGCTGCGGCCGTCGTGAGGGTGAACAGCGTGACGAACGCGGCGGTGCCGGTGGCGCCGGCGACCTGCTGCACCGTGCCGACGATGGCGCTGCCGTGCGGGTACAGGCGCGGCGGCAGGGAGCCGAGCGCCGAGGTCATCAGCGGAGTGAACACCGCACCGAGGCCCAGGTTCAGCATCAGGTGCACCGCGATGATCCAGCCGACGGCCGTGGTCTCATCGAAGGACGCCATGCCCCAGAGGGCGCCGGCCGCGACGATCATGCCGGGGATCACGAGCGGCGTCGGACCGAAGCGGTCGAACAGGTTGCCGATGATGGGCGCCATGACGCCCATGAGGACGCCGCCCGGGAGCAGCATCAGGCCGACCGCGAGCACGTCGAGGCCGAGCACCTGCGCGAGGTAGATCGGCAGCAGGATCAGCGAGCCGAACAGAGCCGCCATCACGACGACCACGAGCACGATCGCGAGGCTGAACGAGCGACTCTGGAACGTGCGGAGATCGAGCAGCGCGCCGTCGGTCTTCTGCAGGCGGAGCTGGCGGGCGACGAAGAGGGAGAGTGAGACGGCGCCGATCACGAGCGGGATCCAGACCGGCACGGGAGCGTGGCCGGACGCCGACTCGCCGATGCTGCTGAGGCCGAACACGAGGCCGCCGAAGCTGAACGCCGACAGGATCACCGAGAGCAGGTCGAAGCGCGCGTCGGGGCGCGTGTCGGTGACGTTGCGCACCCACAGGGCGCCGAGCGTGAGGGCGATCAGTGCGATGGGAAGGAGGATCCAGAAGATCACCTGCCAGGACAGGCTCGACAGGATGAGTCCCGACACGGTCGGCCCCACCGCCGGTGCGACGGCGATCACGACGCTGATGACGCCCATCATGCGTCCACGGTGAGAGGCCGGAACGACGTTGAGGACCGTCGTGAACAGGAGCGGCATCATGATGGCGGTGCCGGAGGCCTGCACGACGCGCCCGATCAGCAGCATCCCGAACCCGGGCGCGAGCGCCGCGATGAGGGTGCCGATCGAGAACAAGGTCATCGCGGCGATGAACACCCGGCGCAGGGGGAACTTCTCCAGCAGATAGCCGGTGAGCGGGATGACGATGGCCATCGTCAGCAGGAAACCCGTCGTGAGCCACTGCGCGGAGCCCGCCGTGATGTCAAGGTCCTGCATGATCGGGGTCAGCGCGACACCCATGGTCGTCTCGTTGAGGATGACGACGAACGCCGAGACGACGAGCAGTGCGATGACGGGACCGGGCTTCGCCACCCGCTGTGCGTTGACCGATCCGGTGGCGGGAGAGGTGTCCTGCAGGGTCACAGAGGTCCTTCGAAGCGGGCGCGGCACGCGCGGATGACAGGGGCGAGTGGGGGAGGACGGATGCCACCCGACCACTCACGCCGGGCGTCTCGCCGTGGACGCACGACGGACTCCCAACGTAACGGTCTTCGGTGGACGTCCATTCCCGATCCGGCACGATCCGCCCCGAATCCGCGCGGATAGGCTGGCCCGATGAGTATGGGCGGACGACCGGGCGGCGGAATGGGCCGGGGCTTCCGCGCCGTGGACGAGGACGCCCAGAGGCGTCAGAACCAGGAAGCGCCGAAGGTCGAGAACCTCGGCCCCCGTGTCGTCGCGCTCTTCCGCCCCTATCGCGGGCGACTCGCCACCACGGCGGTTCTCGTCATCGCGAGCGCGGCCGTGGGCGTCATCCCCGCGCTCCTGGTGCAGCGCGTCTTCGACGATGCGCTGTTCCCGCTCGAGGGTGGCGGACCGGACCTCACACTCCTCGCGTGGCTCGTGGGCGCCATGATCGGCTTGTTCCTGCTCACCGCACTCGTCGACATCGCGCGCACCTGGCTCACCGCCACGGTCGGCAACAGCGTCACGGGCGACCTGCGCGTGCGGCTGTTCGAGCACCTCCAGGCGATGGACCTCGGCTTCTTCACGCGCACGAAGACCGGCGTCATCCAGTCGCGCCTGCAGAACGATGTCGGCGGCGTGTCGGGGGTGCTCACGAACACCGTCACGAGTGTCCTCGGCAACACCGTCACCGTCATCTCGGCGATCGTCGCTATGGTGCTCATCGACTGGCGGCTCACGCTCATCGCCGTCGTGCTCATGCCCGTCCTCGCGCTCGTGCAGCGCCGTGTCGGGCAGGTCCGGGCGCGCATCGCCGGGCAGACGCAGGAGTCGCTGTCGGAGCTCTCCGCCATCACGCAGGAGACGCTGAGCGTCTCCGGCATCCTTCTGTCGAAGTCCTTCAACCGTCAGCGCGCGGAGTCGACCCGCTATGCGGGGGAGAACGGACGGCAGATCGGCCTGCAGGTGCGCCTCGCGATGAGCGGTCAGGGCTTCTTCGCCGTCGTGCACGTGCTCATGTCCTCGGTGCCGGCCGTCATCTACCTCGTCTCCGGCTACTTCATCGCGGGCGGGGTCGACACGATCACGGCGGGCACGGTCGTCGCGTTCACGACGGTGCAGGCGCGTCTGCTGCAGCCGCTCATGGGACTCATGCGGGTCGCGCTCGACCTGCAGACCTCAGCAGCCCTCTTCGCGCGCATCTTCGAGTACCTCGACCTGACGCCCGCGATCAGCGACGCCGCGAACGCGCGGCCCGTGACCGAGGCGGCCGGGCCGCTCGGCCGCGTCGAGTTCCGTGACGTGACCTTCCGGTATCCGGATGCCGCGCAGGAGGGCCGTCCGACGCTCGACGGCGTCTCGTTCGTCGCTGAACCGGGCCAGCACGTCGCGTTCGTGGGGCCTTCCGGTGCCGGGAAGACGACGGTGCTGTATCTCGCGCCGCGGCTGTACGAGGCGACCGGCGGAGAGGTGCTGTTCGCGGGCGAGGACGTGCGTGCGCTCACGCACGAGTCGATCATCGACCACGTCGGCATCGTGTCGCAGGAGACGTACCTCTTCCACGCGACGATCCGAGAGAACCTGCGTTACGCCAGGCCCGACGCGACCGACGAGCAGATCGAGGCGGCCTGCGCCGCCGCCAACATCCACCACGTGATCGCCGGCTTCGAGCAGGGTTACGACACCGTTGTCGGGGAGCGCGGCTACCGACTCTCCGGCGGCGAGAAGCAGCGCATCGCGATCGCGCGCGTGCTGCTGAAGGACCCGCCCGTGCTGCTGCTCGACGAGGCGACCTCGGCTCTCGACACGGTGTCGGAGCGGGTCGTGCAGGAAGCGCTCGACGAAGCCGCGCGCGGCCGCACGACTCTGTCGATCGCGCACCGCCTGTCCACCGTCGTCGGTGCCGACGTCATCCACGTGGTCGAGCACGGGCGGATCGTCGAGTCCGGCACGCACGACGAGCTCCTCGCCGCGGGAGGCCTCTACGCCGCGCTCGCCGCGGAGCAGCTCGCCGCCGGCCGCATCGAGGGCCTCTCGACCTGACGCCCCCGGGCTACCAGAGGCGGGCGGCGGCCAGGAGGGGCGTGGATGCGGGGTCGAGCGTGATGGCGCCGGCCTCGGCGCGCGCGACGAAATCTCGGACGAACGCGCCGACGAGACGCCGGTAGGCGTCGTCGGCGTGGGCCTGGGCGATCCGGACGAGCGGGGGCACATCCATGTCGAGGATGAGACGGATCCGCGCCTGCGCGGCGGCCCGCTGGCCCGCGGCATCCAGCACCGCGAGGCCGGAGCGGAGGGCGTCGAGGTAGTCGACCAGCACCGGCACCGTGTGCTTCGTCTGCGTCAGGGAGGACCCGTCGGCGCACTCGCGCCAGTGCACGACGACGTCGGGGATCACGTCGATCGCCCGCGCCCGCGTGTACAGCAGCTGCGCCACGATCTGGTCCTCGTACGCGCGGCCCTCCGTGAACCGGATGCCGGACCCGCCGCGGCGCCACAGCTCGATGCGGCTCACTTTCGACCACGCGACGATGTTCCCGGACACCTCCGGGTGCGCGGAGAGCGAGGTCGCCCGTCTCGCGGGGTCGGTCGCCGCCGCGACCCATGGCTGCACGGGTCCCGGCGTGTAGCCGCCCGCGGCATCCGGCCGCAGCCGCACGTAGGCGCCCACGGCGATGTCGCTGCCGCTCTCATCGAGCGTCCCGACCAGGCGCTCCAGGGCAGCCTCCGTCATGACGTCGTCGGCGTCGAGGAATGCGACCAGCGGCGTCGTCACGAGGTCGAGCGCGGCGTTGCGTGCCGCACCGAGCCCGAGCGCGGTCTCGTGGCGGAGCAGCCGCATCCGGGGATCGGCGGATGCCGCGTCCGCGAAGACCTGCGTCGTGGCATCCCTCGACCCGTCATCGACGAGGATCGCGCACCAGCGGTCGAACGTCTGCGCCTGCAGCGACTCCAGCGCCTCGGCGGCGAACGCGCCGACGTCGCGGCCGGGCACGATGACGGTGACGACGGGCTGACTCACGTGCCCGATCGTACTGCCGCGATGGATGCCGCCACGGCATCGGCCAGGGGCTCCGCGAGCCCGTCCGCAGCCGCGGGCAGCCGGTGCCCGAACGTGAACCGCACGGAGGTCTGCGCGACCTCGGGCGCGATCCCGAGAGCGATGAGCACGTGCGAGGGGTCGTCGCTGCCGGCGGCGCACGCGGATCCACTCGAGGACACGACGCCGCGCCGCTCGAGCTCGAGGAGCACGGCCTCGCCGCTGACTCCCGCGAACGTGAAGCTCGCGGTGCCGGGAAGCCGGCGCACGGGATCCCCGGTGAGGCGCGCCGTCGGGACGAGGGCGAGCACGCGCGCGATGAACGCGTCGCGGAGCGGCACGAGACGAGCGGATGCCGCTTCGCGCTCGGCTTCGGCGAGCTCGAGAGCCGTCGCGATCCCGACAGCGCCTGCCACATCCTCGGTGCCGCTGCGGCGTCCACGCTGCTGACCGCCGCCGTGCAGGAGGGGCTCGAGCGGGATGCGGCCGCGGACGGCGAGCACACCGGTCCCCGCAGGCGCCCCGATCTTGTGGCCCGCGACGGACAGGGCGTCCGCGCCGGTGCCCGACAGCGGCAGCCACCCGGCGGCCTGGACGGCGTCGAGGTGCAGCGGCACCCGCCGCGCGGCCGCGACGTCCGCCAGCGCGGTGACGTCCTGGACCGTGCCGACCTCGTTGTTCGCGTAGCCCACGCTCACGAGGGCGGTGTCCTCGCGGAGCGCCGCGGCGACGGCATCCGGGTCCACTCGCCCGGCCTCGTCCACGGCCACCCGGCTGACGGTGACGCCGTGCACGCGCTCCAGGTACTCAACCGACGCGAGGATCGACTCGTGCTCGATGGGCGTCGTCACGACATGGCCCGGGATGCCGCGCCGCAGCGCCGCCGCGATGGCGATGCCCTTCACCGCCAGGTTGTTGGCCTCGGTGCCGCCCGAGGTGAACACGATGTCGCCGGGCCGCATGCCGAACACCGCGGCGACCCGGCGCCGAGCGTCGTCGAGCGCCTCCGCTGCGGCCTCGCCCACGGTGTGGTGGCTCGACGGGTTGCCGAAACGCTCGCCGAGGAAGGGGAGCATCGCCTCCCGCACCTCCGGGCGGACGGGGGAGGTGGCCGCGTGGTCGAGGTAGAGCACGTCAGTCCCCGTCGATGCGCACGTCCAGGCCGAGGTCGAGCGCGCGGGCGGAGTGCGTCAGCGCGCCGACCGAGATCACGTCGACGCCGGTCTCTGCGATGGCCCGCACGGTGTCGAGGTTCACCCCGCCGGAGGCCTCGACGACGGCCCGGCCGGCGACCTGCTCGACGCCGGTGCGGAGATCGGCGAGCGAGAAGTTGTCGAGCATGATCGTGTCGACGCCCGCCTCCAGCACCGCCTCGATCTGATCGAGCCGATCGACCTCGACCTCGAGGTGCGCGGTGTGCGGGAGGCGCGCCTTCGCGGCGCGGAGCGCGTCGGTGAGCGACGCGCCGCCGCGGGTGAGGAGGGCGAGGTGGTTGTCCTTGGCCATGACGGCATCCGACAGCGAGAAGCGGTGGTTGTGGCCGCCGCCGCTGCGGACCGCATGGCGTTCGAACGCCCGGAGCCCGGGCGTCGTCTTGCGGGTGTCCACGATCCGTGCGCGCGTGCCCCGGGTCTCGTCGACGTACGCCGCCGTGAGCGTCGCGATCCCCGACATCCGCTGCGTGAAGTTCAGTCCGATGCGCTCCGCCGTGAGCACGGCGCGGGCGGGACCGGTCACCGATGCGAGCACGGCGCCGCGGTCGAAGGCGCCGCCATCCGCGACGTGGAGGCGGACCTCGACGGCGGCGTCGGTCAGCGCGAACGCGGCCGCGAGGACCGCCCCGCCGCTGAAGACGCCCGGCTCGCGCGCGACGAGCTCGGCGGTCGCGATCGCGTCCGCGGGGATCAGGTATTCGCTCGTGAGGTCGCCGCACGGGGCGTCCTCGTCGAGGGCGGCGCGGACGGTGCGGTCGATGACGGGCTGCGTGAGCATCACGCGGCTCCTTCCCAGGCGGCGGCGTCGCGGCGGAGGTGCGCGCCGACGGAGGTCGTGCGGGCGAGGGCCGCCGCGACGAGGTGGGCCCCGACGATCAGCAGGTTCTCGTCCTCGAGGGAGGTTTCGGTGCGGGGGTCCCGCGGCGTGGCCCGCCACGCTGCGAGGACGGCCGCAGCCCGTTCGAGGCCGGCACGGTCGCGGACGACACCCGCCTCCTCCCACAGCAGGTCCTGGAGGGCCGCCCGGGTGAAGGCGGGCTCGTCGGATGCGCAGGGAGCGGATGCCGGTCGTCCCGGGGCGCCGGCAGGCACCGGCCAGAGCGCGCTGCCGGCGTCAGCGGCGATCGCCGCGCCGGCGCGAGCGCCGAAGACGGCGCCCTCCAGCAGAGAGTTGGACGCGAGCCGGTTGGCACCGTGGACGCCTGTTCGGGCGACCTCGCCGACGGCGTACAGGCCGGGGACGGTCGTGCGGCCGGAGAGATCGGTCACGACGCCGCCCATGAGGTAGTGCGCGGCGGGGGTCACCGGGATGGGCTCCCGCGTCCAGTCCAGCCCGCGGGCCCTGACAGCCGCGTCGATCGTCGGGAAGCGGCGGGCGAGGAACCCGTCTGTGGCGAGGGTCGTCGCGTCGAGGAGGACGGGCCGGCCGTCCTGGCGCTCCATGGTCGCCGCGATGGCGCGCGCGACGACGTCGCGGGGTGCGAGCTCGCCGTCGGGGTGGGCGTCGAGCGCGAAGCGTCGACCGGTCTCGTCGCGGAGCACCGCACCCTCTCCGCGCACGGCCTCGGAGACGAGGAACGCGTCGCCTGCGGCCAACACCGTGGGGTGGAACTGCATGAACTCGAGGTCCGCGACGGCGGCGCCGGCCCGCAGCGCCGCGGCGATCCCGTCGCCGGTCGCCACCGGTGGGTTGGTCGTGTGCGCGTAGAGCTCGCCCGCTCCGCCGGTCGCGAGGACCACGGCATCCGCCGTGATCGTCTCGCGCGTGCCGGGGTGACCCGGCGCATCGCCGACGAGGAGGTCCACACCGCGCACGCGACCACCGTCGACGACGAGGTCCACGAGGAAGGCGTGCTCGTGGACCGTCACGGCGGCGCTGCGCAGGCGCGCCACGAGGGCATGCTCGATGACGGCACCGGTCGCATCTCCGCCGGCATGCAGGATGCGGGGGTAGGAGTGCGCGGCCTCGAGGCCCTTGACGAACTCGCCGTCGGCGGCGCGGTCGAAGGCGACCCCGAGCGAGACGAGTTCGCGGATGCGCGCCGGACCCTCCTCGACGAGCACCCGCACGGCGCGCTCGTCGCAAAGGCCCGCGCCGGCGGTGAGGGTGTCGCGCACGTGGTCCTCGACCCGGTCGTCGGCGAACATGACGCCCGCGATGCCGCCCTGCGCGTAGCGCGTGTTCGCGTGGTCGAGGGCGTCCTTCGTGACGACGGTCACGCGGCATCCGGAGTCCAGGGCGTGCAGCGCGGCGGTGAGGCCGGCGATGCCGGAGCCGACCACCACGACGTGCGTCATGGCTTGGCCGCCAGCATCCGCTCGAGGGCGACGCGCGCGGGATCGGCGACGTCCGGCGTGACCGTGATGCGGTTGCGCACCTCGCCCTCGACGAGGCCCTCGAGCACCCAGGCGAGATAGCCGGGGTGGATGCGGTACATCGTCGAGCACGGGCAGACGACGGGGTCGAGGCAGAAGATCGTGTGCTGCGGGTACTGCGCCGCGAGGCGCTGCACGAGGTTGATCTCGGTGCCGATCGCGAACGTCGTCGGCTCGGTGGCCGCTTGGATCGCCTTGCGGATGTAGTCGGTGGACCCTGCCTCGTCGGCGGCGTCGACGACGGCCATGGGGCATTCGGGGTGCACGACGACGCGGACGCCCGGGTGCTCGGCGCGGGCGCGCTCGATCTGCTCCACGGTGAACCGGCGGTGCACGGAGCAGAACCCGTGCCAGAGGATGACGCGGGCGTCTTCGAGCTCCTGCTCGGTGGATCCGCCGAGGGCCTTGCGGGGGTTCCACATCGGCATCTGCTCGAGCGGCACCCCCATCGCCTTCGCCGTGTTGCGGCCCAGGTGCTGGTCGGGGAAGAAGAGCACACGGCGCCCGCGCGCGAAGGCCCACTCGAGCACGGTGCGGGCGTTCGAGGAGGTGCACACGATGCCGCCATGCCGGCCCACAAAGCCCTTGATGGCGGCGGACGAGTTCATGTAGGTGACCGGGATGACCGGGACGAGGCCGTCGGCGTCCGGGGCGTCGAGATCGCCGTAGACCTCCGCGAGCTGCTCCCAGCACTCCTCCACCTGGTCGATGTCGGCCATGTCCGCCATGGAGCAGCCGGCAGCGAGGTTCGGGAGGATGACAGCCTGCTCCGGGCGCGAGAGCAGGTCGGCGGTCTCGGCCATGAAGTGCACGCCGCAGAAGACGATCGCCTCCGCGTCCGGGTGCTCCAGCGCGGCGTTCGCGAGCTGGAACGAATCGCCCACGTAGTCGGCGTGGACGACGACCTCCTCACGCTGGTAGAAGTGCCCGAGCACGACGACGCGGTCGCCGAGCACGGCCTTGGCCGCCGTGATCCGCGCCGACAGCTCGATCTCGCTCGCGTCCCGGTACTCGGCCGGCAGTGCACCCTGGCGCGGTGCGCCGACGGGGATCACGTCGCCCATCGAGGAACCCGGGCCGTAGCCGGGACGCGTGTCGAAGTCCCAGGGACCGACGGCGAGGTCGGTCGTGCACGTCTCGTCGGTCGAGAGGCCGGAGACGATCGCCTGGATGCCGTGGTCGACGGACGGGTCGATGGTGCTGGGGGGGAGCGTGGTCATGGTCGGGTCTTTCCGTGCGGGAGCGGGCCGCGATCGGCCAGCTCGACGTCATGGTTGTAGCGGTAGAGGCGGGCGGGACGGTGGTTCCCCGTGCGGAACTCGTCCGTGGGGATGAGGGTCGCGGAGTTCTCTACCTGGCGGCGGAAGTTCGCGGGATCGAGGCGCCGTCCGAGGATCGCCTCGTACACCTCGCGGAGGTCCGCGAGGGAGAACAGATCGGGCAGGAACCCGTGCGCGATGCGGCTGTAGCCGACCTTGTTGCGCAGGCGCCACAGCGCGTAGTCGACGATGTGGTTGTGATCGAACGCGAGCTCCGGCAGCGCGGTCGCGTCGAACCAGGCCACGTTGTGCTGCTGCGTGGCCAGCGAGACGTCCTCGCGTACGAGCGCCCAGTACACGATCGAGACGACCCTCGAGGGGGAGCGGCCGACGTCCCCGAACGCGTAGAGCTGTTCCAGATAGCTCGGTGCCAGCCCGGTCGTCTCTGCGAGAGTTCGGGATGCCGTCTCCTCGAGGTTTTCGGCAGGGTCCAGCCAGCCGCCCGGCAGCGCCCACTGACCCTCGTGCGGGTCACGGGTGCGGCGCACCAGCGGGAGCATGATCCGCGGGCCCTCTGCGCCGGGCTCCCGGCGCAGGCTGAAGATCACGGTGGAGACCGCGACGGTGATCGGTGGTGTTCTGGTCATGGTGACATTAACCTCGTCTCGATCTTAGGGTCGCCGTGACCAGAAGGGCAAGTCCGTGCATCTCACAGGTGTCGCGCCCTACGCTGTTCACGAGGACTCCCACCGGGATTCGGGGAGCGGCCTCGCAAGGAGGCTGCTCGTGCTGATCGTCGATGTCATCGTCGTGCTGGTGCTCATCATCGCCCTGCTCGGTGGGCTGCTCCGGGGCCTCGTCGCAACCGCCGGCAGCCTCATCGGCATCGTGCTGGGTGTGATCGTCGCGGTGTGGCTCACCCCCGTCATCGCTCCCACCTTCACGGGCTGGGAGTACCGCAGCCTCGTGCTCGCGATCATCGGACTCGGCATCGTCGCGCTCTTCGTCGGGGTCGGCACGACCGTGGGTGCCCGAGTGCGCCGCGGCGTCGACCGCGCCAAGCTCACCCTGCTCGACCGGTTCCTCGGCGCCGTCGTCAACGTCGCGGCATCCGCCCTCATCCTCACGCTCGTCGCCGGAACGATCGTCGGCTCGGGCATGCCCGGCGTCGCTCCCGCGGTCGCCTCTTCGCGCGTCCTCGGGGTCATCGACGACCTCACCCCGCCCGCCGTGGATTCCGCGCTCGCCGAGTTCCGCGGCTTCGTCGTCGAGGAGGGCATTCCGCGGGTCGGGGAGCTGCTGGCGCCCGAGGTCGAACCCACCGCGCCGCCCGTCTCCCTCGACGATCCCGAGCTGCAGGATGCCGCGGCCTCGGTGGCCCGCATCAGCGGCAACGCCTACGCCTGCGGCGCCTCGCTCACCGGATCGGGCTTCGTGGCCGCAGAGGGCCTCGTCGTCACCAACGCGCACGTGATCGCCGGGGTCGCGACGCCCGTCGTGGAGCTCCCCGGCCGGGAAGCGAGGGAGGGTCGCATCGTCTACTTCGACCCCGTCGACGACCTCGCCGTCATCGCCGTCGACGACCTCGACGCCGAGCCGCTGCCCATCATCGAACCCGTCGAGGCCGGCACCTCGGTCGCGGTGCAGGGGTACCCCCTCGGCGGCCCGTTCACGAGCGGCGTGGCCTACGTGCTGTCGGTCGGCGACGCGGTCGTCGCCGACATCTACGACGAGGATGCCGCGCCCCGCGAGATCTACGCGCTCGAGGCCGACGTGCGCCCCGGCAACTCCGGCGGACCCGTCCTCACCGAGGATGGCGAGGTCGCCGGGGTCGTGTTCGCGCGCGGTGACGACGACCAGCGCCGCGGGTATGCCATGACGACGACCGAACTGGCTCCGGCGCTCGAGGTCACGATCGACAGCGACGAGGTCTCGTCGGGCGACTGCACGGGCTGACTCCCCACCGCGCGGACCCCCGGTGGTAGGCTCGCGTCGAAGACGAATATCGGACCATCACGTCATCTCGGGAGAAGCCGCTCGCGGCTGCCGAAGGAGCAATCCCTCCCCGGAATCTCTCAGGCCCCCGTACCGAGACGACATGGTCACTCTGAAAAGCGGCATCCGCGTGATGCCCGCCGACGGGGCAAGCGGACGACAACCGCGGAATCTCTCAGGCCTATGACAGAGGGGGAGGAACTCACCGCATCCGCTGCGCCGTCAGGAGTTCCCGTGATCCACCGTTTCGCACCACCACCCACCCGGGCCGGACGCCCATGAGCATCGGCGTCTTCGACCTGTTCACGGTGGGCATCGGGCCCTCGAGCTCGCACACCGTGGGGCCGATGCGCGCGGCATCCGACTTCGTCTCCCGCCTCGAACCCGCGCAGGTCGCACAGCTCGAAGTCCACCTGTACGGGTCGCTCGCGGCCACCGGCCGCGGGCACGGCACCCTGTCCGCCGTCCTGCTGGGACTGGAGGGACACCGGCCCGACGAGATCCTGCCCGCCACCGTCGAGGCCCGCATCGCCGCGATCCGCGAGACGCGTGCCGTGCGCGTCGCCGGAGACCACGACATCGCCTTCTGCGAGGACGACATCATCCTGCACCCGCTGACGGAGCTGCCCGCCCACAGCAACGGTCTCCGCCTGACGGCACGGAATGCCGCGGGTGAGACGCTCGACGACGCCGTCTACTACTCGACCGGCGGCGGCTTCATCACCCGCGACGGAGAGCTGCCCGCGCAGGCCGAACCCCTGCCGGTGGCGTTCCCGTTCGAGTCCGCCGCGGAGCTGCTCGCTCACTGCGAGCGCGAGGACCTGTCGATCTCCGACGTGCAGCGACGCAACGAAGGCGCCGAGCGCGGCGACGAGGAGACCGTCCGCGGCATCCTGCACATCGCCTCCGTGATGGGTGAGAGCGTCGAGTCCGGCGCCTCCCGTGAGGGGATGCTGCCCGGCGGGCTCAACGTGCCCAGGCGGGCGCCCGCGTGGCGCGACCGGCTCGTCGCCGCCGACCCCGCAGGCGCCGACCCCGCACTCTGGCAGGAATGGGTGAACTTCGTCGCCCTCGCCGTCAACGAGGAGAACGCCTCCGGTGGGCGCATCGTCACCGCCCCCACGAACGGCGCCGCCGGGATCATCCCCGCCGTGCTGCACTACGCGATCCACTTCGGCGTGCCGGAGCGGCCGCGGGAAGAGGTCATCGTGCCGTTCCTGCTGACCGCCGCCGCCGTCGGCGTCCTCTACAAGGCCCGCGCCTCCATCTCCGGCGCGGAGGTCGGATGCCAGGGCGAGGTCGGCTCGGCGTCGTCGATGGCGGCGGCGGGGCTCGCCGAGGTGCTCGGCGGGACGCCCCGGCAGGTGGAGAATGCCGCCGAGATCGCGATGGAGCACAACCTCGGCCTCACGTGCGACCCGATCGGAGGCCTCGTGCAGATCCCGTGCATCGAGCGCAACGCGATCGCTGCCGCGAAAGCCATCAATGCCGCCAAGATGGCCCTGTGGGGTGACGGCACCCACAAGGTGTCTCTGGACGAGGTGATCGCGACCATGCGGGAGACCGGGCGGGACATGAGCAGCAAGTACAAGGAGACGGCGCTGGGCGGCCTCGCCGTCAACGTCGTGGAATGTTGAGGACCCGATGACCGACACCCCCGAACCGCGGCGCTCGCCGCTGCACGAGGCTCACGAGGCACTGGGCGCCTCCTTCACCGACTTCGGCGGCTGGCTCATGCCGGTGCGCTACACGTCCGACCTCGCCGAGCACCACGCCGTGCGCCAGGCGGCGGGCCTGTTCGACATCTCGCACATGGCGGAGTTCTACGTCGACGGCCCCGAGGCCGCGTCCTACCTCGACTTCGCCCTCGCGGGCGCGATCTCCGCGATGCGGGTCGGCAAGGCCAAGTACTCGCTGGTCCTCGCCGAGGACGGCGGCATCGTCGACGACGTCATCGTCTACCGGTTGGAGGAGGACCGTTTCCTCGTCATCTCCAACGCGGGCAACCGAGACGCCGTGGCAGCGGCCCTCACCGCTGCCCGGGGTTCCTTCCCCGGCGGCGATGCTCCGACGGTGACGGATGCCACGGACGACTACGCCCTCATCGCTGTGCAGGGCCCTGCGGCGCAGAGCATCGCCGAGTCGGTCGCCGACATCGTCGAGGTCGGCACCCCGTGGGACGAGCAGAAGTACTACGCGTGGTCCGCGGCGCGCTTCCGCGGCGAGCCCCTCCTCATCGCCCGCACCGGGTACACGGGGGAGGACGGCTTCGAGCTCATGGTTCCCGTCGCCGCGGCCGCCGACCTGTGGGACGCCGTCCTGGCGGCCGGTGCCTCGCACGGACTCGTCCCCGCCGGGCTCGCCGCGCGCGACACGCTGCGCCTCGAGGCCGGGATGCCGCTGTACGGGCACGAGCTCTCGCGCGACATCGTGCCCGCACAGGCCGGAGTCGGCCGCGTCGTGGCGTCCGACAAGGACGCCTTCGTCGGCAAAGACGGGCTCGCCGCCCGCACCGACCCCGACGCACCCGTGCTCGTCGGCCTCGTCGCGGAGGGCCGGCGCGCCGGCCGTGCCGGTTACGAGGTCTACGCCGCCGACGAGCGCGTCGGTGAGATCACCTCGGGAGCCCTCAGCCCGACCCTCGGCCACCCGATCGCGATGGCCTTCGTCACCCCCGCGGCATCCGCCCCGGACACCGCCCTGACCATCGACGTCCGCGGAACCCGCATCCCCGCGACCGTCACCGCCCTTCCCTTCTACCGGAGACAGAAATGACCGACCTCACCGCCCTGTCCTACACCGCCGAGCACGAGTGGATCGCCTTTGACGGCGACATCGCGACCGTCGGTATCACCGACTACGCAGCCGACAAGCTCGGTGACGTCGTCTTCGTCGAGCTGCCCGCAGTGGGCACCGCCGTGACCGCCGGTGCGGTCGTCGGCGAGATCGAGTCGACCAAGTCCGTCGGCGAGCTGTTCGCCCCGCTGACCGGCGAGGTCGTCGAGGTCAACGACGCCGTCGTGGACGACCCCTCCAGCGTCAACGGTGGGGCGTTCGACGCGTGGCTCGTGAAGATCCGCGTCGACGGCACGCCCGACGGCCTGCTCGACCGCGACGCCTACGTCGCGCTGACGGGCGGAGACGCGTGAGCACCGCCTTCACCGGACGCCACATCGGCACCGACGCCGCCGCGCAGCAGCAGATGCTCGCGCTCCTCGGCTACGACACCGTCGACGCGCTCGTCGAGCGAGCCGTGCCCGACGCGATCCACACCGGAGCGCGCGAGAGCGTCATCCCGCCCGCGGCCTCGGAGTCCGAGGCGCTCGCCGAGCTCCGCGACCTCGCCTCGCAGAACCGGTCGGCGCGCGCGATGATCGGGCTCGGGTATTACGACACGATCACCCCGTCGGTGATCCAGCGGAACGTCTTCGAGAACCCGTCCTGGTACACGGCGTACACGCCCTACCAGCCCGAGATCTCGCAGGGCCGGCTCGAGGCGCTCATCAACTTCCAGACGATGGTGACCGACCTGACCGGTCTCGCCACCGCCAACGCGTCGATGCTCGACGAGGCGACCGCCGTCGTCGAGGGCATGCTCGTCGCCCGCCGCGCGTCGAAGTCCGCCTCCGACGTCTTCCTCGTCGACGCCGATGCCTTCCCGCAGACGAAGGCGCTCCTGCACCATCGTGCCGCCGCCGTCGGCGTGCGCATCCGAGAGGTGGATCTCGCGGGCGAGCTGGATGCCGCGGACGCGTTCGGCGTCTTCGTGCAGTACCCGGGGGCGTCCGGCCGGCTGATCGAGGCGACCGAGGTCATCACCGCCGTCCACGCCGCCGGCGGTCTGGCTATCGTCGCGGCCGACCTGCTCGCGCTGACCCTGCTGCGCTCGCCCGGCTCGATGGGCGCGGACGTCGCGGTCGGCACGACGCAGCGATTCGGCGTGCCGATGGGCTTCGGTGGCCCGCACGCCGGGTACATGGCCGTCCGTGCCGGGCTCGAGCGTCAGCTGCCGGGTCGCCTCGTCGGCGTCTCTCAGGATGCCGTCGGCCACCCTGCCTACCGGCTGTCGCTGCAGACCCGTGAGCAGCACATCCGCCGCGAGAAGGCGACCAGCAACATCTGCACCGCGCAGGTGCTCCTGGCCGTCATGGCGTCGATGTACGCCGTCTACCACGGACCCGAGGGCCTTCGTGGCATCGCCGAGGAGGTCACCGCCAAGACGGCACTGCTGGCCGACTGGCTCCGAAGCGCCGAGATCGAGACGGTGAACGACACGTTCTTCGACACGCTGCTCGTGTCGGTGCCAGGGCGCGCCGAGACGGTCGTGGAGGCGGCGCGCGCCCGCGGCTACCAGCTGTGGTTCCGTGACGCGGACTCGGTCGGCGTCTCCCTGGACGAGACGACGACCCTCGCCGACATGCACGCCGTCGCGGAGGCGTTCGGCGTCACGGCATCCCGTGTCTTCGTGCCGCTGCGTGGCCGCACCGAGCACCTGCCGGAGGCGCTCCGCCGCACCGACGCCTACCTCCAGCACCCGGTGTTCAACACGCACCGATCCGAGACGGCGATGATGCGCTACCTCAAGCAGCTCGCCGACCGCGACTACGCGCTCGACCGCGGCATGATCCCGCTGGGCTCGTGCACCATGAAGCTCAACGCCGCCACCGAGATGGCGGCGGTGTCGTGGCCCGAGTTCGCGCGCGTGCACCCGTTCGCTCCGCTCGACGACGTCGCCGGCTACCTCGTCATGATCGAGCAGCTCGAGGCCTGGCTCGCGGACGTCACCGGGTACGACGCGGTCTCGCTGCAGCCGAACGCCGGGTCTCAGGGCGAGCTCGCCGGGCTCCTCGCGATCCGCGGGTACCACCACTCCCGCGGCGACGTGCACCGTGACGTCTGCCTCATCCCTTCTTCGGCGCACGGCACGAACGCGGCATCCGCCGTCCTCGCCGGGATGCGAGTCGTCGTCGTCGCGTGCGACGACGCGGGCAACGTCGACCTCGACGACCTGCGGGCGAAGGTGGCGGCGCATGCCGAGAATCTCGCGGCGCTCATGATCACGTATCCATCGACGCACGGCGTGTACGAGCAGGACGTCGTCGACATCACCGCCGCCGTGCATGACGCCGGCGGCCAGGTGTACGTCGACGGCGCGAACCTCAACGCACTCCTCGGTTTCGCCCGCTTCGGCGATCTCGGGGGCGACGTGTCGCACCTCAACCTGCACAAGACGTTCGCGATCCCGCACGGCGGCGGCGGCCCGGGCGTCGGCCCGGTCGCGGCGAAGGCGCATCTCGCGCCGTTCCTCCCGTCGCACCCGCTGGCTCAGCGTGCCGAGCACGCGGGAGGGTTCGCGTTCGACGGCGGACCGATCTCGGCGGCGCCGTACGGGTCGGCGTCCATCCTGCCGATCTCGTGGGCGTACGTGCGGATGATGGGCGCCGACGGGCTGCGCCGTGCGACCGGCGCCGCCGTGCTCGCGGCCAACTACGTTGCGAAGCGCCTCGAGGAGCACTACCCCGTGCTGTACACGGGGGAGGACGGGCTCGTCGCCCACGAGTGCATCCTCGACCTGCGTCCGCTGAAGGAGACGACCGGGGTGACGGTCGACGATGTCGCCAAGCGCCTCATCGATTACGGCTTCCACGCGCCGACGATGTCGTTCCCGGTCGCGGGCACGCTCATGGTGGAGCCGACGGAGTCCGAGGACCTCGCCGAGCTCGATCGGTTCGTCGAGGCGATGATCGCGATCAAAGCGGAGGCCGACGCCGTGGCATCCGGTCGCTGGCCTGCGGGGGACAACCCGCTCGTCAATGCCCCGCACTCGGCCGAGTCGGTGATCGCGGGGGAGTGGGACCACGCGTACACGCGCGAGGAAGCGGTCTACCCCGTCCGGTCGCTCGTGCGCACGAAGTACTGGCCCCCGGTGCGGCGCATCGACAACGCCTTCGGCGACCGCAACCTCGTCTGCGCCTGCCCGCCCATCGAGGCCTTCGCCTGACCGCGCTCACCTGACCGCGAGACAGCAGGCGCGGTCCGAGACGTCGACATCAGGCCGACGTCTCGGGCCGGCTGCTGTCTCGCGGACCACAGAGCGGATGCCGCGCGGCCCCGGCAGCGGCCGTCTCACCCGCCGGGCGGGGCGAAGACGGCGGGCCACCAGGCGGCGGCGAGGGGATAGCCCACGAAGGCGATCACGTCGATCACGACGTGGGCGATGACGAGCGGCATCACGCGGCCCCAGCGGTGGTAGACCCAGCCGAAGACGATGCCCATCGCGACGTTCCCGACCAGCGGGCCGAAGCCCTGGTACGCGTGGTACGCGCCGCGCAGCCCTGCGGTCGACAGGATGATCGTCCATGTGCCCCACCCCAGTCGCCGCAGTCGGTCGAACAGGTACCCGACCATGACGACCTCTTCGAGCAGTCCCGCCCGCAGCGCCGCCAGCAGCAGCAGCGGGATCGTCCACCACGACGAGTCGAGCGGCGAGGCGTCCACCTGCACGGTGATCCCGAGCGTGCGCCCCAGTGCGTAGAGGCCGAGGCCCGGCACTCCGATCACCGCGACGAGCAGCAGCCCGCCGCCGAGGTCGCGGCCGAACCGTTCGAAGGTGAGGCCGATCTTCCGGAACCCGGATGCCGCCGGCTCCCACAGCAGGTAGACGGCCAGGGCCACCGGCGCGAGCCCGAAGAGATACCCGAGCGCCTGCTCCAGCACGTCCCAGAAAGCGGTCGCGCCGGCGCCCGGGTTCAGCGACGTCTGCTGATCGCCCAGCGGCGCCCGCGTGAGCGCCTCGAGCAGCGAGACCACCGAGTACACCGCAGACCGACCGATCGACAGGGCGAGGATGATCGCGATCTCCCACCACAGTTGGGTGCGGGAGGCGGGGGAGCGAGAGGAAGACGACGCCATCGAGCCAGGATGCCAGGTCGCCCCGTACCAGACCCGCACGGCCCAGGCAATCGTCGTCGCGTCCCTTGACGGTCCACAGCACGTCGTATTGCGTGGATGCATGACGGTCATCGGATTCCACTGCTCGCACGAACAACTCCCGCCGAGTGCGCTGCTGTCGGCGGTCCAGCACGCCGAGACGGCGGGCTTCGAGGCGGCGATGTGCTCGGATCACCTCGCGCCGTGGAGCCGCACGCAGGGGCACAGCGGGTACGCCTGGTCGTGGCTGGCGGCGGCCCTCGCCACGACGTCGCTGCGATTCGGCGTCGTCTCGGCGCCGGGCCAGCGGTATCACCCGGCGATCGCGGCGCAGAAGATCGCCACCCTCGGCGAGATGTTCCCGGGCCGTTTCTGGGCCGCCCTCGGATCGGGCGAGGCGATGAACGAGCATGTGACCGGCGACCCCTGGCCTGACAAGCCGGCTCGCGAGCGCCGCCTGATCGAGAGCGTCGACGTCATGCGGCGCCTGCTGGCCGGTGAGGAGGTGAGCCACGACGGCGAGGTGGTCGTCCACCGCGCCCGGGTCTGGTCCCTCCCGGCGGAGCCGCCCGCGCTCCTCGCCGCGGCGGTGACCCCCGAATCAGCCGAGCGCCACGCAACCTGGGCCGAGGGGCTCATCACGGTGGCATCCGAGCCCGCCCAGCTCGCCGAGATCGTCCGCCGGTACCGGGATGCCGGAGGCCGCGGCCCCGTGTGCGGCCAGATGCACCTCGCCTGGGCGCCCACCGAGAGCGCCGCGGTCGCGGTCGCGAAGGAGCAGTGGCAGAGCAACCTCGTCCCGGCGCCGGAGGCCTGGGACCTCGAGCAGCCCGAGGATTTTGAGCAGCGCACGGCGGGCGCCACCGAGGAGCAGCTCCGCGCCGCGGTCTTCATCTCCAGCGATCCGGGCCGCCACCGCGGCCGGATCGAGGAGCTGCTCGCCGCAGGGCTCGATGAGCTGTACCTCCACGAGGTCGGGACCGATCTGCATCGGTTCGTCGACACGTTCGGCGAGCGGGTGCTCCCTCACGTGAGGGATGCCGTATGAGCCCCCGGCCGATCGACGCTGCCGACCGGTGGTGGCGGACCGCGGTGTACTACTGCCTCGATGTGCAGGTGTTCCAGGATTCCGACGGGGACGGTACGGGCGACCTGCAAGGGCTTGCGACACGCATCCACGACCTCGCCGACCTCGGGGTGACCTGCCTGTGGCTGATGCCGCTTTACCCGACGGCAGACCGCGACGACGGGTACGACATCACCGACTTCTTCGCCGTCGATCCGCGCCTCGGTACGCTCGGCGATCTCGTCGAGGTGATCCGGGTGGCCCGTGCGCACGGGATGCGCGTGATCCTCGACTTCGTGATGAACCACACCTCGTCGAAGCATCCGTGGTTCGTGCAGGCACGGTCCTCCCGTACGGACCCGAAGCGCGACTGGTACGTCTGGCGCGACGAACCACCGGCGAACCCCGACCCGCCGGTGTTCCCCGGTGAGGAGGTCTCGACGTGGACCCGTGACGAGAAGACCGGGCAGTACTACCTCCACCACTTCCGTGCCCACCAGCCCGACCTCAACGTCGCGCACCCCGACGTGCAGCAGCAGATCGAGCGGAACCTCGGGCTGTGGCTCGAGCTGGGCGTGTCGGGCTTCCGGATCGACGCCGTGCCGTTCCTGTTCAGCGGAGCGGGCCATCACCAGACGGCCCCAGACGCCGCGCCCCAGTACGACGCGCACACCCACCTGCGCGCCATCCAGCGATTCGTCGCACTCCGCGCGGGAGATGCGGTGCTCCTCGGCGAGGTGAACCTCACGCACGAGGAGCAGCTCGAGTGGTTCGACGCGAAGGGCGACTCGTCAGGGCTGCACCTTCAGTTCGACTTCGTCACCATGCAGCAGCTGTATCTGTCGCTCGCCCGCGCCGACGCAGAGCCCGTGCGGCGCGCGCTCGCAGAGCGGCCCGAGCTTCCCGACGGCAGCCAGTGGGCGAACTTCGTCCGGAACCACGACGAGCTGACCCTCGACAAGCTACCGGAGGATGAGCGGGCGGAGGTCTTCGCGGCATTCGCGCCCGACGAGGACATGCGGCTCTACGGCCGCGGCATCCGGCGTCGGCTTCCGACCATGCTGGACGACGAGCGCGCCGTGCGCATGGTCTACTCGCTGATGTTCTCGATCCCCGGAGTGCCCGTGCTCTTCTACGGCGAGGAGATCGGGATGGGGGAGCAGCTCGCGGTGCCGGGTCGGTATGCGGTCCGCACCCCGATGCAGTGGACGGCCGAGGACGGCGGCGGGTTCTCCACCGCCCCGAAGCACCGATACCCGCGCGCCCTTCCCGACGGCGATTACGCTCCGGCTCGCGTCAACGTCGCCGACCAGCGCCGCGACGAACGGTCGCTCTGGCACCACATCCGCCGCCTCTCGCAGACATACCGTGCTGAGCCCTCGCTGGCGTGGGCAGCCGTCGAGGTCGTCGCGCTTCGGCAGCGGTCGGTCCTGGCACACATCGCGCGTGCCGACGGGTGGGCCATGCTCGCCGTGCACAACCTGAGTCCCGACCCGCAGACGGCGAAGCTCTCGGTCGATGTCGACGGCGAGCCGGTCACCTTCACCGATCGGTTCGGCGAGGAGACCGTCCGCACAACCAAGGAGCTCGACGTCGAACTGGGTCCGTACGGATGGCGCTGGCTGTCACTGGACCGCGCCGACGCCGCAGTGCGACGTCGCTGACCGAGCGCGGCGCTCGCCGCCCATCGCCCCTCGAGCCGTATGTCACGACGGCGGAAAGACGGGTTCGACACGCGGTCCGACCGTGCAGAAGATCGTGCGTCGTGGCATCCGATTTGTCAGATTGTCACGCGTCCGTAGCGGCGGTTTCAGAGTCCTAGCGCAACACCTCGTCGAGGAGGTTCGTTGTGTCGAGGAAGATTCCGTGGGCGACGCGGGCGGGCGCGGTTCGAGGGCTGATCGCGGGTCGTTCTGCGATCGAGTTCGCGCCGACTCTGGGT
>NZ_JBHWTD010000015.1:0-9437 GCF_043427715.1 Microbacterium sp. | reverse complement strand
ACCCAGAGTCGGCGCGAACTCGATCGCAGAACGACCCGCGATCAGCCCTCGAACCGCGCCCGCCCGCGTCGCCCACGGAATCTTCCTCGACACAACGAACCTCCTCGACGAGGTGTTGCGCTAGGACTCTGAAACCGCCGGGTGGGTTGCGGCGTGTCCTGCCACTTGGAGGCGGCCGGGATGCCGCGCCGCGGGTTCAGGTGGCAGGTGTGGTCGCTTCGTGGGGTGGGTTGCGGCGTGTTCTGCCACCTGAAGCGGGAGGGGATGCCGGTGCAGCGGCATCCCGCCCCGAGAGGCGCTGCGTCAGGCGGCGGGAGCGCGGTGGCGTGCCAGGCGGGCGACGCCGGCCGCGCGCAGACGGTCGGCGACGACGATGCCGAGCCAGGTGGCGCCGACGCAGCTCGCCGTGCACAGCGCGACGAAGGCGACCACGAGCGGCGGCGTCATCGACCACAGGTCGAACGACTGCGCCGCGAGCAGCGGGTAGGCGATGCCGATCGCGACGGCGCCCGCGTAGTGCAGCCACGTCGACCACCGGCGGTACAGCGTCGCGAGGAACGGGAGCTCCGGGATCAGTGACCAGAACAGCGTCGTCGCGACCGCCGAGATCGTGTAGAACGGCGACAGCGCGAGCCCCGACAGCAGCCCCACGAGAAGCCCCGCGAATGGACGGTTCAGCAGCCGCAGTGCGATGACCGCGGGCAGCACCCAGATGCCGGCGATGGCGACCGAGGCGAACGGGACGGCCGCGAAGAGGGCGAGCGAGATCGCCCAGGCGCCGCCGAGCAGCAGGGCTCCCGCCACGCCGATCGCGGCGCACGTCAGCAGGTAGGCGGTGGTGACCTTGCCCATGTCAGTGCCCCGCATCCGTGGTCGCGCGCGCGCCGGTGGCGGTGCGATCGAGGCGCCAGTAGCCGATGAAGCTGATCGCCGACTTCTCGACGCCGTTCGCGACGAGGTGGCGCCGCGCAGACGTCGGCAGCGACTGCTCGCCGACGATGAAGTGGTGCGCACCGGATGCCACCTCGAGCCGCTCGAGCGCGGCGAGGGCGGTGCTGCCGGGCGCGGCATCCGCTTCGCGAACGAGCCAGCGGACCTCGACCCCGGCGGGCGCGTCGAACGGGAGCACGTCGTCGGCGCTCGGGGCCTCGATGAGCGCGACGCCGGTGGCGGTCGCGGGCAGTGACGCGCAGATGCCGGCGACGGCGGGGGCGCCGGTCTCATCGGCGACGAGAACGACCTCGTCCACCCCGCGGTCGGGGTTGAACCCGAGCCCTTCGTCGATGATGACGACGCTCTCGCCCGGCTGCGCCGACTTCGCCCAGTTCGAGGCGGGGCCCGCGTGCTCGCCGCTGCCGTGGAGGACGAAGTCGACGTCGAGTTCGGCTCCGTGACCCTCGGATGCCGGGCGGTACGCGCGCACGGTGTAGCTGCGCATCGCGGGGCGCATCCCGTCGGGGATCCGCAGGAACTTCAGGTAGCCGAACAGCTTGTTCGCCTTCGCGGGGATGCGGTCCAGGCCCGCTTCGCCCGCGACGGGCAGGAAGATGCGGAACCACTGGTCGTAGCCGAGGTAGACGAATCGGTCGATGTCCCCGGCACCGAGGGTCACGCGCATCCAGTGCGGCGCGAGTCGCTCGGTGCGCAGGACGGTCAGGTGCAGGAGTTCCTGCACCTCGGGCTTCACGAGAGCGCTGGCGCGGGCCATCGGCATCCTTCTGTCGCAGGGCGGAGGATCAGGGAGTCCAGGGGAAGAGCGCGATGAGGATCGCCGCGGATGCGGCCCAGCACACGGCGACGAAGATGGTGTCGCGCCGGCGCCACGGCACGACCGTGCGCTCCGTGCGAGCCGGATGGGCGCCGAAGGCGCGGGAATCCATCGCGAGCGCGACGCGCTCAGCGTGGCGGATCGCGCCGGCGAGGAGCGGCACGACGTACCCCCACCAGCGGGCGATCGCGGCGAACGGGCCGCGGCCGCCGTGCGCGCCGCGCACGCGGTGTGCCTGGCGGATCACCTCGAGCTCGTACGCGAACCGCGGCACGAACCGGAACGCCGCGAGCGCGGTGTACCCGATGCGGTACGGCACGCGCAGCTGCTGCACGCTCGCGCGCACGAGCTCCGCTCCCGTCGTGGTGAGCCCCGCGATGAGACCGAGCGCGAGGATCGCCGCGACGCGCACACCGGTCGCCAGGCCGATCTCCAGCGCACCGAGGTGCAGTGTCCACGCCCCGATGGTGAGGAGCGCTGGCGTGCCGTCGACCCGTGTTGGATCGACCCACAGCGAGAGACCCAGCCCGACGACGACCGCGCCGAGCGGCAGCGCGAGGCCGAGGAGGAGTCCGACCTTCCGGGTGAGAGGCGCGCCCACGAGCAGCAGCAGATACGCGAGCCCGACGAACACGAGCGGCGTGACGATGTCGCGGGTGAACACCAGCACGAGCATCGCGGGCACGGGACCGGCGAGCTTCGCGAGCGGGCTCAGCCCGACGAGCAGCCGCCGCGACGGCGCGGCTGCGGCGTAAGGATCGACGACCGCGCTCATGCGTCCGGGTCCAGTTCCGAGAGCGCGGTCACCGTCGCGAACCGCGGATGCCGCGTCACGCCCGACAGCGCTGCGCGCAGCGGCGGGACGCGGAGGCCCTGTGCGCGCAGCAGCGCCTCGTCGGCGAAGACCTCGGCGGTGGCGGCATCCGCCACGATCCGACCGTCACCGACGACGATCGTGCGGCGGGCGTACTCGGCGACCAGCTGCATGTCGTGGGTGACGACGAGGACGGTCGTCCCGGCCTCGTTCAGCTCGCGCAGCAGGCGGAGCAGCTCGTCGGCGCGAGCACGGTCCTGCCCGAACGTCGGCTCGTCGAGCGCGAGGATCGGCGCGCCGCCGATGAGCGCGGTGCCGACCGAGAGGCGCCGCTTCTGGCCGCCCGAGAGCAGGAACGGGTGCACGTCCGCTTTGCCCGCGAGGCCGAAGCGCTCGAGCATCGCCATGGTGCGCGCCCGCACCTCGTCGGCGGGGAGCCCCCGGCCGCGGAGACCGTGCGCGAGCTCGTCGAACACCGTGGGCGAGATGAACTGGTGCTCGGGGTTCTGGAACACGAAGCCGATGCGGCGAGACAGGTCGCGCAGCGCCGTGCGGGCGGGGTCGGCGCCGTCCACGGAGACGGTGCCGCGCGGCGGCGGGATCACGCCCGCGATCGCCTGGACGAGGCTCGTCTTGCCGGCGCCGTTCGCCCCGACGACGGCGACGAACTCTCCGGCACCGACCTGCAGGGCCACGTCGTGCAGCACCGGCCGGCGGCCCCTCTGCAGGGTGAGGCCCCGCACGTCGATGACGGGCGCGGCAGTGGTCTCGTGCGTGAGCTGTGCCGAATGCAGGGAGAAAGCCGCGTTTTCGGCGCCGTCGACGCCGGATGCGCCCGTTCCACCTGCATTCGGTACGCCGCCGCCCGGTGCCCACCCCGCCGGAGCCTCAGCGGCCTCGAGTGCGTCGCGCAGTTCGGCCGGGGTCAGCGGCATCCGTTCGAACGACCAGCCGGCTCGCCGCAGCGACAGCGCCGCCATCGTCGACACCGGCAGCCACACGCCGAGGTCGTGCAACTCCTCGGCGTGGTCCCGCAGGACGGCGTCGACACCGCCGACGGCGACCGTCCGGCCGTCGGCGTCGAGCACCACGACCCGGTCGGTGAGCTGCACCGCCGCGTCGAGATTGTGCTCGACGAGCAGGATCGAGCGGCCGTCGGCCACGACGGTGCGGAGGGCGTCGTACACGTCGTCGATGCCGGCGGGGTCGAGATTGGCGGTCGGCTCGTCGAGGACGAGCAGGTCGGACCCCATGGCCAGCGCCGACGCGATCGCGAGCCGCTGTTTGCCGCCGCCCGACAGGCGGTCGGGGTTCTCGTCGCGCCGCTCCCACAGACCGACCTGGCGGAGTGCCCGCTCGGTGCGCCCGAGGACCTCGTCGACCGGCAGCAGGAGGTTCTCGGGGCCGAACGCCACGTCGTCGCGGAGGGTTCCCGTGATCAGCTGCGCATCAGGGTCCTGGAAGACCATGCCGACGTGGCGCGCGAGTGAGGCGACGGATGCCGCGGTGGTGTCCGTCCCGTGGACGAGCACCGAGCCGGTGAGTCGGGCGGGAACGGCGTGGGGGATGAGTCCGTTCAGCGCGAGCGCGAGGGTCGACTTGCCTGATCCGCTCGGCCCGAGCACGAGGACGACCTCGCCCGGTGCGACTTCGAAGGTCACGGATGCCGGGGTCGCGGCGTCTTCGCCTTCGTGTGTGACCGCGAGGTCGCGCACGCGCAGCAGCGGCGGGGGCGTCGGGCGGTCGCGCGGCGCCTCGGCCGCGGCGTTGCCGGGAGCGGCAGAGGTCACGGAGGGTCCAAACCGAGGGAAGCTGTCCCTCCAGGTTAGCCTGCCCTAACTTGAGGGCCAACCGTGTGTCAGACCCGGCGGGCGACGCCGGCGCGGCGCAGCTGTTCGCCGACGGCGAGCCCTGCCGCCGTCCAGGCGACGGGGCCGAGCACCGAGATGGCGAGGTAGGTGATCTGCGCCCACGGGGGCAGCGTCGCCAGGTCGGCGACGAAGAAGACGACGACGGCGACCACGACGCCCACGATCGCGCCGGAGAGCAGGAACCGCCACGCGCCCCACGCGCGGTACCGGGTCAGCGCGGCGATGCCCTCCTGGATCGCGCCGAACAGGAGGGCGGTCCCGATGAAGCGACCGATCCAGGCCGGGTTGGCGGCGGTGGCGACGAGAGCGGCGAGCAGGTGGGTCGTGAGCGCGACCAGCGGCAGCCGGAAGACCTGCTGCGCGATGATCCCGGGCAGGACGTGCGAGCCGAGGACGAGCCCGTAGGCGAACGGCGCGGCGACGAGGACGACCGGAGTCAGCAGGCCCGCAATCCCGCCGAGGATTCCCGTCGCCACACCGATCGCGGCGCAGACGAGGAGCACACGCGTCGAGAGGGTCCGGGCCACGTTTCCAGCGTATCGGCGCGCGGAACGCCGGGATCGGGGCGGGCCGTGCAAAAGGATCGGCATCCGTCATAGGCGACGCATGGATGCCGCAGAGATTCCGATGAGTGCGCTGTTCGCCGCCGCCATCGCGATCGCCTGGCTGCATGACCGGCGAAGGGCGGCCGCCTGATGTTCGGGCTCAGCGTCGAGAAGCTCGTCCTCGTGGCGTTCCTGGCGGCGATGATCATCGGCCCGAGCCGGCTCCCTGCGCTCGCGCAGCGTCTCGGCGAGCTGATCCGTGCGCTCCGCAGCATCGTGGATGCCGCGCGGGCACGCGCCGAGACCGAGGTCGGTCTCACTGCCGACGACTGGCGCTCCCTCGACCCGCGGCAGTACGACCCGCGGCGCATCGTCCGCGAGGCTCTCGTGCCCGATTCGGCTGCGCCGGAGCCGGGTGAGGAGGTCGCGAATCCCCCCCGCGGCTCCCCGCGCGCGGTCGACCCGGGTCACCGGCAGCTCGGGGCATCCGCGCCGCCTGTTCGATCCGGCATCCGCGGGTCGGTCGCCGGTCGACGCCGCTCTCAGCTCCGCCGTCGTCGCTGAGTGAGTCGGACGGTCGGCAGGGGCGGCGCCGGTATGCGCTCATCGCCATGGCCGACGACGTGCCCGAAGCGCTCCGATCCCGCCTCCCAGGCGTCCCGCGCCGCGACGATCTCGTCGTGGTTGCGGCCGACGAAGTTCCACCACATGACGATGTCGCTCTCGAACGGTTCGCCGCCGAGCAGGAACACCGTGGCATCCGTCGCCGATTCGAGCTCGATCCCGGTGCGGCCGAGGCCCAGATAGAGCAGACCGTTGACGGGAACGGCGGTCGGGTCGGTGTCGGCGAAGACGAGCGGCTCGCCGTCGACGCCCACGACGGCGTGCTCCCATCCCGGCTCGAGCGGCAGGGTGATGCGGGTGCCCGCGGGGAGGAACACCTCGGCGCCGACGATGGGCGTGTAGACGGTGGCGGGAGAGCGGATGCCGGCGAGCTCGCCGACCACGACCACGGCGGCCGCGCCACCCTCGAACTCCGCGATCGGGAGGTTGGTGTGCCGTTCGAAGTCGCGCTCACCATGGCGACGGGACTCGGGGAGCGCCACCCAGAGCTGCAGCGCATCGGTGGCGACCGGACCGTCGCCGACGGAGTACTCGGAGTGGGAGATCCCGGCTCCGCTGGTCATGATGTTCAGCTCGCCGCGCTTGATGACGACATCAGAGCCGAGCGCGTCGCGGTGACGGGTCTGGCCCGTGAACGGCCATGTGACCGTCTGCAGACCGATGTGCGGGTGCGGCTCCACGCGCATGGTCGTCACCTGCGGGCCGAACCGGTCGAGGAAGCACCACGCGCCGATCATCGGCAGTTGGCGCTGCGGCAGCGAACGGTGCACCGTCATGCCGCGCACGCCCCCGAGCGGCACTTCCCGCGCCTCAAGGAGCAACGACCGTGGTCCATCGCACGATGCGGGCGCCTCGCGGGTCTCGGTCGGGTCGAGATCGAGCCGCGTCATTCCGGCTCTGCAGCCTCGCTGCCGGCGTCGTCGGCGGTGGGCCGCCACGACACCTCGAGACCCGGAACCTCATTGTTCCGCACGTACTTCACGACGAAGGGGCAGACCGGCACGACCGTGTCGCCGCGTTCGGCCAGGTCGGCGAGCGCCTCCCCGACCAGGGACTCGCCGAGCCCTCGGCCGCTGTAGGCCGGGTCGATCCGGGTGTGGGGCAGGACCGTCCGGCCCTGCTCGTCCGGTTCGATCACGGTGAAGCCGGCGACCGTGTCGTCAATGAGGATCTCGTAACGGTTCCGCTCGTCGTTGCGCACAACCCGGGTGGGTGTTTCGGTCACGGTGGTGCCCCTCTCTCGCGTGCCTCCCAACCTAGAGTCCCGCCCGCGCGCCACGCCAGAGTCTCTCCTCCCCACCCGGAGCGGATGCCGTTCGTCGCAGCGGCGACGCCGCTCGGCGCATCGCGGGCGCGGCGGCGCGGACCGCGCGGCATCCGTCTTCCTACGCTGAGGCGCACGCAAAGACGCGCATGAAGGAGTCACCATGTCTGCACCGTCGCGCCGTGGCAAGGACACCACGCTCGACCCGGATGCCGGAGTCCGACCGGATCCGTCGCTTCCCCCCGTCGCCCTCACCGAGGAACAGAAGGTCAAGGACGGCCGCTGGACCCCGATGAAGATCATCCTCTGGGTGGCCATCGGCCTCATCGGCGGACTCGGCTGGACGATGCTCGCCATCGTCCGCGGCGAGACCGTCAACGCGATCTGGTTCGTGTTCGCCGCTGTGGCGACGTACCTCATCGCCTATCGGTTCTACTCCAAGGTCGTCGAGAAGTACCTGCTCCGTCCCGACGACCGCCGCGCCACCCCGGCCGAGGTCAAGCAGGACGGCAAGGACTACGTCCCCACCGACCGCCGCGTGCTCTACGGGCACCACTTCGCCGCCATCGCCGGCGCCGGCCCGCTCGTCGGCCCCGTGCTCGCCGCGCAGATGGGCTTCCTGCCCGGCACGATCTGGATCATCGTCGGCGTCGTGCTCGCCGGTGCCGTCCAGGACTACACCGTCCTCTTCTTCTCGATGCGGCGCGGTGGCCGCACCATCGGCCAGATGGCGCGTCAGGAGCTCGGCAAGATCGGTGGCACGGCAGCGATCATCGCGTCGCTGCTGATCATGCTGATCATCGTCGCGATCCTCGCGCTGGTCGTCGTCAACGCGCTCGGTGAGAGCCCGTGGGGTGTCTTCTCCGTCTCGATGACGATCCCGATCGCCCTGTTCATGGGCCTGTACCTGCGCTATCTCCGTCCCGGCAAGGTCACCGAGGTCTCGATCATCGGCTTCATCCTGCTCATCGCCGCGATCGTCGCCGGCGGCTGGGTCGCCGAGACCGCGTGGGGCCAGGAGTTCCTCCACCTCGACCGCACCGTCATCGCGTGGGGCATCATCATCTACGGCTTCATCGCCGCGGTCCTCCCCGTCTGGCTGCTGCTCGCGCCCCGCGACTACCTGTCGACCTTCATGAAGATCGGCGTCATCGTCATGCTCGCCGGGGCGATCGTGCTGGTCCGGCCCGAGATCACCGTCCCCGCCGTCACCGAGTTCGCCCTCGAAGGCACCGGGCCGGTGTTCGCCGGTCCACTGTTCCCCTTCCTGTTCGTGACGATCGCGTGTGGAGCGCTGTCGGGCTTCCACGCACTGATCTCCTCGGGCACGACGCCCAAGCTCGTCGAGAAGGAGCGTCAGACCCGCTTCATCGGGTACGGCGGCATGATCATGGAGTCCTTCGTCGCGATCATGGCGCTCGTCGCCGCGATCTCGATCGACCAGGGCATCTACTACGCGATGAACGCATCGGCTGCGGCCACTCAAGGCACCGTCGAGGGAGCCGTCGCCTTCGTGAACTCGCTCGGGATCGCCGGGGTGAACCTGACCCCCGAGATGCTCACCAGCACGGCCGCGGCCGTCGGTGAGGAGTCGGTGGTCTCCCGCACCGGTGGTGCCCCGACCCTTGCGCTCGGCCTCGCCCACATCATGCAACAGGCCCTCGGCGGCCCCGCGATGATGGCGTTCTGGTACCACTTCGCCATCATGTTCGAGGCGCTGTTCATCCTCACCGCCGTCGACGCCGGCACCCGTGTCGCGCGCTTCATGCTGCAGGACTCGATCGGTGCGTGGGTCCCCAAGTTCCGTGACGTCTCGTGGCGTCCGGGCGTCTGGATCACGACGGCGGTCATGGTCGCCGGCTGGGGAGCGATCCTCATCCTCGGCGTGACCGACCCGCTCGGCGGCATCAACACGTTCTTCCCGCTGTTCGGCATCGCCAACCAGCTGCTCGCGGCGATCGCGCTCGCCGTCGTCCTGACGATCGTCGCGCGCCGCCGGGACTTCCGGGGCCTGTGGATCGTGGCGCTGCCGCTGGCGTTCATCACCGTGGTGACCACGGTGGCCAGCTTCCACAAGATCTTCTCCCCGGTGCCCGCGGTGGGCTACTGGGCCCAGCACACCGCGTTCAAGGACGCGCTGGCCGCCGGTCAGACGAGCTTCAAGGCGGCGAAGACCCCCGAGGCCATGGAGGCCGTGGTGCGCAACACCTTCGTGCAGGGCACCCTCTCGATCGTCTTCCTCGTGCTGGCGCTGATCGTCATCACCACCTCGGTCCTGGCCGCCATCCGCGCGTTCCGCACCACGGAGGTCGTCGACCACCAGGACCCGTACGTGCCCTCGCGGCGCTTCGCCCCGTCCGGCCTGATCGCCACGGCGGAGGAGAAGGAGATCCAGGCGCAGTGGGACGCGCTGCCGGCGGAGAAGCAGCCGGTCCGGGGGCATTGACGTGACCTCCGACGTCGGCGCCTCCCGGAGCGCCTCCGCCGCGCCGCTGGCCCGCGCCTGGGGCGCGGTCCGGTGGTGGGTGCGCGGCGTGAACGGGGAGGACGT
>NZ_JBHWTD010000014.1:0-30327 GCF_043427715.1 Microbacterium sp. | reverse complement strand
ACCGAGCTGCCCTACCAGGTGAACCCGGACAACCTGGCCGTGAAGATCGCCGACCTCGTCAAGGACGGCCGTGTCGGCGGCATCGCCGACCTGCGTGACGAGACCTCGGGCCGCACCGGTCAGCGGCTCGTCATCGTCCTCAAGCGCGACGCGGTCGCGAAGGTCGTGCTGAACAACCTGTACAAGCACACCCAGCTGCAGGAGAACTTCGGCGCCAACATGCTCGCGATCGTCGACGGCGTGCCCCGCACGCTGCCGCTCGACGGTTTCGTCAGCTACTGGCTGACCCACCAGTTCGAGGTCATCGTCCGTCGTACGCAGTACCGTCTGCGCGAGGCCGAGAAGCGCATGCACATCCTGCGCGGCTACCTCAAGGCGCTCGATGCGCTCGACGAGGTCATCGCCCTCATCCGGCGCTCGCCCACCGTCGACGAGGCGCGCGAGGGCCTGAAGAAGCTCCTCGAGATCGACGACGCGCAGGCGGATGCCATCCTCTTGATGCAGCTGCGTCGCCTTGCCGCCCTCGAGCGTCAGAAGATCATCGACGAGGCGAACGAGCTCGAGCTCAAGATCGCCGACCTCAACGACATCCTGACCTCGCGCCAGCGCCAGAGCGACATCATCTCGACAGAGCTCGGCGAGATCGTCGGGAAGTTCGGCGATGAGCGTCGCACGCACATCCTGCACGGCTTCGACGGCGACATGTCGATGGAGGACCTGATCCCCGAAGAGGAGATCGTCGTCACCGTCACGCGCAACGGGTATGTCAAGCGCACCCGGAGTGACAACTACCGTTCGCAGCACCGCGGAGGCAAGGGCGTCAAGGGCGCGCAGCTCCGGGCGGACGACGTCGTCGAGCACTTCTTCGTCACGACCACGCACCACTGGCTGCTGTTCTTCACGACCAAGGGCCGCGTGTACCGCGCAAAGGGCTACGAGCTCCCCGAGGCCGGCCGCGACGCGAAGGGCCAGCACGTCGCGAACCTGCTCGCGCTGCAGCCGGGCGAGGAGATCGCGCAGATCCTCGACATCCGCGACTACGCGACGGCCGAGTACCTGGTGCTCGCCACCCGCGACGGCAAGATCAAGAAGACGCCGCTCCGCGAGTACGACACGAACCGCCAGGGCGGCATCATCGCCATCAAGCTGCGCGGCCAGGACGAGGAGAACGGCGACGAGCTGGTCTCCGCCCTCCTGGTCGACAGCACCGACGACATCCTGCTCATTTCCCGCAAGGGTATGTCGCTGCGCTTCACCGCGACCGACGAGTCGATGCGCCCGATGGGCCGGCCGACCGAGGGTGTGAAGGGGATGTCCTTCCGAGCCGGGGACAGCCTGCTGTCTGCCTCGGTCGCCCGCGAGGAGGGGTACGTGTTCGTCGTGACCGACGGCGGCTACGCCAAGCGCACCTCGGTCGACCAGTACCGCGTCCAGGGACGTGGCGGCCTCGGCATCAAGGTGGCCAAGCTGAACGACGATCGCGGCGAGCTCGCGGGCGGTCTGATCGTCAGCGAGGTCGACGAGGTGCTGGTGGTCCTTGCCAGCGGCAAGGTGGTACGCTCGGCCGTTGCCGAGGTCCCCGCCAAGGGTCGCGACACGATGGGCGTGGTGTTCGCCCGTCCGGACGATGACGACCGCATCCTCGCCATCGCCCGAAACGGCGAGCGTGGACTGGCGGAGGACATCGCCGCCGAGGAACCCGAATCGGCACCCGAGACCCCCGAGAAGAGTGACGCATGAGCACGGTAGCCGACAAGCTGGCCAAGAAGTCCTCCAGCAAGACGAACACGAAGCAGGTTCGCCTGCGATTGGTCTACGTCGACTTCTGGTCTGCCGTGAAGCTGTCGTTCCTCGCGGCGGTCGCACTCGCGATCGTGACGGTGGTGTCGACGTTCCTCGTCTTCCTGGTCGTGCAGTCCACGGGACTCATCTCGCAGGTCGACGAGCTCCTCGGCGCGGTCACCGACAACAGCTTCACGCTGGGCGCCTTCCTGAGTCTGCCGCAGGTGATGGCCTTCGCCGCCGTGGTGGCGATCTTGAACCTGATCGTCGTGACGGTGCTCGGTGCCGTCGTGGCGGGCATCTACAACCTCATGGTCAAGGTGACCGGCGGCCTGCTCGTCGGCTTCACCTCCAACTGAGCCAGCCCGCGCTCACACGGCTGACTCCCCTGAGTCAGACCACCGTCGTGCCGAGCAGGACGCCCAGCAGCCACGTCACCGCGAGGGCGAGCGCACCGCCCACCACGAGACGCGTCGTCGCGCGGAGCTTCTTCGCGCCGCCCAGTGCCGCCGACACCGTCCCGGTGATCGCAAGCGCGATGAGGACGGCGATGAACGTCGCCGGCACGCGCCATTCCGGCGGCGGGAGCAGGATCGCAAGCAGTGGCAGCAGTGCACCCAGCACGAATGCCACGGCTGACGAGAGCGCGGCGTGCCACGGGTTCGTCAGGTCCTCCTGGTCGATCCCGAGTTCGACTTCCAGGTGGGCGGCGAGGGCGTCGTGCGCGGTCAGCTCCACGGCCACACGTTCCGCGGTCTCCGGGGAGAGTCCGCGAACGCGATAGAGCTCGGTGAGTTCGGCGAGCTCCTCCTCGGGCATCGTGGCGAGCTCACGCTTCTCCTTGGCGATGAGGGCACGCTCGGTGTCCCGCTGGCTGCTCACGGAGACGTACTCGCCCAGCGCCATCGAGATCGCGCCGCCGACGAGAGCCGCCAGGGAGGCCGTGAGGATCGGTCCGATCAGCGTCGTGGCGCCCGCCACACCGACGGCCACGGCGGCGACGGACACGATCCCGTCGTTCGCGCCCAGCACTCCGGCGCGGAGCCAGTTGAGTTTGGCGCCCACGCTGGCATCGTGCGGTTCGGTGTGCGTCGCCTCGGTCATGACGCCAGTGAACCAGAACCGATCCATGACGCGCCCGACGCGTCATCGCGATTCGTCAAATGGCCTCCCCTTCGGGTAAAGTCTTGGAGGTTGGACGGCGAGAGCCGACAACGACGGGGCTATAGCTCAGGCGGTTAGAGCGCTTCACTGATAATGAAGAGGTCCCAGGTTCAAGTCCTGGTAGCCCCACCGTCACCGCACCGGGGGCCTTAGCTCAGTTGGTAGAGCGCCTGCTTTGCAAGCAGGATGTCAGGAGTTCGAATCTCCTAGGCTCCACAATCTCCCCGAACGCCGGCCCTCGTGGCCGGCGTTCTGTTTCCCTCACCATCGTTGCCACGGCCCTGGCGCGTTAGGGTGATCGCGTGGACATGAGGGTCGCGGCGTACGCCGTCATCACGGATGCCGATCGCATCCTCCTCGCGCATTGGAACGACGCCCGCCGCCCGGCGTGGACGCTCCCCGGGGGCGGACTCGACCCCGGCGAGCACCCGGCCGACGCAGCCGTGCGGGAGGTTTTCGAGGAGACTGGGTTTCACGTGGAACTCGACGGCGTCCTGGGTGTCGATTCGCACGTCATCTCCGCGCGCGACCGGATCCACGGCGAGGGTCCCCTGCAGGCGCTCCGGATCGTCTATCGAGCGCACATCGTCGGCGGCGACCTGCGAAACGAGATCGACGGCTCGACCGATGAAGCCGCATGGTTCGCGTTCAGCGAGCTCCCCGCGCTGACGAAGGTCGCGTTGGTCGATGCCGCGGTGCGCATGGCCGGGCTCCCCGTCGGAGGCTGACTCAGCCGCTGCGCTCCTCCGAGATGTCGGCGACCGTCGCCGAGTAGGCCCGGATGAGCTCGTCTGCATCGACGAAAGCGCTGTAGCCGTGTGCGCCGGCTCCCATCGCGATGCGCCGGCCCACGATGCTCTCATCGGCGAACACCGGCCAGTCGGTGCTGCTGCCGATCGGCGTGATCGTGCCGCGCTCGAAGCCGGTTGCGGCGAGGGCGAGTTCGGGCTCAGGCAGGCGGAGCTTGTTGACTCCGACGACGGCCCGGAGTTTCGGCCAGGAGATGGCACGGTCTCCTGGGATCAGCGCGAACAGATACGTGTCGTCGGTGCGTTTGACGACGAGCGTCTTCACGATGTCCGCAGGCTGGAGACCCAGAAGGGATGCCGCTTCCTCAAGGCTCTCGGCGGCGGGACGTTCACGGAACTCCACGCGCAAAGACCGGGAGCGCGCCGCTTCTGCGACGCGCTCCGACGGTGAGTGAACGGATTCAGGCATCCGGTGCGCGCAGCGGGTCGTCGGCAACCCACAGCTCGTCGTCTGCCCGAAGCGTCTGCCACGCCGCGTACAGCACACCGGCTGCGGCGGCGACACCCAGGATGAGGGCGATGACGCCACCGGCGCCCATCCCCTTCTTCGCGGGCGCCGCGATGGTCATCTGCTTCGTCGCCTTCGCACCGGCCTTCGCGGCCTGCTTCTTGAAGGCGGCGAAATCGAAGTCACCCAAGCTCTTGCCGCGGGCGATGCGGTTTCGCTTCTCGTTGGCGACATCCCACACCGACATCGCGGTGCCGACGACCGCGCCCGCGGCGGGGACGATCGCATCGTTCAGCACGCTGCGGCCGGTCTGGACGCCCTTCTGCACGTACGGGGCGGCGTAGCGCTCGTACGAGTGCTGAACCGTCGGCACGATGTGCTCACGGTTGTAATTGCCCAACTGGCGGCCGGCTTCGCGCGCGACATCGCCTGCCTGCGCGACCAGGACCTGCTGCGACTCCCACAGCTTGTTCGCTTGACTCTGCAGCTTGCGGAGTTCTTTCTTGCGCTTGCGGTTGAGGCTCACGGTGTGCCCTCCCTTTTCCGGTGATCATCCGGGGACGTTTGACCCCATCCTGCCAGAACGATCCCGGCGGCCAAGGGGGTTGCGGGTGAGAGAATGATGAGTATGCCGATTCACTCCGCTGTCGCGACCCTGCACACCAACCACGGCGATATCGTCGTCAACCTGTTCGGCGACCAGGCGCCGCGCACTGTCAAGAACTTCATCGGCCTCGCCGATGGCTCCCAGGACTGGACCCACCCTGCAACGGGCAAGCCCGGCGAAGGCCCCCTGTACACCGACGTCATCTTCCACCGCATCATCCCCGGATTCATGATCCAGGGCGGCGACCCGCTCGGTCAGGGCATCGGTGGCCCCGGCTACAACTTCGACGATGAGATCAGCCCCGAGCTGACCTTCGCCAAGCCGTACCTGCTCGCCATGGCCAACGCGGGGCTCCGCCGCAACGCCATCACCGGCAAGGCAGAGGGCACGAACGGTTCGCAGTTCTTCATCACCACCGACCCGACCCCGTGGCTCAACGGCAAGCACACCATCTTCGGTGAGGTCGCCGATGACGCCTCCCGCGCGGTCGTCGACGCGATCAGCCAGGTCAAGACCGGCGCGCAGGACCGTCCTGTCGAGCCCGTCGTGATCTCGTCGATCGACATCGCGGCGGCCTGACCCAGACGTGAGCTCCCCCGATCCCCGGAGCAACCCGGACGACTTCTGCTACCGGCATCCCGATCGTCAGAGCTTCGTGCTCTGCCAGCGATGCCTGCGCACGATCTGCCATGAGTGCCAGACGCCCATGCCGGTCGGTGTGATCTGCCCGGAATGCCTGGGCGAGCAGAAGAAGGAACAGCGCGCGACGAATGTCCGTCGGATGCCGAAGCGCATCATGCGGCGCGCGTCGGGCGACCGACCGGTCGCGACCTATGCGATCTTGATCGTCACGGTCGCCCTGTTCCTCGTCGGGTTGATCCCGGGGATCGGTGGAGAGGTCCGAGGATTCCTGGCGTTCAACAGCATCTTCACCTTCCCCGGCCACCCGTTTTATCCACTGGAGCCGTGGCGCATCGTCACGGCGATATTCGTGCACTCCGGGATCTGGCACGTCGCGCTCAACATGCTCGCCCTCTGGGCGCTCGGGCGCTCGCTCGAACCGCTCCTCGGACGGGGCAGGTTCCTCGCCCTCTACCTGCTCAGCGCCGTCGGCGGGTCGGCGCTGGTCGCCCTCCTCGCCCCGGGGGTGACCGTGGTCGGAGCGTCCGGAGCCGTGTGGGGTCTGTTGGGCGCGATGCTCATCATAGGGCGGAATCTCGGGGTGAACGTGTTCCCGATCCTCGTCCTCCTCGGCATCAACCTGGTGATCTCGTTCCTGCCGGGCGCGGGGATCTCCTGGCAGGCGCACATCGGCGGCGGGCTGGTCGGCCTGCTGATCGGATGGATCTTCTCGCGCACCCGTGCAGTGCGTCAGCAGCGTACGCAGATCCTGCTGCTGTCAGGTGTCGGAGTGCTCCTGCTTGCGCTGATCTTCGGCGTCGCGCCGATCGTCTACGGCTGAGTTATCCACAGGCTCATCCACACATGGGGATGAATCACACCGGTGTAATTCCTGTCGGACGGATGCCGCAGCTCAGCGCCAGCGGGTCGTCATCAGGAAGCCGATGAAGGCGATCCCGAAGCCGATAACGAGGTTCCACGCACCGATGCCGGGGACGGGGAGTCCCTGACCGCTCAGGTAGAAGACGATGATCCAGACCAGACCGATCAGCATGAGGCCGAGCATGATCGGCTTGAACCACACCGGGTTGGGGGCGGCGTCGCCCTGGGGCTCGATGAGCTGATCCTCGTCCTTGTCTCCACGTGCCATGGGCCAAAGTCTACCTGCCAGCCTCGCCACAGCCCGCGCTGGTTAGAATCCGAACGTGACCGAGCCCCTCGCTCCCGTGGAGCCCACGTCCCGTCGCGCGCATCGCGCCCGCCGGAGCCGTCCTCGGCCGCGCGCCACGTTCTTGAGTGTGTTCGGCGAGATCCTCGTGACCCTCGGCGTTCTCGCACTGCTGTACGTCAGTTGGCACACGTGGGTGGGTGACGTGATCATCTCCAGTCAGAAGCACGCCGAGGCCGACGCGCTCGCGCAACAGTGGGCGGCGGAGCCGCAGGATGAACAGCCGGCGCCGTCGAACCCGGCGCCCACTCCTGCAGACCCCGCGGACATCACGATCCCCGTGCTCGGGGAGCAGGACCACGGCGATCTGTTCGGCATCATGCGGGTTCCGCGGTTCGGCGCAGACTGGAAGTTCAGCATCGCCTCGGGCATCACCCGACCCGACATCCTCGACAAGGGCGAGATCGGACATTACCCCGATACCGCGATGCCCGGCGAGATCGGCAACACGGCCTACGCCGCGCACCGGTGGACCTCGGGGGCCGCGTTCGATCCGATCGACGAGCTCGTCATCGGCGACGCCATCGTCATCGAGACCAAGGCCGGTTGGTACACGTACCGGTTCCGGTCACTCGAATACGTGCAGGACACCCAGGTCGAAGTGCTCCTGCCCGTGCCGAACCAGAAGGGTGTCGAGGCCGACGGTCGCTACCTCACCCTCACCAGCTGCGCTCCGAAGCTGAACATGCTCGAGCGCATCATCGCCTACGCCGTCTTCGACGAGTTCACCCCGCGCGGCGACGGTCCGCCCGCTTCCCTGACCGATGGAGTGTCCGCCTGATGTACGCCGCACTGTGGCGCGTCCTTCCCGGTCCGTGGTGGGTGCGCGTGCTGATCCTCCTCATCCTGCTGACCGCGGTTCTCTACCTGCTCTATTTCCACGTGTTCCCGTGGGTGTTCACGTTCGTCAATCCCGCCGAGGATTCGACGATCGGCAGCGGCTGAGTGTCCGAGACCATCGCGGCGCCGCTGCCGCGCGGCATCCGTGTCTTGTTGGTCGACAACCACGACAGCTTCGTACACACGCTCGTCGGGTACCTGCAGGAGCTCGGCGCCGAGGTCGATCTGATCGAGGCGGATGCCGGTGACGCCGTCACCCGCGCCGGTGCGGGCTACGACGGTGTACTCCTTTCGCCGGGCCCCGGGACTCCGGAGGACGCGGGCGATTCGATCGCCGTGGTCCATGCCTGTGCACGATCGCGGCGACCGCTGCTCGGAGTGTGCCTCGGTCATCAGGCGATCGCCGTCGCCTTCGGTGGCGCCGTGGGTCACGCGAGCGAGTTGATGCACGGGCGGACGTCGACGCTCCGCCACGACGGCAGCGGGGTGTTCGACGGGATCCCGTCGGCGGTGCGGGTGGCGCGGTATCACTCCCTCGCGATCGAGCCGGACACCCTCCCATCGGGACTGCGGGTGACGGCGACGACGCCGTCCGGGGTGATCATGGGCATCGCGCATCGGACCCTTGCGATCGAAGGGGTCCAGTTCCATCCCGAGAGTGTGCTCACCGAGGGCGGATACCGCATGATCGGCAACTGGCTGGAGAGCATCGGCCTCGCGGGTGCGGCGTCCCGCGGGGCGCGGCTCTCGCCCCACCGCGAGGTCGGCTGAGCTCAGCCGCTGCAGACGGTGAGGGTGATCTCCGAGTGCACGGGAACGTCGCCCACCAGCGACTGCGCTTTGACCATCGGGGGGTCGGTGCCCGGGCAGGCCGGGTCCTCTTCGATGATCGCCGTGAGCCCGTAATCGTCGGACTCCAGGATCTCCTCGGCCTTCTTCGCGGTGTAGTTCAGCGCGAAATCCTCCACCGTCACGGTGCCCGTCGCGATCACGAGGTCGACCGCGGTGCCCTCGGGGATCTCGTCTGAGGTCGAGATCAGCACGTCATCGACGGATGCGCTGATGACGGTGTCCTTCGTGAGATCGGGATCGCTCCGCCGACTCACAGCGCCGAGCGAGAGACCGGCATCCTCCAGGGCGTCGGTCGCCTCCTTCAGCGTCAACGACTCCAGCGGCGGTGCCGCCACTGTCTCGACGCCGCTCGAGACGTAGACGACGATCTCGTCGTCAGCCGCGACGCTCGTCCCCGCGACGGGGTTGGTGCGGATGACCGACTCCTCGACTACGTCCGCGCTGGGCTCCACGGTGCGGCGGTACTGCAAACCGGCGTCGGTGAGCACCTCTTCCGCGCGATCCCACGTCATCGTGCCGACGTCGGGAACGATGAGAGCGTTCGGGGTGACCTCTTCCCCCGCGGGGCGGAAGGCGCTCACCCAGATGAAGACAGACACGAGCAGCACCGCGAGTAGCGCGATGCCGGCCCAGACCCACGCCACGGGAGGGCCCGCCTGGGTGCGGCGCATCGTCTCGTCGCTGCTCAGCTGCCGAAGCGACCGCGCCGTCTCGGCGGCCTGGCGGGGGTCGGGTCCGTACAGCTCGTGGCTGAGCGCATCGACCTTCCGCTTGCTGGGCGCGCGCCCGCCTGCGGCAGCGGTCAGCGCTTCGCGGAACGCAGCCGCAGTCTGCGGGCGCTGGAACGGATCCTTCGCGAGCGCGCGGAGGACGATCGCGTCGAGCCCGCGGGGAACGGCTTCGCTCACTTCGGAAGGCGGCACAGGCGCTTCGCTCACATGCTGGTAGGCGACCGCGATCGCATTCTCTCCACGGAACGGCGGCTGGCCGGTGAGGAGTTCGTAGAGCACGATGCCCGCCGAGTAGATGTCCGCACGGGCGTCGACGGGATCGCCCTTGGCCATCTCAGGGGAGAAGTACGAAGCGGTGCCGATGATCGACGTCGTCTCGGCGACCGTCGAGGAGGAGTCCGACACCGCACGGGCGATGCCGAAGTCCATGACCTTCACCTGACCGGCATCCGTCACCATCACGTTGCCCGGCTTGATGTCGCGGTGCACGACGCCGGCGCGATGCGAATACTCGAGGGCCTCGAGGATGCCGTCGGTCAGGCGCAGGGCATCGGCCACCGAGAGCGGACCCTCCGCCACGATGTCCTTCAGGAGGCGGCCGTTGACCAACTCCATGACGATGTAGGGCTCGGGGTGAGTGGATCCGTCGGGGTCGGTGCGGGTGTCCTCCCCGGCGTCGAAGACCCGGACGATCGCGGGGTGCGACATCCTCGACGCCGACTGGGCTTCGAGGCGGAAGCGGGTTCGGAAGGCTCCGTCCGCCGCGAGCGAGGGGTCGAGGATCTTGATCGCGACGGCCCGGCCGAGCGTGAGGTCCTCGCCACGGTACACCGAGGCCATGCCGCCGCGGCCGATGAGGTCATCGACCCGGTAGCGGCCGGACAGCACGCGTGATTCAGCGGACACATCACTCCCAGGACTGGATGCGGGCAAGCCTATCCGAGCCCTTCAGGGAGCGACCTGGACGTGCGATCAGCCCTGGCCCTCTTCCGGCGCCGGGCTCTCCTCGGGCGCGGGCTCAGCGGCAGGAGTGATGGATGCCGAAGCCTCGCTCGACGACTCGGACGTGCGTTCGTCGTCCCCATCCATGCAGGTGACAGTGTAGGTGACCGCGAGGAATCCTTCATCGGCGGCGACGACGGCCAGCGGACGATCGTCGATGCTGAAGCTGCCCGTCGACTCCCCGGTGTCGGCGAAGATGCCGTCGCTGAGAGTGAACGTGTAGCTGCCCGCGGTCGTGCCCGAGGGGCAGGGGAAAGCACTCCACACCACATCGACGGTCGAGCCCGCGGTAGCGGTGCCGTCAGCGTTCAGGCCCTGCAGGCTCGGGGTCTCCGGGATCTGCATCGGGGTCACGGCGTCGTAGTACGACAGCGTGATCTGACGGGAGAACTCGACGTTCCCGGTCGGGTCGACGGCGTAGACGAGCCCCTCCTCTTCGCTCGTGCTCGCCGCGCGACCGCGCTCGCAGACGACGTTGTCGAAGTCGTTCTCGGCGAGGATGGCGGTCGCGTCGTCGCAGGTCTTGCCCTCGAGGTCGAGCGCTCCGGGGTTGCCGGACGTCGGCGCTGCCTCGGCGGGCGTCGGCGATGGGCTGCTCGGCCGGGGCGCGGGGCTGGAGGTGGTGGGCTCCGGCTCCTCCGCGGGCGGAGGTGAGGTGAGCGCGATGACCGTACCCACGAGGACCACGGCGAGGAGCGCGATGAGCGCGATGAGCGGCCAGGTCCACGGGCTGCGCTTCTTCTTGCGCGGAGCGGGCTCGTCGGTGCGGCTCGCCGCGGCCGCCGCCCCGGCTTCGGGCACCGATGCCGTCGTGGGGAGGATCCGCGTCGCTGCGCCGGTCGCACCGGCCGCCGTCAGCAGCTGGGTGAACTCGTCGTCCGAGTTCGCGTCGGCGATGGCGGGCACGATCGCTGCGGCACCGGCGACATCACCGCGACGCAGTGCGGTTGCTGCGCGGGCGACGGCGGACGTCGAGGCGGGTCGGTCTTCGGGCTTCTTCGCGATCATGCTCATCACGAAGCGCTGCACGGGCTCGGAGATCGCCTCCGGAAGGGGCGGCGGGGTGTCGTTGATCTGCGCCATCGCAATCGCCACCTGCGACTCACCCGTGAACGGGCGGCGCCCGGCGAGCAGCTCGTACGCGACGATGCCGAGGGAGTAGATGTCGGTCGCGGGGGATGCGGCGTGCCCCGAGGCCTGCTCGGGCGAGAGGTACTGCACCGTGCCCATGACCTGGCCGGTCGCGGTCAGCGGCACCTGGTCGGCGATGCGGGCGATGCCGAAGTCGGTGATCTTCACGCGCCCATCGGGCGTGATGAGGAGGTTTCCGGGCTTGATGTCGCGGTGGACGAGGCCGGCCGCGTGGGCTGCCTGAAGCGCCGACGCCGTCTGCGCGACGATGTCGAGGGTCTTCTCGGTCGAGAGCTGACCCTCGCGCTCGAGGATCGTGGAGAGCGCCTCACCGGGTACGAGCTCCATCACGAGGAACGCGGAGCCGTTCTCCTCGCCGTAGTCGAACACGCTGGCGATGCCCTCGTGGTTGACGAGCGCGGCGTGACGGGCCTCGGCGCGGAAGCGCTCCAGGAAGCCCGGGTCGCCCATGTACTCGTCCTTGAGGATCTTGATCGCGACGGTACGGCCGATGACGTGATCGGTCGCTTCCCAGACCTCGCCCATGCCGCCGATGGCGATGCGAGAATCCAACTCGTACCGTCCACCGAAGCTCACACCCTGAGTGGGTCTCATTCGCTCAGCACCGCCTCAATCACTCGTTTCGCGATGGGGGCCGCGATCCCACTGCTCGTGCCCTCTTGGCCGAGCCCTCCACCGTTCTGCACCATCACCGCAACGACGACCTCAGGGTTATCCGCGGGCGCGAACCCGGTGAACCACAGCGTGAACGGATCCCCCGGGTTGTGCTCCGCCGTGCCGGTCTTCCCCGCCACGTCGACACCGTCTATTCTCGCACCGCTCGCGGCGCCGTTTTCGACATTGGCGACCATCAGCTGCGTCAGCGTCTCGGCGTCCTCCGGCGTCATCGCCGTGCCGTACTCGGAGTCGGCGGGCTCGTCCTGCACGGTCAGATCGGATGCCACGACCCGGTCGACCATGCGGGGGTTCATCACGACGCCGTCGTTGGCGATCCCGGCTGCGACCATCGCGATCTGGAGAGGCGTCGCCTGCACGTCGCTCTGTCCGAGACCGCTCAGCGCGGTCTGCGGCTCATCGAAGCCCTCGGGGTACTTCGACGCGGTGACGGAGAGGGGAACCTCGAAGCCGGAGTTGAAGCCGAACTTCTCCGCCTGCTCGCGGATCGCGTCGTCGCCGAGCTCGAGGGCGAGCATCGCGAACGGGATGTTGCAGCTGAGGCGCAGCGCCGTTTCGAGGGTCGTCTGCTCGCCCGGCCCGCAGGTGCCGCGGTCGAAGTTGTGGAGCATGTTGTCCGTGCCGGGAAGGCGGAATTGCGCCGGGTTGTCGAACGTGGATTCGGGGGTGTACTCACCCGATGCGAGGGCGGCGGCGGTGACGACGAGTTTGAACGTCGAGCCCGGCGGATCGAGGTCGCCCGCGATCGCACGGTTGAAGAGCGGGTCGAGCGGGTCGTCCACGAGCTCCTGGTAGGCGGCGTTGACCTGGGAGCTGTTGTGCGACGCGAGCAGATTGGTGTCGTAGCTCGGGCTGGTCGCGAGCGCCAGGATGCGACCGCTGTCGGGCTGGATGGCGACGACAGCGCCCTCCATCCCCGACAGCGCGTCGAAGGCGACTTTCTGCACGTCGGGGTCGAGGGACAGCAGCACGTTCGATCCGCGCGCCGGGGCGCCGCTGATGATCTGCTCCACACGGGTGAGGAACTGCTGGCTGCCGGTGCCGGCCAGGGCGGCGCTCATCGCCTGCTCCAGACCGGTCGATGAGCGGAGCACCGGGTTGATGAAACCGGTCACGGGCGCCCACATCTCGGCATCCGGATACGTGCGCGACCAGCTGTACACGTCGTCGCTCGGCACGGAAGAGGCGATCGCGGTACCGCCGGCGAAGATCGTGCCGCGCTGCACCTCGTAGGAGTCGTAGAGCGAGCGGCGGTTCTCGGGGTTCTCGGCGAGTTCGGGCGCAATGGCGACCTGGATCCAGCTGGTCGCGGCGAACAGGCTGATGAACATCAGGAGCACGACGACGCTGAGTCTGCGGAGCTGCTTGGTCATCCGATCACCACCCGGGGACGAGAGCGGACGGCGTCGGAGATGCGCAGCAGGATGGCGATGATCAGGAAGTTCGCGATGAGCGACGAGCCTCCCGCCGCGAGGAACGGCATCGTGAGCCCTGTGAGCGGGATGAGGCGGGTCACGCCGCCGACCATGATGAACACCTGGAGCGCGAGGGTGAACGACAGGCCCGTCGCGAGCAGCTTGCCGAAGTCATCCTGGCCGGCGATGCCGACACGGATGCCGCGGCTCACGAACACCATGTAGAGCGCGAGGACCGCGAACACCCCGACGAGGCCCAGCTCCTCACCCAGGCTCGGCAGGATGTAGTCATTGTGCGCGAGCGGCGTCAGGTCGGGGCGGCCGAGGCCCCACCCGGTGCCGATGAGGCCGCCGTGCGCGAGACCGAAGATCCCGGACACGAGCTGGTAGCTGCTTCCGTTGACGTAGGCCGGGTTGAACGCGTCGAGCCAGTTGTCGAAGCGGGCGCCGACGTACGGCAGAACGCGAGCGGCGGCGAGGGCACCGGAGACCGCCAGCACCACGCCGATGATGACCCAGCTGGTCTTCCCGGTGGCGACGTAGAGGGTCGCGACGAACATGCCGAAGATGAGGATGCCGGTGCCGAGGTCGCGCTGGAGGACGATGATGCCCATCGAGATCGCCCAGATCACGAGGAGCGGTCCGAGCTGGCGCGCCTTGGGCCAGGTGATCCCGAGGAACTTTGTGCCGACGGAGGTGAGCGCCTCGCGCGTGCGTACGAGGTAGCCGGCGAAGAAGATTGCGAGGCAGATTTTCGCGAGCTCACCCGGCTGGAAGGAGAACACGCCACCGATCGACACCCAGACGTCCGCGCCGGCCTCCACGCCCAGGCCAGGGACGAACGGGAGCAGCAGCAGCAGGATGCCACCGACGCCGAAGAGGTAGGTGTACCGGAAGAGCACGCGGTAGTTGCGGAGGAAGATGACCACCACGATCGCACCGAGCACCGCGAGTGTCGCCCAGGCCAGCTGGCGCAGGCCGAGCGACGACCATCCGCTGACTTCGTCGGCGATGTCGAGGCGGTAGATCATCGCGATGCCGAGCCCTGTGAGGAGCGTGCCGATGGGCACGACGAACGGGTCGGCGTCACGGGCGCAGAAGCGGTTGACGATGTGCAGCGCCAGCGAGAGCACCGCGAGTCCGCCGCAGTACGTCAGGAAGGTCGGGTCGATCTCGCCGCGGGCTCCGAGCTGGACCAGCACGACCGCGGCGGTCGTGATGATGAGGGCGAACACCAGCAGGCCGAGTTCGCGATTGCGCTGCGTCGCCGGCATCCGGAGCTTGCGGAGTGCCTTGATGACGGTGGTGTCGGTCTCGAGTTGCGCGGTCATGGCGCTCCCTGCAGACGGAGGTTGTCGACGATCGCCTCGGCGTGCTCGAGTGAGCGGGCCGTGATCGTCTGCTCGACGGACAGGCGCTGGTAGGCGGGAAGATCGGCGATCATGATGCCGGTGTCGTCGTACGGCGTGGACAGGGAGATCGGCCCGATGTCCTGCTGGATGCCGCGGTAGATGACGACGCTGTCCTCGTCGGCGCCGATGAAGTACCGCGTCTGCGTCCACGAGTAGGCGAGGAAGCACGCCGCGGCGATCGCCAGGACGATGGCGATGAATCCGACGAACCACCATGCGCGACGCCGGCGGGCGCGGCGCCGGTCCTCCTCGATGAGCTCCTCGAGGTACTCGGCGGCGGGTTCGAAGTGGGTCGGCTCGTTGGCGGCCTGCCGGCTCGTCTGGAACCAGCCGGTGCGCGCCGGCCGCTCGGCTACGATCTCCATCCCCTTCGGATTGGAGGCCGAGCCGACGATCGTGGCGGTGCCGCTGAACATGGGGTGGCGGCCACCCACGTCGACCAGGACGATGGTCACGTTGTCGGGGGCGCCGGCGTCGAGGGCGTGCTTGAGGAGGAGGTCGGCGGTCCGGCCCGGAGCGAGGTCCTGGCGGAGCACCTTGGCGGTCGCGGTATCCTCCACGACGCCGCACAGGCCGTCCGAGCAGATCAGCCAGCGGTCGCCCGGCTGGGTCTGCATGATGAACGCGTCGACGTCGGGATCGGTCGCCATGTCGCCGAGCACGCGCATCAGGACCGACCGGCGGGGGTGGTACCTGGCCTCTTCGGGGGTGATGCGCCCGGAGTCAACGAGGCGCTGCACGAAGGTGTGATCGGTGGTGATCTGGGTGAGCACGTCATCGCGGAACAGATACACGCGGGAGTCGCCGATGTGCGCGATCACCGCATACTCATCGACCATCAAGAGCGCGCTCACGGTCGTGCCCATGCCGGCGAGCTCGGGGCGCTCGGCGACCGTGTCGACGAGGATGTGCGCGGCATCCGTGATCGACTCGCGAAGCTCGCGCTCGGCCTCCGCCGGGGTCGGGAACGGGTGGTCGAGGGACTTCAGGTGGTGGACCGCGATGCTCGAGGCGATGTCACCGCCGGCGTGCCCGCCCATGCCGTCGGCCACCATGAAGAGGTTCGAGCCGCAGAAGCCCGAATCCTGGTTGTTGGAGCGGACCTTCCCGGTATGCGAGATGGCGGCGCTCGAGCCCTCGAAGACCATTGCTGCGTGCCGTTACTTCCGCAGCTCGAAGGTCGTGGCGCCGACCTTGATCGGGGCGCCGACGATCACCGGGACCGGAGACGCGACGCGCTCGCCGTCGTGCCACGTGCCGTTGGTGGAGTCGAGGTCCTGCACCATCCACTGCTCCCCCCACAGCACGAGGCGTGCGTGGTGACTGGACGTGTAGTCGTCGCGGATGACCAGACCCGACTCGCTCGATCGTCCGATGGTGAGCGGTTCGTCGCCGAGGGGCAGTTCCAGACCCGCCTTCGGGCCGCTCGTGATGACGATCCGCGACACGGTGCCGACGGTGGCCTTCTGCGGTCCGGAAGGTGCCGGCCGCTGGGCGATGGGGGTCACGAGCGAGGTCTCCGCGTTGGCGGGCGCCGTCGCGATGGGGCCGGGAGCGGCCGCGGGGGCGGGTTCCGGCATCCGGCGCACCTTCACCCCGAACAGGTCGGCGCGAAGGGAGTACACGACAGCGAAGACGAAGAACCACAGCAGGATCAGGAAGCCGATCTGCAGCAGAAGCAGGGTCAGTTCACTCACGCGTTGCCTCCGAGGTCGAACATGCGAGTCGCGTCGTCGGCGGACCGAGACGGGGTGCGCGGCGCCTTCGCGACGACACGGAATGTGATGCGGGTTCGGCCGATCGTCACGACGGAGTCGGGAGGCAGCGCGGCCTCCGAGACCTTCTGGCCGTTGAGTTCGGTGCCGTTGGTCGACCCCATGTCGCGCACCATCGCGCGCTGTCCGTCCCACAGGATTTCCACGTGGCGGCGGCTGGTGCCCGCGTCGGGGATCGTGATGTCGGCATCCGATCCGCGCCCGATGACGGTGCGGCTCTTCACGAGCGGATGCTGCGTGCCGTCGATCTCCACGACGCCCTGCCACGAGACCTCGGCGGCGGCCGCGGAACGGGAGTCGACCCGGACCGTCCCGGTGGAGAGCTTCTCGTCGGCGTTCAGGGTGATCGAGACCGGGCCGGCGAAGCTGTAGTTCTGGGCACGGGCGTGCGTCTCGACGAGCTGCTTCAGCTCGGTGTCGAGAGCGCTGCCGATCGCGAGCATGCGCTCGTGGTCCGCGGGAGCGAGCCGGACCGCGAGGGTGTTCGGCACGAGGATGCGGTCACGCGAGACCACGGCGGCCTTCGCGTCGAGCTCGCTGCGCAGGGCGGAGGCGATCTCGACGGGCTGGACGCCGCTGCGGAAGGTCTTCGCGAACGCACCGTTCACGGCGCGTTCGATCCCCTTCTCGAAGCTGTCTAGTAGTCCCACGGGGCTCCTCAGGCAGTCTGGACCGGTGCGTACATGCTAGTTGCAGACCCTGGCAGGGTCGCGGGAATGGGATTTGGGGGCGATTCTCCGACCGGCTCGCGCCATGATATCCTCGGAAAGTTGATCCTGCGGAGACGCGGGTTCGCGCGAGTGGCGGAATAGGCAGACGCGCTGGCTTCAGGTGCCAGTGCCCGAAAGGGCGTGGGGGTTCAACTCCCCCCTCGCGCACAGAGAGAATCTGTGTGGAAGCGCAGGTACGAAGCCGGTCGGTGGCGAGAGCCCCGACCGGCTTCGTCGTTCCTGGACCTCAGCGGAAGTAGCCCTTCACCAGGATCGGGAAGTGGTCGGACGCGAGCGGCGTCGCGTAGTTCTTGCCGTTCATCTTTCCGGCGTGCGCCCATGAGGTGACGACCGTCCGCGACGGCTTGACGAGGACCTTGTCCACTTGGGCGCCCCACGTCACGCCGAGGACCGGCGTCGTCAACAGGTCAGGGTTCGCGGAGTTGTGGTGCTGGCGTGTGAGCGAGCGTGCCTGGTCGAACGCGTCGTACCAGCCGCGCTTCTTCAGCACCGACAGCGTCGCGTCGCCGCCCGTCGACTTGCTCGTGTTGATGTCTCCGAGGATCGCCACGCTCGCGTTCCGCAGATTCGTGCCGTGCGAGGTGCCCAGGGCACGCATGGTCGAGCCGACGATATCGGCGAGTTTCGAGGCCTCGTATTCGCGTTGCTTGATCTGCGCCTTCGTCGTGCCCGTGGTCAGGTGCGCATTGAAGACGACCATGTATCGGCCACTGCGGTGGCGCAGCGCAGCCCAGTCGACACCGTGCCCCGCCTCGGAGTGCTTCGATGCGAAGGTGGCAGACCCGGTGGTCTTGCCCTTCTTGTTCGCCGCGACCTTTCCGAAGACACCTTTGCGCACGAGGATGTCGTTCTGGTCGTTGACGACGAAGGCGTAGCCAGCCGGCGCCTTGGTGTATTTCGACGCTTCCTGCAGCGCGATGATGTTCGGCGCCATCTCCCGAATCTGCCGGTCGATGATGCCCTTGCGAGTGCCCCAGTTCGCGCAGACGTTGGAGCACACGTTCCAGGTGGCCAATGAGTATTCGGCCGTGCCGGGAGCGATCTTCGCCTCGCCCGCGATGGTCGCATGACCCACGCGGGCCGATGCCGGCCCCCGCCCGACGTTGTTGGCAGCGGCCACACGGACGAAGTAATTCGTCCCCTTCTTGAGGCCTGTGATCGTGGCCTCCGAGGCGGTGACGGTCACCGCAGGCTTCGTCACGTTGAGAAGGCCGTTATAGCTCGTGGAAGCGAACACGACGTAGCTCGTCGCATTCGGGACATCGTCCCAGTCGACGGTCAGCGTCGCTCCTTTCGGGGTGAGCGAAGCCCCGGTGAACGTGAGGAGGCCGACCGTGCCGGGGCGGGAGGTTTGCCATCCCGAGCCGCCCGTCAGCTCCGTCGCCGTGGTCTGCTTCACACGGGCGCTGTAGGAGCCGCGGCTGATGCTGTTGGTCGCGGCGACACGCACGGTGTACTTCGTCCCCGGCTTGAGGCCGGTGACCTTCGCCGCTGAGGAACGGACGGTGACCGTGGGGACGGTCATGTCGACGATGCCGTCGAAGCTGGTGGACACGAAGACCTCATACGCGGTGGCACGGGCGACATCCGGCCAGTCCATCGACAGCGTGGCTCCGGTCTTGGCAGACCACGAGGTGTCCGTGAACACCACGGTGCCCACGCCGTCAGGTCTCGTCGGATACCAGGGATAACCGGCATCATCGGCGTTCACCGTCTTGTGGACCGTGCGAGGGGAGGTGACCCCGCGACCCTTGCTGTTGGTCGCGTTGACGCGCACCGTGTAGGAGGTGTCCCCCTTGAGCCCTGTGAGGGTCACTTTTGAGGCGGTCACCGAGGTGGTCGGCGACGTCATGTGTACGATGCCGTCGTAATCCGTGGAGAGGTAGACGTCGTACTTCGCGGCGCGCTGCGCGTCAGGCCAGTCGAACGTGACTGACGCGCCCTTGCTGGTCCACTGCGCATCGACCGCCTTCACTTCCGTCACCGCCGAGGGGCGCGCGGTGAAGCCGTCGGCGGCTGGCGCCGAGGCGGCCGCCGGCATCGGCGCGAGAAGAGAGACTGCGACCGTGAGGGCGACGAGTGAAAGCCGCCCGTTCGGTCGGGAGCGCTGGGGCTGGCGGAGCGAGGTGAGCGTCGACATGGTGCCTCCTGCTCGTAGTGTAGGGATCCGGTGGCCCCGCGCGCCTCAGATAACTTTTCTCTCGTTCAGTCGCGGCGTGAGACGTCCATAGAGTGGGATCGTGAGCGACTCCGATCCGATCCGCGAGATCGCCGACGCATACGTGCGCGAGCTCGCCCGCCTCGAGCCCGATGCGGCATCGGGCCGCCGGGATCGATGACGGCCCCGTCCTCCCTGATCTCGGCCCGGAGTGGCTGCAACGGAAGCACGCCCTGCAGGCAGAGACGCTTCGGGCCCTGCAGGACGCGCCTCCCCGTGGCGATCACGGCCTGCGCGCAGCGCTGACGGAGCGACTCGAACGTGAGCGGCTTCTGTTCGACACCGGGTTCACGCTGCGGTTGGCCGCGGCCGATGGCGTGGATGCCGGGATCGCCACCCTGTCGGCGCCCGGACGGGTTCGATCGCGGCCCCTCAGGTCATGTATCGGCCACGCAACGTTTTCGTCACCTTCTGATACAGGGGGAGACACGGTCAGGTTGGGCGGCTAAGTTGGGGAGCGACCGGCGCACGTGTCGTCGGCACAATCAAGAAGTAAGGCAGTTCATGAGCGTCAGCGGTACCGTCAAGTGGTTCAACTCGGAGAAGGGCTTCGGCTTCATCGCTCCCGATGAAGGCGGCGCCGACGTCTTCGCCCACTACTCCGCCATCGAGTCCTCGGGCTACCGCTCGCTGGAAGAGAACCAGCGAGTCGAGTTCGACATCGCACAGGGCCCCAAGGGCCTGCAGGCGGAGAACATCCGCCCCCTTTGAGGCTTGGTCAGACACTGCGTCTGACTTAGATCTGTCAGACCTCGTCTGACAGGAGGAGCAGGCGGCGGAGGTCGGCCACCGTGTCGACCGCCGCCTGCGCCCCCTCGGATTCGTGGGGCCAGCTGAAGCCCCACCGCACGAAGATCACCGGCACACCGTTGGCCGCTCCGCCGTCGACGTCGTGATGCCGGTCGCCGATGAGGATCGGGCGGCTCGTGTCCGCCCCCGCGGCGGTCAGTCGTCGCAATGACTCCGCGACGATGTCCGCCTTCGAGGCCAGAGTCCTCTCATCCGGCGTCGCACCGGCCATGGCCTGCAGGTGCTCGTCCAGCCCGAAGTGCTCCATGAGCGCCACGACCTGGATCTCCGGCTTCGAACTCGCCGTCGCCTGCGGGATGCCGGCGCCCGCGATCTCCGCGATCAGCTCCGCGATCTCCGGGTAGAGCCGAGCGCCACGGGTGTAGCCGTCGGCCTTGCCGATCGAGCGGTAGTGAGCGACGGCTTCGGTCGCCTGCTCGGGCGTCATCCCGACGTTCTTCTGGAACGACTCGAACATCGGCGGCCCGATCCAGTGGACGAGCTCCGCACGCTGCGGTGCCGGCCGCCCGAAGTGCGCCAGGCAGCGCGTGAGCCGGTCGAGGATCCCCTCCGACGCGTCCACGATCGTGCCGTCGACATCCCAGAGGATGCAGGACCAGGGGGAGCGCGTCGTCATCCCCTCAGCCTAGGACGACGGATGCCGCGGAGGACGACCGCCGCGGATGCTGGGAGACTGGTGGGGTGCGTCTCATCGTTGCCCGTTGCTCCGTCGATTACACCGGACGACTGAACACCCACCTTCCGCTCGCGACCCGCCTCATCATGATCAAGGCCGACGGCACCGTCGCGTTCCACCGCGACATGCAGCACGCGCCGCTCAACTGGATGAGCCCGCCCTGCACCCTCACGGTCGTCGAGCCCGAGGAGAACGACGTCGACGTCGTCGAGATGTGGCGCGTCACGCATGCCAAGACCGGCGACGCGCTCACCGTGCGCCTGTACGAAGTGCTGCACGACTCGTCGCACGAGCTCGGCACCGACCCCGGCCTCATCAAGGACGGCGTCGAAGCCGACCTGCAGCGTCTGCTGGCCGAGCAGGTCGGCGTCATCGGCGAGAACCTCACGCTCGTCCGCCGCGAGTTCCCGACCGCCATCGGGCCCGTCGACCTCCTCCTCCGTAACCCGGACGGCGGCACGATCGCCGTCGAGGTGAAGCGTCGCGGCGACATCGACGGCGTCGAGCAGCTCACCCGCTACCTCGAGCTGCTCGGCCGTGATCCGCACCTCGCCCCTGTGACCGGCGTGTTCGCCGCGCAGGAGATCAAGCCGCAGGCGAAGGTGCTCGCGACCGACCGCGGCATCCGCTGCGTCACGCTCGACTACGACGAGATGAAGGGTGTCGAGTCGGGGGCCCCGCGGCTGTTCTGACCCGCGCTGTTCTGACTCGCGCGGTTCGGCCTCTCCGACTCAGTGGGACGTGCCGCGGGTGCCGGGCAGCGGCTTCGCGGCCCCCGAGGCGAAGCCCGACGCGACGACCAGCGCGACGATGATGTACAGCGTGTTCAGCAGGCCGATGTGGTCGCTGATGACGCCGAGGATCGGCGGTCCGCACAGGAACGCGATGTAGCCGATGGCGGATGCCGCACTCACACGGGCCGCGGCGTGCTCGGGGTCATCGGCCGCAGCCGACATGCCCAGGGGGAAGCCCAGCGAGGCGCCGATGCCCCAGAGCGCGGCGCCGACGAACACCAGTGGCATGTTCGGCGCGAGGATGAACAGCAGGATGCCGGCGGCGGCGGTGATCGACAGCACTCGGAGGGTCGCGACGCGGCCGAAGCGGTCGGCCAACGGACCGCCGATCACACGCACGGCGGTCATCGCGACGGAGAAGACGGTGAGTGCGACCGCGCCGAGCGCCTCGCCGCCGCCGTGCTCCTCGCTGACGCCCAGCGCCATCCAGTCGTTGGCGCCGCCTTCGGCAAACGCCATGCCGAGCATGACGACACCCAGGACGTAGGTGCGCGGCTCCCGCCATGCCGAGAGCGCGACCGTGAGGCGCTCCTTCCAGCCCGAGGCAGCGGCATCCGGCGAACCGAAGGTGCGCTGCGGTACGAACAGGAAGGCCACGACGGCGATCACGACGACCGCACAGGCCACGGCGACCGTGTGCGGGAAGACGCCGACACCGGCGCCCGCGGCCGCGGCGCCGAGGCCCGCACCGATGACCGTGCCGAGACTGAAGAAGGCGTGGAAGAGGGGAAGGATCGTCTTGCCGACCTCGACCTCGATGGCCGCGCCGTCGACGTTCATGAGGACGTCGAGGCAGCCGTTGCCGAAGCCGAACAGGGCGAGGCCCAGGAGGACGACGGGCAGAGAGCCGACGAGGTCGGTGCCGACGCCGATGAGGGCCACACCTACCGAGAGCATCAGCATCATGGTGAGCATGCCGCGTCGCGTGCCGATGCGGGCGGCGATGAGCGACGCGCAGGACAGGCCGATGAGGGATGCCGCGCCCATGCCGAGCAGCAGCAGACCGACCGCCCCATTGTCGATGTCGAGGGCGAGCTTGATGGAGGGGACCCGCGCGGCCCAGGTGGCGATGCTCAACCCGCTCGCGGTGAAGATCGCGAAGACGGCGAGACGCCAGCGGAGGAGGGCGGTCGGGGCGAAGGTCTGCACCTCGACACTTTAGCGAACCTCCCGAAACGATTCGAACCGCAGGATTCAGCGGGTACGATCGACTCATGGGCTCCCGCCGGGCAACGATCGCCGATGTCGCGCGCGAGGCCGGAGTGTCGGCCTCCACGGCATCCGTCGTCTTCAGCGGCAAGGTCTCCGTCTCGGACGCGACCCGGGCACGCGTCGTCGCCGCGGCCCAGGCGCTCGGGTACACCGGTCCGGACCCACGTGCGGCGTCGCTGCGCACCGGACGTGCCGGTATCGTCGCGGTGCTCTTCCGTCAGCGGCTGGGCGCCGCGTTCCGCGACCCGGTGAACGCGATCATGATGGACCACCTCAGCGACGCCCTGGCCCCGATCGGCGCCGGCATCCTCCTGCTGCGAGATGACGGGCACACCGAGGGCGCTCCGAGCCTCACGACCGCTCCCATCGACGCCGCCGTCCTGCTCGGGTGCAACGAGATCCTGCGCGAGTCCGTCGAGACGGTCCGCGGCCGGGGACTGCCGGTCGTCGTCGTCGAGGGCGATGCCGGGGAGGGCATCCCGCGCGTGCTCCTCGACAACCGCGAGGCGCAGCGGCAGGCCGCCGAACACCTCCGGTCGCTGGGGCACCGGGATGTCGCGATCGTCACCCTGCCGCGCGACGGGTCCCGCGAACGCGGCTATCTCACGCGAGAGAGCGAGATCACGGTCGATGTAACCCTCGAGCGGCTGTGGGGTGCGCGCGACGCCTTCCCGGACGCCCCCGCGTACGCGACGGCGGAGAGTTCGATCGACGAGGGGCTCGCCGCCGGTCGCGCGCTGCTGTCGGGGGAGCGGCCGACAGCGATCATCGCGCAGAGCGACATGCTCGCCGCCGGCGTGATCCGGGCCGCGGAGGAGGCGGGGCTCCGGGTGCCCGAAGACCTCAGCGTGACGGGATTCGACGGCATCGTGGTCGACGGCCTGGCGCCCTACCGCCTCACGACGCTCGTCCAGGACGCGGCGGCGAAGGGGCGCGCGGCGGGGGAGGCCATCGTCGCGATGCTGGACGGCCGCGAACCGGCATCCCTCACCCTGACGTGCACATTCCGTCGGGGGAACACAACCTGCGCCCGCTGATCCGGGCAATCGTCATCGATCAGCCGACCCATAGCCCGCTCATCGGTAGACTGGGATCTCTCGACCCCCGCGAATTCTGAGGAGGCCAGGTTGCTGATCCTCCTCTTCGCGTTCGCCCTGGTGCCGCTGATCCTTCCCGCACTGGTCGACCGGTGGGGATCTCGCACCTTCCTGGTCGCCGCGATCGTTCCGGTCGTCGCCTTCGTGCACACCGCGCTGCAGGGGCCGCGCGTCATCGAGGGTGATATCCCGTTCGAGACATATTCCTGGATCCCCAATCTTCACATCGGGCTGTCGATGCGCATGGACGTGCTCGGCTGGGTGATGGCGTTGATCGTCACCGGCATCGGAGCCCTCGTTCTCCTCTACTGCCGCTGGTACTTCGCGGGCAAGAAGGAAGGACTCGGGCTGTTCTCGGCCGTCCTCCTCGCGTTTGCCGGTGCCATGTACGGGCTCGTGCTCACCGATGACATCGTCGTCCTGGTGATGCTGTGGGAGGTCACGAGCGTCCTCTCCTACCTGCTCATCGGCTTCTACCACCGACGGGGCCCCAGCCGCCGAGCCGCACTGCAGGCGCTGCTCGTGACGACCCTCGGCGGGCTCGTGATGCTCATCGGCGTGGTCATGCTGGTCGTGCTCTACAACACGACCAGCATCGATGCGATGCTCGCCGCCGGTCCGCGGTTCGAGGGGGACGAGGCGTTCCTGCTGAATGCGGCGCTCGTGATGCTCCTCGTCGGTGCGCTCAGCAAGTCGGCGATCTTCCCGTTCCACTTCTGGCTGCCCGGTGCGATGGCGGCGCCCACCCCGGTGAGCGCGTACCTGCACGCGGCCGCTATGGTCAAGGCCGGCATCTACCTCATCGCCCGCTTCGCGCCGACCTTCGCCGCGACCGAGCCCTGGCGTCCCATCGTCGTCGTCCTGGGTCTGTTCACGATGCTCCTCGGCGGACTGCAGGCCCTCCGCGAGACCGATCTGAAGCGCATCCTCGCGTTCGGCACGGTGAGCCAGCTCGGCATGCTCACCGTCGTCCTCGGCTGGGGCGACCGCACCTCCGCGCTCGCCGGTCTGGCCCTCCTCGTCGGGCACGCGCTCTTCAAGTCCGCGCTTTTCTTGGTCGTCGGCGTCATCGACCGCCAGCTGAGCACCCGTGACATCGCCGAATTGTCCGGGGTCGGGCGGCAGGCGCCGACCCTTGCGACGTTCTCCATCATCGCGATCGCCTCCATGGCGGGCGTCGCACCGACGATCGGATTCGTGGCGAAGGAAGCGGCGCTCACGGCCTTCCTCGACGGCGACGCGGTCGTCCCGCTCATCGGCATCCTGCTCGGATCCGCTCTGACAGCCGCGTACGGCATCCGTTTCGTGTGGGGTGCGTTCTGGACGAAGAAGGATGCCAATGGCGCACCGCTCCCGAAGACGGAGTGGCCCGACCCGCCGATCGGCTTCATGGTGGTCCCCGTCGTCCTGAGCGGGCTGAGCCTGCTCGCCGGGTTCGCCGCTCCCGCCGTGGACGCCGCGTTCATCGGCTACGCGGAGACGGCGCCTGCGCTCGAGGGCGCGAAGCCGTACCACCTCGCGCTCTGGCACGGATGGGAGCCGGCCCTCTTCCTCTCCCTCGGTTCGATCGCCCTCGGCGCCCTCGTCTTCTGGCTCGCGCGGCGCACCGGCTGGGGATCACGCGTGCTGCCCTTCACTGCCAACGACGTGTACAACGCGGCTCTCCGAGGGATCGCGCGGGCCTCGGTCTGGACGGCGACCGTCACGCAGCGCGGCTCGCTGCCCTTCTACGTCGGCACGATCTTCGTCGTGTTCGTCGCGGCGGAGGCGACCGCCCTGCTCGCGAGCACGGAATGGAAGATCGCGTACGACGCCTGGCAGAGCCCCGTGCAGATCGTGGTCGCGCCGATCATGATCCTCGCAGGCTTCGTCGCCGTCCGCGCCCGCAAGCGGTACACCGGCGTCGTGCTCGTCTCGGTCACCGGACTCGGCATGGTCGCCCTCTTCGCCACCAGCGGCGCCCCCGATCTCGCGCTCACCCAGATCCTCGTCGAGACGGTGACGCTCATCACGTTCGCCCTCGTGCTCCGGCGGATTCCCGCCCGGATGGGTGATCACAACGCCTCGGTGCTGCCGGTGCTGCGCGCCGTCCTCGGCATCGCGGTCGGTATCACGATGGCCGTCATCGCCCTCATCGCGACGGGCGCGCGCGTCGCCGATCCCATCTCGGACGGCTGGGCCGACCTCGCCTACGAAATCGGCCACGGCAAGAACGTCGTCAACGTCACCCTCGTCGACCTCCGTGGCTGGGACACGATGGGCGAGCTGTCGGTGCTCATCCTGGCCGCCACCGGCGTGGCATCCCTCGTCTTCGTCACCAACCGCGAGGACAAGCTCTCGCAGCGACCCTCTCTGCCGACGGCGGCGATCCGCTTCCGCCGCCCACTGATCGAGACCGCCGATGGCCCGCGGCCGCGCACCTCCAGCACTGGACGGAGCCGCCAGGCGTGGCTGGTCGGTGGGCAGAACGTGAGGCCCGAGAACCGTTCCCTCATGCTCGAGGTCATCGTGCGGGTGCTCTTCCACACGATCATCGTCGTCTCGATCTACCTGCTCTTCGCGGGGCACAACCTCCCCGGCGGCGGCTTCGCGGGAGGTCTCGTCGCGGGCATGGCGCTCGTCATGCGGTACGTCGCAGGCGGCCGGTACGAGCTCGGTGCGGCAGCGCCCACCGACGCCGGACGTCTGCTCGGCGCGGGCATGCTCATCGCCGTCGGCACCGCGGTCGTGCCGCTGCTGTTCGGCCTCCCGCCGCTCCAGAGCACCTACTGGACGTGGGATCTGCCGATCATCGGGGAGGGGGAGTTCGTCACCTCGACGATCTTCGACATCGGCGTCTACCTCGTCGTCATCGGTCTCGTGCTCGACGTGCTGCGCTCGCTCGGCGCCGAGGTCGACCGCCAGACGCAGGCGAACCGGGAGCGGGTGGGCGCATGACCGTCTCGCTGACCCTCGTCATCATCATGGGCGCGCTGTTCGCCGCGGGTGTCTACGCCATGCTCGAGCGCAGCCTCACCCGCGTTCTCATCGGGTTCCTCCTGCTGGGCAACGCCGCGAACCTCTTCCTGATGATCGTGATGGGTCAGCCCGGCATCGCGCCGTTCTTCGGTGCCGCGGACGATCCTGACACGCTGAGCGATCCGCTGCCGCAGGCGCTGTCCCTCACCGCGATCGTCATCACCTTCGCGGTGTCGGCGTTCCTGCTCGCGCTCATCTACCGCTCGTGGCAGCTCGGACAGGCCGACACCGTCGTCGACGATGAGGCCGACCGCGAGGTCCGTGAGCGCGCCGCCGCCGACGAAGACACCATGGACGACGAGATCACCGACGAGGACGACGATGCCACCACGGACTTCATCGGCACCGAGACCTCGCCGATCGTGATCCTGCACGCACAGGACATCGCCGAACTCCGCGACGACGCCCCGACGAACCGGCCGGGGGGAGACACATGAGCTCACTCGTCCCGCTGCTGGTTGCCCTGCCGCTGCTCGGTGCCGCCGTCGCGCTGATCTTCGGCCGTCGCCGTCGTGTCCAGGTCGGCGTGTCGATCACGACGCTCACGCTCGTCGCGGTCGTCGCCGCGGTTCTCCTGTACTCGGTGGATGCCACGGGCGTGCCGCTCGCGGTCTCCGTCGGTGGCTGGCCGATCCCGTTCGGGATCATCCTCTACGTCGACCGCCTCGCTGCGTTGCTCGTCGTGGTCTCGAGCATCGTGCTGCTCGCCGTCCTCCTGTTCTCCGTCGGCCAGGGTGCGGCCGACGGCGATGAGGAGACGCCGGTCTCGATCTTCCACCCGTCATACCTCATCCTCGGCGCGGGAATCTTCAACGCCTTCATCGCCGGCGACCTGTTCAACCTGTACGTCGGATTCGAGATCCTGCTCGTCGCCTCGTACGTGCTCATCACGCTCGGCTCCACCGAATCCCGAATTCGCACCGGCGTCGTCTACATCGTCGTCTCGCTGGTGTCGTCGATCCTCTTCCTCTCAGCGATCGCGGCGATCTACGGGGCGCTCGGCACCGTCAACATGGCGCAGCTGGCCGACCGGATGGGAGAGCTGCCCGATGAGGTGCAGCTCGTGCTCCACCTCATGCTGCTGCTCGCCTTCAGCATCAAGGCCGCCGTCTTCCCGCTCTCGTTCTGGCTCCCCGACTCGTACCCGACAGCGCCGGCTCCGGTCACGGCGGTCTTCGCGGGTCTGCTGACGAAGGTCGGCGTCTACGCGATGATCCGCACCGAGACGCAGATCTTCCGCGAGAGCGACGTCTCGACCCTGCTGCTGATCGTCGCACTCGCGACGATGGTCGTCGGCATCCTCGGCGCGGTCGCGCAGGCGGAGCTCAAACGCATCCTCTCGTTCACCCTCGTCAGCCACATCGGCTACATGGTGTTCGGCCTCGCGGTCGGCACCGCCGAGGCGCTCGGCGCGACGATCTACTACATGGTCCACCACATCGTCGTGCAGACGACGCTGTTCCTCGCGGTGGGGCTCATCGAGCGGCGAGCGGGGTCGACCTCGATCCTCAAGGTGAAGGGGCTCATGCGGGCGGCGCCCGTGCTGGCGATCCTGTACTTCGTTCCGGCCATCAACCTCGGCGGGCTCCCGCCGTTCTCCGGCTTCATCGGTAAGTACGCGCTCTTCGACGCGGCGGCCGAGGTCGGCACGCCGATCATGTATGTGATGATGGTCGGCGGTATCGTCACCTCGCTCCTGACGCTCTACGCCCTGATGCGCGCGTGGAACCTCGCGTTCTGGCGGGAGGACGAGGATCAGGTCGACGATCCCGATGTCGCCGACCGCATCGCTTACCTCGGCGACGCCCCCGCCTCTGGGGTGCAGACCCAGCGCCGGGCCATCCCGCGGGTGATGACCGCGGCCACCGCGGGAATGGTGGCGGCCACCATCGCGCTGACGGTCTTCGCGGGGCCGCTGTACCGCCTCTGCGCGAGCATCGGCGAGGCTCTCCCGCACCCCGTCAGCCTGACCCAGTTACAGGAGGAGGTGGAGGGTGGCGACTGACCGCAAGCCAAGCGTCCGCAGCGCCCGCGCCGGGTTCTGGCGACAGCTCCCGTTCTTCATCTGGCTCGTCGCTGTCTGGATGATGCTGTGGGGGCAGTTCACCGTTCTCGCGCTCGTCACGGGCATCGCCGTCGCGATCTTCGTGACCGTGGTCTTCCGGTTGCCGCCTGTCGAACTGTCGGGCCGCCTCAACCCGGGGTGGCTGATCGTCTTCGTCCTGCAGTTCCTCGTCGCCCTCGTGCGCGGCTCGCTCATCGTGGCGTGGCAGGTTCTCGACCCCCGTCGACAGCCCGGGGTCGCCATCATCGCCGTGCCGCTCGCGACCGACGACGACCTGATCATGGCGCACGTCGGCGTGACCGCCTCCCTCATCCCCGGGTCGCTCGTGCTCGAGACGGATCGGGACCGCCGGGTCATCTACCTGCACGTGCTCGGGGTGCGCAGCGACGCCGAGGTGGAGCACCATCGACGTGCGGTGCAGCTGTGGGAGCTTCGGCTCGTCCGCGCGGTCGGTTCGCGGGCACAGCTCGCCGCGGTCCGTGCGGCGCAGGAGCGGCACGTCGAGCATGCCGGCCGCCGCGGCGAAGGAGGGGCAGCATGACCACCGTCCTCGTGCTCGTCATCGGCGCCGTGTTCGGTCTCGCCGCGCTGTTGACGGTGTGGCGCATCATCATCGGGCCGTCCATCCTCGACCGGGCCGTGGCATCCGATGTCCTGCTGACACTTCTGATCTGCGCCCTCGGTGCCGAGATGGCCCTGAACCAGCACACCCGCACGATGCTGCTGCTGTTGATCGTGGCGGCCGTCGGCGTCTTCGGGTCGATCTCGATCGCCCGGTTCGTCGCACGCAGGGACGGAGCGGAGCAATGAGCGATCTCCTTCACGTCGTCTCGCTCGTGCTGATCCTCATCGGCGCCCTGCTGTGCCTCACCGCAGCGATCGGTCTGCTGCGCTTCCGCGACGTGCCGACCCGTCTGCACGCAGCGACCAAGCCGCAGGTGCTGGGGCTCCTTCTCATCGCCATCGCGGTCGGCATCGAGTTGGAGTCGTGGGCCGCCGCCGCCTTCCTCGTGCCGGTGATGCTCATCCAGTTCGCCACCGCGCCGCTCTCGGCCCACATGGTCGGCCGTCAGGCGTACCGGAACGGCACACTCGATCGCCAGGACCTCCACACCGACGAGCTCGCCGGCGCCGGGGAGACCCCGCCTGCCGCAGGCGGCTGATACCACCCACGGACGGGCGCCCGACCCGGA
>NZ_JBHWTD010000013.1:0-4830 GCF_043427715.1 Microbacterium sp. | reverse complement strand
TGCCGCCGTTGCGCCGGTGCCGCCGCCCCCGTGGGGCCAGCAGTCCGCGACCGGCTCTTCCGCCCGCGAGGACTCCCGCCGCACGGAGGCGGGCCCGCCCGCGACGTCGATCGATCCGCAGCCGTGGGCACCCCCGCCGCTACAGGGCGTGCCTGCCGCGTCCGGCCCTCGGCGCTCTGCGGCCGCCGACGCGCCTGTCGAGCCGGTCGATGCGGTTCCGGATGCCACGCCTGACCCGACCGCGCCGACCCCGACCCTCCGCGGAGGGTGGGAAGGAGACGTCGACGAGGTCTCCGCCGTCTCGCCCGCCCCGTTCCCCCCCAGCGCTGCGCCCTCGCCGGGAACGTTCGTCAGCCCGCCGGTCACCGCGGGGGAGGAGCCGGTCGCCCCCATCCGCACCCGTGACGCAGCGGTCACCCGGCTGCCCGCGCCGACGGCGGCGCCCGCTGTCGACGCGCGCGATCAGGACGTCTTCCCCGAGCTGACCGGCGAGGTGTCGGCTGTCGTCGGGTCGCCCGCCGCCGGCGCTCCGATGTCGGCGACTTCGTCGGTCGCCGCGCAGCAGCGCGATGCCGAGGAGCGTCCGCCCGTCGCAGCGGCGACCCCGCCGGTGGAGGACGACGCGGCATCCGAGTTCGAAGAGGACCTCGATCAGACGGTGATGGTCCGGCGCAAGCGCGGCGTCTGGGAGCTGCTCCCGCCGTCGGGCGCGCCCATCCCGCTGGAATCCGACGTCGTGATCCTCGGGCGCCACCCGATCGCCGACCCTGCGCACCCGCGTGCGCAGCTGGTGACGATCCTCGACCCCACCCGGACCGTCTCCAAGACGCACGCGCGTCTGGAGCGGCGCGGCGACGTCTGGCACATCGTCGATCTGCACTCCACCAACGGCGTGCTGCTGCCGAGTCTGCTGGGCACCGACATCGAGCTGGAGGCGGGTGCGGAGATCGAGGTGGCCGACCGGTTCATGCTCGGCGATGCGGCGCTGCGCCTGCAGCGGGTCGAACTCGAGGGCTGATCGTACGGCAGAACCCGGGCGCGTTTGACCCACCTCTGTCATCCCGCGTATCATTGACCGGGTGTGCGCACTTGCGCGCCCTGCGACGTGCCTCGGTGCGGACAGGGTCGCAGGAACGCGGCACAGGGACAGGACCTGCGAACAGGTCACCCCCACGGCATATCCATCACCTACCGTTCGTCGCGATCGCGGCGTGCCGATGGATCTGTGGTGAAACCACGAACGCTGTCACCGTGCAGCACCTGTACGAGGCGAGAGCCGCGTGCAGATCGACAAGGAGAGAACGTGCCAACCATTCAGCAGTTGGTTCGCAAGGGTCGCTCGCCCAAGGTCTCGAAGACCAAGGCGCCCGCCCTGAAGGCGAACCCGCAGCAGGCGGGGGTCTGCACCCGCGTCTACACGACCACGCCCAAGAAGCCGAACTCGGCGATGCGCAAGGTCGCCCGTGTCAAGCTCCGCAACGGCACCGAGGTCACCGCCTACATCCCCGGCGAGGGCCACAACCTGCAGGAGCACTCGCTCGTGCTGGTCCGTGGTGGTCGTGTGAAGGACCTCCCCGGTGTGCGTTACAAGATCGTCCGCGGCGCCCTGGACACCCAGGCTGTCAAGAACCGTAAGCAGGCTCGCAGCCGCTACGGCGCGAAGAAGGGTTGAGTTAGATGCCTCGCAAGGGACCCGCACCCCGCCGCGTCGTCGTCAACGACCCGGTCTACGGTGCTCCGATCGTCACCCAGCTGGTGAACAAGATTCTCGTCGACGGCAAGAAGTCGATCGCCGAGGCCATCGTCTACAACGCCCTCAAGGGTGTCGAGGCGAAGAACGGCCAGGACGCCGTCGCGACGCTCAAGAAGGCGCTCGACAACGTGCGCCCCACCCTCGAGGTCAAGAGCCGCCGCGTCGGTGGCTCGACCTACCAGGTGCCCGTCGAGGTCAAGCCGCACCGCGCGAACACGCTCGCGCTGCGCTGGCTCGTCTCGTACGCCAAGGGTCGTCGTGAGAAGACCATGACCGAGCGTCTCCAGAACGAGATCCTCGACGCCTCGAACGGCCTCGGTGCCGCGGTCAAGCGCCGCGAAGACACCCACAAGATGGCCGAGTCGAACCGCGCCTTCGCGCACTACCGCTGGTAATCAGCACCGATGCCCGGCCGGCGCATCCCGCCGGCCGGGCATCCCACGACATCCGTCTCAACAGGTAAGGACACCCCGTGGCACAAGAAGTGCTCACCGACCTGAACAAGGTCCGCAACATCGGCATCATGGCCCACATCGATGCCGGCAAGACGACGACGACCGAGCGCATCCTGTTCTACACGGGCGTCAACCACAAGCTCGGCGAGACGCACGACGGCGCCTCGACGACCGACTGGATGGAGCAGGAGAAGGAGCGCGGCATCACGATCACGTCTGCCGCCGTGACCTGCTTCTGGAACAAGAACCAGATCAACATCATCGACACCCCCGGTCACGTCGACTTCACCGTCGAGGTGGAGCGCTCGCTCCGCGTGCTCGACGGTGCCGTCGCCGTCTTCGACGGCAAGGAGGGCGTCGAGCCCCAGTCCGAGACCGTGTGGCGTCAGGCTGACAAGTACGACGTCCCCCGCATCTGCTTCGTCAACAAGATGGACAAGCTCGGCGCTGACTTCTACTTCACCGTCGACACCATCGTGAAGCGCCTCGGCGCCAAGCCGCTCGTGCTGCAGCTGCCCATCGGTGCCGAGAACGACTTCGTCGGCGTCATCGACCTCGTCGAGATGCGTGCACTGGTCTGGCCCGGCGATGCCAAGGGTGACGTGACCATGGGCGCCAAGTACGAGGTCCAGGAGATCCCCGCCGACCTCAAGGACCGGGCCGAGGAGTACCGCCAGCAGCTGCTGGAGACGGTTGCCGAGAGCGACGAAGCCCTGCTCGAGAAGTTCTTCGGTGGCGAGGAGCTCTCGGTCGCCGAGATCAAGGGCGCCATCCGCAAGCTGACCGTCGCCGGCGAGCTCTACCCGGTGCTCTGCGGCTCCGCCTTCAAGAACCGCGGCGTGCAGCCGATGCTCGATGCGGTCGTGGACTACCTCCCGTCGCCCCTCGACGTGCCCGCCATCGAGGCGCACGACCCGAAGGACGAGGAGAAGGTCATCGAGCGTCGCCCCGACGCCAACGACCCGTTCGCCGCACTCGCGTTCAAGGTCGCGGTGCACCCGTTCTTCGGTCGCCTGACCTACATCCGCGTCTACTCGGGTCACCTCGACTCCGGCGCGCAGGTCATCAACTCGACCAAGGGCAAGAAGGAGCGCATCGGAAAGATCTTCCAGATGCACGCCAACAAGGAGAACCCGGTCGACTCGCTCACCGCGGGCAACATCTACGCCGTCATCGGTCTGAAGGACACCACCACCGGTGACACCCTCGCCGACCCGGCCGAGCCCGTCGTTCTCGAGTCGATGACGTTCCCCGAGCCCGTCATCGAGGTCGCGATCGAGCCCAAGACCAAGGCCGACCAGGAGAAGCTGGGTCTCGCGATCCAGAAGCTCGCCGAAGAGGACCCGACCTTCCGCACCGAGCTCAACCCCGAGACCGGCCAGACGGTCATCAAGGGCATGGGCGAGCTGCACCTCGACATCCTCGTCGACCGCATGAAGCGCGAGTTCCGCGTCGAGGCGAACGTCGGCAAGCCCCAGGTCGCCTACCGCGAGACGATCAAGAAGACCGTCGAGCGTCACGACTACACGCACAAGAAGCAGACCGGTGGTTCGGGTCAGTTCGCCAAGATCCAGTTCGGCATCGAGCCGCTCGAGGTCACGGCCGACAAGACGTACGAGTTCGAGAACAAGGTCACCGGTGGCCGCATCCCGCGCGAGTACATCGAGCCCACCAACCAGGGCTTCCAGGACGCCATGCAGGTCGGCGTGCTCGCCGGCTTCCCCATGGTGGGTGTCAAGGCGATCCTGATCGATGGCGCGTCGCACGACGTCGACTCCTCCGAGATGGCGTTCAAGATCGCCGGCTCCATGGGCTTCAAGGAGGCCGTCCGCAAGGCCGGCCCCGTGCTGCTCGAGCCGCTGATGGCCGTTGAGGTGCGTACGCCCGAGGAGTACATGGGTGACGTCATCGGCGACCTGAACTCGCGTCGTGGCCAGATCCAGTCGATGGAGGACGGCTCGGGCATCAAGATCGTCCGCGCCCTCGTCCCGCTGTCGGAGATGTTCGGCTACATCGGTGACCTGCGCTCGAAGACCTCGGGTCGCGCCGTCTACTCGATGGAGTTCGACAGCTACTCCGAGGTCCCGCGCGCCGTGGCCGACGAGATCGTCCAGAAGACCAAGGGCGAGTAACACCGCCTTTACGGATGCCGGGGGCCCAGCTCCCGGCATCCGCCCAAACTGAATATCGACACGTCAACTACACTGACAACATCCCCGTAGAAACCCGGTCGCAACCCAGCGCCCGGGCGACTACACGACAGTCCTGAGGAGGACCCAGTGGCCAAGGCCAAGTTCGAGCGGACCAAGCCGCTCGTCAACATCGGAACGATCGGTCACGTCGACCACGGCAAGACCACGCTCACCGCTGCCATCTCGAAGGTGCTCGCCGACAAGTTCCCGTCGGCCACCAACGTGCAGCGTGACTTCGCGTCGATCGACTCGGCTCCCGAAGAGCGTCAGCGTGGTATCACGATCAACATCTCGCACGTCGAGTACGAGACCCCGAAGCGTCACTACGCACACGTCGACGCCCCGGGTCACGCTGACTACATCAAGAACATGATCACCGGTGCTGCCCAGATGGACGGCGCGATCCTCGTGGTCGCCGCCACCGACAGAA
>NZ_JBHWTD010000012.1:0-4606 GCF_043427715.1 Microbacterium sp. | reverse complement strand
TGGGGCGGCGGGCATGTGCTGCGCGGGGGCCGGCTCGAGGTCGTGAGCGACGTGCGACCGGGTCGAGGTCGTGGGGGTGCCAGCTCGAGGTCGTGGGATGCCAGCTCGAGGTCGCGGGCGATGATCCCGGACACGTGCTGCGGCGCGGGCCAGCTCGAGATCGTGGGCCAGCTCGAGGTTGCGGGGCGCCGGTTCGGGCATGTGCTGCGCGGGGGCCGGCTCGAGGTCGTGAGCGACGTGCGACCGGGTCGAGGTCGTGGGGGTGCCGGCTCGAGGTCGTGGGGGTGCCAGCTCGAGGTCGCGGGCGATGATCCGGACACGTGCTGCGGCGCGGGCCAGCTCGAGATCGTGGGCCAGCTCGAGGTCGTGGGGCGGCGGGCATGTGCTGCGCGGGGGCCGGCTCGAGGTCGTGAGCGACGTGCGACCGGGTCGAGGTCGTGGGGGTGCCAGCTCGAGGTCGTGGGATGCCAGCTCGAGGTCGCGGGATGCCAGCTCGAGGTCGCGGGCGACGATCCCGGGCACGCGCTGCGCGCGGGCCGGCTCGAGGTCGTGAGCGACGTGTGCGGCCAGCTCGAGATCGTGGGCCGGCTCGAGGTCGTGGCGTGCCAGCTCGAGGTCGCGGGCAGCCAGCTCGAGGCCGTGGGCGATGATCCCGGGCACGTTCTGCGGCGCGGGCCGGCTCGAGGTCGTGGGCAGCCAGCTCGGGGTTGCGGGGCGCCGGTTCGGGCATGTGCTCAGCTCGAGGTCGCGGGGCGTCGGTTTCCGGTTCGTGGGCCACGTGTGCGGCGATTTTGAACGGGGCGACGCACCATGTCGCCCCGTTTTTTTTCTGACCAGATTGGGGAGATGGGGGCGGTGGTCGCGGGGCTTCCGGCGCTTCCCCATCGGAAAAACGCGGGTGCGCTGACGAGGCCGCGCGCGCGTGCGCACGGTTACCAACGCGAGTTAACTACTTAGTTCTATAGGTATGTCTATGGTCTGTTATGCGACACACCATGTCGCCCCGTTCGCGACACAGTGTGTCGCCCCGCTCAGCGCGACGTGACGCACTATGTCGCCCCGCTGTGGATAACTGGCCAGTAGTGCCGCGACGACGTGACGCACTATGTCGCCCCGCTTGTGGACGACGTGACGCACTATGTCGCCCCGTATCGCGACGACGTGACGCGGTGTGTCGCCCCGCTGTGGATAACTGCCGTGACGACGTGACGCACTATGTCGCCCCGCTGTGGATAGCTGCGCGCTACCACAACGGATGTAACCCGTGGGCGGCGGCTCTCTCCGTGGCGAGCTGCGCGAGGTCGCCACGCTTGTGGCACGGTACGCAGAGCGGTTCGTAATCGTCGGGGTCGGGTGACCAGGGGCCGGGGCCGGAGTCGATGCGACGTGATGCGGCCGCGTGGCGGTATGCCCAGTGCGCGGCGGGCGTCGTCACACAGCGCGCGCACGGGTGCCCCGATGCGGGGCCGCGCAGGGCGCGCAGATGTGCGTGCGCCTGTGCGTAGGTGTGCGCGGTCGTGTGGCGTAGACGCTGGCCGCAACTGCGCGTGTGGCCGGCCAGTAGTGACGATGTGGCGACGGCATGATCTAGCCCGCAGTCGCACCGGCATTGCCACTTGTGGGCGTCTTCACGGTAGGACACCGCCACGAGCTGGCCGAACCGCTGGCCGGTCAGATCGTGGCGCCGGCGCGGCGGGGGCATCCCGAGCGGGTCGCCGTACCGGTACCAGCGTGCACGGTGAGGGGCGCAGAATCGCGCGCTCTGGTACAGCGGGCGGTCGCACCCGCTCACCGTGCATGCTCGGTTGTCGTGGCTCATCGCGCTTCGCGTGACGCTCTCTCCCGCTCTGCGTCCAGCAGTTCGGGCGTGAGCACGTCGTACACCGGGGGGCGCCGGTCGGCGCGCATGCGGCGGGTGGCTTCTTGGTCGCCGGGTCGGATCAGCTCGAGTTCTGTCAGCTCGACTAGGGCGCGTTGGATTGATCTACGGGTGCGGCCCAGCGCGTCGGCCATTGTTGTGACGCTCGGGTATGCGCAGTAGCCGGGATCGGTGCTGTACGCCGCGAGCGCGCACAGCACCGCGCGCGTCGTCGCCCGGTGCGTCACGGTCATGGGCAGCAGCGCGGCCCACTTACTCGCTGCGGTCGCCATGCGGCATAACCACGTACGTCGTCGGATGCCACTCTGTGCCGCCCACGCGCCGGGGTGGCTCGTCGACAGACAAGAGCCCAGCGGCCACCAGCTCGCGCACAGCGCGCTGGACAGCCTTAGGGGTGATGCCGAGTAGGCCGGCCACCCAAGGACGCCGGAGCGGGGCGCGTGAGATCTCCTGTTCATCCTCATGGGCGATGAGGGCCGCGAGGATGAGCACGCGATACGCCGTGAGCGTGCACTGAGACAGCGGGAGCATTGCAACCCGGCACATTGCTTGCGTGCTCATGACCGAGCCTCCAAACCCGCGATGTACGCGGCGCCGCGTGCCAGCTCTGACCGGCTCGGGCGCAGTGGCCAGCCGGCCGCACGAGCGGCACACTGCAGCGCGATCCGGTATCGGGCCGACGTGACCGGCAGCGCGCGCACGTCGTCGGGGATCATCGGCGTGAGTGCGGCGATGAGTTGCGCGGCCAATGGTGCGCCCTCTGGCAACTGCATGGCGCCGGTCACGAGTCGCCCCGAGTCTGCGCACGTGCGTAACTCGCGAGTGCGTCGGGGGCGATGCGAACGAGCCGCCCAATTTTGACGCTCGGCAGCGCGCGAGTCTCTACGAGCTTGCGCACCATGCGCGGCGTCACGTTCAGAGAGTCAGCCGCCTCCATCACGGTCAGTAGTCGACCAAAGTCGTTGGACATGTGTATTTCCCCTCACGGGATGCGAGGGGCGACAAAGAACACGCACGGGGGTCGAGTGCGTGCGATCTTCGATGCAGCGCGCGGGCGGCGGCGCGATCCTGTCTACGGATCGTGCGGGCCGGTGTCGCCCGGGGGCCGGTCGTGTGCCGTGCTAGGCCGTGCGCTGCATGCGTGTTTCCGGTGCGCGGGGTGCACGAACAAGCATCGGCGGCGGGTCGACAATCGTCGGCGGGCCGTCGTCGGGCTCGCGACGAGTCGGGATCGTCGCACCGATTACGGCGCTTGTCGCGACAACTGTCGCGGTCGAGCTGACCTCGGTGCGGGATGCGCTGGCAATCGGTAGCATCCCGCGCGCCGCGCGCCATGCGGCGGCGCGGTCTTCACCTTGGGTGAGGCCGGCGAGCAGCGTGCGATACAAGTTCGCGAGTGCACTACCTGACTTAGCGGCGGCCACGTTGGCGAGCAGCCTGCGCCGGACCGGTGCCCGCTTGGGCAGGCGATCCTGCGGACGATCAGCACCGACGCCCATAGACCGGGCGGCGGTGTAGGTGGTCATGCGAGCCACCATAGCGACGCGTGCAGACATTGAGTCACACGGCGCGCAGTTTCGGGACACCAGCGGCGGCGGCGGCGTATGGCTCGAGCGCGTCGGCCAGCACAGCATCGGAGTCGTCGGCGGCGTGCGCGTAGATCATGGCGGCGCGCATGGTCGTATGTCCTAGCCGGGCTTGCACGGCGGGCACCGATGCGCCGGCCCGGTAGGCGAACATGGCGCCGGTGTGCCGGAGGTCGTGCCAGGTGAGGTCATCGCGACCGATCACGGCGCGGGCTTTGCGGAACCATGCCGATACGCGCACGTTCGCGACCGGCCGGCCGTCGGGCAGGGCGAACACGAGCGCGCCCGGAGCATCGGGCACGTACTCGGCAAGGTGCGCGGCGATGAGCTGCGCGACGGTCGCGGGGATGCGTACGGTGCGGACGCTCTTGCGGGTCTTGGGCTGGCCGAACGCGACCGGCTGGCCGGGGACGTTCACTAGTGCCCGCTCGACACGCACGGTGCGCGCTTCTACGTCGACGTGCTCGCGGGCCAGGGCGAACAGCTCGCCATAGCGCAGACCTGACCACGCGGCCAGCCACACGGCGGCGGCGTACCGGGCGGGCATGTGTGCGGCCAGTTGCGCGACCTCGGCGGGGCTGGCGGTGCCGCGCTCCCGGTGCTGCGCGTTGGCGGCGCCTGGTATCTGGCAGGGGTTGGCTGACAGTAGCCCGTCGCGCACCGCGACAGTGAGCACGGCGCGCAACGTCGCATAGGCGCGGGCGGCTGTGGCTCGCCCCGCGACCTCGGGAGCCACGACCGGCCGCGACGGCGGCGGGGTGACCACAGGGCGACCGGCAGCCTCCCACGCGGCGACTACGGCGCGCGGGAGCCGGCCAGTGGCGGACACGTCGCGTCCGACGCTGCGCGCCCAACGGCGCGCCAGCCACTCGCTTGTCACTCCGGCCGGGCGCGCGCGAAAACCATCCGCACGGTTTCAACCAGAATTTAACGTTCTTATCGTACCACAACCCTCCCCGGTTTGCAAGTCCATTTCAGACAAAATAACGATTTTTTCGTATGTTTCCCGAACGGAGGAAAAACTTTGCAGGAGCCGCGAAACATTTGACACGTGCTCCGGCCGCACCTATAATCAAACCGGGCATCGGATGCCGTTTTGATGCCGAAACGATGTAATTTTGACCCGAAGGAGGCGGTGGCA
>NZ_JBHWTD010000011.1:0-27660 GCF_043427715.1 Microbacterium sp. | reverse complement strand
CCAGCCCCGCGTCGCCTGCGAGCCCCGCGTCGGCTGCCAGCGCCGGTTCGGTCGCGTCCGCCTCATCCAACTGAGCGACAGCCCTCCACCCCCCCGGAACAACGCCCCCGGCATCCGAAGCCGGGGGCGTTGTGGCGTCCGCTCAGGATGCGGTTCCGTAGGCTGGAGGCATGAACAAGGGCTCGCTGTGGACGATTCTCGGCGTCATCGCCGCCGTGGTCATCGCGTGGATCATCGTCGACATCGCACTGAAGGCGATCTTCTTCATCGCCAAGCTCGCCGTCGTGGTCGTCGTCGCGCTGATCGTCTTCCTGCTGCTGCGCTGGTTCTTCAGCCGCCGCAGCGTCTGACCTCGGTCAGACCGCGTAGAGCTCCCGCACCCGGTTCCGCAGCTGCGCGCTGCACGCGGCGACTGTCGCACGCCAGTCGGTGATCGCGTCGTCCTGCGCATTGTCGGAGACGGCCTTGAGCACCCGGATTGGCGTGCCGAACTGCTGCGCGACCCAGATGTAGGCGTACGTCTCCATGTCGACGAGCACGCCGCCGAGCTCGCGGATCGCGGCGACGGTCTCGGCATCGTCGACGAAGTGGTCGCCGGTCGCGATGACGGTGCCCTCGCGCTCGCCGACGGTCACCCGCGGTGGGAGGGACACGTGCTGCCCGGCGATGCCGGCGACGTCCGACACATCGTGCTGGATCGCGGCGACCACCTCGTGCACTCCGGTGATGCTCGGGTCGACCGACCCCGCGGTGCCGACGACGACGATCTCGTCGTACGACGCGGCATCCAGCGCGCGTGTCAGCGCGTAGGCCGCCCGCAGCTTGCCGGCGCCCGTGACCAGCCGGTCGAAGCCCTCGAGTTCAGCGGGGAAGGCGACGAGTTCGGAGTCCAGCGCGGCGACCAGGAGTTTCATGCCTCCATCATCCCATCCGGCTTCCTCGGCTCACACGCGTCAGGCCTGCGAGAGCCCGGGGCCGCCGCCGGTGCTGGCTCTCCCGAGCGAGCGGATGCCGCTCAGCCGAGCGCTGCGTCGAGCTCGGCGAGCCAGACGCGGGCGTTGCCGTCCGACGGCGCCCGCCAGTCCCCGCGCGGCGACAGCGAACCGGCCGCGGCGACCTTCGGGGCGTTGGGCACGGCGCTCCGCTTGAACTGCGCGAAGCCGAAGTAGCGCTGCAGGAACACCCGGAGCCACCGCACGATGGTCTCGCGGTCGTACGCGTACCGCTCGTCGGCGGGGAATCCGGGCGGCCAGGCGCCGGCATCCGGATCCGCCCAGGCCTGCTCCGCGAGGAAGGCGATCTTGGAGGGACGGAAGCCGAAGCGGAGCACCTGCGCGAGCGTGAAATCGTGCAGCGCGTAGGGGCCGATGGTGTCCTCGGTGGACTGCACCTTGCCGTCGGCGCCGGCCGGCACGAGTTCGGGGCTGATCTCGGTATCGAGCACCGACTGCAGCACCTCTTTCGCGCGGTCGGTCAGCGTCGTGCCGTCGTCGTCGCTGTGCGCGATGACCCAGCGGATGAGGTGCTGGATGAGGGTCTTCGGCACGCCCGCGTTGACGCCGTAGTGGGCCATGTGGTCGCCGACGCCGTACGTGGCCCAGCCGAGGGCGAGCTCGGACAGGTCGGAGGTGCCGATGACGATGCCGCCGTGCTGGTTGGCGAGGCGGAAGAGGAAATCGGTGCGGGCGCCCGCCTGCACGTTCTCGAAGGTCACGTCGTAGACCGGCTCGCCGTCGGCGAACGGGTGGTCGATGCCGCGCAGCAGCTCGGTGGCCATCGGGCGGATGTCGATCGTCTCGATCGTGACGCCGAGCGCCTCGGCGAGGGCGATCGCGTTGGACTTGGTGTGGTCGCTCGTCGCGAAGCCGGGCATCGTGTACGCGAGCACGTCGCTGCGCGGGCGACCCATCCGGTCCATGGCGCGGGCGACGACCAGCAGCGCGTGGGTCGAGTCGAGGCCGCCCGAGACGCCGATGACCGGCTTCGGCTGACCGATCGCGCGCAGGCGCTGCTCGAGCCCCGAGACCTGGATGTTGAAGGCCTCGTAGCAGTCGAGGTCGAGACGGGCGGGGTCATCAGGCACGAACGGGAAGCGGTCGAGCGGGCGGCGCAGCCCCGTGACGGATGCCGGGACACCGAGCCCGAACGACACGGTGCGGAAGTCCGCATCGACGGCGTCGGTGGTGATGCGCTGGGTGCGCCGGTTGTCGTCGAAGGTGCCTTGCCGGGCGCGGTCCTGGCGGAGCCGGTCGAGGTCGACGTCGGCGATCGCGTGTCGCGGCCCCTCCGGGAAGCGCTCGGTCTCAGCGAGCAGGTTGCCGCCCTCGTAGATCATGGTCTGGCCGTCCCACGACACGTCGTTCGTGGACTCGCCTTGGCCGGCCGCCGCGTAGACGTACGCGGCGAGGCAGCGCAGCGACTGCGACTGCACGAGGATGCGGCGGTCTTCGGCACGGGCGATCGTGATCGGGCTCGACGAGAGGTTCAGCAGCACGGTGGCACCGGCGAGGGCGGCCGTGGCGGAGGGGGACACCGGCACCCAGACGTCCTCGCAGACCTCGGCGTGGATGCGGAGGTCGGGGATGTCGACGGCCTCGAAGATGAGGTCCGGCCCGAACGGGGCGGAGATGCCGCCGCGGTCGAACCACTGCCCGACGGTGTCATCGCCAGGGGCGTACCAGCGTCGCTCGTAGAACTCGCGGTAGGTGGGCAGGTAGGACTTCGGCGCGATCCCGAGGATCTCCCCGCGGTGGATCGCGACAGCGCAGTTGTAGATGCGGTTGCCGTGGCGCAGGGGCGCGCCCACGAACAGCACCGGCAGGAGGTCGGCGGCCTCGGTCGCGATGCGCAGGAGCGCGGTCTCGACGGCATCGAGCACCGGGTCCTGCAGGACGAGGTCCTCGATCGAGTAGCCCGACAGCCCCAGCTCGGGGAAGACGGCCACGGCGACCCCGTCGGCGTCGAACGCGCGCGCCGCCTCGATCACGGCGTCGGCGTTGGCGGCCGGATCGGCCAGTGCCACCGGGACGGTGCAGGCGGCCACCCGCGCGTAGCCGTGCCGGTACGGGTTCTCGAAAGGCAGGTCCTGGGTCACCGCCCCAGTCTGTCAGGTGGGAGCGGCCGGATCACGGACGCGTTCGGACGAGGGCGGCGGGAGGAGTGTCCGGAGCCCCGGTTAGGGTCGAGGCGAGGGGTGAGATGCGATACATCAGTGACGAGGGCCGGATCATCTGGAGTGCGAGCGACCTGAAGGCCGCGGCCGAATGCGAGTTCGCGTGGCTGCGCGCGATCGATGCGAAACTCGGGCGCCTCGACGCGGTCGCCGACCCCGAAGACCTCACGCTCGAGCGAGCCGGACGCCTCGGCACGCAGCACGAGCACCGGGTGCTCGCCGGGTACCGGCGCTCGCACGAGGGCGCGGTCGTCGAGATCCCCGAGACCCGTTCCTCGGATGCCGACGGGCTCGCCGCCGCGGTCGCCGCGACGGGTGCGGCGCTGGCCGATCCTGCCGCCGAGGTCGTCTTCCAGGCCGCGTTCGCGACCGACGAGTTCGTCGGGTTCGCGGACTTCCTGGTGCGAGACGAGGACGGCCGCTGGCTCGTGCAGGATTCCAAGCTCGCCCGCCACGCGCGTGTCACCGCCCTGATGCAGCTGGCCGCCTACGTCGACCAGCTCGATCGTCTCGGCGTTCCGCGCTCGCCGTGGGTGGAGCTGCTCCTCGGCGACGGGACGACTTCGCGGCACGCCGTGCGCGATCTGATGCCAGTGTTTGCCCTGCGACGCGACCGGCTCCGCGCGCTGATCGCCGACCGCGACGTGGCGTCGGGCGCCGCGGGCGCCCCGATCGCATGGGGTGACGAGCGCGGGGGCCTGCGCGTCGTCGCCTGTGGACGCTGCGCGACGTGCGATCTCGAGGTCATCGCGCACCGCGACCTGCTGCTGGTCGCCGGGATCCGGCCCGTCCAGCGCGATCGCTTCCGCGCCGCCGGTGTCACGACGATCGACGACCTGGCCGCCGCCCGGGACGCTCCGCCGCGGATGTCCTGGGACACGTTCTCCAACCTCCGCACGCAGGCCCGCCTTCAGCTGGCCAGCCCCGCGGGCGGCGTCGAGACGACCCCCGCCCCTTCGACCGCACCGGCCGTCCCCACCTTCGACGTCGTCTTCCCGAAGGCGCTCGGCGCACTGCCGCGCCCGAGTCGCGGCGACCTGTTCTTCGACTTCGAGGGCGATCCGCTCTACACCGAGGGCCCGGCCACGGTCTGGGGCATCGACTACCTGTTCGGATGGGTCGACGACCAGGAGCAGTACACGGCGCTCTGGGCGCACTCGTTCGCCGACGAGAAGACCGCGCTGGTGGAGTTCCTCGCGTTCGTGAAGCTTCGCCGGCAGACCCACCCCGACCTGCACATCTACCACTACGCGCCCTACGAGCCGAGCCACCTGCTCGCCATGGCCGCCCGTCACGGCGTCGGCGAGGCCGACGTCGACCGGCTGCTCGCTGAGGGGGTGTTCGTCGACCTGTATCCGATCGTCCGACGGGCGCTGCGGGTCGGCTCGCGCAGCTACTCCATCAAAAAGCTCGAGCCGCTCTACATGGGCACCGAGGTGCGCACGAGCGACGTGCAGCGCGGCGACGACTCGATCGTCCGGTACGTGGAGGCCCGCGCGCTGCAGGATGCCGGGGACGCGGCATCCGCTCAGGAGATCTTCGACGATCTCGCCGACTACAACCGCTACGACTGCGTCTCGACCCGGCGCCTGCGGGACTGGCTCGTCGACCGGGCTCGCGAGGCGAACCTCGTCCCGTCGCGCGCGGCCGACGCCGGGGAGGTCGTCTACGAACCGTCGCACCGCGCCGAGGCGCTGTCACGGCTCGCCGCCGACGCCCCCGACGAGCTGACGGCGCAGGCGCTCCGGCTCGGAGCCGCGGCCATCGACTACTACCCGCGCGAGGCGAAGACCTTCTGGGCGACGCACTTCCTGCGGCTGCGGGAGCCGGTGTCAGTCTGGGAGGACACCCGCGACGTCGTCGTGGTCGACCGCGACCGCTGCCGAGTCGTCACCGACTGGCACCTGCCCGAGGGCGCCCGCGTGCACCGCCGCGTCGTCGAGATTCGCGGCGACCTCGCCCCCGGGACGCGGCTCGTCGAGGGGCAGAGCCCGTATGCCGTGTACGAGGTCCCGGCGCCGTTCCCGATCGAGACGAGCCCGCGCTGGATCCACGCCGCGCGGACGGTGAAGGTCGTCGACGTGCTGGACGACGGCGTGGTGATCGAGGAGAACGCGTACCAGGGATTCACGTGGCAGGAGCTGCCCGTCGCGCTCACGCCGCAGGCGCCGCCGATGGCCGGGAGCCAGCAGGCAGCGATCGACGAGTGGGCGGACGGCGTGCTCGCGGCGGGCGGCGATCTGCCGGCCGACCCCGCGAGCGACCTCCTGCTGCGTCGGCAGCCGCGTCTGACCGGTGGTGCCGCGCTCCCGCGCACGGGCGATGACATCGACGACATCGCCGCTGCCCTCGTCGCGTTGCAGGACAGTGCGCTGTCGGTGCAGGGGCCTCCCGGTACGGGGAAGACCTACGTCGGCTCGCACGTCGTCGCCCGGCTCGTCCGCGAGCGCGGTTTCCGTGTCGGGGTGGTGGCGCAGTCGCACAACGTCGTCGAGCACATGCTGGATCGGATCGTGGATGCCGGGGTGCCGAAGGCGCAGGTCGCGAAGGCGCCGAAGGGCCCGGCGACCGGCGCCGAGTCGTTCACCGTCATCGCGAAGAACGGCATGGCGCCCTACATCGCCGAGCAGCAGGCGGGTTTCGTGGTCGGCGGCACCGCGTGGGACCTCGCTCACGCCGGCCGGATCGGCCGTCGCAGCCTCGATCTGCTCGTCATCGACGAGGCCGGGCAGTTCTCGCTCGCATCGACCATCGCGGTGTCGATGGCCGCCTCGCGGGTGCTCCTGCTCGGCGACCCGCAGCAGCTCCCGCAGGTGAGTCAGGGCACGCACCCCGAGCCGGTCGACACGTCGGCGCTCGGGTGGGTCATGGACGGCGCCTCGGTGATCCCCCCGGAGCGCGGCTACTTCCTCGCGCAGACCCGGCGGATGCGTCCCGAAGTCGCCGCGCCCGTCTCCGAGCTGTCGTACGCCGGACGCCTCGCGGCGCACCCCGATACCTCAGTGCGAACGCTCGACGGCGTGGCATCCGGGGTCATCACCGTGCCGATGGCGCACACGCGCAATGCGACGCAGTCGCCCGAAGAGGCCGAGCGGGTCGTCGAGCTCGTCCGCGGGCTGCGCGGTCGGACGTGGAACGACGGGACGGGGGCGCGCCCGCTCACGGACCGCGACATCATCGTGGTCACGCCGTACAACGCGCAGCAGGTGCTCGTCGAGGAGGCCCTCGCCGCCGCCGGCTTCGGGGACGTGCGCGTCGGGACCGTCGACCGCTTCCAGGGGCAGGAAGCCGCGGTCGTGATCGTGTCGCTCGCGGCGTCATCCGGTCGCGATGCGCCGCGAGGGCTCGAGTTCCTGCTGCTGCAGAACCGGATCAACGTGGCGGTGAGCCGCGCTATGCACACCGCGTACATCGTCTACAGCACCGGACTGCTCGACGACCTGCCGCGCACCCCCGAGGGCGTCGCCCGCCTCAGCGCGTTCGCCCGGCTCGTCGGCGTGGGCGCCTAACCTGCGGCGCGCGCTGGCGAAGCGTGCGAAAGTGCAAGGGATTCCGCGGACACGCCGGGCCGCGGCATCCGCTCGACGGCGTGTCGCGCTGGATCCGTTGCAGTCAAGCACGCCGCTCGGATGCCAGGGCGCGGGGCGTCGCGTCAGACCGTGCCGTACAGGCGGTCGCCGGCGTCGCCGAGACCGGGCACGATGTAGCCCTTCTCGTTGAGGCGCTCGTCGAGCGAACCCAGCACGAGGGTGACGTCGCGGTCGCCGACCTGCTTCTCGATCGCCGCGAGCCCCTCGGGGGCGGCGAGGATGCAGACGGCGGTCACGTCCTGCGCACCGCGGGAGAACAGGAAGTCGATCGCCGCGCCGAGCGAGCCGCCGGTGGCGAGCATCGGGTCGAGGACGAAGCACTGGCGGTCGCTCAGGTCGTCCGGGAGGCGCTCGGCGTACGTGTACGGCTCGAACGTCTCCTCGTTGCGGGCCATGCCCAAAAAGCCCACCTCGGCGGTGGGGAGGAGCTTCGTCATGCCCTCCAGCATCCCCAGGCCCGCGCGCAGGATCGGCACGACGAGCGGGCGAGGCTCACTGATCTTCACGCCGCGGGTGAGCGTGACGGGGGTCTGGATCTCGACCTCCTCGACACGCACGTTGCGGGTCGCCTCATAGGCCAGCAGCGTCATGAGCTCTTCCGTCAACTGACGGAACATCGGCGACGAGGTGCGCTCGTCGCGCAGCACCGTGAGCTTGTGGGTGATGAGGGGGTGGTCGGCGACGTGGACACGCATGGGTCCAGGCTACCGGGGCTACGCTGAGCGCGTGAGTCTGCCTGTCCGCGCCACCGATGAGATCGCCATGCGCCGGGCCCTCGAACTGGCCGACGAGGCCGCCGGGCACGGCGACGTGCCGGTCGGTGCCGTCGTCACCGCTCTCGACGGGACGGTGCTCGGAGAGGGGCGGAACCTGCGCGAGCGTGACGGCGACCCCCTCGCGCACGCCGAGATCGTGGCGCTGCGAGAGGCGGCATCCGCTCTCGGCTCATGGAACCTCGAGCACTGCACCCTCGTGGTCACGTTGGAGCCGTGCGTCATGTGCGCCGGAGCGATCCTGCAGTCTCGCGTCGGACGGGTCGTCTTCGGGGCGTGGGACGAGAAAGCAGGGGCCGCCGGATCGATGCACGACCTGCTGCGCGACCGCCGACTGCCGCACCGGGCCGAGGTCGTCGGCGGCCTCCACGCGGGCGATGCGGCCGCCCGGCTGTCGGCCTTCTTCGAGGCGCGTCGACGCCCCTGAGTCCGTTCAGTCCGACGAGCTGAGGATGATCGCCTCGGTGGGCGGCGCCGGGTCCTGCGGAGCGCCGATGTAGCCGATGAGCTCGAGCAGGGCGCGACGGAACTCCGCCGGACGCTCGAGGTGCGGGGAGTGGCCGACGCCGGGTATCGCGAGCTCGCTGACCTTGCCGCCGCCGTCCGCGTAGCGCTGCAGCACGTCGCGGGTCTGCGCCACCATCGGCTGCGCGGGAGCGACCTCCTCGCCGGGCCAGCCCGGCACGAGGCCGAGCGCACCGAGGTGGTTGAAGTCGTAGAACGAGGCGTCGGAGACGATCGCGTCGAGCTCGCCGTGCACCCAGAGCACCGGCGGCTTCTCGTCGAGATCGACGATCCCCGACACGTTGAAGTACCCCGGCGCGAGGGTGTTGAGCACACCGTTCTCGCCCGCGGCGAAGCCCGGCCAGTTCTCGCTCGTCTTCGCGTCTCCCGGGTAGTTGCCGGTGGCCGTCGAGGTGCTGAGCATCGACTCGACCCAGATGTCCTCGTACTCGGTCGTGTACCCCTCGGCGACGTAGCCGGAGCGGAAGACGCTCCGGGGCGAACTGGCCGCCTCGTCGGTCGTGTCGCGCTCGGTGAGGCGGCGCACGAACTCGGCGTTCGCCGCTCCGCCGCCGCAGCCGGCGTCGTCGTCGGTCAGTCGGGTGCCGTCGCGGCGGGTGCCGCCGAAGCCGAACGGCGAGACGGGGGATTCCAGCGTGAGCGAGAGCGTCCGGTGATCGAGCGCGTACTGCATCACGACTCCGGCGCCCAGGCTCCAGCCCACGAAGTGCGCGGCGTCGATGCCGAGCGCGGTGAGGGCGGCGTGGATGTCGTCGCTGAAGTCCCGGACACCGCGGGTGGCGTCGATGGGCGCGTGCTCGGAGCCGCCGAATCCGCGGAGGTCGATCGCGATGACGCGCAGCTCCGCGGGCAGGTCCTGCATGAGCTCCTGCCAGAACAGGCTCGAGGAGACGTTGCCGTGGACCAGCACGATCGTCTGATCGGTGGAGGTGTCGGGCGAATCCCCGGAGCGCTCGAGGATGTTGACGCTCAGGCGGTCCGTGTCGATGATGCGGGACGTGATTCCGTCGAGGAGGGTCATGTCCCGATGATAGGCCTGCGACCCCGCACCGCCCCAGACCCTCCTCGCCCCGCGGCGGGTGTCGGATGCCAGGATGGACATATGACGCACCAGCCCCTCCCGACCGTCGCGATCCTCGGAGCAGGTTCGATGGGAGGTGCCATCGCCCAGGGCATCGCCCGCTCGGGGCAGGGCACGTCCGTCACCGTCACCAACCGCTCGGCCGCCAAGGCCGCCGAGCTCGCCGGGCTCCCGGGGGTCACGAGCCTCGCCCTGGCCGACGCCCCGACCGCGAACACCGACGCCGCGGCATCCGCCGACATCGTCCTCATCGGTGTGAAGCCCGCGATGGTGCCCGATCTCCTCCGCGAGATCGCCGGCGACCTCCGCCCCGGCACCCTCGTCGTGAGTCTCGCCGCGGGCGTCACGATCGCGACCTTCGAGGCGATCGTGGGCGATCAGATCCCCGTCATCCGGTCGATGCCGAACACCCCCGCCGTCGTCGGCGCGGCCGTCACCGGCATCGCCGGCGGCACCACCGCAACCGCCGAGCACCTCGCGCTCGTGCGGCGTCTGTTCGAGACCTGCGGTGCGGTCATCGAGGTCCCCGAGGCTCAGGTCGACGCCCTGTCGACGATCTCCGGCTCGGGACCCGCCTACGTCTTCCTGCTCGTCGAGGCGCTCACCGAGGCCGCCCGGGGCAAGGGCTTCAGCGAAGCGGACGCGCGTCTCATGGCGGAGCAGACCTTCATCGGCGCGGCCGCGCTGCTGGCGGCGTCGGGGGAGGACCCGGCCGAGCTCCGCCGCCGCGTCACGAGCCCCAAGGGCACCACCGAGCGCGCGATCGGCGTGCTGCAGACGGGCAACCTCGAGGGGCTGTTCGCACAGGCGACGGATGCCGCGTTGGCCCGCGCCCGCGAGCTCGCCGCCGGCGCCTGACGCGCGGCGCTGGCGGAGCTCAGCGGTCGAGCGCGGCGAACCGCTCGATGTCGGAATTCGTCCCCGACACGATGATGAGGTCGTGGTTGGTCACGACCGTGTTCGCCTCGGCGTAGCTGAACGGCTTGCCGGGGCTCTTCACCCCCACGACGGTGACGTGGTACTTCGACCGGACGCCGGACTCGTTCAGACCGACGCCGCGGATGAACTTGGGCGGGTACATCTTGGCGAGGACGAAATCGTCGTCGAACCGGATGAAGTCGAGCATGCGACCGCTGACGAGGTGAGCGACCCGCTCGCCCGCCTCCCGCTCGGGGTAGATGACGTGGTTCGCGCCGACGCGGGAGAGGATCTTGCCGTGCGACTGCGAGACCGCCTTCGCCCAGATCTGCGGCACCTTCAGGTCGACGAGGTTCGCGGTGATGAGCACCGACGCCTCGATCGAGGAGCCGACGGCGACGACCGCCACCTGGAAGTCCTGCGCGCCGATCTGCTTGAGCGCCTCGACGTTGCGGGCGTCCGCCTGCACGGCGTGGGTGACCCGCTCCGACCACTTCTGCACGAGGTCGAGGTTGTCGTCGATCGCGAGGACGTCGCGGTCGAGGCGGTCGAGCTCGCCGGCGCACGCGGCGCCGAAGCGGCCGAGTCCGATCACGAGGACGGGGGCGTCGCTGCGCAGCTGCTCAACCAACGATCGGCCTTTCGACGGGCAGCGAATAGAGCTGCGATCGGCTCGTCGCGGCCACCGCCGCGGCGAGAGTCACTGTACCAACGCGCCCCATGAACATCGTGGCCGCGAGGACGTACACGGCGGAGTCGGGGAGGCGTTCGGTGAGACCGGTCGTCAAGCCGACGGTCGCGAACCCGGAGATGACGTCGAACAGCACCTGATCGACGGGCGCGCGGGTGATGTGGCTGATGATGATCGTCGACAGGGCGCAGATGGTCGCTCCCCAGGCGACGACCGAGAGGGCGACGCGCTGCACGTCGCTCGGGATGCGGCGGCCGAACGCCGTGACGCTCTGGCGCCCCTTCGCCTCCGACCACACCGCGAGGGCGAGGATGGCGAGGGTCGTGACCTTGATGCCGCCGGCGGTCGAGGCCGACCCGCCGCCCACGAACATGAGCATCGAGCCGACGACGAGTGACGACCCGCTGAGGTCGCCGACCTCGATCGCGGAGAAGCCGCCCGAGCGCGTCATGGCGGAGAGGAAGAACGCCTGGAAGGTGGTGTCCCAGGCGTTCATCGCGCCGAACGTGCGCGGGTTGTCGTACTCGAGCAGGAGGAAGGCGGCGGCACCCGCGACGAACAGGGCGACGGTCGTGATGATCGTCAGCTTGGCGTGGAGCGTCCATTTGCGGACGTGCCAGCGGTGGCGCCAGAGCGCGAAGATGACCGGGAAGCCGATGGAGCCGAGGAAGACGCCCGCCATCAGCAGCGTCATGAACAGGTAGTTCTGCGCGAAGGGGTCGAGCCCTTCGGCGTTCGGGGTGAAGCCGGTGTTGGTGAAGGCCATCGCCGAGTAGTACGGCGCCTCCCACAGGGCGGTGATGGGCTCGACGCCGCTGGAGAGCATGGTCGGGTAGATGAGGATCGCGAGGACCCCCTCGATGACGAGCGTCGAGAGCGCGACCGTCGCGAGCATCTGACCGACCTCGCCCAGGCGCACGGTCTGGTCCTCGTTGACCGGGCCGCCGTGCGCGCGGAGCGGGTTGCTGTCGCCGGCGGCGATGAGCTTCGCGCGCAGGCCCAGGCGCTTGGAGATCACGAGTCCGAGGATCGACGCGAGCGTCAGAACGCCCATCGCGCCGACGTTCACGCCGACGTAGATGAGCACGTGACCGAACGGCGACCAGTGCGTCGCCATGTCGACGGTGGACAGGCCCGTCACGCAGATGGTGGAGACCGCGGTGAACAGCGCGTCGGCCAGCGGCGTCGCCCGCCCGTCGGCCGCCGCGATCGGCAGCGAGAACAGCGCGGTGAACAGGAGGATCAACGAGGAGAAGATCAGCACGGCGAAGCGCGAGGGGGAGGCGGTGGCGAGATCCTTCACCGCTTCGCGAGCGCGACGCCGCCACTCGGACGCGTCTCGCGGGACGCGCACGTCGACGGCCTTGCCCGCCATCTGGCGCCCCTTCCCGTTCGGACCGGTTGTCATGGTACTCCGGCGTCCGTGCGGGCTAACCTACCGTCATGGCGGACATCTTCGACGTGATCGCCGACGGTACCCGTCGGGACATCCTGCAGCTGCTGCGCGAGCGTGGCGAATCCACGCAGGACGGCACCAGTGTGTCGCAGATCGTGTCGACCCTCGGTGTCAGCCAGCCGACCGTCTCCAAGCACCTCAAGGTGCTGCGCGAGGCGTCGCTCGTGTCGGTCCGCGAGGTCGGACAGCACCGGTACTACAGCCTGTCGCCGGCACCGCTCGACGAGGTCGACGACTGGCTGCTCCCGTTCCTGACCACTGGGGACGACGACGCCGGATACACCCCGGTCGTCCTCCCCGAGTCGGCGGCTCACGCCGCTGAGGTGGTCGGGCGGGCCGCGGCATCCGCCAAGCACGCCGTCACGAGCGTCCTCAACAAGCTGCCCGGCCGCTGATCGCCCGCGATATCACGCGAATCACAGCAGTCACACCGGTTTACACGCGTCCCGCCGAACCCCTAGTGTTAGGTGATTCATCGCAGGGGACTCGTAAGGGGACACAGATGTCGGGCATCTCGGATGTGCGCTTTCTCACGGTCGCGGAAGTGGCCGACATCATGCGTGTCTCCAAGATGACCGTCTATCGCCTGGTGCACTCCGGCGAGCTCCCCGCGGTGCGCTTCGGACGCAGCTACCGCGTGCCCGAGACGGCGGTCACGGAAGCACTGCAACGGCCTATCGCCGAGGTCGGCTAGACTGATCCGAGGCATTTTTCCGTCTTGCCGTTCCCGGACGCGCTCACAGCGCGTCCAGACCCCGATCTAGTGAGGTTTACCGTGGGTTCAGTCATCAAGAAGCGCCGCAAGCGCATGGCGAAGAAGAAGCACCGCAAGCTGCTTCGCAAGACTCGCCACCAGCGCCGCAACAAGAAGTAACGCGGCACCGCAACACCGAGCGCCCCCGATCGGTCCGCCGATCGCCGGGGCGCTTCGTGTTGCCCGGCTCCGTCCTGCCCGGCGCGGGGGAGAATGGATGCCGTGACCGCGCTGACCCTCATCTCCAAGCCCGGCTGCCATCTCTGCGACGTGGCCCGGGAGATCGTCGACACCGTAGTGGCGGACCTGCCCGAGGACGCCGTCGAGATCGAGGAGCTGTCGATCGCCGACGACGCCGAGCTCTACGCTCAGTGGTGGGAGAAGATCCCGGTGGTCCTCATCGACGGCCGCCTGCACGCCCACTGGCGCGTCTCGCCCGACCGCCTGCGCGCCGCTCTCACCGAAGGACTGCCCGCATGATTCGTCACGTCGTCGTCTGGACCATGGCCGCCGAGGATGCCGAGACCCGCGCCGCGCACGCCGCCGAGGTCGCCCGCCTGCTGCGGGGGCTCGACGGGGTCGTCCCCGCGATCCGCTCGCTCACGGTCGGCACCAACGACCCCGCCGTCGCCGGCAACGCGGACGTCGCCGTCGTGATCGACGTCGACGACCTCGACGGACTGCAGGCCTATCAGACCCACCCCGCCCACCAGGAGGTCGTCGGGTTCATCCGGAGCGTCACCGGCGGACGCATGGCGGTCGACTTCACGCTCTGACCGGAGCGACCGGTCAGAGCGCCGCGCGCACCGCGACCGGCACGCTCGCCAGGGCGATGCGCACGCGCTCGCCGTATTCCAGCCGCTCGTCGGCGGCGTGCTGGACCCGCACCAGGGCGCCGTCCTCGGTGCGCACGAGAGTGCGCCGCATACTGCCGAGGAAGATGCTCTCCTCGACGACCGCCGCCACTCCCGACCCGTCAGGGACGAGCAGCACGTTCTCGGGACGCACGAGCACCTCGACCGGGCCGTCGGCGCCCGCCCCCTGCACCGGCAGTGCGGTGTCCCACACCGTCACGGTCCCGCCCTGCGCCGTGCCGGGCACGGTGCTCGACAGGCCCACGAACGCGGCGACGCGCGGCGTGCTCGGGCGGAGGTACAGGTCTTCGGGGGTGCCGATCTGCTCGATCCGCCCGGCATCCATCACCGCGATCCGGTCGGAGACGGCGAGGGCCTCCTCCTGGTCGTGCGTCACGAAGACGGTCGTCGTGCCGAGGCGCAGCTGGATGCGGCGGATCTCGTCGCGCAGCTGCACGCGCACCTTCGCATCCAGCGCGGAGAGCGGCTCGTCGAGCAGGAGCACGCGCGGCTCGGTGACGAGCGCGCGGGCGAGCGCGACGCGCTGCTGCTGACCTCCCGAGAGCTGGTGCGGGAAGCGATCGGCCAGGTGTCCGAGACCGACGAGGTCGAGGGCCTCGCCCGACCGGTGCCGGGCGGACGCGGCATCCACTCGCCGTCGGCGCAGACCGAAAGCGACGTTCTCGATCACCTTCAGATGAGGGAAGAGCGAGTAGGCCTGGAACACCATGCCGATGTCGCGCTTGTTCGTGGGGATCCGTGACACGTCGGCGCCGCCGAAGGCGACGGAGCCCGCCGTCGCGTGCTCGAGCCCGGAGATCACGCGGAGCGCCGTCGTCTTGCCGCACCCCGAGGGGCCCAGCAGCGAGACGAACTCGCCGGCGGCGACGTCGAGGTCGACGCCGTGCAGCACCCGGGTGGGGCCGTAGTCCTTGACGATGCCTCGTAGTTCGACGCTGCTGGTCGTGGTGGCGGTCGGGCTGTCGGTCACGAGGGGTTCCTTCCGGAGCCGGCGCGTCCGGCCCGGCCGATGATCAGCAGCAGGACGAAGGCGAAGGCGAGGGCGAGCAGGGTGAAGATGGCGGACGCCCAGGCGTCCTGCTTGTTGATGACGACGAGACCGGTCTGCAGCACCTGACGGTTCAGCAGCGACGCGATGGTGAACTCGCCGAGGACGACGGCGACCGAGATGAGGGATGCCGCGAGCAGCCCCTGTCGGAGGTTCGGCGCCACGACCCGCAGCAGCACCGTCGGCCAGCCGGCACCCAGGGTGCGGGCGGCCTCGGAGAGGGTGCGGAGGTCGATCGCGTCGATGGAGGCCTGGATCGAGCGGTACGCGAACGGGAGGACGAGCACCCCGTAGGCGAACGCGAGGGTCCACGCTCCGGTGCCGAAGGTGCGCCCGATCTGCAGGTAGATCGGTGCGAACCCGACGACGAGGACGATCGCGGGGATGGTGATCGGCAGCAGGGCCAGGAATTCGAACGCCCGCCGCAGCCGCGGGAAGCGCAGGGAGACGAGCACCATCGTCGGGGCGACCAGCAGCAGGACGATCGCGACGGTCACCAGCGCGAGGATCAGCGAGTTGACCAGTCCCGTCCACACCGGGCGGTATTTCGCGGCCAGGGCCGGGTCGAACAGGGCCGCCCAGCGCTCGAAGGTGATGCCCTCGGGCGAGGTGATCGTGAACAGCGCGGTCGCCGCGAACGGCACCGCGAACACGAGCCCCACCGAGAGGCCGATGATCCAGCGGACGGTGCGCGAGGGAGCGAGCGCGGAACTCATGCCTGCCACCTCGACGCCCGGCGCTGGATGAGCGCGTAGACGGCCATGACCGCGCCGACGACCACGATCATGCCGAGGGCGAGTGCCCCGGCGAGGTTGTCGCGACCGAGCACGGTCTCACTGGTCAGGGCCGTGCGGATCTGGAGCGGCACGATCTGCGACCCCTGGCTGGCGAGGGCTGCCGCGGTCGCGTAGGACGAGAACGCGTTCGCGAACAGCAGCAGGAAGCTCGCGAGGAACGAGGGCGCGAGGACGGGGAAGCCGATCGTCGGCCAGAAGGTCGCGCGGGTGCCGCCGAGGGTGAGGTGGGCTTCCACCCATTGCGGCTTCAGGGCCGCGAGGGCGGGCATGAACGTGATGATCATGAGGGGCACCTGGAAGACGATGTAGGCCGGGATGAGACCGGGTAGGGCATAGATCCACGCGCCGCCGGCGAAGATGTCGATCCCGAGGAGGTCGCGCAGCAGTCGGGTGACGACCCCCTGCGTGCCGATCGTCGCGATGAGCACGAACGCGAGCATCACGCCCCCGAACTGGGCGAGGACACCGGATGCCGCATCCACCGTCGTGCGGACGACGCCGCCCGCGGGTAAGCCCAGCATCGCGAAGCACACCAGGGCTCCGACGATCGCGCCGATCGCGGCGGTGAGGAGCGACACCCAGGTGGAGTTCGCGAACGTGGTCAGCACGACCGGGTCGCCGAGTGCGGCGAGGTTGTCGAGGGTGAACGCCCCGTCGGCGTCGAAGAAGCCGGTGAGGAGGGCGAGGACGGTGGGAAGGACGAGGAAGAGGGCGAGGTAGAGCGCGAAAGGCGCGAGCCCGACCCACGACCAGCCGGGGCGCGAGGCGCCCCGGCTGGTGCGTGTATCGACGGTCACTGGACTGCGGCAGCCCAGTTCGCGCCGAGCAGCTCACCGGCGGCGGTCGACTGCGCCTCGGTGGGGACGACGGTCTCCGCCGGCGTCTCGGGCAGGGCCGCGGCGAGGGCTTCGTCGATCGTGCCGGCCTCGATCATGGCCTCCATGCGCACCGGGCGAGCGCCGCCCTTCAGCCACAGGTTCTGCACCTCGTCGCTGTACAGGAACTCCTGCCACAGGCGCGCGGCGGCCGGGTTCGGCGCGTCGACGTTGATGGCCTGGTTGTAGTACCCGGCATAGCCGATGCCGTCGAAGACCACCGTCTCCCAGGTGGGGAGGTCGGCCTTGTGTGCGGCGTTCAGGTAGTCCCAGTCGAAGACGACGGGCGTCTCGCCGCTCGCGACGGTGGCGCTCGTGACGTCGAGCTTCAGCATGTTGCCGGCCTTGTTGAGGTCGGTGAAGAAGTCGATGCCGGGCTGGAAGTCGTCGAGCGACCCGCCGGACTGCACCGAGGCGAGGCCGACGGCGGCGAAAGCGGCTCCGGCCTGGGTCGGGTCGCCGTTGATCGCCACGGCTCCGCGGTACTCGTCGCCGAGCAGGTCCGCGAGCTCGGCGGGGGCGTCGAAGCGCGCCGAGTCGAAGCCGACGGACATGTACCCGCCGTAGTCGCCGACGAACAGGCCGCTCGGCTCCTTGAGGGCGTCGGGGATGTCATCCCACGTCTGCACCTTGTACGGCGCGAAGTGCTCCGTGCTCTGCAGGGCGACGGTCAGGCCCAGGTCGAACACGTCGGGGGCGGTGTCGAGACCCTTGTTGGTCTCGGCCGCGGTGATCTCCTCGGCGCTCGACACGTCGGGAGACTGCTCGTTGATCTGGATCTCGGGGTAACGCTCGGCGAACAGGTCGAGGATCTCACCGTAGTTCGCCCAGTCGCGGGGGAGGGCGATGACGTTCAGCTGGCCTTCGGCCTTGGCGGCAGTCTCGAGCTCTTCGAACGAGCCGAAGTCGGCGACGCTGGTCGCCGTCGTGGCGACATCGTCTTCTGCGGCGGCGTTCTCGGTGTCGGGGGTGGCGGCGCAGGCGGCGAACGACAGGGCTGCGACGGCGGTGAGCGCGACGGCGGTGAGGGCGCGACGCGAACGGGGACGGGACATGGACTTCCTCTCAGATGGCCCTGCGGCGCGCACGGGTGACGCGACGCATCGGGGGGGACGAGGGGAAGCTACGGGCGCCGGATGACCGGTCGGCGCGGAGAGGGTGAACGGCGGGTGACGGCCCGGCGACGGGATGGGTCAGCGAGGCTCGTCGCCCGCTGGGTCCACCACCGGGATCGCGTTCGTGAACGTGCTCGCGCGCCGCTCGGCCTCGACGCTCCCGGTGAACAGGCCCTCGTGGGAGCTTGCCCCGCGTGCGGGGCCTTCTGTGGGGGATGCCGGCGCGGCATCCCCCAGCAGCACGCGCTGAGCGGGGAGCGCGTCGGGCAGGGACCGCTGCACGAACAGCACCATCGCTTCGCGCACCATGCAGCGCAGGTCGAACAGGGTCGGGGCGTCCTTTGCGGTGACGAGGATGCGCACGCGCACGTAGCCGCCGACGGCGTCGGTGACCTGGAGCACCGAGGCTCGTCCGTCGTAGAGGTCGGTGTCGGCGAGCACCTCGTTCAGGTGGGCGCGCATCGCCTCGGGGGAGACCCGCCAGTCGAGGTCCATCTCGACGGCGCCGAGCAGCTCTGAGCCGCGCCGGGTCCAGTTCTCGAAGGGCGTGGTCGTGAAGTAGGTGCAGGGGAGGACGAGGCGACGGTCATCCCAGAGGTCGAGGACGACGTAGCTCAGCGTGATCTCGCCGACGCGCCCCCATTCGCCGTCGGCGACGACGACGTCATCGACGCGGAGGGCGTCGCTGAAGACGAGCTGGAGGCCGGCGAAGACGTTGGCGAGCACCGATTGGGCGGCAAGACCCGCGACGACGGAGGCGATACCGGCCGAGGCCAGGACGCTCGCCCCGACGGCCCGGACGGCGTCGAAGGTGAGCAGGGCCGCACCGATCGCGATGACCACGATGAGGGCGATCGCGAGCCGGCGGACGATGAGCATCTGGGTGCGGATGCGGCGGGCGACGCGGTTGTCGGGGACGTCGATGCGGTAGCGGCCGAGAGCGACGTCGGTGACCACCATCACGAGCGAGGCGAGGAACCAGGCGCTCACGGCAATCGTGAGGATCGCGAACACGTGCGAGAGGACGGGCAGCCAGTCGCGCAGCGGGAAGGCCGCCGCCGTCCCGCCCCAGAGCCCGCCGACGAGGAGGATGCCGCGGAACGGATGCCGCGAGTGCCGGATCAGCACCTCGGCCCACCGGTGGTGCTTGGCGAACTGCTTGACGATCACCGACACGATCGCCGCGACGACGAACGTCGCGATCACCACCACGGCCACGGCGATGCCGAACGTCAGCCAGTCCTGCCACATACCGGTTCTCCCTCCGAGTCGGAGCGAGCCACGTTACGGCACTGCGCGGGCGGTTCGCTTACGGGGCGAGCCGTGTCGGTCCGCGGAAGAGGTAGGTGACCTCGCGGATCGACGATTCGCCGAGCAGCAGCATGAGCACACGCGCGAGGCCCATGCCGAAGCCGCCGTGGGGCGGGGCGCCGTAACGGAAGAAGTCGAGGTAGAAGTCGAGGTGCTCGGGGTCGAGACCCTTCTCCTTGGCCTGCTCGATGAGCACGTCGACGCGGTGCTCGCGCTGCGCGCCCGTGGTGATCTCGACACCGTTGAACAGCAGGTCGTACGACTTGGTGAGCCCGGTCTCCTCATCGCGCATGTGGTAGAACGCGCGGATCTCGGGGTGGTAGTCGGTGATGAACACGAACTGGTGGCCGTACGTCTCGGCGACGTGCGCCGAGATCTGGCGCTCGCCCTCGGGGTCGAGGTCGCCGTCGGTGCGGGGGATCTCGTAGCCGCGGGCGGCGACGATGTCGCGGGCTTCGGCGAGCGGGATGCGCGGGAACGGCGTGGCCGGCACCTGCACCTCGACGCCGAACAGCTCGGTGATCTCGGCGCCGTGCTTGTCCTTCACCGCCTGGAACGCGAACTGCAGGAGCTCCTCCTGCATCGCGGCGACGTCTTCGTGCGAGTCGATCCAGCTGATCTCCGCGTCGATCGAGGTGAACTCGGTGGCGTGGCGCGACGTGAACGACGGGTCGGCGCGGAACACGTCGCCGATCTCGAAGATCTTGCCGAAGCCGGCCGACTGCGCCATCTGCTTGAAGAACTGCGGGCTCTGCGCGAGGTAGGCCGTCTTGTCCTCGAAGTAGGGCACCTCGAACAGCTCCGCCGCAGACTCCGACGCCGAGGCCATGAGCTTGGGGGAGTGGATCTCGATGTAATCGCGCTCGATCCAATAGGTGCGCATGGCGTGCTCGAGGGTCGTCTGCACGCGGAAGATGAGGTTGTTGCGGCGCTGGCGGAGGTCGAGGAAGCGCCAGTCCATGCGCTTGTCGAGACCGCTGTCGGCGGCGATGGGGGTCTCCGGCAGAGCGGATGCCGCGATCTCGAGGGCGCCGATCTTGATCTCGACACCGCCGAGCTTCACGCGCTCGTCGTGCTTGAGCACGCCGGTCGCGGTCAGGAAAGTGCCGGTCGTCAGGCCCGAGATCAGCTCGGTCAGGGCGAGCGCGTCGGCATCCTGCTCACTGCCGTCCTCAGCCGGACGGGTGGCCGGGTTGACCAGCTGCACCGCCCCGGTCTCGTCGCGGAGGATGACGAACTGCACCTTCTTCTGATCACGGACGGTTTCCACCCATCCGGACACCGAGACGGGACCGTCTTCACGGGACTGCAGCTGCTGGACGAGAACGCGTTCACTCACAAGGGGAGAGTCTACGCGGGGGCCGCTCCCACCGTCCGTTCACCGAGGTTCCCCTAGCCTGAGAGCATGACGACGACCTCCGATGGCTCCTGGCTCAGTTCCCTCGTCGACGCCGTCGTCGGCCTCATGGACGTCATCGGTCCCGTCGGCGCCGGTCTCGCGATCGCGCTCGAGAACCTGTTCCCGCCGCTCCCCAGCGAGGCGATCCTGCCGATGGCGGGCCTCGCGGCCAGCCGCGGCGCCTTCACGCTCGCCGAGGCGATCATCTGGACGACGCTCGGCTCGATCGTCGGCGCCCTCGCGCTCTACGGGCTGGGAGCCTGGCTGGGCCTGCGACGGCTGCGCTCCATCGCATCCCGGATGCCGCTCATCAAGGTCGAGGACGTCGACCGCACCGTCGCCTGGTTCGACCGTCACGGCGGCAAGGCGGTCTTCTTCGGGCGGATGATCCCGATCTTCCGGAGTCTCATCTCGATCCCCGCGGGTGTCGTCCGGATGCCGCTGTGGCGCTTCGGGCTGCTCACTCTCGCCGGTTCCCTGATCTGGAACACCGCCTTCGTTCTGGCGGGGTTCTACCTCGGCGAGGCGTGGCACATCGTGGAGACGTACGCCGACATCCTGCAGTACGTCGTGATCGCGGTCGTCGCGATCGCCATCGTGTGGTTCATCGTCGTGCGCGTGCGCCACCTCAGTGTCGACCACCGCGACCCGGAGTCCGACGCGGCCTGACGGAAGCCGCCGTGCGCTCTTTCAGGCCCCCCATAGCACTCGCCTCGTAGACTCGCAGGGTGCCTGCAGCCCGCCTCCATCTCGTCCGCCATGGGGAGGTACACAACCCCGACCGCGTTCTTTACGGTCGGCTCCCCGAATTCCATCTGAGCGACGACGGCCGCGGCATGGCCCGATCGGCGGCCGAGCACCTGAAGTCGACCGGCCGCCCCGTCCGCGCCCTGGTGTGCTCTCCGCTCGAGCGCACCCGCGAGTCGGCAGCGCCCTTCGCGGAGGTGTTCGGTCTCCAGCCCGTCGTCGATGCGCGTGTCATCGAGCCGACGAACGTTTTCGAGGGGCGCCGCATGACCCGCGCCTTGCGCAACCCGCTCAACTGGTGGCACCTGCGCACCCCGAACCTGCCCAGCTGGGGAGAGCCGTACCTCCAGGTCGTCGAGCGCATGCGGGCCGCGATGCTCGACACCTGGAACCGCACTCCCTCGGGCGATGCCGTGATCGTCTCGCACCAGCTGCCGATCTGGATCACGCACCTCTCCGTCGCGGGCCTCCCGCTCCGCCACGACCCGCGCCGTCGCCGCTGCGGCCTGTCGAGCATCACGAGCTTCGAGCGCGTCGGCGACGTGTGGCGTGAGGTCGACTACGTCGAACCCGCCGCGACCGCCGGCGCCGTCGATGAGGGGGCCGTGTGATGCGCCGCGCCCTCGCCGCCGCTGCCGCGCTCGCGCTCGCCGTCACCCTGTCGGCGTGCACCAGTGAGAACGACGACCTCCGCGAGACCTACGAGGAAGGCCGCAACCAGGGCTTCATCTCCGGCGACGGTCGCGTCACCGAGATCCCGGCGGAGAGCAGGGGCGACGCCGTCGAGTTCACCGGCACTGCCGTCGACGGCTCCACGATCTCCAGCGCCGACTACGCCGGCGACGTCGTCGTCTTGAACTTCTGGTACGCCCAGTGCGGACCGTGCCGCGCCGAGGCGCCCCTCCTGCAGTCCGTGCACGAGGAGACCGAGGCGGCAGGCGCCGAGTTCCTGGGTGTCAACATCTACGACGGGCCGGAGCAGGCGGCATCCTTCGACGAGACCTACGGCATCACGTACCCGTCGATCCTCGCCCGGGGTGACGTCGACCTGAAGCTCGCGTTCGCCGATTGGACCTCGCTGCAGGCCGCACCCACCACGCTCGTCCTCGACCGGGAGGGTCGGGTCGCCGCCAGCCTGTTCGGCCAGCTGCAGAGCGCCTCGATCCTGCAGACCCTCGTCAAGGACACGCTCGCGGAGGAGCAGTGAGCTCCGGGTCGATCGTCGCCGACGGAGCACTCTGGTTCGCGATCCCGATCGCCGCTCTCGCCGGGCTCGTCTCGTTCCTCTCGCCGTGCGTGCTGCCCCTCGTGCCGGGCTATCTCGGCTTCCTCGGCGGTGCCGTCGCACCGCGTGAGGAGCGCCGTGCGCGCGCCGCCGGCGGCGCGGGGGTGACGACCACGATCGCCACCACGGCGCCCGGTAAGGGGCGGCTGGTCTGGGGCGTGGCGCTGTTCATCGCCGGGTTCACCGTCGTCTTCCTCGCGATGGGCGTTTTCGCCGGGTCGCTCGGACGGGTGTTCATCCAGTATCAGGACGCCATCACGCGCGTGCTCGGGGTCGTCGTGATCCTACTGGGCTTCGTGTTCATCGGGCTGTTCGGCTTCGCGCAGCGGATCTTCCGCCCGCAGCTGCGTCAGAACCTCGGCCTCGCCGGGGCGCCGCTGCTGGGACTTGCGATGGGCATCGGCTGGGCGCCGTGCATCGGCCCCACTCTCGCGGTGATCCTCAGCATGGCGTACTCGCAGGCCGACCCCGTCCGCGCCGGCGTCCTCGCCGTCGCGTATTCGCTGGGTCTCGGTCTGCCGTTCGTCCTCCTCGCCCTCGGGGCGAATTGGGCCACCCGTTCGGTGGCCTTCGTGCGGCGCCACATCCGCATCGTGAACATCGTCGGCGGAGCTCTGCTCATCGCCCTCGGCATCCTCATGGTGACCGGACTGTGGACCGCGATCATGTCCGTCTTCCAAGGAGTGGTGGCCGGTGTCCCGACCTTCCTCTGATCGCCCCGACGTCGTCGACGGCCCGCTGCGGCCCAGCGATCACCTCGACCGCAGCGGCGACGCCCCGGCATCCGCCCCCACCGGGCCACAGCTCGGATTCGTCGGCTGGCTGCGCTGGGGCTGGCGTCAGCTGACCAGCATGCGGACGGCCCTCGTGCTGCTGCTCCTGCTCGCCATCGCCGCGATCCCCGGTTCACTCGTGCCGCAGCGCAGCGCCGACCCCAACGGCGTCACCCAGTGGAAGACGAACAACCCCGACCTCGTCGACCTCTTCGAGGCGCTGCAGCTGTTCGACGTTTACACGTCGGTGTGGTTCTCGTCGATCTACATCCTGCTGTTCGTCTCGCTCATCGGCTGCGTGCTCCCGCGTACGAAGCACCACTGGAAGGCGCTCCGTCAGCAGCCGCCGCGCACCCCCGCGCGCCTGTCCCGACTCGACGACCACGATGAGATCGTCGTGACCGTGCCCGAGGGGGACGATGCCGCGTCGTACGCGTCGCACGCCGTCGACCTCGCGCAGGCGCAGCTCCGGTCGTCGCGCTACCGGGTCGAGCGGTACGACACCTCCGGTGGCTTCTCGGTGTCCGCCGAGCGCGGCTATATCCGTGAGACCGGCAACCTGCTCTTCCACGGTGCGCTCGTCGGCATCCTGATCTCCTTCGGCATCGGTGGCGGGTTCACCTACACCGGCCAGACCGTCATCACCGAGGGCGACGGTTTCGTGAACTCGCTCGGCCTCGGCTACACCTCGTTCAACCCCGGCGTGTTCGTCGATCGCGACGGGCTCACGCCGTACTCGATCGAGCTCGACGAGTTCGACGTCACCTACACGCCGCTCGGTCAGGCGGGGCAGGGACAGTCGGGCGACTTCGCTGCGAACGTGACCACCAGGTTCCCCGGCGAGGACGCTCAGGAAGAGGTCATCCGCGTCAACCACCCGATCACGATGGCAGGCGACCGCATCTACCTGATGGGCAACGGCTACGCGCCGACGATCACGGTGCGTGACCCCGACGGCGAGGTCGTCTTCAGCGAGTCGGTGCCGTTCCTGCCGCAGGACGGGAACATGACCTCACAGGGCGTGGTGAAGATCGCCGACGGCCTCAGCGAGCAGCTCGGCCTCGTCGGGTTCTTCTACCCGACCGCCGCTTCCCTCGACACCGGTGCGCTGACATCCGCCTACGGCGACCTGCTGAACCCCACCATGACGTTCTGGGTCTACGCCGGCGATCTCGGCATCGACGACGGCACGCCGCGTTCGGTGTACGCGCTCGACCCCACCGGCATGGAGCAGCTCGCCGGCGGTGACTCGGGGCAGAGCTCGCTCGAGCTTGCGCCCGGCGACACCGTCGACCTGCCCGACGGTCTCGGCACCATCTCCTTCGACGACGAGACCGGCAACGGCACGGACGAGCCGGTGAAGCGCTACGTCTCGCTCTCGATCCACAACGACGCGGGAGCCACCTGGGTGCTCGTGTTCGCGATCCTCGCTCTCGCCGGCCTGTTCGCGGCGCTGTTCGTGCCCCGCCGGCGCATGTGGGTGAAGGCGACCCCCGAGGGCGACACGGTCCGCATCGAGTACGCGGGTCTCGCCCGCGGCGAGGACCCGGCTATCGCCGTGGCCGTCGCCGAACTCCGCCGCGACCACACCGAGGCGCTCAGCGGAGCCCCCGCGGCATCCCGACCCACCGCCTGACCCAGGGTGGGAACGTAGAATTGACCAACCCCACATTCTCGGAGGATCTCGATGTCTCTCGATGACCTGTCTGTCCTGCTGCTGTGGACGGCCGTGGCCATCTACACGCTCGGCTTTCTCGCCTTCACGGTCGACCTCGCTCGCCGCTCCGACCTGGCGCTTCAGGCACAGGACGCGAAGCAGGCGGCGCCTGCCCGCATCCTCGTGGGCGCCGGCGGCCAGACGATCGACGAGATCCGTGCCGAGGAGGCTGCCGCGAAGGCCGCCCTCGAGGCGAAGCCGTCGCAGCGCGCCCGCTACCTCTTCGCGCGCCTGGGCACCGTGCTGACCGGGCTCGGGTTCCTGTTCCACCTCGGTGCCACCGTGACGCGCGGCATCGCGGCCGAGCGGGTGCCGTGGTCGAACAACTACGAGTTCGCCCTCACCGGCACGCTGCTGGTCATCGCCGTGTTCCTCGGGGTGCTCGTCAAGTACGACCTGCGCTTCCTCGGGGCGTTCGTCAACGGGCTCATCGTCGTGCTGCTCGGCGGCGCCGCCCTCGCGTACTACGTCGAGGTGGTGCCGCTCTCCGACCCGCTGAAGAGCATCTGGCTCGTCATCCACGTCTTCGTCGCCTCGCTCGCGTCGGCGTTCCTCGCGATCGCGTTCGCGCTGTCGGTCGTGCAGCTGCTCCAGTCGCGCCGCGAGCGTCTCGCGATCGCCGCGGCCGAGTCGGGCGAGACCTCACGCACGAAGCTCCCGTTCCTGCGCACCCTGCCGAGCGCCGAGGTGCTCGAGTCCCTCGCGTACCGCTTCGCGATCATCGGCTTCGTCCTGTGGACGTTCACCCTGATCGCCGGCGCCATCTGGGCGAACGATGCGTGGGGACGCTACTGGGGCTTCGACACGAAGGAAGTCTGGACCTTCGTCATCTGGGTGCTCTACGCCGGCTACATCCACGCCCGCGCGACGCGCGGCTGGCGCGGCACCCGCTCGGCGTGGCTCTCGATCGTCGGGTTCTGCGCGGTGCTGTTCAACTTCACGATCGTCAACCAGTTCTTCCAGGGTCTGCACTCCTACAGCGGCCTGAGCTGATCGTCCGGCGGCGTGCGCTGATCGCGGCGGCGGGGGTCGTCCTCGTCGTCGCCGCCGTGGCGAGCGCCGTCGCCCTGACCCGCCCGACCGAGCCGCCCGGATGCGACGACATCCGTGCGTATCAGGAGCGCTATGGCGAGGTCGAGAGGCTCGGGTCGGGCAGCGTGCCGATCACGGTGCTCGGCGACTCGTACTCGGCCGGCGACACCCTCGATGATCGCGGCACGCGCTGGACCGACGTCCTCGTCGAGATCGCGCCCGACGCTCACGTGATCCTGGATGCCGTGCCCTTCACGGGCTACGCCAATCGCGGCGCGTGTGGACCGAACTCCTTCGTCGACCGCATCGACCGCGCCGCGGACGGAGCGCAGACCCTCGTGCTGCAGGGCGGACTCAACGACGTGTTCGCGGATGCCGACACGCTCGAGGTGGCGGTCGGGGAGGTCTTCGACGCGGCCGCGGCCGCGGATGACGTGGTCGTCCTCGGTCCCCTCGACGTGCCCGGGCGCGACGGTGAGTCCGCCGTCGACGGGGCGCTGGAGGCGGCCGCGCGGGCGCATGGCTTCACGTACGTGTCGGCGCTGGACTGGGATCTTCCGCTCGCGTCCGACGGCGTGCATCCGACCCGTCACGGCGACCGCCGGTACGCGGAGCTGGTCCGCGACGTTCTCCTCGAGCACGGCGTGCTCTGACGCGGCGCTCACCGCACACACGAACGGCACACACGAACGCCCCCGACCTGGAGGTCGAGGGCGTCGCGTGAGCGTGGGCCGGGTCAGGCCGGCTGCGCCAGCACCGCCTGGGCGGAGGTCGAACGGTGGCGGGCCACCGCGACGATGCTCACGATGAATGCGAGCACGGCCCACACGATGAGCCCCGTCACGCCGGCGGCGACGCCGTCGACCTCGGTCAGGGCGGAGAGCATCGAGTTGTACGCGGGCGCGGTGGGCAGGATGCCAGCGATGTCGGCGAGCACGCCGGGCACCGTCGAGACCACGCCGGTCGCGATCACGAAGACGCCCACGAGCGCGGCGATCCAGCGCCCGACGCCACCGAAGACGGCGACGAGGGCGTGGTTGACGGCGGCGAACGCGATGCCCGCGACGACGCAGAGACCGGCGAAGACCGACCAGGCGGCCATGTCGTAGCCGGCGGCGATCTGCACGACGACCGCGACGAGCACGCCCTGCAGGGCTCCGACGATCGCACCCGGGGCGAGGGCGCGGAGGGCGAGCGCGGCCGACGAGCGGCGCGAGCCGAGCGCTGTGCGGGGGATGGCCTGCAGCACGATGAACGAGGCGAGGCTGCCGAACCAGAGCGCGAGCGTCGCGAGCAGCGGCACAGCCGAGGCGCCGAAGAACGAGTCGCTGGTGCCTTCGGCGACGACGGGGTTCGCGACCACCGTCGCGAGGTCATTCGCCTCATCGTCGCTGTAGCTGGGCACCTCGTCGACAGCCTGGCCGAGGCCGCCGGCGAGCTCATCGGTGCCGCCGGCGATCTGGTCGATGCCGCCCGCGAGCTCGCCTGCGCCGTCGCCGAGCGCGCCGATCCCGTTCGCGAGGTCGTCGGTGCCGGATGCCGCGGTGCCCGCGCCCGTGGCGAGGTCGCCGAGGCCACTGGCGAGGTCGTCCGTGCCGTCAGCGGCCGCCGTCGCGCCCGAGGCGAGCGCGACGCCGCCCTCGGCGATCTGGTCAGCTCCGCCGGCGAGTTCGTTCGCACCGGCCGAGAGCTCGTCGGCGCCCGTGGCGATCTCGCGGATGCCCGC
>NZ_JBHWTD010000010.1:0-7090 GCF_043427715.1 Microbacterium sp. | reverse complement strand
ATCTGGTCGGCGCGAGCGCAGCCGCGCCGACCCGACCCGGCTCACCCCGAGCGAGGGCTGCAAGTAGTGCAGCTGATTCCCACAGGACTGCGGCCACCTCTGATCTCGGGCCGGCGCAGAGAGACGTCGGGGTATCTAGGGAAATGGCCGAACGAGGGGGCATCTTTCGCGCCTGCGCCCCGCGCGCGACCTCGACGACTTCGCGACACGCGCGGCCGCGGGGAGTCTGCGGTTGACCGAGTGCTGACGAGGCGATTCGACGCTCCTGCATCCAGAGTCAGCCATCCAAGGGTCAGCGCTTCTCGTCCTCTCGATCACCCCGAAGCCGCAGTGCCACCCAGAGACCGCATCGTCGGCAGATGAACGTTCCGTCCCTGCCGATCGCGTGGACCTTTCGTCGCGGGTACTCCTTACCGCAACACGAGCATCGCACGCGCGCGTCAGCCATGACATTGTCCAGTCGTCGCGCGGAGCCGGCCACCCGTCAGCGCTTCCGCCACCATGCACAAGCCCGCTTCGCTTGTGCGGAGGCCCAGCCCGTCGAGCAGCGCCCGCTTAGGAGCCTGGGAGGCAGGTTGCTTGGTAGACCCATACGCGATCGCCGCTCCTCGAACCGTCGTTGCGGGCTCTCGTTCGCTCCGCTCGAGCTTCAAGGCAGACGTCAAAGACGTCCTAGTGCGGGATGACATTGCAGACGCTGCTCGGGGAGCATGCTGACGGGTCGAGTGCCAGGCTTGCCTCGATCATGCGACTTAATTCTGCTTCGAGGCGAGCGAGTTCTGTCTGCCGGGCGCGAATCTCCTCGCGCTCTCGATTTAGGAGGGAGCGGACGTGAGAACACGGGGCCTGACCAGCCTCGCGAAGCTCAAGGACGCCGGCGATCTCGGTCAACTTCAGCCCGGCGCCCTGAGCCGCACGGATGAAGCCGACTCGCGCTACGGCAGCGTCGTCCTCGTAGACCCGGTACCCGTTGCTCTCTCGTGCTGCGGTCGGCAAGAGGCCCTTCCGCTCGTAGAACCGTAGGGCTTGCGTGCTGACGCCGGTGAGGGCGGCGAGGTGTCCTATGCGCATGCTCCCATCACACCACTTGACCTTGCACCGTGCTGCAACGTTTACGGTCAGCACATGGAGATCACCTTGCAGTACTTCGATGGATGCCCAAGTTGGGAGACCGTCGCCGAACGCCTCGCAGCCATCGCAACCGAACGGCCCGACCTGACCGTCCACAGGCAGCTCGTGGCAACACAGATAGACGCGGAAGAGTTGGGCTTTCACGGCTCTCCCTCACTGCTCATCGACGGGGTTCCTCTCTTCCCAACGCCTGACTCGCCGCCCGGGCTGTCCTGCCGGATCTACCTCACTCCCGATGGATTCGCCGGCTCGCCAACGCTGGAGCAGCTACGCGACGCGATCGAGACCGCCGAAAGCATGCGTCGATGAGCGACTACTTCGACCTCCTGATCATCGGTGAAGGCATGGCCGGCTCGGGCCAACCAGCGACGCCGAGTTGAGCCACGTGCACGACGGAGCGGCCGGGAGCGATTCCCCTCGCACCGCTGAGCGATTCCTCCACAACGCTCCCAGCGGGGCTCCGACCAGGGAACTCCGTGGCGCCGCCCGTAAACGTCACCGTGAGATCCGCCTGGTGCGGCTGCATGCGCTGCCAAACGGGGCCGGGACTCGCGTGCTGGTCACGCAGTGAAGAAGCCAACGACGCGATGACGGCGCGTCGGACGGTGAAGGCTCGAACATGCCCAAGCGAGGTTGGCGCGAATCTGGCTCCCGGCGGCTACTTCGTGCCGCGCAGGAAGTTGCGAGTGACATCGACAACCGCCAATATAGAAGCGTGTCGATACAGAGTACAGACCTGATGATCATTGGGTCCGGTCCCGCGGGCTACACCGCGGCCATCTATGCGGGTCGAGCGGGCCTGGCGCCCGTGGTCATCGCGGGGTCGGTCACCGCGGGCGGCGCCCTGATGACCACCACCGAAGTGGAGAACTTTCCAGGCTTCGTGGATGGCGTCCAGGGCCCTGAGCTGATGGAGTCGCTGCGGGCGCAGGCAGAGCGCTTCGGCGCCCGCCTCCTTCTCGACGACGCCACCGAGCTGGACCTCGAGGGACCGGTGAAGCGCATCCGCACCGGCTCCGGCGACGAGTACGCCGCGAGCGCCGTGATCCTGACGATGGGTTCGGCCTACCGGAGGCTCGGGCTGCCGGCCGAGGATCGCCTGAGCGGCCACGGCGTCTCGTGGTGCGCGACGTGCGACGGCTTCTTCTTCCGCGAGCGGGAGGTCGCCGTCATCGGCGGCGGCGACTCGGCGATGGAGGAGGCGCTGTTCCTCACCCGGTTCGCATCCAAGGTCACGATCGTGCACCGCCGCGACGCCTTCCGGGCCTCGCGCATCATGGCCGAGCGCGCCCTCACCCACCCCAAGGTCGAGGTGGCATGGAACAGCGAGGTCGTCGATTTCATCGGCGAGCAGCAGCTCGATTCCATCTCCCTCCGTGACACCGAGACCGGTGCCGAGCGCTCCCTGCCTGTGAGCGGAGCGTTCATCGCGATCGGCCACGACCCTCGCTCCGAGCTGGTCGCCGGACAGGTCACGACCGACGGCGACGGGTACGTGATCGTCGACCACCCCTCGACGCGCACGAGCGTCGCTGGCGTCTTCGCCGCGGGCGACCTCGTCGACCACACCTACCGGCAGGCGATCACCGCAGCCGGCACCGGCTGCGCAGCCGCGCAGGACGCCCAGCACTACCTTGCGGCACTTGAGCCTGCAGCGCCCGCTCACCGCCTCGAGAGCGTCGTCGCGTGAGCGTCGCGACCAGCCCCGAGCGGGCGCCGATCGCGGCGGCCGCGCCGCGCCGCCTGTCTGCGCTGGACCGCTGGCTCCCGCTGTGGATCGCGCTTGCCATGGGCGCCGGACTGGTGCTCGGCAGCACCGTGCCTGCCGTCGGGACGCTCCTCGCCCAGCTCGAGATCGGCGGCATCTCGTTGCCGATCGCGCTCGGGCTGCTCGTGATGATGTATCCGGTGCTCGCCAAGGTCCGCTACGACCGCGTCGCCGCCATCACCGGCGACCGCCGCCTCTTGATCTCGTCGCTCGTGCTCAACTGGCTCGTCGGACCGGCGCTCATGTTCGCGCTCGCCTGGCTGCTCCTGCCGGACCTGCCCGAGTACCGCACCGGCCTCATCATCGTCGGGCTCGCGCGCTGCATCGCCATGGTCGTCATCTGGAACGACCTCGCCTGCGGCGACCGGGAAGCGGCCGCGGTGCTCGTCGCCATCAACTCCGTCTTCCAGGTCGGCGCCTTCGCGCTGCTGGGCTGGTTCTACCTCACCGTGCTGCCGACATGGCTCGGCCTCGAGACGCAGGGACTCGACATCTCCATGGGCGAGATCGCGATCAACGTGCTCATCTTCCTCGGCATCCCCCTGGCGGCCGGATTCGCATCGCGCTGGATCGGCGAGCGCACCCGAGGCCGCGACTGGTACGAGCGCACCTACCTCCCGGCCGTCGGCCCCTGGGCGCTCTACGGACTGCTCTTCACGATCGTGCTGCTCTTCGCGCTCCAGGGCGAGAACGTCGTGCAGCGGCCCCTCGACGTCGCCCGGATCGCGCTGCCGTTGCTCGTCTACTTCGCGCTGATGTGGTCGATCGGCCTCGTCACAGGCAAGGCATTGGGGCTGGGCTACGCCCGTTCCACCACCCTCGCGTTCACCGCCGCGGGCAACAACTTCGAGCTGGCGATCGCGGTCGCGATCGGCGCCTTCGGCGCCGCCTCGGGCCAGGCGCTCGCCGGCGTCGTCGGACCCCTGATCGAGGTGCCCGTGCTCGTCGGCCTCGTCTACGTGTCGCTGTGGGCCGGCCGCGTCTGGTTCCGCACCGACCCGTTGCCGCAAGACCTCCACCCCGCTTCGCAGCCCAGCCACGAACGGGAAGGATCATGACCACCACGTCGGAAGCCGCACTGTGCTCGCCCGTCGCGTCGCACGCCATCAGCGAGCATGCCGCCTCAACCGTCGCGGCCACGCTCAAGTCGCTCGCCGACCCACTGCGGCTCCGCATGCTGTCGGCCATCGCCTCCGACCCACGGGGAGAGTCGTGCGTGTGCGACCTCGCGGAGCTCGCGGACGTCTCGCAACCCACCGTCTCCCACCACCTCAAGGTGCTCAAGGACGCCGGCGTGCTCGTCTCCGAGCGCCGAGGCACATGGGTCTGGTACTCGATCGACGCGGCCGCACGCCCCGCGATCACCACCCTGCTCGAGAGCTTCGCGCCCGCAGCACTCGCGCCGCCCCGCGACACTGACGCCTACCACGGCCTCGACGACGTCGACGAGGCACTCACGCATCTCGCCGACTCCCTGGCATCCCGTTACCCGCAGCTGAGCGCCGACGCCGTCACGGGCGTCGTGCGCGAGTCCTACGCCGGGCTCGCTCGAACAGCGCGGATCACAGCACACCTCGTGCCGCTCACGGACCGGTTCGCCCGGCAGCGCCTCGCCGACCTAACGCGCGACCGATCGACGGGCGTGCCGCAGGTGCTGTTCGTCTGCGTGGCCAACGCGGGCCGGTCGCAGCTCGCAGCCGCCCTCGTCAACCAGGCAGCACGCGGCCGCGTCGTCGCACGCTCCGCAGGCTCGTCGCCCGCCTCTGCCATCCACCCGAACGTGCGGCCGCTGCTCGAGAACGTCGACGACTCCGACGAGGCCTTCCCCAAGCCGCTCACCGATGACGCCGTCCGCGCCGCGGATGTCGTCGTCACCATGGGTTGCGGCGACGTCTGCCCGATCATCCCCGGTGTCCGCTACGAGGACTGGGCGGTCGGCGACCCGGCACTCGCATCAGCCGAGGGCGTGGCGGCGATCCTCGACGACATCGCGCAGCGCGTCGTCCGTCTCGTCGACGAGCTCGTCTGAGTCACCGGCCATCCCTTGCACCACGTGCGTTCACCCGTCCGAAACCCCTGACCCGTACAAATGCAGCGGTGCCGACTAGGTCTGCACCTGACCGAGAGAGAGTCACGATGACCGAGAACCCCACCGTCCTGTTCGTCTGCGTGCACAACGCCGGCCGCTCCCAAATGGCCGCCGGCTTCGCGACGGCGCTCTCGAACGGCGCCGTCGAAGTGCTGTCCGCCGGCAGCGCACCGAAGGACCAGATCAATCCCGTCGCGATCGAGGCGATGGCCGAGGTCGGCATCGACATCGCCGGCAACACCCCGAAGGTGCTTACCGTCGATGCTGTCCGCGAGTCCGACGCGGTCATCACCATGGGCTGCGGCGACGCCTGCCCCATCTTCCCCGGCAAGCGCTACGAGGACTGGGAGCTCGAGGACCCGGCCGGCAAGGACATCGAGACGGTCCGCCGCGTCCGCGACGACATCCGCGGCCGCGTCGAGCGCCTACTCGCCGAACTCGTCCCGAGCACGAGCTGACGATGGCCGAGTTCGACGTGCGCGGCCGACGCGGCCTGCCCGGGATCGACTATCCCGAGCGATTCCTGCACGCCCTCACCGACGAGCTGAGCGCGGCCTACCAAGGCATCTTCGCCGCCGAGACGATCGAGCGGTACGTCCTCGAGTCCTATGCGGCGCTCCTCCGCACCTCCGTCGTGAAGGCGCACCTCGTCGCGCGCGTCACGCGCTTCGCGAAGGACCGGCTGCGCGCCCTCGCCGAGGCGAAGGGTGCGATTCCCCAGGACCGACCCAGCGTGCTGTTCGTCTGCGTCCAGAACGCGGGACGCTCGCAGATGGCCTCCGCCATCGCCGCGGAGCGCTCGGAGGGCGGGCTGGTCGTGCGGTCCGCCGGCTCCATGCCTGCCGCCTCTCTGAATCCCGCCGTCGTCTCGGCGATGGCGGAGGTGGGGCTCGACCTCACCGCGGAGTTCCCGAAGCCGCTGACTGACGACGTCGTGCGCGCCGCGGACGTCGTGGTGACGATGGGGTGCGGCGACGCGTGCCCCATCTACCCCGGCAAGCACTACGAGGACTGGCAGCTCACCGACCCGGAGCACGCGACGCCGGACGATGTGCGACGCATCCGCGACGAGATCATCGACCACGTCGACCGCATGCTGGAGCAGCTCGGCGTGGCTCCCGCCTGAGGTCGACGGCGCGGGTACCGCCACAGCGCGGCGCGAGTGCGCCACTACGGCTGTGTGCTCTCGGCGTCAGCGTTCCTTCGGCGCTCGAAGTGTCGCAACGACTGGCTCAAGTTGTTCCAGGACCTCGGCAGCGGCTTTGACGAAGCTGCCCCGATCGGCCTTGAGCATGACGCCGCCGTCCCCGACGCCGTAGGCCGCGGGGAACGAACGTTGCTGCGCGCGCTGGACTCCCCCCTCGAGTATCGCTAGGCGGCCGCTGAGACCTAGAACGCCTTCAGGCCAGACCGACCGCGGGACGGAAGGCGATGTCCATGAGCCGGGCCTGTCGCGCCGCGATAGCGCGAGGATCCGAGCCTGTGCAGCGTGCACTCGCACCGCGAGAGACGACAATGCGACGTCCAGCATCTCCTCTTCGCTCGTCGACCTGAGCTCCGCCAGCGACGTGACGCGGACGTTGGTCAGGTTGGCAGCGCTCCGAGCCCCCGACTGGAAGCCGCTCTCCGACAGCAGGATGCCTCGGTCTGCACCGACATCGGCGACGACGTCCCGTAGAACGTGGACGCGATCCTTCGCGATGGGACGCCGGTGGGCTTTGCATTCAACTACCCACCGGTGCGTCATCCCCGCCCTTTCGAACTCGACCAGCACGTCGACATCGTGCTGCGATCGCGCGCCGCTCACCCGCACGTTCGTCTCGGCCCGGAGGGCCAACGAGCGGAAGAAGGTTGCTGCTTCCTCCTGGTAGCCCCGCCAATCCTGTATGTCATCAACCTAGCCGCGGAGCCAGTCCGACCAGCAGGGCATGGGTCCACGACCCGCGGAGTGCTGAGGCGTGCTGAATCGCCCCGGGTTCAGTGGAGGGCGAGTTCTCCCAGCATCGGCTGAGGCTGGGAGTTGATCTCACGGTAGTACGCGTTCTCCGCCTCGATCGGCGTGAGATATCCGATCGAGGAGTGGAGCCGGTTCTCGTTGAACC
>NZ_JBHWTD010000009.1:0-16540 GCF_043427715.1 Microbacterium sp. | reverse complement strand
TCCGGTCGTATCCTGTGAGTGAACCCGCCCGCCAGCAAGGTTCTCGAGCCCCGGCCCTGCCGGGGTTTCGGCATTCACGGGGCCACCTGACGGTCGTACCAGCCGGCGGCGCGGAGGTTGCGGTCGGCGAGCGCCGGGGTGGGGTCGACGTAGCCGGCTGTCGCGCGCTGCTCGAAGCCGTCCCAGGAGCGGTCTCGGTCTTCACGGGTGATGAGCTCGGTGAGGTGGGTGTCGATCGCTTCGCGCGCGACATTGAGGCCGGCACGGCGGATCAGCTTCGACATGCGGGGGGCGCGAAACTCGACACCGGCGGTCGCGAAGCGGTGAGCCGCGTATCGGAGCAGTTCGTCGACCGTTGTCGTACCCGGTCGGGTGGTGATGGCGCTCAAACGGCACCCCCTCGCAGGATGGCGACGAGGCGGTCGCGTTGCTCGTCGCTGAGCGGTGGCGCTTCGGCGACGACTCGCTGCACGTAGGCGGCGATCTTCTCGGTGGCTAGATCGCGGCGGGCCTCTGCGATCGTGGCGGGGTTACCCCGGCGGGCTGCGACTCCGAGGCGGTTCCTGGCGATGACGACGGATGATGCCGACATAGGAAAGGCTCCCTAGTGACGGTCAGCATTGCTGACGCTTCACTGGGAGCCGGTAAGCCACTTCCTCCGGTCGGAGGCCCTGCTGTGTGACCTTTGAGGACGGTCACCGCCCTTACAACTGCATGAAGTCTATGTGATGGACAACAGGTGCGGAGCATTTCCGGTGCGCGTGTCGGGCAGGACCGCCTGGATAGCCAGATACAAGAGCCGGGACGCCTTCACTGATGTGTACCGCCCGCACGAGGCGCACGTGATGTCGTAGGAGGACGGCCATTCGAGTCCGCGGAGAGTGACGCCCTGGAGGCTGTTGGGCGCGGCTGCGCTCTGGCGCATGAAGACAGGGCGGATCGCGGCGCCTTCGATCTTTAGCGCGACCTCCCAGCCGGTCTTGTGCCGACTGCACATGATGCGGATTGCTGCTGTGTGACCGTCGGCCTTGATCCGCTCGGCTACCAGGGCGACCGCGGAGGGCATGTGCGCGAGGTCCTCGACGCGTCGCCCCTCGGCGGTGACCGCCCGCCACCATTGCTGAAGATCCTTCGTCACGTTCGCTCTCCTGTCATGTGTCCACTCTGGCCGCTTGCTGTCCCTCGGGCGGGATTCGAACCCGCGTCATCCGACTTAGAAGGTCGTCGCTCATCCACTGAGCTACCGAGGGGGAAGGTGTCCCAGGTGGGACACCTCACTCATCAGTTCATCGACGCCTCCCGTGTGAGGTCGATCATCATTTCGAGTTCGAGCTGCACGAGGGGATCGTTGACCGCCTTACCCATAGTGATGCGGTACTGCCACGCCGTCGCGCCAGGAACACGAGCGCGGGCAATGCCGCCTGGCATGGTCCCCTCCCACTTGCTGAAGAAGTGCGCGACGCGGGGGAGCAGCCTCTTCGTGATGAGCGTGCGATCGTCGGGGGTCGCGTTCCGAAGGAACCGGATGACGAACTCTTTGCGGGACGGGATGCGTGTCACGGTGTAGAACACGCGGATCGTGAGGCTCGGATCGTTCACGTACTCCTCGTAGTAGCAGTCCGACGTGTAGTCGCTGCCAATGGTGGCGGTGTAGTCGCTGTACCGCGTCGACGCGCTCATGCTGTGCGCCTCTCGGCCTCGGCAGCGGCAGCGGTGAGCGCTGCCGCGAGCTGGCGCGCCTCATGCGGGAACAGTGCGGCATCCCAGTCGGGCGCGTTGATCGTGACGAGCTTCGTCGTGGGGTCGTAAGTCGCGTGCCCCTGGTCGATGATGATCGAGCCGCCCGCGAACCGGGCGTCGACGGCGGTCATGCATTCATCTCCGCGGCCGCGACGAGCTCCTGGGGCGTCACGCGCAGGTGATCGGCGATCCACTCGATCTGGTTCGCGGTGATGTCCACCTTCCCCTCGAGAAGCGCCCAGAACTCGGCGACGGTGATCTCGAGCGCGTGGCAGATGCGGAGCGCTTCCGCGACGTAGATGCCGTCGATGCGCTTACTGATCTCCTTCGCGATCGCCTTCGCGAACGGGCCGATGATCTCGGCCTCGGGAGTGAATGCCGCCTGATCTGCGATGATGGTCATGATCTCTTCTTTCTGTAGGGGATGATCTCGCCCTCGCTGAGTTGCAGCTCATGCGGGGGCTCTTTCTTGCCGGCGGGTGCCGGTAAGTCTCTAGGCGGGCTCCGACAGCCAATCGATCTCGATGCTTTCGGGGTCGAAGGGTCGCCGCCCCGGTCTGACCTTGTGCACCGTGACCCTCATGAGCGACTGGATCACGAGGCGCTTCGTCGGGAGGGGGAGCGATTCCCACTTCTCGGGGACGCTCGCCGCCATCGCGAGATCGGTAAGGGGGGACGCGGCTCTCAGCGCGTCCAGGCGACTGCTGGCGGCATCGATCTTCGCGGTGAGTGCTCGGCCCTGATCGGTGACCGCTGCGCGGCTGAGGATGCCGTCTGCGAGCAGCGCGGCGAGATCGTCGCGGCGCCCGCGGAGGGACTGGATCTCCTGCTCGATCTCGGCCGTGTCGTTGGACGCGCTCAGCCTCGAGGTCACTGCGGGATCTTGCAGCCTGGCGATCACGACGGCTTCGACTAGCTCGTCGACGTCGGCTGCGCGGCGCGTGACGCACCAGTTCGAGGTGCACGCGTACTTTTGTGTCCCGTGGTCGGGTCGTCCAAGAAGTCGACCGCCGCACACGCCGCAGAAGATGATTCCGCTGAGGAGGTGCTTCGTCTGCGTCGACCAGTCCCCGGCGCGCTTTCGCCGGCCGCGCATCCGCAGGTAGGCATCCCATGTCTCGCGGTCCACGATCGGTTCCCACTGAATCTCCGAAGCCGCGACAGGCTCGCCCCGGTAGGTGACGATCCCGGCGTATCGCTCGTTGCGGAGCATCGCGCGGACTCGCGCCATCGACCACCGTCCGGTGAAGGTCGGGACGCCGCGCTCGTTCCAGTCGTTCGCGATCGTGTAGTAAGACTCTCCCGCAAGGTATCGGGCGTACCCCTCACGAACGATCGCCGCCTCTGCATCGACGATCTCGACGCGACCCTCCCGTCGCTCGTACCCGAACGGACGGCGCGAGAAGCTGTAGGCGCCGGCCTCGGCGCGCTGGACGTTTGCGGCGCGCTGCCGGGTCGCCTTCTGCTCGCCCTCATAGGTCGACCACGCTGCGACCGTGCGAGCGACAGCGCGGCCCGCGGGAGTCGTCAGGTCGAGGGTGCCAGCGGTCACCGTGTAGACGGGCACATCGAGGGCGATGACCTTCTCGAGATCGCTCGTGAGGCGCAGCAGACGGTCCTGGTGCCAGGCGATGATCGCGGCGGGTCGCGCGGCGAGCATCGCTTCGAACTGGGGGCGCGACTTCCCGGACGTCGCTGAGACATCGTTGTCGGTGTAGACGTGGTCGACGGTGAGGTCGAGCTTTGCGGCGAGGGCGCGGCAGTCCTTGAGCTGACGTTCGACGCCGGCCTGTTCGCCGGTCCGGTCCTGCGAGATCCGGGTGTAGATGACTGCCATGCGAATCACCCTAGCAACGTGACTGCCGGATTGGTCGTCGTGATCTGGGCGCTTGCGGGCCCTGCGCTCGCGCAGCTCTTCGAGCAGGCGATCGATCAGGTCGCCAGCTTCTGAGTCCGATGCGCACGCTTCTCGCCGATGAACGCGGCGGTGCGCCCGTCGAGTTCCTCCTCGTGAGCGTGCTGCTGACGACGCTGACGCTCGCCGTTCTCCAGATGGGGCTCGCGGTGTACGTTCGCAATGTCGTTCACGATGCCGCCGTCGAGGGGGCGTATCACGCAGCGCTGGCTGATGTGGAGACGGATGCCGGAGCGGTGCGAGCGGAGGAGATCGTCGCCCGCACCGTCGGCGACGGGTTCCTCCAGAGCGCCACCGCCGTCGAGTCGTCGGCGCTGGGGGAGGAGACGATCGCCGTGACGGTGACGACGCGGCTTCCCCTCATCGGTCTCCTCGGCATCGAGCGCGGATGGGAGGTGACGGTTCATGCACCCGCGGAGAGCCTGGACTGACCTGCTCGATGACGACCGCGGTTCGGGGTCGCTCGAGTTCATCGTCGGCGGTGTGGTGCTCCTGGTGCCGCTCGTCTACCTGATCGTGACGCTCGGTATCATCCAGCAGCACGCGCTCGGCGTCGAGTCCGCCGCGCGCCACGTTGCACGGAGCGTGGCGACCGCAGAGGACGCTGCGTCCGCCGGTGCGCGGGCGGATCGCATTCTGGGCGCGCTGGTCGACGAATACGACATCGATGCGGATGCCGTCGGTGTGACGGTGGCCTGTGCGGGGGATGCCGGAGCGTGCCCCGCCGCAGGCCGCACCCTCCGGGTCACTGTGTCGTCGAGTGTCGCCCTGCCGCTCGTGCCGCCGATCCTCGGACTAGACGCGGCCGCCGCCATCGAGGTTGAGTCGACGGCGGTCCAGAAGGTGTCGCGGTATTGGACGGACGGATGAATCGCGGGGCGAACGACGAAGGGAGCGTGCTGCTGCTCACGATCGGCTACGCGCTGCTCGCGATCGTCCTCGTAGCGGTCTGTGTCGATGCGACCAGCCTGTACCTCGCGCACAAGCGCACGCAGGCTGTGGCGGATGCCGCCGCCGTCGCCGGTGCGGACGGGTTCACCCTCGACGTCGCGGACGGCGAACCGGTGGCGACGCTCACCGATGACGGGGTCCACGAGCAGGCGGTCGCGCTCGTCGCGGCCTACGGCAACGCTGCAGTCGTGGATGCGGAGACCCCCGATGGTCGCTCGGCGCGCGTCACGGTCACGACGCGGTGGCGCCCTCCCGTGACGACCCTGTTCGTACCGGAAGGAGTGCGGCTCGAGGCCACCGCGACCAGCCGCACCGCGCTTCGCTGAGCCGCGCTCGGGCGGATCGGGGGACGGGCTCGGTTCACCGCATCGCCTCGAAGGCGTCATAGGACGTCTCCTCGACGCGCTCGAACCCTGCGCCCTCGAGCGCCACGGTGTACCGGATGCCCTGGCCCTCCCAGCTGATCGCCGCGTCGAGTCCTTTCAGCGCTCTGGTCCGCGAGTGAACCTCGGGAGCCAGCGGAGGAATGCGACGGCCCCGAGAAGCCCGATCAGCCCCACTCCGCCCGCAGCGAATGACAAGGACGATACCGCCGTCACGGCGCTGACCATCAGCTGGATGCTGGCGCCACCGGCATCCGTCAACGTGCGCCAGGACCCGAGGAAGGGGGCCGGATCGTCCGGTGGAGCGAGGTCGGCCCCGACGGTCAGCAGGATGCCGCTGGAAAGCCCGTTGCCGACGCCGATCACCGCGGCGAAGAGGGCGAACCACATCTCGGGCGAAGCGGTCTCGTGGGTGAGGGCGAGAGCGAGGAACCCCGAACCCATCAGCATCATCGAGGGCAGTGCCGCCCACAACCGGCCGAACCGGTCCATGACCTGACCGCTGGCGTAGAAGAGCGTGAAATCGATCGCCCCGGCGATGCCGACCACGAGCGCGATCGTCGACGCGTCGAGACCGATCGACACGCCCCACAGCGGGAGGACGACCTGGCGTGCCGAGCGCACCGCCGACATCGCGGCCGCGGCGAGGCCCACCCGGGCGAGCACCGTGCGGTGCCGGAACATGGTGCGGAAGACCCCGATACGCTCCGCGACGGGTATCGAGCCCGTCACCGGTTCGCCGGAGTCTTCGACATCGGCGCTCCGGCGAGCCGTGACGGGGGCGCTCTGCACCTCGGGATCGGGCCCGAACGCGACGAGGCCGATGAGTGCGATGAGGCACACCGCGAAGAACCACAGCGTCACGCGCTCGTCGCCGAAGACCGCGACGAGCGCAGCAGCGACGAAGGGACCGGCGAACATCCCGAAGCGGAACGTTCCGCCCAGCAACGACAGAGCGCGGGCGCGGAACATGATCGGCACGCGGGTCGTCATGAACGAGTGCCGGGCTAGGCCGAATGCCGCGGCACAGAAACCGGTGAGGAAGACAGCGGCGGCGAAGACCGCCAAGACGGGCACGAGGGCCGCCGTGACCGAGACCGCGAGCGCGAGGGTGCCCGCGGCGATCATGGTGGTCCGCTCGCCGAATCGCGCGACCGCCCAGCCCGCGGGGATGTTGCCGCCGAGCTGACCGACGACGAGCAAGGAGGCGACGAGGGCCGAGAGGGCGACATCGGCGCCCAGCGCGCCCGCGATGATGGGGATGAGGGGGAGGACCGACCCCTCGCCGAGCGCGAAGAGCGCCGTCGGTGCGTAGACCATCGGACCGAACCGAAGGAGGACGTCACGGGCGCGGGGAGAGTCGGGGCGGTCGGACATCGCCATCCACGTTACTCTGGAGTGTCATGCTTGAATTCGATCCGTCTGCCGACATCCAGGCCCTCCGTTCCACCTTCGGTGAGATCAAGGCAGTCGTCGACGTCGACGCCTTGAACGCCGAGATCGCACGTCTGTCGGAGGAGGCCGGTGCCCCCGATCTCTGGGACGACGTCGAGAAGGCGCAGAAGGTCACCAGCTCGCTCAGCCACCGCCAGGCCGAGCTCAAACGCGTCACCGAGGTCGAGCAGCGTCTCGACGACCTCGAAGTGCTCGTCGAACTCGCCAACGAGATGGAGGACGAGGACTCCGCAGAGGAGGCCCGTCGCGAGATCGTCGACCTCGAGAAGGTCATCAGCCAGCTCGAGGTGCAGACGCTCCTCGACGGCGAGTACGACGACCGCGGCGCGGTCGTCACCATCCGCTCCGGCGCCGGCGGCGATGACGCCACCGACTTCGCCGAGATGCTCATGCGCATGTACCTGCGCTGGGCCGAGCGTCACAAGTACCCCGTCAAGGTCATGGACACTTCCTTCGCCGAGGGCGCGGGCATCAAGTCCGCGACCTTCGAGGTCGACGCGCCCTACGCGTACGGCACGCTGTCGGTCGAAGCCGGCACGCACCGCCTCGCCCGCATCAGCCCGTTCGGCTCGGCCGACAAGCGACAGACGAGCTTCGCCGCCGTCGAAGTCATCCCGGTGATGGAGGAGGCCCAGGAGGTCGACATCCCCGAGGGCGACATCCGCGTCGACGTCTTCCGCTCGTCCGGCCCCGGTGGCCAGTCGGTCAACACGACCGACTCGGCCGTGCGTCTGACGCACCTTCCGACGGGCATCGTCGTGTCGATGCAGAACGAGAAGAGTCAGATCCAGAACCGCGCCGCCGCGATGCGCGTCCTCCAGACGCGCCTCATGCTCCTGCAGAAGGAAGAGGAAGCGGCGAAGAAGAAGGAGCTGGCCGGCACCATCACGGCGAGCTGGGGCGATCAGATGCGCTCCTACTTCCTCTACGGCCAGCAGCTGGTGAAGGACCTCCGCACCGGTCACGAGGTGGGTAACCCCACCGTCGTCTTCGACGGCGATCTCGACGGCTTCATCGCCGCCGGCATCCGCTGGCGCAAGCGCAAGACCGACGACTGAGAATCCATTTCAAAAGTTTTTTCATTCAGGTGCATCCAAATGAAGGTGCGCGTCGGAATACCTCTGTGACAGCGCGAACAGGTCGCGCCGAATCAGCAAGGAGTTCCTCATGCGCAAGACACTCTCCGCCGGCATCGCCCTCGGTGCCGCCGTCGCGTTCACCGCGTTCGCTCCCGCGACCGCTGCGACCAGCGACACCGCCGATCTCTCGGTGCTGCACGGCATCCCCGACACCCCGGTCGACGTCTACGTCGACGGTGAGCTGACGATCGACGACTTCCAGCCGGGCGACCTGGGTGGGCCCCTCGAGCTTCCCGCCGGCACCTACGCCGTCGCGCTGACCGCAGCCGACGCCGAAGACGACTCCGAGCCGGTCCTCGGCCCCATCGACCTCGCCCTCGAAGGCGGCATGAACTACACCGCCGTCGCCCACCTCGACGCCGACGGCCAGCCGACGGCCAACCTGTTCACGAACGACACCTCGGAGACCGCCGCCGGCGAAGGCCGTCTGACGGTCCGTCACGTGGCCGCCGCTCCCGCCGTCGACATCCTCGCGGGCGGCGAGGCCGTCGTGACCGGCCTCGCGAACCCGGACGAGGCCTCCCTCGACCTGGCCGCGGGCACCGTGAGCGCCGCCGTCGCCCTCGAGGGCACGACGGAACCGGTCATCGGGCCGGCTGACGTCGAGGTCCAGGAAGGCATCCTGACGATGGTCTACGCGTGGGGCAGCGCTGAGGACGGCAACCTCCAGCTCGCCGTGCAGACGGTCGAGGGCCTGCACTCCGGCCCTGACGGCGTGAACACCGGTTCGGCCGGTCTCGTCGCCGAGAACGGCACGAACGGCTGGCTGATCGCCGGCGGCGCCGGCCTCGTGGCCGCCCTCGTCGCCGGTGGCGCGATGGCCGCTCGCACCGCGACCGCTCGTCGCTGAGTGATGATCATGTCGTCTCGATCCGTTTTCGCGGCCGCGCTCGTCCTGGCCGTCGGGATGGTGACGGCATGCGCCCCCGCCTCGGAGGTCGGTGCCCCCACACCGGCCTCCGAGGCACCGGCGCGGAGCGCGCAGGATCCCGATCTGCGCACTGAGGAGCCCGCGCCCGCGGGCCCGGCACCCTCGCCCCGCGCGTCGGTGCCGGTCTCGCCCGCGACACCGAAGCCCGTCGCCGAAAGGGTCGCCCCGGAGCGTCTCGAGATCCCGGCGCTCGACGTGGAGATGCCCATCGTCCCGGTCGGCGTGCAGGCCGACGGGAGCATGGAGATCCCGGAGCGTCCCTCCATCGCCGGGTGGTACCGGTTCGGGAAGGCTCCCTCCGACGCCACCGGCGCCACCGTGCTCGCTGCTCATGTGGACGACCGCGAATACGGCGTCGGCCCGCTCGCACAGCTGCGCCAGAGTGAGCCCGGGAGCGAGGTGACGGTGACGGATGCCGACGGCGTACGCACCCGCTACATCATCGACACGGTGACCTACATCCAGCGCGCGCAGCTACCGGTCGAAGACCTCTTCGTCCGGGACGGCGAGCCCACGCTCGTCGTCATCACCTGCGGAGGCTCATTCGATGCCCAAACCCGCAGCTACAGCGATAACGTGGTGATGGTTGCTCGGGCTGCATCATGATCATCGCGAGCGCATCCGTCCGACCGGTATCGAAGGAGTACGTCGTCGACGAGGATATGGAGCTCGCGGAGCGTTTCGCCGCGGGGGATGAGAGAGCGCTCAAAGCGATGTACGACCGGTGGGGACGGGTGATCTACACCCTCGCCGTCCGGTCGACCGGAGACCCGGCCGAAGCAGAGGACATCACGCAGCGGACCTTCGTCTCCGCGTGGACCTCGCGCTCCTCGTACCGGGCCGACCGCGCCCCGCTGGGCGCATGGCTGGTCGCCATCGCGCGGCGCAGGATCGCCGATGCCCATGAGGCGCGCTCCCGCGCGGCCCGCCTGGAGCAGGCGGTGATGGCGGTGACGCCCGAACCGGTCGTCGACGCTCCCGACGTCACCGACTCGATCCTCGTCGCCGACGAGCTCGCCAACCTCGAACCCGATGCGAGGGCCGTCGTGACCCTTGCGTTCTACGACGATCTCACCCACGGTCAGATCGCGGAGCGGCTGAACCTGCCACTCGGTACCGTGAAGAGTCATCTCCGCCGAAGTCTCACCCGCCTGCGAACCCGATTGGAGGCCGCCCATGTCGCATCTTGACGCCGATGTCGCTGCGCTCCTCGCCCTCGGTGAGCGCATCGCGCCCGAAGATCTCGCGCACGCCGAGTCGTGCGAACACTGCCGAAGCGAGGTCCACGCCTTCCAGCGCGCCGTGGTCGCGGGCCGTGCCGCCTCGTCCGATACGCTCCTCGCCCCGCCCGCCCATGTATGGGACAGCATCGCCCGTGAACTCTCCTTCGAGCAGTCTCCGGCCGGAGGGGCGGATGCCGCTCCGGCAGCGGGCCATCACGTCGCGCGGGGCTCGGGTCGTCGCCTGCGCCGTCGTCCGATGTTCCTCGCGCTCGGCGCCGTCGCCGCGGCCGCCGTCATCGTCGTGGGTGTCTGGGCCTCGGGCGGTATCGTGCCGCGCGCCGACGTCGTGTCGGAGGCCACCCTCGACGGCTTCCCCGAATGGCAGGGCGCGAACGGCGAGGCCGCTCTCGAGCGGGTCGACGGCCACACCCAGGTCGTCGTGCGACTCGACGCGAGCGTTCCCGACGACGGCTATCGCGAGGTGTGGCTGCTGACCGCCGACGCATCCGACCTGGTGAGTCTCGGCATCCTGGAGGGTGAAGACGGCGTGTTCCCGGTGCCCGACGACGTCGATCTCGATGCCTTCACGGTCGTCGACATCTCGCAGGAGAGCGCCGACGGCGATCCCGGTCACTCCGGTGACTCGATCGTCCGGGGCTCGCTGAGCTCCAGCTGAGCGGCCTCACCTGAGAGAACGGTCTGCGGCGGGTGTCGCTGGCGTGTGCCAGACCCCGCCCGCCTAGGCTCGACCCGTCATGATCCGGTTCGAAACTGTCACCAAGCGGTACCGCGGAACCAGCAGACCGGCGCTCAGCGAGGTCGCATTCGAGGTGCAACGCGGAGAATTCGTCTTCCTCGTCGGCGCGTCCGGGTCGGGGAAGTCCTCGTGTCTGCGACTGATCCTCCGTGAGGACACTCCCTCGGAGGGTCGCGTCGTCGTGCTCGGGCGCGACCTGCGCAGCCTCACCACCCGCAAGGTGCCGTACTTCCGCCGCCACATCGGCTCGGTGTTCCAGGATTTCCGGCTGCTCCCGGGCAAGACCGTCTTCCAGAACGTCGCGTTCACCCTCCAGGTGATCGGATCGAGTCGCGCCTTCATCCAGCAGTCCGTCCCCGAGGCGCTCGCCCTCGTCGGATTGCAGGGCAAGGAGAAGCGCCTGCCGCACGAGCTCTCCGGCGGTGAGCAGCAGCGCGTCGCGATCGCCCGCGCGATCGTGAACCGGCCGCAGATCCTCCTGGCCGACGAGCCCACCGGCAACCTCGACCCGGCGACCTCCATCGACATCATGCAGCTGCTGGCCCGCATCAACGCGGGCGGCACCACCGTGGTCATGGCCACCCACGAGGCGGGGTTCGTTGATCAGATGCAGCGTCGTGTCATCGAGCTGCGCGGCGGCGTCATCGTCCGCGATGAGCGGCACGGCGGCTACGGCGACACGTCGGGTCTCCCGACGCTCACTCCCGAGAGCGTGAAGGGCGCGGCCGCCACGGCAGCACTGACCGCCGTCCTGGAACTCCAGAAGCAGATCGCCGCGGGAGAGCCTGCTGCCGCGACGCCCCGCGCCGCAGAGCCCGAGGTCGCACCCGAGCCGCCGGCACCCGAACCCGAAACGGTCCTCCCCGCCGTCCCCGTGGTGGCGGCGGCGCCCGCGACGTCAGAGACGGAGATAGCGGAACCTCCGGTGACCCGCGAGCCGGACACCGGCACCCGCGGCATCCCGCTCATCACCCCCGACATCGATCTCAGCCACATCGACGGGCTCGGCGTCGCCGACCGTCTGGGGCTGGACGACCGCTCCGGCGACGACGAAGTGGGACCCACCGCATGAGGGTCGGGCTCATCCTCGGCGAAGCGTTCACCGGTCTCCGCCGCAACGCGTCGATGGTCGTGTCGGTCGTGCTGGTCACGTTCGTCTCGCTCACCTTCGTGGGGGCGGCGATGCTCATGCAGATGCAGATCGGCAAGATGACCGACTACTGGGTGGATCGCGCCCAGATCGCTGTGTTCATGTGCCGTGAGGATTCGACGCAGACGACGTGTGCCGACGGAGTCGCGGACGAGGAGCAGCTCGCCGCGGTCGCCGAGAAGCTCGAGAGCCCCGCGCTCGACGACGTCGTGCGGAGTGTGCGCTTCGAGACGCGCGACGAGGCGTATCAGAACGTCCTCGATCTGATGGGGGAGGACTACGCCGACTTCATCACCCCCGCCCAGCTGAACGAGACCTACTGGGTCAACCTCGAAGATCCGACGCAGACGGACGTCATCACCGAGGCGTTCAGCGGCATGGACGGCGTCGAAGAAGTGACCGACCAGATGGAGTACCTCGATCCGCTGTTCGACGCGCTCAACGTCGCGACCTACATCGCCGTCGGCATCGCCGTGCTCATGCTCGTCGCCGCCGTGCTGCTGATCTCCACGACGATCCGTCTGTCCGCTTTCGCGCGCCGGAAGGAGCTCGGCATCATGCGCCTCGTCGGTGCGTCGAACCGGTTCATCCAGACGCCGTTCGTCCTCGAGGGTGTCTTCGCCGCCCTTGTCGGCTCCGCGCTCGCGAGCACCGCGATCTTCCTCGGGGTGCAGTTCGGCGTGCACGGCTATCTGCGCGAGAACGTGGACTTCGTGACGACCTGGGTCGGGGTGACGGATGCCGCGCTGGTGATCCCGGTCATCATCGCGATCGGTCTGGTGCTCGCCGCGACATCAGCCAGCTTCGCCATCCGGCGCTGGCTGCGCACCTGACCGACGCCGTGGCGACGCGCCTCCTCCGCTAGACTGGCAGGCCGGTCGTGCGAGGTGCGCGCCGAAAACGAGGAGTGGTCATGCCCAGGGAACGCGGCGAACAGGTCATCGCGACCAATCGTCGCGCGCGCCACGATTACGCCATCGAGAAGACGTACGAGGCGGGGCTGGTCCTCACCGGCACCGAGGTGAAGTCGCTTCGGCAGGGGCGCGCCAACCTCACCGACGGGTACGCGTTCATCGACGGCGGACAGGCGTTCCTCGATGCCGTGCACATCCCGGAGTACTCTCAGGGGCACTGGACCAATCACGCCGCAAAGCGCACCCGCAAGCTGCTCCTCCACAAGGAGGAGATCGTGAAGCTCTCGCACGCGGTGTCCGCGGGCGGCTACACGCTCATCCCGTTGAAGCTCTACTTCTCGGACGGGCGCGCGAAGGTCGAGATCGCGGTCGCGAAGGGCAAGCGCGAGTTCGAGAAGCGTCAGACGATCCGTGAGCGTGAAGACAAGCGCGAGGCCGAGCGGGCTATGCGCAGCCGCAACCGTCTCGGCGAGTGATCAGCTCGCGCGGAAGCGTGCGTCCACCTCGGCGCGGACGCTGAGGACGGTCGGGCGCAGATCGATGGGCGCGGCGTCACCGGCATCCATCGCCATCATGGACTTCGCTCGCGCCTGCTCGGCGTGCGCGTCGCCGGCGGTCAGCAGGCCGGCGTCGGCCACCTCGATCGCCTCGACACCCGTCTTGCCGAGCGCCTGAGCGTAGGAGCGGGCCCGGGTCACCGCGTCGGCGACGGCCCCGACGGCGGCATCGTGCTCGACCCGCGCGCGGGTGGCCGCCGTGAGCGTCCATTCGGTTCCGTCGACCTGGATGCCCTCGCGCTCGGCGAGATCACCGAGCCAACGCGACAGCGCGTCGATGTCGGTGAAAGTCGCGCTGACCTCGATGGACGCGTGCTGGACGATGGGCAGCTGCGCGCCCTGATCGTTCCACGGTCGCTCACCCCAGACCGACACCTGCCCTGTAGACCAGGACTCGAGGACTGCGGCGGCGTCCGCGGCGGTGAGCTCTGCGCGGAGCGGCTCGGTGAGGGCGGTGGCGCGGCGGATCACCTCCGCGCGATCCGGGCCGTCGGCGACGGCGCGTGCGCGCACCTGGGCGGTCTCTGCGGGTACCCGGATTTCGTGCTGTCCGCGGACAGCGATGACGACCTCGCTCATGTCGATGAGCCTAGGCGCGGGGGCTCATCAGCGCAGGCGTCCACGCGGCGGCGGGGGCGGAGGCACGGGCTTCGCCGCGATCACGGCACGCCGAGGGATGCGCTCTTCGCCTCGCTTCCCGTCGACGACGAGCACCTCGTCATCGACCAGCAGCAGTTCCCCCAGGGCGTCGGTCGCCTGACCGGTCGGAAGGATGTACCGCACGACCACGCGCGTGCCGGGTTCGGGCAGCGGACGCATGCGTCACCACTGCCCGGGGGCGTAGTCCTTCAAGAAGACGCCGAACAGGTCCTCTCCGGCTTCACCGCGGACGATCGGATCGTACACGCGCGCCGCGCCGTCGACGAGGTCGAGCGGGGCGTGGAAGCCCTCTTCGGCGAGGCGCACCTTCGTCGGGTGCGGACGCTCGTCGGTGATCCACCCGGTGTCGACGCTCGTCATGAGGATGCCGTCGGTCTCGAACATCTCGCGGGCGCTCGTGCGCGTGAGCATGTTGACCGCGGCCTTCGCCATGTTGGTGTGCGGGTGGCCGGGGCCCTTGTAGCCGCGGTTGAATACGCCCTCCATGGCGCTGACGTTGACGATGTAGGTGCGGGCGGCGGGGCTCGCGGCGAGCGAGGCGCGCAGTCGCGAGATGAGGAGGAAGGGTGCGGTCGTGTTGGCGAGTTGCACCTCGAGCATCTCGAGCGGGTCGACTTCTTCCACGCGCTGCACCCACGAGTTGGTGTGATCGAGGTCGGGGATGAGGCCGCCGGCGTCGATCGCGGTGCCCGCCGCGAGTCGCTCGAGCGAACTGGAGCCTGCGGCCATGGCCTGCTCGGTGAGTTCGTCGGCGCGGGATGCCGCGGCGGCGAGGATCGGGTGGGCGGTCACCGACCGCTCGAGGGCCTGCGGATGCTGATCGTTGGTGTGGCCGAAGGTCACGAGCTCGGGCAGTGGACCGTCGGGCAGCGGGGTGAGCTCGGCGTCCACGAGCGGCTGGTAGGCGCCGGGGGAGCGCCGCACCGTCTGCGTCGCGTTGTTGATGAGGATGTCGAGGTGCCCGGCTGCGGCGACCTCGTCGGCCAGCCCGATCACCTGGGCGGGGTCGCGCAGGTCGATGCCCACGACCTTCAGCCGGTCGATCCAGTCCGCGGCATCCGGCAGGCGGCTGAAGCGGCGTACGGCGTCGCGGGGGAACCGCGTCGTGATGGTGGTGTGGGCGCCGTCGCGGAGCAGTCGCAGTGCGATGTACATGCCGATCTTGGCGCGGCCGCCGGTGAGCAGCGCGCGTCGACCGGTGAGGTCGGTGCGCGCCTCGCGCTTGGCGTGGCTGAGCGCCGCACAGTCGGGGCAGAGCTGGTGGTAGAACGCGTCGACGAGCGTGTAGGGCTGCTTGCAGATGTAGCAGCCGCGCGCCTTCTGCAGGGTGCCCGCCGTCGGTGCGGTGGTGCGGGTTCTGATCGGGATGCCGCGGGTCTCGTCGTCGATGCGGTCGGGGGCGCCGGTGGCGGTCGCGTGCACGACGGCCCGGTCGGCCTCGGCGATCGCGTCACGGATCTCGCGGCGGCGGACCTTCTTCGCGGCCTTGAACATGGCCGCGGTGGCGCGGCGCACGGTGACGTAGTCGGGGTGGCTTTGGTCGAGCTCGTGGAGCGCCGCCAGCACGCGCAGGGTCGTCGCGAGGTCGGCGGGGTCGATGCCGCGGACAGTCGCGGGGGAGTCGGCGGAGGAATCGGGAAGCACATCAGATTCTACGTCGGGCGACCTGGGCGCACTGTTAGCGTGGTCCCGTGACCAGGACGGATGCCGCGACCCCCGGCATCCGCGTGATCCGCGTCTCTGCGGCGGTCATCCGCGACGCCGACGGCAGGCTCCTGCTCGTCCGCAAGCGCGGCACCACGGCGTTCATGCAGCCGGGCGGGAAGCCCGAGCCGGGAGAGACCGCCGACGTCACGCTCAGCCGGGAGCTCCGCGAAGAGCTCGGCCTGCGGGTGGATCCTGCGGATCTGCGCCCCCTCGGGACCTACGAGGCGGCGGCAGCCAATGAGCCCGGCTACGTCGTCGTGGCGGACGTCTTCGCCGCCGACATCGCATCGCAGCAGCCGCGCGTGGCCGCCGAGATCGTCGAGCTGCAGTGGGCCACCGAAGCGGACGCGGAGCGCCTCGAGATCGCGCCCCTCGCGCTCCACCACTTCCTCACGCCGTCCTCGTAATCCCTTCTGCGGTCGGCTGTCTCGCCCCGCGCGGTCGCACAGGGTTCCCGACTCGTCAAGCCCCTCTGTGGCATCGGAGGGGCGCGATTAGACCTGTGACTCCGCCGACCGCATCGGTCGGCTGTCGAGAGGAGCAACATGTCAGACATCACTCCAGGAGGCGCGACCGTCCCGCAGGGTACGGGTTCGGGTGGTACCGTCGACACCGCCAAGAGCGAGGCTTCCGGCGTCGCCGCCACGGCAGGGCGCGAAGCCGGGCGCGTCGTCGACACCGCCAAGAGCGAGGCGAAGACCGTCGCGCGGGAGGCGAAGAATCAGGCGCGCGATCTGTACCACCAGTCGACTCGCGAGCTGCGTGCGCAAGCCGGCCACCAGCAGGCTCGGGTGGCGACCGGACTCCGGGCACTCGCCGACGAACTGGGTTCGATGGCGGACGGTTCGGCCGATCAGGGCGTCGGTTCGGATCTCGTCCGTCAGGTCTCGGCGAAAGCCGGCGAGATCGGCACGTGGCTCGGCGACCGCGATCCGGGTTCGCTGCTCACCGAGGTGAAGTCGTTCGCACGGCGCAAGCCCGGCGTGTTCATCGGGGTCGCCGCGCTGGCGGGCCTCGCCGCCGGACGTCTGACCCGGGCTCTCGCTCAGGGTGACACG
>NZ_JBHWTD010000008.1:0-3851 GCF_043427715.1 Microbacterium sp. | reverse complement strand
CCGTGAATGTCTCAGCCACGATGGGCTCCCTTCGTCGTCCTACCAGTCTACCGGTTTTCCCGAAAACGGTCTATAAGAAGTTTCGGCACAAGAGGGTTTCGGCACGGACTTTCGGCACGGCGTGTCGACGTCGCCGCGGTGTCGATCGCGGCCGTGCCGGAATCGATCAGTTTCGGTCCGTTGCGGATTCCTACAAGAGACCGAGTACCGGACTACCAGGCGGCGCGTCGATGGCTGCGTTAGGTGTTGGCGTGGGTTTCGCGGAGGAACTGGGTCAGCGCTGCGCGGCTGGTGGTGAGGCAGGCGATCTTGGTGTCGAGGTCGTCGATCTGTTCGGTGACCATGCGGGCGAGGATGTCGTCGCAGGTGCTCGACCATCCGGATTGGCCGCTCTGGCGGTCGAGGACAATCTTGATGAATCGCGTCGGGACACCGGAGCGAGAGAGGTCTCGGATCGTGACGACCTGGTTCAGATCGGATTCGGAGTAGTCGCGGTACCCGTTGGGGTGTCGTCCAGGTTGGAGGAGTCCCTGGGCTTCGTAGTAGCGCAGCATTCGGGGCGCGACTGCACTGCGCTGGGATATCTCACCGATCCGCATCCGCTCATCTCTCTCGCCTGGGACTTGGGGCACCAGGCTTGACCTTGACAGTGGTGTCAATCTTTAGCGTAGTAGCATGAGCACACGATCGACGCCTTTACCCCTGCCCGGCACCGCCGGTCCGCACCGGGCCTGGCCGATTCTGGCGGTGCTGACCGCGGCGACGCTGCTGACGGTGACGGTCGAGATGTTGCCATCTGGGCTCTTGCCGGTAATGAGCGCCGATCTGGGCGTCTCGGAATCAGCAATTGGGTTGCTGGTGAGCGCCTGGGCGCTCACCATTGCGATCGTGGGGATTCCACTTGTGCGGCTCACGATCCGGTTACCCCGCACGCCACTGCTGGCAGCGTGTCTAATCGTGATCGCGGCAGCGAACCTGCTCACCGCGACCGCCTCTAGCCTCCCGCTCGCACTTACCGGTCGTATCCTCGCCGCGACGGCGCACGGCCTGTTCTGGGCACTCGTCGTTTCCTACGTCGCCTCCGTCATCACTGCCGAGCGGCTCGGACGGGCGCTGGCGATCGTCTTGGCTGGGCCCACGCTCGCCGGCCTTGCCGGACTACCGATCGCGGCGGCTCTGGCCGATGTGGTGGGGTGGCGGGCCATCTTCATCGGCCTATCTGTGGCTCTTGTTATGACCGCCGCGGTGCTCTGGCTCATCCTGCCGCAGGTACCGTCAACGATGCCTGCCGGTGGCGGCGGGTGGGATCGCAGCGCTTCCCGAGTGATTGCGGTAGCGATCGCGGGAGGGCTGGTGTTGGTCGGGCACTTCGCTGTCTTCACCTACCTCACGGCACTAGTCACCCAGTTGGGCAGGCTGCCCGGTGCCACGATCCCCTTGATGCTGTTGGTGTTCGGAGTGAGCGGGGCAGTAGGTATCGCCGGGTCCGGTTTCGCGTCCGACCGGTACCCACGCGGTGCGATCGTCGCCGCGGCAACTCTAGTGACGGTTGGTCTCGCCGTGCTCGCTTTGAGCTCAGGGCAACCGGTCGTGTTCATCATCGGAGTTGCGATCTGGGGAATCGCGGTCGGCGCGTTTCCCCCGATCCTGCAAACCCGGGTGATGCGCGTATCCACGAGCGCATTCCGACCTCTGGCCGGAAGCATCGTCGTCACCGTCCTCAACCTCGGTGTCGCAGCCGGAGCCACCCTCGGCGGCCTTGTCCTCGACCACGGTCCTATCGCCGTCACTCTCATCGCAGTCACCGCCGCGGCAGTGGGAACCTTCGCGCTAGCGCTGATGCGCCCCCTCAACACCCCGCATGAAGGTACCCGCTAGCTTGCCGAATCCTCCCGGCGGCGGAGCCGCACCACCCGCGGTACACCCGCTTGTTGATGGGGGATGATGACCCGGTTGACGATCGTGATGCCAGCAGCGGCGATTGGCACCGCGACAAGGGCACCGAGAATGCCGCCGAGGGCAGCGCCACCGAGGGCAGCGACGATAACAAGTGCTCCCGGCATGGCTACGGCGCGGGCCATGACTCGCGGCGTGAGTACGTAGGCCTCTTGAAGCGCCCCGGGTTCGGTGGAGGCTCTCAACTCACGGAGGATAAGAGTCATGGCAGCACCGAAGAAGTACCCGGACGAGTTGCGTGAGCGCGCGACGCGGCTCGCGGTCGAGGCACGACAGGACCCGGCGCGGAAGACCGGTGCGCTTCAGCGCATCGGCGAGCAGCTCGGGATCAACCCTGAGACGCTACGCGGGTGGGTGAAACAGGCCGAGATCGACGCCGGGCAGGCGCCCGGGGTGAGGACCGCGGAGGCGCAGCAGATCAAGGAGCTTGAGGCCGAGGTGCGGGAGCTGCGGCGGGCGAACGAGATCCTGAAGACGGCATCAGCGTTTTTCGCCGCGGCGGAGCTCGACCGCAAGCTGAAGTAGCCGAGGTGCCGACCGCGGTGCTCATCGAGTACATCGACGAGCACCGCGACCGGTTCGGGGTCGAGCCGATCTGCCAGGTCCTGCGTGACGCGGACGTCCAGATCGCCCCGAGCACCTACTACGCCGCAAAGAGCCGGCCGCCGTCTGCCCGGGCTGTCAGAGACGCGGAGCTGACCGAGGACATCCGGGTGGTCCACAAGGCGAACCTCGGTGTCTACGGCGCCCGGAAGATCCATGCGGCCCTGAACCGGGATGGCGTCGAGGTCGCCCGCTGCACCGTCGAGCGGCTGATGCGCGCCGCGGGCATCCAGGGCATTCGGCGCGACAAGACCCGCAAGACCACCTTCGGGGACGGCGCGGAGACCGACCGGCCCGCCGACCTCGTGAAGCGCGCGTTCACCGCGACAGCACCGAACCAGCTCTGGGTTGCGGACCTGACCTACATCCGCACCCACGCCGGGTGGACCTACGCCGCGTTCATTCTCGACGTGTTCAGCCGTCGTGTCGTCGGCTGGCAGGTGTCCACGTCGCTGCGCACCGATCTCGCCCTCGACGCGCTCGACATGGGCCTCTGGGAGCGCCGCAGAGCAGGGCAGGACATCACCGGACTGATCCATCACAGCGATGCCGGAGTGCAGTATCGAGCGATTCGCTACACCGAGCGCCTCGCTGAAGCCGACGCCGTCGCGTCCGTCGGAACGGTCGGTGACAGCTACGACAACGCGATGGCCGAGGCGCTGAACTCGCTGTTCAAGGCCGAGTGCATCCGCAACCCGATGATGCGCCCCAAGGGCGGGTGGGCGTCGATCCGCGACGTCGAGATCGCGGTCGCCGAATACGTCGACTGGTACAACCACCGGCGCCTGCACGGCGAGATCGGACACATTCCGCCCGCCGAGTTCGAAGCCACCCACTGGGCATCCCACGAACCCGTCAGCTACGTTGGAGAACAGGTTCCCCTCGGAGCCGGTTCCAGATAACCGAGCCTCCACGAAACCCGGGGCGCTTCAACTCGATGAACAGGAAGTATTCGCCGGAGATGCGTGAGCGGGCGTTGCGGATGCTCGCGGAGACGCGGCCGTCGCACCCGACGATGATGAGCGCGGTCCGTCATGTGGCTGGGCTGTTGGGGATGAGTCCCGAGACGCTGCGTCTCTGGCAGCGCCGCTACGAGGTCGACGCCGGGGTGAAGCCCGGGTTGACGACGGATGCGGCGGCGGAGATCAAGCGACTGCAGAAGGAGAACGCGGAGCTGCGCAGGGCCAATGAGATCCTCAAGGCTGCGAGCGTGTTTTTCGCGAAGGAGCTCGACCGCCCCTGACCGAGATGATCCGGTTCATCGATGAACATCGGGATCGTTTCGGGACAAA
>NZ_JBHWTD010000007.1:0-24675 GCF_043427715.1 Microbacterium sp. | reverse complement strand
CATCCTCGCCAAGAGCAGGCTCACCCTCGTCGCCGACACCGGCACGGAGGAGGTGAACACCGACAGCACCCTCGAGCTCACCGCCTGAACCATCAACAGATCGAAGGAACCCGAACTACACCACTCCCTGGGACTTGACCCGAACGTGTCATCCGCGCACGACGCGGTCGCGTCCGAGTGGGACAAGAACCACTCGCTCACGAATGACGAAATAACCGGTGCGACGGCGTTCATTCGGGATATCTTCGGCGAACAGCTATGGCGCACCCTCGACGTCGGATGCGGAACAGGGTGGCCCCTGACCACGGGTCTCGTGGACCCAGTTCGCTACGTCGGCATCGACCGCTCAACCGCGATGCTGAACGCGCTCGTTGCCAAGCACCCCGTCACAGCCGGCCTCCATCCAATGAGCTGGAGCGACGCGCAAGAGAAGCGAGTGCTGTGCGGCACCCTCTTCGACAGCGTGCTGGCGCTTGGTGGATCCGCGTCGTACCTCTCGGCGTCAGAGTTGCGGCAGTTGACCGCTCGCGGAAAGCGAGGGGCGGTTGTCATGCATTACGCAGATGGCGAGCGCCCGATCACGGATGACCTCGACGCCGAGTTCGCGAGGCTGTCCCTCACGGCTGCAACTCAGTTCGCCGGCCGTCAGGTGACGGTCGGGCGGTTCGTCCTCTCGCACCTTCCCGGCGCGTAACCTGCAGCGGGCGACAGAGCTGCTTCCCGCGCCGCTACTGCTCTGCTGCGGTCACACTCGGCCGACTCGCAATTCAAGACGGGGCGCGTCGGCGGGTCCGTCTAGGTTGAGGTCATGAGTCCAATGTTCCTGACAACCGAAGACGAATCGCTCGATAGCACGTATGGGCCGGAGCGGTGAGCGCGACCGGGCGCCAAGCTCCATATGCCTCGCTTGATGCCGCCCTTGAAGGGCACAGCATCCCGCTCGAGAATCGAGAGCTCATCCGCAGAATCACGAGTAGGCTCCCGATCGACGGCTACTACTCGAGAGCGGGCTACATCAAAGCAACGCGTACCGACAGTCCCCGCGCATTGCACATCGCACCTGGATACACCAACGGTTTCCTCAGCGAGGCGGAGATACTCGAGACGGCCGGGGACGTCGAGCGCTGGGAAAGCAGCCGGCGCGGACTCTGGGGGGTGAGTCATCCGGAAAATCGGGTGCGAGATGGTGGGGCGAGGCGATCGGCCCACCAACAGGTCTCGAAGTCTTGTCCGACGTGCGGTCTGGAACTGCCCCTTACCGGCGTCTGTGACGAGTGCGGCTGACACTCCGAGGGGCTGCCCGGGCGAACCAAGCGGAGCGCCCGCGCCGCGCCGGTGATGGGTTCGCGAACGCCAGTCGCGTGAATCGGCGAGCCTACCTGTGAAGGTAAGTACATGATCGAAATCGCAGTGCCTCAGACTCACTGGATCAACGGGACGATCCCTGCCGCGATACCTCCAGGCATGCAGCACGCGATCCTGATCCTCGACTCAGACGTCGTGTTCGTTGACACGCTTGCTTCGATGCTTACGAAGTCGACCTACCCTCCGACTGTTGAGCAGCTCGCGCCCGGCGAGACGCCGATCCGGATTCCCGCGACAGACGCCGAGTTGGCGCTGATGGCGCGTTACGAGCAGAACATTCGCGAGCTGATCGAGCGGTTTCGCGGCGCCGACCGGATGTCCGTCTCCTATGGACACCATGTGGACACAAACGCCGCAGATTCAGACCAATTAACCTGATTGAAGCCGAACGACACGAGACTTGATCGCAGCCCGCACTCCCTTGATTTCCGCGGTGCGACGGCCCAACCCGCGTGATTCCGCGCTTCTCCAGCAGCAGCGAAACCCGCGCAACCGCAGTTTCGACTCCCGCCGTCGCGTCGAGTTCCGCCGATCGCGGTGCAGGAGGCCGCTCAGGCGGTGGCGACGAACGCGCGGCCTCGCCCCTGCCACGTCAGCTGAGCGGCATCCGCGACGAACACCGCCTCGCCGCGCGCGACCTCGACATCAGCGCCGCCGACGGTCAGCGTCAGTGCGCCGTCGACCACGAGCGCGATCGAGGGCGAGCCGGTAGAGATCGCGGCATCCCCGCTGATCTCGAGGAGTTCGAACGGCACCTCGCGGCCGGTCGGCAGGGTGCGCGGCCGGTAGGTGCGGACGTTCTCGGACACCTCGATCGGCACGAGGTAGGGCGGCTCGCCGTCGGAGAAGTCCAGCACCCGCGAGAGCTCGGCGATGTCGACGTGCTTGGGGGTGAGTCCCCCGCGCAGCACGTTGTCACTCGGGCCCATGAGCTCCATGCCCGTGCCGCGGAGGTAGGCGTGGATGTTCCCGGCTGGCAGCCACAGCGACTCGCCGGCGGCGAGGGTGACGTGATTGAGCATGAGCGCCACGACGATGCCCGGGTCGCCCGGGTACGCCTGCGCGAGCCGGTCAGCGAGCTCGTAGGTCGCGCTGCCCGCCGCGACCTCGACCACGGCTGAGACGAGATCGGCGACGTCGCGCCCGCCGCCGAGCAGCCACTCGAACGCGGCTCGCACTCCATCCTCCCCGGCCAGGCGCTGCTGCCAGGGCGCGAAGACATCGGCGGTTCCCGAAGCGCCCGCAAGCGCGTCGGCGAGCGCCCGGGTCTGTGCGAGGGGCCGGAAGCCGCAGAGCGCCTCGTAGCCGTCCTCGAGCGCGACGATCAGCTCGGGCTTCGCGAACGGATCCTTGTAATTCCGCTCACGCGCGTCGAGGGGGATGCCCGCTGCGTTCTCCCGCTCGAAACCCTCGGCGGCCTGGTCCGGCGTGGGGTGGGCCTGCAGCGACAGCGGGGATGCCGCGGACAGCACCTTCATGAGATAGGGCACCCGGCCGGCGCCGGACGCCTCCCACTCCGCGAGATCCGCCCAGGCGGAGCCGTCCTCCGCCGCGCGGCTCGGGGCTGAGGGGTGCGCACCCAGCCACAGCTCGGCCTCCACCGCATCGGTTTCCGGCGCCCCGAGGACCCGAGAGATGCCGCCCGTCGTGCCCCACGCGTAGTCGCGGATCGGTCCGACGATCTTGGTCACCTGTGCGGTCATGCCATCCATCCTGTTCACACGGTTCACCGTGCGGTCGAGAAGAGGGCGTGAAGCGGATGCCGCGGCGGCATCCGCCGGAGCGCCTCGACGCCATCGACCCGCGTCCGCGACGCGGGTCGACCAACCCCCGATGACGATTCTGTCAGATGCTCCCGGCCGGCACCGCGATCCGTCCGAGGCCCGACCGCCCCTGCGGAAGCGCTGGGAGCCGTCGACGCGGCGTTCGGCCGGGCGTACCCTCGCGGCAGGAGGTTCCCCATGCGCACCCTGCGACCGGCCTTCGCGGCGTCCGCCCTGCTGACGGCCGTGATCCTCACCTCCTGCGCGAGCGGAGGAGTGAACATGCCCGGACCGGAGTCCCCCGTGCCTGGATCCACGGGGTCGACGCGCCCGCCGTTCCTCACCGCCACGCCCGGCCCCGTCGGCCCCACCGGCACCTCGCGTGAGGTGCCGCCGGCGCGGTGGGAGGCGATCGAAGCCGATCTCACCGCCCGCGGCGTCGACGCTCCCCCCGAACTGGTGTCGGCCGACGACGTCACCTTCTCCGACGGGTCGCTCGGCTGCGCGAAGCCGGGCGAGTCCTACACGCAGGCCGTCGTCGACGGCATGCGTGTGGTGGTCACCGCCGCGGGGACGACCTACGACTACCGCTTCGGCGAGGGCGACGACCCGCGGCTCTGCGAGCGCTGACCCCGCACCGCGCGCACAGAAGAGGGGCGATGCGCTGATGCGCACCGCCCCTCTCCTCTGGGGATTACTTGACCTTGACCAGCAGGGCCTCGTCGGCTCCGGACTCGTTGTCCGCGACGACGATCATCGTGCCGAGCGGCTTCTGCGCGGCGTATGCCGACGCGTCGGTCTGCACGGTGATGTTCGCGCGCTCACCGGCGCCCACGACCTCGTACTGACCATTGCTGATCGCCACGTCGGTCGGGTCGTAGGTGGCGACGCCGTCGATGGCGTCCGAGCCCTCGGTCGTCAGGCTGAACGACTGCACGGTGTAGTCGAACGCACCGTCGACGCCGAGGTCGGACAGCGAGACCGGAAGCAGCACGGTGCTGCTGTCGGTCGGCGCCTGGGCGAGGTACCCGCTCGCGTAGAGGGCGCCGGTGGCGACCTCCTGGAGGAAGACCTCGGTGACCCCGTCCACGCTGCCGGTGCGCACGGCGCCGGAGTCGTAGGAGAAGACCACCCAGTCGGGCGTGCCATCGCGATCGACGTCGATGACCACGTCGAACTCGTTGCTCGCCGCATTCGACCAGCGCGAGTGCGTGTTGACCGCGAACACCGCCAGGGTGTCGCCCGACGCCGTCGGGAAGGTCTGCACGCCGGCGGCGCGAAGGTCGAAGCCGGTGTCGGTGACCGACTTGGCGACATCCTTCTTGTCCGACAGACCCCACGTGTAGACGTCGGCGGCCGCGTCGATCGCCCCCTTGCGGTTGCTGAGGGTCAGCGTGCGCTCCGCGTCGGTGACCTTGCCGCGCGCGCTCAGCTCGCCCTTCACCGAGACGTCGCTGTTAGAGCGGGGCACGAGCAGGTACGGCACCCGGAGGCTCGAGTCGTTCGCGGTGAAGACGACGTTGCCCGAGATCTCGTGGAACGCGAACTGGTCGGCGCCGAGCGACGACGGGATCGAGGAGGCGTCGGCCGTGACCCGCACGCGCACCTTGACGGTGGAGCCGGGACGGACGGTGACCTTCTTCGAGCTGACCGACACCTTCGCGTCGAGCGACTGGGCCGAGGCCTCGGTGCCGACGGTGTAGGTGACCGACTTCTTGCCGTGGTTGCGGAGGGTGACCGTCTTCTCGCCGCCGACAGCCTTCGTCGACTCGTCGAACCCGAAGCTCAGTGCGGCTTCGCGCACCCAGCCGTCGGTGGTCTCGAACTTGTCACCGGTGGCGGTGACGTTCGTCGCGACCGCCTGTGCGGTGTCCACGAGGCCGACGCCACCGAGGGTCGGTGCGAGCTCGGCGACCTTGTCGGGGTCAGCGGTCGACACCAGCGCGGCCGACACCTGCTCGGCGCTCCAGCGCGGGTGCGCCTGTACGGCGAGCGCGGCGACACCGGCCACGTGCGGAGCTGCCATCGAGGTTCCCGACATGATGGCGGGCGCCGAACCGGTGCCGACAGCAGCCGAAGCGATGGAGACGCCCGGGGCGGCGACGTCGGGGCTGATGGCGCTGTCACCGCTGCGGGGGCCCGAGGAGGTGAACGACGCGTACCCACGGAAGGTCGGGTTGGCGATCTGCGCGTCGACGAGCGTCGCCGAAGCACCGGTGGTGAACGCCGGGCCCGAGGACTGACGCACGCCGAGGAACGGGATCGTGACCTCGAAGGGTGTGCCGTCATCGGGGTTCTCGAAGATCTGGCCCTCGTACGGGGGCAGCGCATCGGTGTTGTTCACCATGACGACCGCCGCAGCACCGGCCTGTTCGCCGAAGATCGGCTTCGCCGCGCGGGCACAGGTGCCGCGCTCGGCGACAGCGAGCTGGTTGCCGCCGGCGACGACGCCGGCACGCGTGTAGTCGGATGCCGCGCAGCCGAGCGACTCGTTGGCGGAGGTGGCCGGGTCGTCGGTCAGACGGACGACGGTGAGCTCGCCGAGCCCCTCCACCGAGACGCCGTTCGCGTTGATGGCCTCGATCGCCTGCCCGTCGACCGTGATCGTCGCGCCGGGGAAGGACTCGGAGCTGTCGATGGCCGACACCGAGATGACGCCGTCACCCGAGCCGGGCGAACCGGTGAGGTACGGGTTGTGGCCCGAGTTGCCGGCGGAGGCGACGACGACGACGCCGGCACCGACAGCGTTGGCGGCGGCGACGGCGCTGGGGTCGTCACCGCGTCCGAACGAGGAGCCGAGCGACATGCTGATGACGTCCATGCCGTTGTCGACGGCCCAGTCGATGGCCTGGACGGTGACATCGGTGGAACCGTCGCAGCCGAAGACGCGGACCGCGTACAGGTCGGACTCGGGGGCGACACCGGGGCCGACCTTGAAGTCGACCGACGGAGTGGTCGTGTCGTACGGGCCGGGGTAGGTGGAGCCGTCGGGCAGGACGCCCGATCCGCCGGTGGTGCCGGCGACGTGCGAACCGTGGCCCTGGCAGTCCAGCGGGTTCTCGTCGGGCTGCGGGATGAGGGCCGCGCCCGTTCCGCCGGCGTCGTAGTCGTCGCCGACGAGGTCGATCCCGCCCTTGATGCGCGGCGCGGACGGGCCGTACAGAGCGGGGTCGGCAGGAGCCGTCGACGTCGCCGACGCAGCCTCGAAGGCCTCGACCGTGCCGGGACCGCCGAAGGCGGAGTGGGTGTAGTCGATGCCGGTGTCGAGGATCGCGACCTTGACGTTCTCGCCGGTATAGCCGGTGTTCTCCCAGACCGACGGGACACCCAAATAGGGGACAGAGACGGCGTTGTCGAGTTCGTGCGTGACGACCTGGTGGACGCCGATGACGCCCGGGAGGGCCGCGACCTCGTCGACCTGCGTGGCCGGCAGCGACACCTGGATGCCGTTGTATGCCGACTGCATCTGAGCGCGGATCTTGCCACCGCGTTCGATGATCTGACCGCGGATGGCGTCCTGCGCCTTCTTGAGGTCCTTCTTGACGGTGGAGCGCTCGGTCTTGGTGAGCGTGCGGCCCTCTTCGGCCTGCACGACGGCGACCGGGTCGCCCTCCATCTCGACGACCACGGTGATCCGTCGGTCGGGGTCGATGGCCCCGGCGGTGATCGCGCTGTCGATCTTGCCGGTCGAGCCGGTCTGCTCGAATCGCGACAACGGTGAGGTGTCCGTGTCCGTCGCGGCGAATGCCGCGGTCGTGGGCAGCGACAGGGCGAGGACGCCCGCGACTGCCAATATGCGTCGGTGCAAGAGGAACCGCCTTCCTTCTGGGAGGGTCACGGCGGGGCTTGACGATCCGCCGGGATGCGGTGGTCGAACGCCGAGACTGATAGGAGGCTATGCATCGCCTGACGATCCCCCAAGCATCGATCGGGCAGATGAGAAGATCCTCACCTGCCCGACCGCGACGTGCTCAGGCGATCCTGGTCCCGGGCGGCAGCGCTCGGGCGGGTGTCCGGGTCCGGGCTCCCGCCCACGCCAGGAGCGCCGCGGTGAGCGCGATCTGAAGCCCGAGGCCGACGAACCAGCTCGGGGTCGAGCCCGCCACGACCTCCTCCCCGGTGGGGTAGTCCTCTTCGACGTACGGCTCGCACTCGCTCCAGCTCGTCTCGAGGTCGGGCGCGTTCTGCAGCGAGCGGAGGCCCACCTTCGCGTACCCGAAGAGATCGAGCGGCTGACCATCACGGTCGAAGTCGACGGGCGTCGCATCGGCGAGGATAACGAAGGGGTTCGGCGCCAGCATCCACCAGACGGTGTCGTAGCGCGGAATGCGGTACGAGTCGCTCTGCCACTCCTCGCAGACCATGTTCTCGGGGTCGTTGTAGCAGGAGTCGACGCCGTCGACGCACTCGGGCTCACCCGACACCGGATCGTAGACCGCCGACTGGTACCGACTCACCTGCTCGGAAGTGATGCTCGCGCCCACCAGACCGAAGCCCACGAACGTGCCGATCGCGAGCGCCGCGACGACGAGGTAGGTGGTCGCGACCGAGAAGAGCGGACGGGCGAGGATGCCGCTGAACGCGGTCCCGAGCCCCGCGACGACCCCGGTCTCCACGATCAGGACGAGCGTCGAAACGAGCACCGTGAACGGGTTCACCCCGCCCGCGAGGGAGGCGATGAGGAGGAACGGGATCGCGACGACGGCGAACGCCAACCCGGTGATCCAGGCGGCCAGGAACTTGCCGACGAGGATCTCGGCCGTGGTCGCCTGGGTCACCTGGACGGGCGCCAGGGTGGCGGCATCCCGGTCGCCGTTGATGGTGTTGCCGCTGAGCGTCGGGGAGACGAGGACGACGAGCAGCAGCGTGATGAACACGACCGTCGAGTAGACACCGGGGCCGGATGCCTCCTGCCCGGAGAAGGCGAGGAAGGCGAGCACTGTCGCGCCCAGCAGGAAGAGCGCGAAGACGCCGAGCAGGACGTACCAGGAGACCGTCCGGATGCGCTGGGTCAGGTCGAGCTGTGCGACCGTCCAGAGACGCGTGAGGCTCATCGGGCACCTCCTTCGAGGTCGAGGAAGGTGTGTTCGAGCAGGCCCGTCGCCGCCGAGAACTCCGCGACGGGGAGTCCCGCGCCGATCAGCGCGGCGAGGCCGCGCGCGGCATCCGTGTCGGTCGCGAACGACACGAGCAGGTCACGTCGGTCGATCGGCAGGGTCGCGACGTCGAGGTCGAGTGCCTGCGCGACTGGGAGCGCAGCGGCGGTCGCGTCACGGTCGGCGAGGCGGATGCGCCACGTCCGCGCGCGATTCGCGGCCTGGGCCACCCGGTCGGCACGCACCGTCTCTCCGCGCAGGAGGAAGACGGCGTCGTCCACGACCTCTTCGAGCTCGGAGAGGATGTGGCTGGAGATCATGACGGTCCGTCCTTCGGCGGCGAGACGGCGCAAGAGGATGCGGAGGTCGATGCGCGCCTGCGGATCGAGACCGGAGGCCGGCTCGTCCAGGAGCAGCACCTTCGGATCGTGGACCAGCGCGCGGGCGAGCCCGAGCCGCTGCTTCTGACCTCGGGACAGCACCTTCGCCGGCGCGTCCGCCAGATCCTCGAGACCGACGGTGCCCAGCAGCACGGCGGCGCGCTCCCCCGCCGCCGCCTTCGTCAGCCCCGAGAGGCGGCCGGTCATCACGATCGTCTCGCGCGCGGTCAGCGACGGCCACGCGCCGAGGCTGTCCGGCATCCACCCCAGCAGAGCGCGTGCCGCAGCAGGCTCCGCGATGGGATCGACGTCGGCGATGCGGATCGTGCCGGCGTCGGGAGCCAGCAGCGAGGCCAGCATCAGCAGCAGCGTGGTCTTGCCCGACCCATTGGGTCCGACGAGGCCAGTGACGGCACCTTCCGGTGCCCGGAATGTGACGTCGCGGACGGCGTGGACCTGTCCGAAGGATCGCCGCACCCCCTCCGCGACGATGCCGGATGTTGTCATGACGCTCACCCTAGGGGGCGAGCGCGACCACCCGTGGAACGTCGTGGCGAACGCGCAGGTTGGCAACACCCGCCATCAGCAGCAGCACCGCCGCGAGGACGGGTGTCCACAGCGCGGCAGAGGCACCGGCCGTCTCGGCGAGGAGACCGACGAGCATGCTTCCGAACGCCTGACCCACCACGACCCCCGATCCGAGGATCGTCATCACGGTCGCCTCCCGTCCGAGCGGTGCGCGGGCCGCGGCGAGCGCGTACAGGGTGGCCAGGGTGGGGCCGATGCCGCACCCGGCGAGCGCGAGCGCCCATCCCATGGAGAGGGCGCCGGTGGCACCGGCGGCGAGGAGGGCGCCGATGACGAGGAGCACGGTGAACCCGATCCACCGCCACGGCAGGGTGAACCGGCGCGGGAGGAGTCCGACGCTCAGGGCGAGGATCGCCGATCCGATCCCCATGATCCCGTAGAGGATGCCGGTCTGCTCGGGGAATCCGCCCTCCTCGGCGAAGGCGGTGAGGGAGGTGAGCATCGCGCCGAAGAAGAGGCCGGTGGCGAGTGTGCCGGCCGCGGCCAGCACGATGCCCGGACGGAACACCGCCCGGACGGGTTCTCGCGTCTGCCGGTTCTCGGCGTGCGCCTCGGTGCGAGCGGTGGGGTGCAGGGCGAATCCCGCGACGAAGACAACCGTGAGGGCGGCAGCGGCGAGGACCGGCGCGGCGGGGTCTCCGGCGATCGCGATCACCCCGACGAGCACGGGGCCGAACACGAAGACGACCTCGTCGACCGCGGACTCGTAGCCCATCACCGACTCCTGGACGCGGTCGCGGTCGGTCACGCGGAGGCGGCCCACGGCGGCGACCATGCGGGCGCGCGACATCGGCGAGACCTGCGGTGCGGTCGCACCGGCGAGCGCCGAGACGGCGAGGAGGAGTCCGTCGGGAGAGTCACCGTAGGCGACGACGACGAGGGCGACGAGGACGCTCGCCTGCACGACGGTCGCGAGCAGGAGGACGGGGCGCTGCCCGTAGCGGTCGGCGGCGGCCCCGATGAGCGGCCCGGTTGCGATCGTGCCGAGTCCGACCATGGCCGAGGTGAGACCGCCGATCGCGAGCGAACCGCGCGCGTCGACCACCATGGTGAGCACGCCGACGACGATCATCGCGTACGGCAGCCTCGCGATCAGGGCGATCGCGAAGTACCAGACTCCGACCGCGCGCACGAGCGCGGTCATCGAGTGGCGTGACATGGGACCTCCGGAGAGAAGGGGCGTCGTGCCGCCTTGACTCGCATCGGGGATCAGGTAGTTACACGGGGTGCGGGGGGCACCGTTGACCACTCTACCGCGGCATCCTCCGCACCTCCCGGGAGGACCGTCAGTGACGGAAGAAGTCGACGCCGAGGTCGGGGTGATCGACGAAGACGCCGTCGAGCGCGGCATCGGCGATAGCCGTCCACTCCGCCTCCCAGTCGCCGAAGGCCGCCTTGTCGCGCCCCCGTCGGAACGGGCGGGCGAGGAAGGCGTTCTCGGGGCGGCAGGTCCACGTGTAGACCTCGAGCCCGCGCTCCTGGGCGGCCGCGACCACCGGCGAGGTGCCGGCGAGCCGTCCGCCCTTCTTCGCGAGCACGATCTTCTTGTCGAGGCTGATCCCGTCCACCTCGGCCGCGAGACGGTCGAGGCCGGCCGGGGTGAGCTGAGCGGCGTAGGTCGGCGACGTCGCTCCGCCGCGGGCGGCGAGGTCGAACGGTCGGCCCGCCGCCTCAAGGAGGTAGACGTAGCGGGCCCGGATGCCGCGGTCTCGGAGCTGCGTCAGTGCGGTCTGCTCGAACGATTCCACGATGAGGGGAAGCTGGCCGGCATCCCACCTCGCCGCGGCCAGCTCCGCGGCGAGCAGGGAGGCGACGTCGTATCCGATTCCGCCGAAGTACGTGGCGTGCTTGATCTCGAGGACCACGCCGATCTCGCGCCCCTGATCGAGACCCGCGCGCCGGACGAGTTCCAGCAGGTCGGAGAACCGGAGGATCGGCTGGGTGTCGTCGAAGGAGGCACTGCGGGGGCGCAGCTGCGGCAAGCGCTCGCGGCAGCGGAGCGTGGCCAGTTCGCTCCAGGTGAAGTCCTCGGTGAACCAGCCGGTGAGGTCGCGCCCGTCGATCGTCTTGGTCGTGCGGCGATCTGCGAACTCGGGACGGGCGGCGACATCGGTCGTTGTGCTGATCTCGTTCTCGTGGCGCACGATGGCCACGCCGTCAGCGGTGAACACGACGTCGGGTTCGACTGCGTCGACGCCCATCTCGAGCGCGAGGTCGTAGGACGAGCGGCTGTGCTCGGGGCGGTAGCCGGGAGCACCCCGGTGGCCGATCACGAGCGGGCTGCGACGGGGCATAGGACCAGGCTACCCAGGCAGATGCGGCCCGTTCATAGGGGTCTCACAGGGCGGGGCCTCACCCCCGGAAATCCGGTCCGATACGCTGGATCGACAGCATCGCGCTGTGCCTCGATCTTTGGAGTGAGACACATCATGGCAGCGTCCGGCAATTTCGCCTTCAACAATCCGGTGTTCCAGGAGGATCAGCGCCGTCCCGGCCTGACCCCACCGGCCCAGCAGACCGCGTACTCGACGGCCTCGCACCAGGCTGCCGACCTCGCGGCGAACGCGCAGCTGGAGGGCATGTACGCCGCTCCTCCTGCGGGCTCGTCGCAGACCGGCCGCATGACCGTCGAGGACACCGTCGTCAAGACGGCGGGTCTGTTCGGCATCCTTCTCGTCACGGCCCTCGTGGGCTGGTTCTGGACGCTCGGCGGCACGCTCGACGCGACGGCGCCCAACGGTCTCACGATCATGCCGTGGATCATCGGCGCGCTCGTCGGCTTCGTCCTCGCACTCGTGATCAGCTTCACCTCGCGCAAGAAGGTCCGCCCGGCGCTCATCTGGGCGTACGCCGCGGCGGAAGGACTCTTCGTCGGCGGCATCTCGGCCTACTTCGAGGTGATGTGGCCCGGCATCGTGCTGCAGGCGACGATCGCAACCCTCGCCGTGGTCGGCGTCACGCTGGCCCTGTTCGCGAACGGCAAGGTGCGCGTCAGCAAGCGTGCGAACAAGATCTTCCTCATCGCCATGGTCAGCTACCTGGTCTTCGGCCTCATCAACCTCGTCCTCATGTGGACCGGCGTGACGCAGGGCGCCTTCGGCCTCTACTCGATGAAGGTCTTCGGCATCCCGCTCGGTCTGATCATCGGCGTGCTGGTCGTCCTCATGGCGGCGTACTCTCTCGTGCAGGACTTCGATCTCGTCCAGCAGGGTGCGCGCAACGGCGCTCCCCGCGTGTTCGGCTGGGTCGGCGCCTTCGGCATCATGGTGACCGTCGTCTGGCTGTACGTCGAGATCCTGCGCATGATCGCGATCTTGCGCGGCAGCGACTGACCTCGACCGCCGTCACGAAGGCCGCCCGGTTCGCCGGGCGGCCTTCGTCGTTCGCGGGAGTCTCACCCGCGTCCGGTGCAGTGACCGTCCCGTCGGCGGACGGTCACAGCACCGGCACCCCGAGCGTCGCGACCGTCCCGTCGGGGTCTCCCGCGTCGAGGGTGACCGAGCCGCCGTACGCTTCGGCGAGGGATGCCGCGATGGACAACCCGATGCCCGTCCCCGGGACCGCGTGGTCACGCGCATCCGGGGTCCGGTAGAACCGGTCGAAGGCCTGCAGTCGCTCCCCCGCGCTCATTCCGACCCCGCGATCGACGACCGAGACCACGGCATCCCGCCCGTCGGCACGCGCCGAGACGACGACCGCCGGCCCGCCTGCGGGGGTGAACTCGACCGCGTTGCGCACGAGCTCCTCGACGATCGAGAAGAGATCGCGGACGGCGATCTGCGCGGACAGGTCGGGCAGCGTCTCCACGACGATCTGGATGCCGCGCTCCTCCGCCCGTGCGGTGACTTCGCGCACCGCGTGTTTGACGACAGCCCCGACGTGAGCGACGCCCGACCGCGATTCGACGTCGAGCGAGGAGTGACCCGCGGCGATCAGGCGCTCCACGAGGCGGAGAAGCCGCTCGGCGGAACGCTCCACGGCGGTCCAGCGGTCGTGGTCGCCGTCCTCGCGCATGAGCGCGATGTCGGCGTGGCCGAGGATCACCGTCAGCGGGGTCCGGAACTCATGACCGACGGTGCTGAGGAACCGGTCGCGCACCTCGACCGCGTGGATCAGGTCGGTGACGTCCTGGGCGACGGCGACGATGCCGATCTCCTCGCCGTCGTGGATGACAGCACGGACGATGAGCCGGAGCACCCGCCTCGGGTCCTCCCCCACCTGCAGTACGCGAGGTGCGGCAGCGGGATGACGGCCAGCCACCCGGTGTTCTTCGTCGGACGGGCCCGCCAGATGAACGTCATGAACACGGCGTTGAGAAAGATCAGCCCTGCCCCGCCCATGACGAGAGGGGTCAGCCTCGATACGTCGATGACGGCCAGAACGCCGAGGATCATCAGTGTCGAGATCGCGAGGAGAAACTGCGCGAACGGCTGCGTGCGGGGTCGTCTGAGCACGCACGCCTCCTCACCTCGGGTGGTGTCGGACGCCTCACCGTCCTTGGCCGCAACTCTCGCGCCCGGACACCGGCGTGTCAAGCATCCACCAGCATGGACCCCGGCGCGCAGTAAGGTGCGACACGGAGGGATCCATGAGACGCGGTTCGAACCTGCCCGCGGTCGGCACGTACAACCAGACGCTCGTGCTCGACCTCATCCGGCGTGCGCCGGAGGGTGCAAGCCGGAGCGAACTGGCGGCGCTGACCGGCCTGTCCGCGCAGACCCTCAGCAACGTCGCCCGCCGCCTCGTCGACGAGGGGTGGGTCGTTGAGGGAACGCCGGTGGCCGCGGGCCCGGGAAAGCCGCGCACCCCGCTCCGGCTAGATCCCACGGCGCGGTGCGCGATCGGCATCCACCTCGACCCGGCCGTCGACACGCTCGTCGTCGTCGATCTCACCGGCGCCGTGGTCGCGCACAGCCAGCGCACGCCACGGCAGACCGATGACACCTCCGAGCTCGTCGCCGATCTTGCCCACGCGGTCGAGGAGCTCCTGCGGGATGCCGGGGTCGCGCGAGACCGCGTGCTGGGTGTGGGCGTGGCCGCTCCCGGGCCTCTCGACGCCGACCGCGGTGATCTGTTCGAGCCGCCGCTCCTCTTGCCCGCGTGGCACCATGCGCCCCTGGCTGGCTTGCTACGCGAGGCCACCGGACTCGCTGTCACGGTGGAGAAGGATGTCATCGCGGCGATGGTCGGCGAGCTGTGGACCGACACCGCCGGCGCACTCGACGATGCGATCTTCGTCTACTACGGCGCGGGGGTCGGTGCGGGCCTCGCGGTGGACGGTTCTCCCCTGCGTGGCCGAACCGGGAATGCGGGCGACATCGCGCACCTGGTCGTCGAACCGGACGGACCGGAGTGCGGCTGCGGTCAGCGCGGCTGCCTCGGCGTGGCGATCGCCCCCGAGCGCCTCCTCGTCGACGCGGGCGTCCTCCCGCCGAAGTCCGTCGTGACCGCGCCGGAGATCCGCGCACGCTTGGCGGAGTTCGCTGCGCGCAGCGACGCAGGCGATCGGCGCGTGCAGGCGACCGTGACGAAGGCTGCGGGCAGTCTGGCGCGCGGCATCGTACAGATGAACAACCTCCTCGACGCGGATGTCGTGGTCGTGGGCGGTCCGCTCTGGGCTTCGCTCCGTGGCGCGGGCGCCGCCGTGGCGCGCGCGGTGTCCGAAAGCAGCGAGACGGCGACGGTGCGCGGCATCCGACTTCTCGAAAGCCGCCTGGGCACGGACGTCGCCGCCGTGGGTGCCGCGTGCCTGGTCCTCGACTCGGCACTGACGGCAAGGCCGACCGATCTACTGATCGCCTCCCGCTGAATGTGCGGCTCAGCGATGGCCTGTGGATGACTCTTGCCGTTTTATTCCATTTGCTTTAGAAAAGACGTGCGCAGGCACCATGCGCAGATCTGTCACAAGCGAAGGGGCTTTGACCATGAAAAGATCCACGGCATCCGCCGCCCTCATCGGCGGCACGACGCTCGCCCTCGTGCTCACCGGCTGCGGCGGCGGCGCCGGCGGCTCGGACGAGAACACGATCCGGGTGGCCTACCAAAAGACGAAATCGTTCACGGCGATGGACGAGCTGATGAAGAAGGCGAAGGAGGAGTACGAAGCCGCCAACGACGGCATGACCGTCGAGCTCGTGCCGATCGAGGCCGAGCAGGACCAGTACTTCACCAAGCTCGCGCTGATGAACGGCTCCGCCGACACGGCACCCGACGTGATCTACGAGGACACCTTCCAGATCCGATCGGATGCCGCCGCCGGCTACCTCCAGCCGATCGACGACTATCTCGCCGACTGGGACGAGTGGGAGCAGTACGACGAGGGCGCACGCCAGGCGGGCCTCGGCGACGACGGCAAGACCTACGGCGTCTCGCTCGGCACCGACACCCGAGGCATCTACTTCAACAAGCGGATCTTCGCTGACGCGGGACTCCCCGAGGATTGGGCGCCCACCTCCTGGGACGAGATCCTCGATGCGGCACGCACCGTCAAGGAGAGCAACCCCGACGTCATCCCCCTGAACATCTACGCGTCCCAGGCCCTGGGCGAGGCGACCTCGATGCAGGGATTCGAGATGCTCCTGTACGGCACCGAGAACGAGCTGCTCGACACGGACTCCAACAAGTGGGTCACCGGATCGGCCGGATTCCGTGACGCGCTCGGGTTCTACCAGACGATCGCCGATGAGGAACTCGGCCCCGACCCCGCCCAGGCGCTCGACGCCGGCTGGGGCACCAAGGTGAGCACGGAACTCCTCCCCCAGGGCGGGCTCGCGATCGCGATCGACGGCTCGTGGCTTCCGGGCAACTGGATCTCGGGCGAGAACGAGTGGCCGGAGTGGGAGGACACGATGGGCTTCGCCGCCATGCCGACCCAGGACGGCGGTGGTGACGGCTTCACCTCCATGTCGGGCGGCTGGACGCTCTCGATGGGGAAGAACGCCTCCGACCCGGATGCCGCGTTCGACTTCATAGCTCAGGCGCTCACCTTCGACAACGCGCTCATGTACCACCAGAAGGCGGGACAGATCGCGGTGCGCACCGACGTCGCGGAGAGCCAGGAGTACCTCGACTACAACCCCTCGTTCGAGTTCTTCTCGTCCCTCGTGCCGTACACCCACTTCCGCCCTGCGACGCCGGACTACTCGCAGATCTCCTCCAATATCCCTGTCGCGACTGAAGCAGTGTTCACCGGGCAGGCCACGCCGGAAGACGCGCAGGCCGCGTACGACACCGCACTCGTCGGCATCGTCGGCGAGGAGAACACCCAGGCGGAGTGACCGCGCCATGACCGCGACCGCCACCCTCACCACGGGCGGCCGACACCGGCCGGATCGGGGGAACTCCCCCCGATCCGGTCGGCTGTCCGCCCGGGCCGCGCGGCTTCTGCCGCTCCTGCCCGCCGTCCTGCTGCTGCTCGCATTCATGCTCGGCCCGATCGTCTACGCGCTGTACGGCTCGCTGACCGATCGGGCCATGACCGGGCCGCGCGCCGCCGACCCCCAGTTCATCGGGCTCCAGAACTACGCCGCCCTGTTCTCCGACGGTGAGTTCTGGCTCTCGCTCGGCCTCACGGTCGTCTTCGTGCTGGCATCCGCCGTCATCGGCCAGAACGTCCTCGGCATGCTGCTGGCGGTGCTCATCAGGAACGCCGTGAAGCCGCTGCGCTCGTTCGTCGGCGGCCTCGTCGTGCTGGCGTGGGTCCTGCCGGAGATCGTGGCCGCGTTCGCGCTCTATGCCTTCTTCCAAACGGATGGCACCCTGAACACGTTCCTCGGCTGGTTCGGACTGGACGGGACGAGCTGGCTCTACTACTTCCCGATGCTCTCGGTGATCCTCGCGAACATCTGGCGGGGCACGGCCTTCTCGATGATGGTCTACAACGCCGCCCTGTCCGAGGTGCCGCCCGAATTGACCGAAGCGGCGACGATCGACGGCGCCGGCGCCTGGCAGCGGTTCATCCGTGTCACCCTGCCCGTCATCCGCCGGTCGATCTCCACCAATCTGCTGCTGACCACGCTGCAGACGCTCGGCGTCTTCACTCTCATCTGGGTGATGACCGGCGGCGGGCCCGGGACCCAGTCCTCGACCCTGCCGGTGCTCGCGTTCCAGGAGGCGTTCAAGTTCTCGCAGGTCGGCTACGGCACCGCGATCGCGGTCGTCACGCTGCTGATCGGCGCCCTCTTCTCCGCGGTGTACATCCGCATCCTCAAGCCGGAGGTGGACTGACATGGCGGCATCCGTATCCGCACCCCGCAAGCGCGGGCAGACGATCCTGTCGTCGGTGATCCTCGCCGCGATCGGCGTGCTGTTCCTCGTGCCCCTGCTGTGGATCATCTTCGCGTCGTTCGACGGCGACGCGAAGGTCACCATGAAGGTGCCTGAGACCTGGACGCTCGAGAACTACACACAGGTGATGACGTGGGAGCTCACGTGGCAGCCGCTGCTGAACTCGATCCTCGTCTCGCTCGGCACCGCGGTGATCACCGTCGTCGTCGGCGTCCTCGCGGCGTACCCGCTCTCGCGCTACGCGATGCGATTCCAGAAGACGTTCATGTACGCGATCCTCTTCGGCACCGGGCTGCCGATCACCGCGATGATGGTGCCGGTCTATGCACTGTTCGTCTCGTTCGGCCTTCTCGACTCGGTCTGGGGAGTCATCGTCTTCATGGCGGCGACATCGCTCCCGATGGCGATCTGGATGCTGAAGAACTTCATGGACTCGGTCCCGATCTCTCTCGAAGAGGCGGCGTGGGTCGATGGCGCGGGATCGATGCAGGCCCTGGCCCGCATCGTGATCCCGCTCATGCGGTCGGGCATCGGCGTGGTCTTCATCTTCGTGTTCACCACCGCGTGGGGGAACTTCTTCGTCCCCTTCGTGCTGCTGTTCACCTCGTCGAAGTTCCCGGCCGCGGTGTCCATCTTCAACTTCTTCGGGCAGTACGGCTCCATCGCTTACGGCCAGCTCGCGGCCTACTCCGTGCTGTACGCGGCCCCGATGGTGCTGCTGTACGTCCTCGTCCAGAAGCTCTCCGGCGGCGCCTTCGCCCTCGCCGGCTCCGTCAAGGGCTGACCGCGCGTCGCCGGTCCCACCGGCATCCCCATCTCCTCGCTCCCTCGAAAGGAACGACATGCACGACCGCTCCACCCTCGCCATCCTCCGCATCGAACGCTTCATCGCCGAAAGGCTGGCGCCCGCCGTGCATCGCGACGCACGCCCGCTCACTCTCGCCCGCTGGGAAGCCCCCGGCGAACCGGTGTCGTTCGATGAGGCGGCGAACGGCGAGTACACCTCGATCGCCGCAGGGGAAGCATGGGGGCGCCCCTGGGGCACCACGTGGTTCCGCGTCACCGGCGCCGTCCCGGGCGAGTGGCGCGAGGACGACGGCTCCCTGCCGCCCTCGACCCGCGCGGAACTCGTCGCAGACCTCGGATTCACGATCGGCCAACCCGGCTTCCAGTGCGAGGCGATGGTGTGGCGAGACGGCAACCCCGTCCGCGGCATCGCCCCACTCAACAACGCGGTCGCCGAGGCCGTCGCCGCCGACGGCACCGTCGACGTCTTCATCGAAGGCGCCTCGAACCCCGACGTCGGGAGTCTCTTCACCTTCGCGCCCACACCGGTGGGCGACCGCGCGACCGCGGGCGACGAGCCCATCTACCGCATCCGCCACGTCGACGTGCGCCTGCGAGACCTGACCGTCACCGGCCTGCTCGCCGACACGGTCGCGCTCCTCGGCCTCGCCATCCAGCTCGACGCCGGCTCCCCCCGCCGGGCCGACATCCTCCTCGCCCTCGAGCGCATGGTCGACACCGTCGACCCGCACGACGTGGCCGGAACCGCGGCTGCGGGTGTCGACGTGCTCGCACCGGTGCTGGCGAGCCCCGCGGCATCCAGCGCCCACACCCTCCACGCCGTCGGCCACGCGCACATCGATTCCGCCTGGCTGTGGCCGGTACGCGAGACGGTGCGCAAAGTGGCGCGGACGTTCTCCAACGTGCTCTCCCTCATGGACGAGGACCCCGACTTCGCCTTCGCCGCGTCATCGGCGCAGCAGTACAAGTGGATGAAGGAGTACTACCCCGACCTCTTCGAGAGGATCAAGGCGCGCGTGGCGGAAGGCCGGTTCGTCCCCGTCGGGAGCATGTGGGTCGAATCCGACACCAACCTTCCCGGCAGCGAGGCGATGGCGCGTCAGTTCGTCGCCGGCAAGGGATTCTTCCTCCGCGAGTTCGATCTCGACACGCAGGAGGTGTGGCTACCCGACTCGTTCGGCTACACCGGAGCCCTGCCGCAGATCGCGAAGGCCGCCGGTGCCCGCTGGTTCCTGACCCAGAAGATCTCGTGGAACGAGACGAATCGGATGCCGCATCACACCTTCCGCTGGGAGGGGATCGACGGCACGCGCCTGTTCACCCACTTCCCGCCCGTCGACACGTACAACTCGCTCGTCTCGGCCGCCGAGCTCGCCCACGCCGAGCGGAACTACGGCGACAAGGGACGCGGCACGGTTTCGCTTCTGCCGTACGGTTTCGGCGATGGCGGCGGCGGCCCCACCCGCGAGATGACGGCGGCCGTCGCGCGCACCGGCTCCCTCGAAGGCTCCCCCAAGGTGGTCCACTCCACCCCGCGACGCTTCTTCGAAACCGCCGAGGCGGAATACCCCGAGCCCGAGGTGTGGGTGGGCGAGCTGTACCTCGAGTTCCACCGCGGCACCTATACGAGCCAGTTCGAGACCAAGAAGGGCAATCGCCGCAGCGAGCACCTGCTCCGCGAAGCGGAACTGTGGGCGACGGCGGCCGCCGTGCGCGCCGGCATCCCGTACCCCGCCGACCGCCTCCGTGAGGCGTGGGAGACGGTGCTGCTGCAGCAGTTCCACGACATCCTTCCCGGCTCGTCCATCGCCTGGGTCTACCAGGACGCCGAACGCAATTACGCACACGTGGCCGCCGAGCTCGAAGACGTCATCGCGTCGAGCCTGCGTGTCCTCGCCGGGTCCGGCGACGCCACGCTCCGCGTCAACGCAGCCCCGCACTCCCGCAGCGGCGTTCCCGCCCTGGGCGGCGGCGCGGGGACCGATGCCGCCGCTGTCGCACCCGTGGCCGACGGGACATCGTGGGTGCTCGACAACGGGATCGTCCGCGTCGTCGTGGACGAGCGAGGGCTCATCACGTCCGCCGTCGACGCGGCATCCGGTCGGGAGACCATCGCCCCGGGAACCGCGGGCGGTCTGCTGCAGCTGCACCGCGACACCCCGACCCAGTGGGACGCCTGGGACGTCGACGTTCATTACCGGAACACCGTGGTCGATCTCGTCGACGCCGACCGGGTCGCCGTGGAGGGCGACTCGATCGTCGTGGAGCGCTCGTTCGGCGCCTCGCGCGTGGTGCAGCGGATCACGCTCGCCGCCGATGCCCGGACGGTGGAGTTCGCCTTCGACCTCGACTGGAACGAGACCCAGAAGCTGCTGAAGCTCGCCTTCCCCATCGACGTGCACACCGACACCGCGACGAGCGAGATCCAGTTCGGCCACATCGACCGTGCGACGCACACCAACACCTCGTGGGATGCCGCGCGATTCGAGACCGTCGCCCACCGGTGGGTCCGGGTCGCCGAGCCCGGCTTCGGCGTCGCCGTCGTGAACGATTCGACGTACGGCCACGACATCACCCGCGACGCGAGGTCGGTCGGCGGCGGCACGGTGTCGACCGTCCGTCTCTCCCTGATCCGCGCGGCGCTGTTCCCCGACCCCACGCAGGATCAGGGTCGACACTCGCTGCGCGTCGGCCTCGTCGTCGGCGCCGAGGTGGCCGATGCGGTGGCGGAGGGGTATCGCATCAACCTGCCCGAGCGCGTGGTGTCGGATGCCGCGGCATCCGAGATCGCACCCCTCGTCGAGGTCTCGGACGACGGCGTGATCGTCGAGGCGGTGAAGCTCGCGGAGGACGGATCCGGCGACGTCGTGGTGCGCCTGTACGAGGCGCTAGGACGACGCGCCACCGCGGCGGTGACCGCCGGGTTCGATGCCACCGGCGTGATCGAGACGGATCTGCTGGAGCGCGAGGTCGCGGCATCCGCCGTCGTGGGTGGCACCGGTGGTGCGGTCGAGCTCGCGCTGCGGCCCTTCGAGCTGGTGACGCTGCGCTTCGCGCGCTGAGCTGCTGCTTCAGGTGGCAGGACACGCCGCTACGCGCCTGGCGGTTTCAGAGTCCTAGCGCAACACCTCGTCGAGGAGGTTCGTTGTGTCGAGGAAGATTCCGTGGGCGACGCGGGCGGGCGCGGTTCGAGGGCTGATCGCGGGTCGTTCTGCGATCGAGTTCGCGCCGACTCTGGGTGTCAGCATGAGCGTCGTGAAGTTGTGGGCCAAGCTCGCGGGCGTGGAACTGATGATGGGTCGCGTCGGTGGCGCGAGGCCGATGCCGATGGATGTGGTGGTCGAGGGGCACCCTGATCGGGGGTATCGGCGGCTCACGCTCGCGGATCGGTCGTTCATTCAGGCAGGCTTGGCGATGCGTCCCCCGTTATCGATCCGGTCGATCGCGGCGGAGTTGTCCGTGTCCGCCTCGACGGTCTCCCGCGAGATCCGTGCGCATCAGGTGCGGCACTGGGATCGAAGTCACTACGACGCGGAGATCGCGCACTATCGCGCGTTGGCGGCGCGGCCGCGGTCGCGACCCGGGAAGCTGGAGCATCCGCCGTTGCGGGACGCGGTCGTGTCACGCTTGAACAACCGATACTCCCCGCAGCAGGTCGCGGGCGAGTTGACGCTGCTGTTCCCCGACGACCCGGAGATGCGCGTGTCGCACGAGACGATCTACCAGGCGCTCTACGTGCAAAGCAAAGGCGCGTTGCGTCACGAGCTCACGGTCGAGAAGGCGCTGCGGTCCGGGCGAACTACACGTATCCCGAAATCGAAGCTGCCGCGCAGATCGAGTCGACCCTGGCTGGAAGGCGCCCGCCTTGCCGATCGTCCCGCCGAGGTCGAGGACCGAGCGGTGCCCGGCCACTGGGAAGGCGACCTCGTCGTCGGACCGGGCAACTCGGGCATCGTGACCCTGGTCGAACGCACGCACCGGTTCACGCTCCTGGGACGGCTGCCAGGGCAACGCGACAGCAAGACCGTCACGGACGTCCTCGCCGGCATGATCCGCGACCTTCCCGCAACGCTCACGCGCACGATCACCTGGGACCAGGGCGCCGAGATGGCCGAGCATGCCGCGTTCACCATCGCCAGCGACTGCAACGTGTACTTCTGCGACCCGCACTCACCCTGGCAACGCGGCACGAACGAGAACACGAACGGGCTGATCCGCGACTTCTACCCGAAGGGCACGAACTTCAACGAGATCACCGACGACGAACTCACCGAAACCCAGCGACTCCTGAACATCAGACCGCGTCGCACCCTCGGCTACCGGAAACCAGCTGACATGATCAACGAACTGATCAACGGTGTTGCGCTGACAACCTGAAACCGCCAGCCCTGAGTTAAGGATATGTAACGATTGCCGACCCTGTTTGCTGGCATCCGCGGGCCCTGCTTAGTGTGTCCGTATCCGTGCCCGGACTGTTTTCAGTGCGGGCGCATAACCCTTGCACAGGAGGAACAGTGAGAATCAGGCGCATCTCGGCTGCGGTGGCGATTACCGCTGCCGGAGCTCTCGCGATCTCGGCGTGCGCGCCGGGTGGTTCGACGGAAGGCAACGGGGACGACTCGGGCCTCGTTGAAGGCTCGTCGATCACCGCCGCGTGGAACCAGGCGTTCTACTCGATGAACGGCAACACGTCGTTCGGCAACGCCACCGCGAACAACAACATCAATTACCTGGTGTTGGACGGCTTCAACTACTACAACAACACCCCCGAGCTGGTGCAGAACACCTCCTTCGGTTCCTACGAGCTGGTCTCCGAGGACCCGCTGGTGGTCACTTACACGGTTGCCGACGACGTGAAGTGGTCCGATGGCACCGAGGTGGACGCCGCTGACCTCCTCCTGAACTGGGCCGCGCTCTCGCGATCGCTGGACACCCCCGACTTCGACCCGGGCGAGTTCACCGACCCCGAAACCGGTGAGTTCACCGACGCGTTCCCCACCGACGTCGTCTACTTCGACTCGGGTGCCACCCCTGACGCCGGCCTCGGCCTCGTCAGCAAGACCCCCGAGGTCAGCGAGGACGGCAAGTCCATCACGCTCGAGTACGACGCACCGTACGTCGACTGGGAGCTCTCCTTCCCGTCGCCGCTGCCCGCGCACGTCGTCGGCAAGAAGGCCCTCGAGATCGAGGACGCCGCTGAGGCCAAGCAGGCCGTGCTCGACGCGATCCAGAACGAGGATGCCGCCGCGCTGGCGCCGATCTCCTCCTTCTGGAACGGCGGCTTCAACTTCACCGCCATGCCGGAGGACCCCGACCTCGTCGTGGCCAGCGGCCCGTACATGATCAGCGACTTCCAGGCTGACCAGTACATCACCCTCAAGGCGAACCCCGAGTACGCGGGTGAGAACTCGGCGAACATCGAAGAGATCACGATCCGCTTCATCCCCGACCCGCTCGCAGCGGTTCAGGCGCTGGAGAACGGCGAGGTCGACATCATCCAGCCGCAGGCCACCGCTGACCTCGTCACCGCTCTCGAGGCGATCGACAACATCACCGTCAGCACCGGTCTCGGCGGCACCTACGAGCACATCGACCTGCAGTTCGACAAGGGCAAGAACTCCGAGAACATCTTCTCGAACGAGCTCGCCCGTGAGGCCTTCCTCAAGACGGTCCCGCGGCAGGAGATCGTCGACACCCTCATCAAGCCGATCATCGGTGACGACGCGATCCTCCGTGACTCGCAGCTGTTCGTCCCCGGCGCCGAGGGCTACGATGAATCGGCTGCGTCCAACACGTCGGCTGACTTCGCCGAGGTCGACATCGAGGGCGCCAAGGCGCTCCTCGCCGAGTCCGGCATCACCGACACGTCGGTCTGCATCCTGTACGCATCGAACAACCCGCGCCGCGTGAACGAGTTCGCCCTCATCCAGGAGTCCGCCGCTCAGGCCGGCTTCCAGGTCGAGGACTGCGGTTCCGAGGACTGGGGTGGCCTGCTCGGCACGCCGAACAAGTACGACGCATCGCTCTTCGGCTGGCAGTCGACGAGCCTGGGTGTCACCAACTCCCTGCCGACTTTCCAGACCGGCGCGATCAACAACCTCAACTTCTACTCCAACGAGCGAGTTGACGAGATCGTCGCCGAGCTGAACGTCACCTTCGACGCTGCCAAGCAGATCGAGCTGCAGGCTGAGATGGACAAGCTGCTGTGGGAGGACTTCTACGGCGTCACCATCTACCAGTTCCCTGAGGTCACCGCTTTCAGCGACCGCGTGGAGGGAATCGACCCGTCGATCCTCGCCCCGACGATCTTCTGGAACGCCTGGGACTGGTCGGTCACCGGAGAAGAGTAAGCGGTTCCGGTCGCTTCCCACCGCTCGTCGGTGGGACTCC
>NZ_JBHWTD010000006.1:0-36589 GCF_043427715.1 Microbacterium sp. | reverse complement strand
CGTCATCGAGCGCCGCTACTGCCACATCAAGCAATGGCGCGGCCTCGCCACCCGCTACGACAAACACGCCGTCGTCTACCGCGCTGCCGTCGTCCTCAACGCCGTCCTCGCCTGGACCAAGACTTTGTCAGACACGCCCTAGTCTCCTTCGCGCTGAACGGCCGTCGCGGCGTCGCCGTCGACACGCGACAGCGCATCATGGACACGGTGACCTCAGGTGGGGAGGTCACCGGCGGAACGCCCAGTCCGGCAGATGCGACGACGCGACGAACGATCGCACGATGTCGGCCAGGCCGTGGTGTCGTTCCAGAGCCAGCGCCGCTGACGCGTAGGTGCCCGCATGCGTCGAGCGGCCGAGTGCCCAGGCGAGCCAGGCCGCCGTGGCGAGTGGTCCGGCGCGCAGCTCCTCAGGCGCCATCGCCGCGATGTGACGCACGAGGTTCAGCGCGGTCTCCAGTCGGTCCGGGTCGGGGCGGGAACCCTCCCCCCACATGACGCAGCCGAGGTCGCTCGGGTACTCCTCGCCGTCCTCCCAGCGACGCTGGGCCTCGAGGGCTCGGTCGCCGCCGCGCCGGTCGCTCGACCACTGCACGATCGCCACGTCCCGCAGCGACGGCCGCGCCAGGCACCACACCAGCAGCGCGCCGCGAAGCGGGTCGAGGTCGCCGACATCCCAGGTGAGCGCGTGCTCGTAGAGGGCGGGCAGGTCATCGAGCGCGCAGGCGGCTTCGAGAGCCGCCGGTTCGAGACGCTCCGGCGGATCGGCGAGGCTCGGGATGCCGCAGATCAGGGTCAGCGCCGCCTCGAGTGAGGCGATCGCAGCGGGGATCGCCGCCACCACGGTGTCGTCGACCTCGGGCAGTCGCGCGCCCGAGGTCTGATCGCCGGGCGGTGGCATCCGTGCCGACAGCACGGCGAGGTCATTCCCGCCCGGAGGCAGATTCGGCGACCGGTGGGAGCCCCACCCGTCGCCGGCGACCGTCAGCGCGTCGGTGACGCCGAGACCGCAGGCGTCGGCCGAGCGCGCGAGCGCGGCCATGAGCTCGGCCTCGGGCAGTCCCGCCCGCGCGGACGCGAGCGTGTAGGCGACGGCGACGAAAGCCTCGGCCGTGGGGATGCGGCACACCATCCCGACGATGCTCGAGGCGACCGCGTCGACGTCGGCGTCATCGGGCGGCAGGTCGACGCGCATCGCGCCGAGGGTGCGGCCGCGGGACATCGGAACGACGACGAGGCTCTCGGTCGGGCTGCAGCCGAGGAGCCGGGGAACGAGGGACAGGAATTCGGCGGCGCCGGCCGCCTTCACGATCGTTGTCATGCCCTGAGGCTCCGCCGCCCGACACGACCGCCGAGGAGCGCTCCGACCATCTCTGGACAGAGTTGCGTGTGGGCCGGGTGTGCAGACGGCCGTGCGAGGGCATGTTCCCAGGCCCCCGCCGATTACGATGGGAACATGGACGAGTACTGGGTCGCCGTCATCTGGGCGCTGCTGCCGACGGTCGTCGTCTTCGGACTGCTCGTCTTCATCCTCCGCAGCATCATCCGCATGGACCGCAGCGAGCGGAAGGCCTATGCCAAGGTGGAGGCGGAGGAGCGTCGACGCCGCGGACTCGCTCCGCGCGACGAAAACGGCGGCTGACCCCGAGGGCTAGGCTTTCGGGGAACAGCCTGGGGGATCCGTGATCAACATCACCGTCGACTGGACGTTCACGTGGTGGGTCGTCCTCGTGCTGGCGTTCGACATCTCGGTGCGCGTGCTGTCGATCATCGTCATCCCGCGCAATCGCCGCCCCACCGCAGCGATGGCGTGGCTCCTCGCCATCTATTTCATCCCCGTTCTCGGCATCTTCCTGTTCCTGCTGATCGGAAACCCCCGACTGCCACGCAAGCGCCGCAAGCAGCAGGAGGCCATCAACGACGCCTTGCGATCGGTGAGCGACAACCTCGAGCTCGGCACCCTCCGGCCCGGGGCGCCCGCATGGTTCACGAAGCTCGTCGACCTGAACCGCAATCTCGGCGCGCTGCCGCTGTCGGGCGACAACGGTGCGCGGATCATCTCCGACTACGAAGGCAGCCTGGCCGCGATGGCCGAGGAGATCGACGCGGCGACCACGTATGTGCACGTCGAGTTCTACATCCTCCAGGCGGATGCCACGACGGAAGGCTTCTTCGACGCGCTCGAGCGCGCCGCGGCGCGCGGCGTGCACGTGCGGGTGCTGATGGATCACTGGGCGAACCGGTGGAAGCCGCTGTACCGTCCGACGATCGCCCGGCTCGAAGCGATGGGGGTGGAGTGGCATCTGATGCTGCCCGTCCAGCCGCTCCGCGGGCGCTACCAGCGACCCGACCTCCGCAACCACCGCAAGATCGTGGTCGTCGACGGCCGCGTCGCCTTCCTCGGATCACAGAACGTCACCGACCGCAGCTACAACCTGCCCCGCAACATCAAGCGGGGGCTGCAGTGGGTCGACATGATGACGCGGGTGGACGGACCCGTCGTGGCATCCGTCAATGCCGTCTTCCTGTCTGACTGGTACGGCGAGACGGGGGAGATGCTCACCGCGGACAACGAGCTGACGAGCCCTCTCGGGTCAGGCGACCTCGACTGCCAGGTGGTGCCGAGCGGCCCCGGGTTCGAATACGAGAACAACCTCAAGCTGTTCATGAGCCTGATCTTCGCCGCGCGCCGGAAGATCGTCATGGTCAGCCCGTACTTCGTGCCCGATGAGAGCCTTCTTCTCGCGATCCAGACAGCCTGCCACAGCGGCGTCGAGGTCGAGCTGTTCGTCTCGGAGGTCGGCGACCAGGCGATGGTCTACCACGCGCAGCGCAGCTATTACGAGGCCCTGTTGAATACGGGCGTCAAGATCTGGATGTACAAGCGGCCCTACATCCTGCACTCGAAGTCGATGTCGATCGACGATGAGGTCGCCGTCGTGGGCTCGAGCAACATGGACATGCGCTCGTTCGGTCTCAATCTCGAGGTCACGATGCTCGTCCGCGGCGAGGAGTTCGTCGAGCAGCTGCGCCGCGTCGAGGACCAGTACCGCAGCGTCTCCCGCCAGCTCACCATGGAGGAGTGGGAGAAGCGTCCCCTCCGTTCGATCGTCCTCGACAACCTCGCGCGCCTCACCTCGGCGCTGCAGTGAGCGGGAGACGATCGGACGGTCTCCGACACTGTGAGGGTGACAGCGAAAGGACCTCCTCATGCGACGCCGTCTCACCGCCGCCCTCGGCGGTGCTCTCGTTCTCCTCAGCGCGCTGACCGCCTGCGCGACCGGCGGTGCGCCGTCTCCGGGGGGCGTGCCGGACGGTGGCGCGCCGCCGCCGTCGGAGTGGGACGTGGATGCCGCGTGGCTCGCGGGCGGCTCGATGATCGCGGTCGTCACCTATGGCAGCTCGACCTGCGTGCCGACGTTGGTCGACGCGACGGCCGACGCCGGTGTGCTCGTCGTCGAACTCGCCGATGCGCAGGCGAATGGGTGCACCGACGACCTCGTGCCGCGTCCGCTCGCCGTACCGGTGCCGTCGGGTGTCGACACGTCCGCGGAGGTCGAGATCCAGGTCTCGATGGGCGAGGCGTATGCGGACGCCGACCTCGATCCGTACACCGCCGGTCCGGTGGAGGAGTTCACCCCGTCGGCCGGGTGGCTCGGCGACGACGCCATCGCGATCCTCACCTGGGGGTCGTCGACCTGCCTCCCCGTCGTCGAGAGCGTGACGGTTCCGTCCGCGGCATCCGTCGTCGTGCAGTTCCAGAAGTCCGACGCGCAGCAGGTCTGCACGATGGACCTGGTTCCGCAGCTCACCGTCGCGGTGCTGCCCGACGACGCCGACGTCGACGACACCGCCACACTCACGCTCGGCGGCATCGCGGGAGCCGACCCCATCCCCATCGGGTGACGGCGGAACCGTTCTAGTCCGCGCGTACGAGCAGCTCGCCGACCTCGCAGTCGAGCGCGCGGCAGATGGCGGAGAGGGTCGAGTAGCGGATCGCGCGAGCGCGATCGTTCTTCAGCACCGAGAGGTTCACGACCGAGACCCCGACGATCTCGGAGAGCCGCGTCAGCGTCATGTTCCGCTCCGCGAGCAGCTCGTCGAGACGGCAGTGGATGCCGGTGATCTCGTCGTCGTCGGCGGGACTCACACGAGTCCTTCGGTGTCGCGCTGCAGACGGGACCCGTAGCGGAAGATGGCGGCGAGCGCGGCGAGCGCGAGCCCGGCGGCGATCGGCCAGAACGGGATCTCCACGAGGAACGTCGACTGCGGGATCCACGCCTCGAACGGACTCTCGATGCCAGGGATGTCCGTCCACGAGCCACCCGTGCTCTCGAACGTCTCGGCCGAGGCCATGCTGCCGGAGATGCCGCGCAGGATCTCCCGCACGATGCCACCACCGGCGACGATCACAGCCGCGACGGATGCCGTGCGCGCGACCACCGGCGCGAACGCGTTGCCGCTCCGCATCGAGCCGCAGGCGACGGCGACGAGGGCGGCGAGGGCACCCGAGATCACCCACCCGAGCATCTCGCTGATCGCCCAGGTCACCCGTGCCCCGACGCTCAGCCCGTCGAGCGTGAGCGTCACGGATTCGAACCCGCCCGCGGCACGCGTCGCGGTGCCGCCGTCGATGACCACGCCCGCAGGCAGCTGCGGCCAGAACTGCTGGATGGGCATCGTGATGGTCACCTGCGGAGTGAGCAGGATGGCGCACAGCGACACGACCGCGCCGATCGCCGACGCGCCCGCCCACACGTAGCCGACGATCTGCGTGGCGCGCACGAGGGTCGTCGGGTCGTCGCCCCGACGCGAGTGGCGCGCCGCGAGCGCCAGGGCGGCGATCGTCGCCACCAGAGCGGCGACGAGGAGTCCGCCCACGATGAGAGCCCATCCACTGATCACGTCACACCAGTCCTTCTGTGTCGCGCTGCAGCCGGCCCGCGCGCACCGGCGACATATCGAAAATCGTTGTTATCGAGAAACGATATGGCTGCGGGCAGGTGCACGTCAAGACCCCGTCTGCGCGGATGCCGAACCCCGCCGCGCTTCGCATCGAGCGCCGCGCACGCGGGTCGGTATGCCCACGGCGAACACGGGCATACCGGCATCCTCTGCTCGTTAGCCTCTACATACGACGCCATCGGTGCGTCAGTAGGAGGAGGGGACGATGTTCGAGAGATTCACGGACCGTGCACGTCGCGTGGTGGTGCTCGCCCAAGAAGAGGCGAAGATGCTGAACCACAACTACATCGGCACGGAGCACATCCTCCTCGGCCTGATCCACGAGGGTGAAGGCGTTGCTGCCAAGGCCCTCGAGTCGCTCGGGATCTCGCTCGACGCCGTGCGCGAGCAGGTGCAGGACATCATCGGTCAGGGCCAGCAGCAGCCGACCGGGCACATCCCGTTCACGCCGCGTGCGAAGAAGGTCCTCGAGCTGTCACTGCGCGAAGCGCTGCAGCTGGGCCACAACTACATCGGCACCGAGCACATCCTCCTCGGCCTCATCCGCGAGGGTGAGGGTGTCGCCGCGCAGGTGCTCGTCAAGCTCGGCGCAGACCTCAACAAGGTGCGCCAGCAGGTCATCCAGCTGCTCAGCGGCTACCAGGGCAAGGAGCCCGCGGGTGTCGCGACCGGTGCCGGCGAGCAGGCTCAGGCCTCCGCCCAGGGCGGCTCGGCGGTGCTCGACCAGTTCGGCCGCAACCTCACGCAGGCCGCGCGCGACAACAAGCTCGACCCCGTCATCGGGCGCGAGAAGGAGATCGAGCGCGTGATGCAGATCCTGTCGCGCCGCTCGAAGAACAACCCCGTCCTCATCGGTGAGCCCGGCGTCGGCAAGACCGCCGTCGTCGAGGGTCTCGCGCAGGCGATCGTCAAGGGTGAGGTGCCCGAGACGCTCAAGGACAAGCAGGTCTACTCGCTCGACCTCGGCTCGCTCATCGCCGGGTCCCGCTACCGCGGTGACTTCGAAGAGCGCCTGAAGAAGGTCACGAAGGAGATCCGCACCCGCGGCGACATCATCGTCTTCATCGACGAGATCCACACCCTCGTGGGTGCCGGTGCCGCCGAGGGCGCGATCGACGCCGCTTCGATCCTGAAGCCGCTCCTCGCCCGCGGAGAGCTGCAGACGATCGGTGCGACGACGCTCGACGAGTACCGCAAGCACTTCGAGAAGGATGCCGCGCTGGAGCGCCGCTTCCAGCCGATCCAGGTCGCCGAGCCGAGCCTGCCCCACGCGATCAACATCCTGAAGGGGCTGCGCGACCGCTACGAGGCGCACCACAAGGTGCAGATCACCGACGGCGCGATCGTCGCCGCGGCGAACCTCTCCGACCGGTACGTCTCCGACCGCTTCCTGCCCGACAAGGCCATCGACCTGATCGACGAGGCCGGCGCACGCCTGCGCCTGTCGATCCTGTCGAGCCCTCCGGAGCTGCGCGAGTTCGACGAGAAGATCGCCAAGGTCCGCGAGGATAAGGAAGCCGCCAGCGAGGAGCAGGACTTCGAGAAGGCCGCGGCCCTCCGCGACGAGGAGAAGTCGCTCCTGGCTGAGCGCCTCCGCCTCGAGAAGCAGTGGCGCTCGGGCGACGTGGCATCCCACGCCGTCGTCGACGAGGGGCTGATCGCCGAGGTGCTCGCCCAGGCGACCGGCATCCCGGTGTTCAAGCTCACCGAGGAGGAGACCAGCCGTCTCGTCTTCATGGAGAAGGCGCTGCACCAGCGCGTCATCGGTCAGGAGGAGGCCATCGCGGCCCTCTCCCGCACGATCCGCCGTCAGCGTGCCGGCCTCAAGGACCCGAACCGTCCCTCGGGCTCGTTCATCTTCGCCGGCCCCACGGGTGTCGGAAAGACCGAGCTGGCCAAGGCGCTCGCCGAGTTCCTCTTCGACGACGAGGGTGCACTGATCTCCCTCGATATGTCGGAGTTCGGTGAGAAGCACACGGTCTCGCGACTGTTCGGTGCCCCTCCCGGGTTCGTCGGCTTCGAAGAGGGCGGCCAGCTCACCGAGAAGGTGCGCCGCAAGCCGTTCTCTGTGGTCCTCTTCGACGAGATCGAGAAGGCTCACCCCGACATCTTCAACTCGCTGCTGCAGATCCTCGAAGAGGGTCGCCTGACTGACGGTCAGGGCCGCGTGGTCGACTTCAAGAACACCGTGATCATCATGACGACGAACCTCGGTTCGTCGGCGATCGCCGGTGGCCCGGTCGGGTTCCAGGTCGAGGGCAACTCGCAGACGACCTACGAGCGGATGAAGGGCAAGGTCGACGAGGAGCTGAAGCGCCACTTCAAGCCGGAGTTCCTCAACCGTGTCGACGACGTCATCGTCTTCCCGCAGCTGAACAAGGACGAGCTGCGTCAGATCGTGACGCTGTTCACCAAGCGCCTCAGCGAGCGCCTGCTCGACCGGGACATGACGGTGGAGCTCTCGGATGCCGCGAAGGACAAGCTCATCGAGATCGGGTTCGACCCGACGCTCGGCGCCCGTCCGCTGCGCCGCGCCATGCAGCGCGAGGTCGAGGACCAGCTCTCCGAGCGGATCCTCCGCGGCGAGCTCAACGCCGGCGACCACGTGAAGGTCGACACCGAGGGCGGCAAGTTCGTCTTCGAGACCACCGTGCAGGAAGGCCGCGAAGCGGTCGGCGTCGGCGCCGCGGGCGAGATCACCGCGAGCCCCGACATCATCGCCGGGTCGTAAGCGACTCACACGACGAGAGGGCCGGATGTCACGTGGCATCCGGCCCTCTGCCGTTCCTGCGCTGCGTTGGTGATTGCGATGGATGCCGCGAGACACGCGGCATCCGCTCGCGTGAGGCCGGGGTGTCGCGGCCGATCCATTGCAATCCCGCGCGGACTACTTGTTGCCGAAGACCTCCTTCTCCATGGCGTCGTAGCCCTCGGTCTGCGGGTTGCCGTGCGTTCCGCCGGAGAGGGCGTACTCCTCCTCGGGGGAGAGCACGAGCCGGTGACGACCGTAGATCGCGAAGCCGAAGAAGATGACCACGTAGACGACGATGATCGCGACGATCGCCAGCAGGTACGTCGGGTTGAACAGCAGTCCGAGGAACACGATCGCGGCGATGATCGCAGCTGAGTACGCGCCGAACAGTCCCCACGGGCTCTTGTACGGGCGCTCCGCGTTCGGGAACTTCTTGCGGAGGATGATGAACGACACCATCTGCAGGAAGTAGGCGAGCACCGCGCCCCACACCGCGATGTTCAGCACGATCGCCCCGGCCGGGGAGGTGTCGCCACCGGCGGCCTGAACGACGACGAGGGCAAGGAAGCCGATCACCGCGCCGACGGTCAAGGCGACCCACGGCGTCTGCCGCTTTCCGGTCAGCGAGAGCCAGCGCGGGTAGTAGCCGGCGCGCGACAGCGAGTACATGTTGCGCCCGTAGGCGAACATGATGCCCATCAGCGACGCCAGCAGGCCGATCAGGGCGAGGAGGGCCAGGATCGCGGCGGCCTGCGGCGGCAGGAACGCCTTGAAGCCGTCGAGCAACGGTTCGAGAGATGCTCCGGTCGCCTCGGCGCCGAGCACCCCGGTGTTGATAAAGAGCACGATCAGACCGGTGACGATGAGGGTTCCTCGAGCCCACAGGCCCGCGCGGGGGATGTCACGCGCGGGGTTGCGGGACTCCTCCGCGGCGAGGGGGAGCTCCTCGATGCCGAGGAAAAACCACATCGCGAACGGGAGGGCGAACAGGATCGCCCCGAATCCTTCGGGGAGGAACACCGACGCACCGGCGATGTCCGGGTTGGGTGCCTTGTCCCACAGCGAGCTCCAGTCGAACGCCCCGGATGCCAGCGCCATCACCCCGAAGATGACGATGATGCCGATCGAGATCACCGAGACCACGATCGCGAAGCCGAACGAGATCGCCGCCCCCGCGGTGTTCAGCCCGATGAACAGGACGTACAGGATGAGCCACCACACCCATCCGGGCAGGCTCACGCCCGTCAGCAGGAACAGCGCCTGGTCGGCGTACGCGCCGGAGAAGTACACCACAACGGCTGTCGTCGCGACGTACTCGATCGACTCGGCGAGGCCGGTCGCCAGACCGCCCCATGGGCCCATCGCGGAGCGCGAGAACGAGTAGGCGCCGCCGGTGTGCGGCATCGCGGCGGCCATCTCGCCGATCGAGAAGGTGAGGCCGTAGTACATGAGCACGAGCAGGGCGAAGGCGATGAGCATGCCACCGAAGCCCGCGAAGCCGATGCCGAAGTTCCAGCCTGAGAAGTCTCCCGAGATGACGGCGGCGACGGCGAGACCCCAGAGTCCCCAGACGCCGGCGGAACGCTTCAGCGTGCGTTTCTCGAAGTACCCCTCGCCGGCTCGCGCGTAGCTGACGCCGGCGACTTTCTGTGGGGTGACGCTTTGATCTGACATGCGACCTCCTGGCTGGCTGGCTGGCGCGACCGCGCCTCGGGTGGGCGCGCTGCGGCGCCTTGCGCATGAGTGTGGACTCTATTGGTATGGCGTGTCTACCTTTGGCGTGTAAGTTTCTCGTTACGCGAGCCCACCGAGGCATCGCCGCAGGGGAGAGGAAGATCGGATGCCGGGGAATCTGAGCACCAGCGAACTCGAGGCCGCGATCGCCGCCGACGAGATCGACACCGTCATCGTCGCCTTCCCCGACGCGCAGGGCCGTCTCGTCGGCAAACGCGTCGCCGGTCGCTTCTGGCTCGACGAGGTCGCCGGCCACGGCGCCGAGGTGTGCGACTACCTCCTCTCCGTCGACGTCGACCTCAACACCGTCGACGGCTACGCGATGTCGGGGTGGGACAAGGGCTACGGCGACATGGGGCTCCGCCCGGACATGAACACCCTGCGCCGCATCCCATGGCAGCCGGCCACCGCGCTCGTCATGGCGGAGCTCGAGTACACGAACGGCGAGCCGGTCGCGCAGTCGCCGCGCGGCATCCTGAACGCGCAACGTCAGCGTCTCGCGGACAAGGGTCTCGTCGCCTACTCCGGCACCGAGCTGGAGTTCATCGTGTTCGACGACTCGTTCCGTGACGCCTGGGCGAAGAAGTACACCGGCCTGCAAGCGTCGACGGACTACAACGTCGATTACAACCTCCTCGCCACCACGCGGCTCGAGCCGCTCCTGCGCGACATCCGCCGGGGGATGGAGGGCGCCGGTCTCTACTGCGAGGGAGTCAAGGGCGAGTGCCACGACGGCCAGCAGGAGATCGCATTCCGCTTCGCCGAGGCGCTCGAGACCGCCGACCAGCACACGATCTACAAGAACGGCGCGAAGGAGATCGCCGACACGCACGGCAAGTCCCTGACGTTCATGGCGAAGTTCGACCAGCGCGAGGGGAACAGCTGCCACATCCACCTCTCCGTGCGCGGCGATGACGGCGCCACCGTCATGGCCGGCGACGGCGAGCACGGCTTCTCACCGCTCATGGGGCACTGGATCGCCGGCATCCTGGCCACCCTCCGCGAGTTCACGCTCCTCTACGCGCCGACGATCAACTCGTACAAGCGGTTCGCGAAGGGCTCCTTCGCGCCCACCGGCATCGCGTGGGGCGTGGACAACCGCACCTGCGCGCTGCGCGTCGTCGGACACGGTCCGTCGCTGCGCGTCGAGAACCGGGTGCCCGGCGGCGACGTCAACCCGTACCTGGCGATCTCGGCGATCATCGCGGGAGGCCTGTACGGCATCGAGAACGAGCTCGAGCTGCCGGAACCGCTCACCGGGAATGCTTATGATTCCGATGTCGCGCATCTGCCGACGACGCTTCGCGAGGCCGCGGATCTGTTCGCGGAATCCGAGGTCGCGCGCGCCGCGTTCGGCGACGATGTCGTGGCGCATTACCTGCACCAGGCGCGCGTCGAGATCCAGGCTTTCGACGCCGCCGTCACCGACTGGGAGCGCATCCGTGGCTTCGAACGACTCTGACGACCGCCGGCCGGTCATCGGCCTCACCACCTACCTCGAGCAGGCGAAGCAGGGGGTGTGGGATGTGCGCGCGAGCTTCCTGCCGCAGCAGTACTTCGACTCCGTGACCGCCTCCGGCGGCGTCGCCGTGCTCCTCCCGCCGCAGCCCTCGCCCGAGGCCGCCGCCGCGTCCGTGCTCGCTGGGCTCGACGGGCTCATCCTGACGGGCGGGCTCGACGTGCAGCCCGAGCTGTACGGCGCTGAACGACACCCTCTCACCGACCCTGCGCGGCCCGACCGCGACGCGTGGGAGCTTGCCCTCCTCGCGGGCGCGCGAGAGCGCGGCATCCCGGTTTTCGGCATCTGCCGCGGGCTGCAGCTCATCAACGTCGCGTGCGGCGGCACGCTGCACCAGCACCTGCCCGACGCGCTCGGCACCGATCGCTTCCGCATCGGCGGGGGCGTCTTCGCCGAGAACACGGTCGAGGTGGATGCCGGGACCCGCCTGGCCGGCATGCTCGGCGCCGGCCCGTTCGACGTGCACAGCTACCACCACCAGGGCATCGACCGGCTCGGCGACGGTCTCGTCGTCACGGCGCGCACCGACGACGGTCTCGTGCAGGCCTTCGAAGCGCCCGGCGAGGACTACCTCGTCGCGGTGCAGTGGCACCCGGAGGAGAACACCGCCGACCGGCGCCTCTTCTTGGGGCTCGTCGCCGCGGCCGACGCGTACGCCCGCTCCCACCGAGGAGTCTCCGCATGAGCGTGCACACCGTCCTCAACCCCGCGACCGGCCAGGCCGTCCGCGACGTCGCGAGCGCGTCGATCGACGAGACGGATGCCGCGGTCGACCGAGCCGTCCGCGCGCAGCGCTCGTGGGCCGCCCTCGCCCCGCTCGAGCGGGCCGACGCGCTGCGCCGCTTCTCGCGCGTCGTGGAGGTGCATATCGAGGAGCTCGCCCAGCTCGAGGTCCTCGAGGCGGGGCACCCGATCGGCTCGGCTCGCTGGGAGGCGGCGCACGTCGCGCAGGTCCTCGCCTACTACGCCGGGGCTCCCGAGCGGCTCATCGGCAAGCAGATCCCGGTCGCGGGCGGGCTCGACGTCACCTACCACGAGCCCTACGGCGTGGTCGGGATCATCGTGCCGTGGAACTTCCCCATGACGATCGCGGCGTGGGGGTTCGCACCGGCGCTCGCCGCCGGCAACGCCGTGGTCCTCAAGCCCGCCGAGCTCACGCCGCTGACCGCGATGCGCCTCGGCGATCTCGCGCTCGAGGCGGGGCTGCCCGACGGGGTCTTCCAGGTCGTCACGGGCGCCGGTTCCGTCGTCGGACAGCGGTTCGTGAGCCACCCCGACGTCCGGAAGGTCGTCTTCACCGGATCGACGAAGGTGGGCACCGAGGTGGCCGCCGGCTGCGCCCGCGAACTCAAACCGGTGACCCTCGAGCTCGGCGGCAAGAGCGCGAACATCGTCTTCGAGGACGCCGACCTCGAGAAGGCCGCGGCTGCCGCCCCCGGTTCGGTGTTCGACAACGCCGGCCAGGACTGCTGCGCCCGCAGCCGGCTGCTCGTGCAGCGGTCTGTCTACGACCGGTTCCTCGAGCTCCTCGAGCCCGCCGTCGCCGCGTGGCGCGTCGGCGACCCGAACGACGAGGCCACCGAGATGGGACCGCTCATCTCCGCGGCGCAGCGCGACCGCGTCGCGGGCTACGTCGACGGCACCGAGGTCGCCTTCCGTGGCTCCGTGCCGGACGGCGACGGATTCTGGTTCGCCCCCACGGTCGTCCTCGCGGGGCGTGAGGACCGCATCGTCAAGGAAGAGGTCTTCGGGCCCGTCGTCGCCGTCCTGCCCTTCGATGACGAGGCCGACGCGATCGCCCTCGCCAACGACACCGTCTACGGCCTCGCGGGCTCGATCTGGACGGAGAACCTGGGGCGCGGCATCCGCGTCTCCCGTGCCGTCCGCAGCGGCGTCCTCTCGGTGAACTCGCACTCGTCGGTGCGCTACACGACGCCGTTCGGCGGCATGAAGGGCTCGGGTCTCGGCCGTGAGCTCGGACCGGATGCCGCGGAGCACTTCACCGAGACGAAGAACGTCTTCTACGCGACCCCCTGACGCTGTGACCCGCTGACCCCCGCCTCATCCCGCACCGCACCGTCCCACCCGGAGGAACCCATGACCGTCGACCTCACCCAGCGCCTGCGCGACCGCGTCGCGATCATCACCGGCGGCGCGAGCGGCATCGGCCTCGCCACCGCCCGCCGCTTCGCCGCCGAGGGCGCGCGCGTCGTCATCGCCGACCTCGATCCCGCATCGGGGGAACGCGCCGCGGCCGAGGTGAATGGTGTGTACCGACAGGTCAACGTCGCCGACCAGGCATCCGTCGACGCACTCTTCGACGGCGTCGCCGCCGACCTCGGTTCGGTCGACATCGCCTTCAACAATGCCGGCATCTCGCCCGCTGACGACGACTCGATCGAGACGACCGAGCTGCCCGCGTGGGAAAAGGTGCAGGACGTCAACCTCAAGAGCGTGTACCTCTGCTCGCGCGCGGCGCTGCGCCACATGGTTCCGGCGGGCAAGGGATCGATCATCAACACGGCATCGTTCGTGGCGCTGCTCGGATCTGCCACGTCGCAGATCTCGTACACCGCGTCGAAGGGCGGCGTCCTCGCGATGACCCGCGAGCTGGGCGTGCAATTCGCCCGGCAGGGCATCCGGGTGAACGCGCTCTGCCCGGGGCCCGTCAACACCCCGCTCCTGCAGGAGCTGTTCGCGAAAGACCCCGAGCGCGCGCAGCGCCGGCTCGTGCACGTGCCGATGGGCCGTTTCGCCGAGCCCGAGGAGCTCGCCGCAGCCGTCGCGTTCCTCGCCTCCGACGACGCCTCGTTCATCACGGCCAACGCGTTCGTCGTCGACGGCGGCATCACCAACGCGTATGTGACCCCGCTCTGACCCATGCCCGACCACCCACCGCCGCACGGCCTCGGTCGCACCGTCTACCGGCCGGTGCGCGGTGGGAACGCGCTCGAGGACACCGTCGCCCGGCTCGTCCAGACCGTCCGCCTCGGCGTCGTCGCGCCCGGCGAGTCCCTGCCGTCCGAGCGCGATCTCGCGGAACGGTACGCCGTCAGCCGCGACACCGTGCGCCAGGCGATCGGCGAGCTCGCCGACGCCGGCTTCGTCGTGCGGAGGCGGGGCCGGTACGGCGGGACCTTCGTCGCCGACCCGCTTCCGCGCCCGGCCGAGCCGGTGCCCGTCGACCGCGCAGAGCTCGACGACGTGCTCGGGCTCCGGCGCGTCCTTGAGGCGGGGGCCGCGCGGGCGGCGGCCTCGCGGGAGCTGACGGATGCCGCTCGCACCGCGCTCGAGCAGCGGCATCACGCGACCGTCGGGGCCGACGAGGGGGAGTACCGCCGGCTCGACTCGCTGCTGCACCTAGCGATCGCGGAAGCCAGCGGCATCCCGTCACTGCTCCCTCTGATCGTCGAGAACCGGGCGCGCGTGAACGCCTGGCTCGACACGTTCCCCCTACTGCCGCGCAACATCGAGCACTCCGACGCGCAGCACGAGCGGATCGTGGCCGCGATCCTCGCCGGCAAGCCCGACGCCGCCGAGGCGGCTGTGCTCGACCACCTCGCCGGTTCGGAGGCGCTGCTGCGAGGGTTCCTGGGCTGAGCCTGCGGCGTGCCGGGTGCACGACCGGTGGTGCCGGCGAGCCCTCCGGCGCGCCCCGAGGCGACATCAGCCCCACCGGTCGTGCATCCGTCACCGGGGGCGCTGCCGATGTGCCGGTACAGAGCGGGGCGGAGGCCGCTCGGTCGGCGGACGCGCGGCGCTGGATGTGCCTGCGGTACCCGCGAGTGGGCGGTGCTCGGCAGGCGGCGTGGGATGACGACTGCACGATCGCTGGTGCGGATGTGAGGTGAGCGGCCTGCCCGAGCCTCACGGGCACCGTCGCTCGTGCATCCGTCACACGTCGCGACGCCGACTGGTGCCGGCGGGGCGGATCTGCTGTGCTGAGCGGTGATGATACGGCCCGGGGTGATGCACCGGCGCGAGGCTGCCGGCTGGGCCGCCGCGCTCGGTCTGGCGCTCGTCGCCGTTCTGGACCGTGCGGGCGCCGAAGCTCGCGCTCGCCGACCCGTCGCAGCTCGTCCAGGTCGACAACACGCTGCGCCCCTACGACTGGCTCGTGAACCGCGCCGAGCGTCGCGGGCCGGTCACCTTCCTCGTCGAGGGAGCGGCTGACGTGCCGTTCGAGCTGCCCGCCCGGGGGTGTCGCCCTTCGATGCGACCCGTGTCGCGTGCGGGCGCTACACGATCCTCGACTTCGGCCCGCGCACGCTGCCCCTGGGGGAGCCCCGCAACTGACCCCAGGCCGCGCGCGTCAGCGGATGCAATGGATGCCGGGCGGCACCCGGCATCCATTGGTCGCTGTGCGGCGTGTCGCGTCAGATCTGTTGCATCCGCGCACGGCGGCGGAGAAGCGCGACGAGGAACGGTACGGCGACACCGACGATCACCACGACGACGATCCCGAGGGAAGACCGTGCGAGAGCGGCGTGCGCGGCATCCACCGCGGGGGTCGTCTCTTCCGGGGTCCATCCGCCTCCGGGCAACCCGTCCACGAGGACGGCGGACGTCACCGCAGCACCGACGGCGATGACGAGCAGCGCCAGCGCGATCACCCCCATGACGACGATCCAGCCCACGAGCAGCAGGCGCGCTCTCGTTCTTCCCATGGGGGCAGGCTAGTCCGCGTCAGCGCGACGCACCCGCGAACGCGACGCACCCGAGAACGGGGCGGAGTCAGTCAAGCGGGGCGACGTCGACCTGCACGCGCAGGGTCGAGGTCTTCGCCTCGGTGAAGATGATGCCCTTGACCGGCGAGACGTCGCCGTAGTCGCGGCCCCACGCGACCGTCACGTAGCGGTCGTTCGCCCACTGATTGTTCGTCGGGTCGATCGCGAGCCACTGGTCGGTGCCGGGGAGCCACACGGCGAGCCATGCGTGCGACGCATCCGCACCGAACACGCGCTCCTTGCCGGGCGGCGGCTGCGTCGCGAGGTACCCCGACACGTAGCGCGCGGCGATGCCGTGGGCGCGCAGACATGCGAGGGCGACGTGCGCGAAGTCCTGACAGACGCCGGCGCGCTTGGCCATGGCATCCGCGACCGTGCTCGTGACCGTGGTGGCGGTCTTGTCGTAGTCGAAGTCGCGGAAGATGCGCTGCATGAGGTCGGTCGCCGCGTCGCCGATGGGGCGGCCGGGCGTCAGCGACTCAGCGCCGTACGCGGTCGCACCGGGATCGTGACGGACCCGCTCCGATTCGAGCGCATACTCAGTCGCCTGCCACGCCCCCTCGAGCTCGGGGTGGTGAAGCGGGCGGGCGAGCTCCCACGGCTGCGCGAGCGCAGCGGCGTCGTACTCCGGCTCACTCACGGTGACCTCGCTCGTCGACTCGATCGTGAGCGCGTCGTGCGGATCGGTCACGTGGAAGTACGTCGAGGAGTTGCCGAAGTAGTCGGTGTCGGGAGAGATGTCGCCGGGGTTCGGTTCGACCGTGACCCCGGATGCCGCGACCCGCTGCCACGGCAGCTCGCGCGGCAGCAGGTGGAACTGTCCGACACTGTCCTGCACGGCGTCGCTGTAGCTGTAGGCGGTGCGGTGCCAGACCCGGTAACGCTTCACGCGCGCGCCCCCGGGAGTTCGATGAGCGAGATCTCCGACATCGACACGGCCGGGGGACCGGCCTCGAAGTGGTGGTGACTGATCGCGTCGGAGAGCTGCTCGAGCTGCGCGGTCAGGTCGGCGAGGGTCGTGACGAGGCGGTCCCGCCGCTTCGCTACGACGGCGGTCAGCTCGGTGGCATCGGTGTCGGCGAGCTGCGTCTCGAGGTGGTCGAGCAGTCGCTCGGCGCGGGTGCTGCCGGTCGACGCGGGCATCGCCGCGAGGTGGTCGCGAAGCATCGCGAGCGAAAACGCGAGCGATCGCGGGTTCGTCTCGTCGTGCAGCAGCAGGTCGGCGACGTCGGCTGCCCGCGTCGCGCCGCGGTAGCGGCGGCGGTAGGTGACGACGCTCTCCGCGGTGACCAGGAGCGATTCGAGCACCTCTCGCTCGGTGCGCGCCGACCGGGCGACGCCCAGCGCCGACGACAGCAGCGTGCTCAGCTGCAGCCCTCGCTCCAGGTACCGGCCGGCTTCGATCATGTGCCAGCCGGGGTCGCGGATCATGTTCGCGGTGACGCCGTAGAGCGAGAGCATCGAGGCGAGCATGCGGCCGGCGGACTCCGCGGTCCGGTGCGGATGGGGCGAGCTGCGGAGGGCTCGCACGGCGCGCTCGATGTGGGAGAACACCCGCCAGGTGTCGCCGGACAGCTGGTCGCGCACCCCCTCCATCGCGTCGCGCAGACGGGCGATCGAGTGAGCGGCGGCGCCGGGGCGCGCGGCATCCAGCAGCAATGAGCGGAACTCCGCCTCCGGGTCGGCGCTGCGCGTGCCGGCGAGGGTCGCGAGTGCGCCCAGGAGCACGCGCACGCTGTCTGCCGCGCGCTCGGCGGAGTGCGCGCCGGGCTGATCGAGGGCGGCCTGCGTGGCGAGCACGAGTCGGAGGAGATCCTCGGTGCGTTCGGCGTAGCGACCCGTCCAGAACATGTCGGAGAGCGCGCGCGGCGAGAAGGTGGGGTCGCTGCGGGTGGTCGGCAGCGAGGCGATGTCGACAAGCCCTTGGTCGGCGTCGGACTCATCGGCCTTGAGGACCCACACGTCCTTCGTGCGCGGCGGCGCGGCCGGGTGGTCGCGCACGGTCGCGAGGCCGCCGACGAGCGGCCGGTAGGTCGATCCGAAGCGGACCGCGAAGCCGCGAAGGGTGACCGGCAGAGCGGATGCCGCGGTGGCACGCGACCACACCGGTGCCTGCGAGAGCGTGAGCTGCTGGACGGCGGCGTAACGGTGCGGCTCGGCGAGCACCCGCTCGACGAGTTGGGCGGGAGACGCCGAGACGCCGCGGCGAGGGTCGTCGATCAGACGGACCTCGAGATTCGGATCCTCCGCGCGCAGCCGCGGCAGCACTTCGTCACGGGCGGCGGGGTCGCCCAGCCACCAGGTCGGGACCGAGGGTAGACGCAGCTGTTCGCCCAGCAGATGCTCGGACACGGCGGGCAGATAAGGGAGCAGGGCAGGGTTCTCGAGCACCCCCGCGCCGAGCCCGTTGACCACCCGCACCCGGCCGCGCCGGGCCGCTTCGGTCAGGCCCGCGACGCCGAGGCGGGAGCCGGCGCGCAGTTCGAGGGGGTCGCACCATTCGGCATCCACTCGGCGCAGGATGACGTCGACCCTCTCCCGCGGGGCGCGCGCGGGCCAGCCGGCGGGCTTGATCCACACATACCCGTCGCGGACGACGAGGTCGCTGCCCTGCACGAGCGGGAAGCCGAGGGCGTTCGCGAGGAACGCCTGGTCGAAGGCCGTCTCCGAGAGCGGACCCGGCGACATCACGACGATGCGCGGATCGGTCGTGCCTGCCGGCGCAGACGCGATCAGCGCCGCGCGGAGCGCCGCGAAGTACGGGTCCATGCGGTGCAGCGCGCCGTCGTCGAGAAGGTCGGGGAGCACCTGGGAGATGACCCGTCGATTCTCGGCCGCGTACCCGAGTCCCGACGGCGCCTGCACACGGTCGGCGAGGACGTGCCAGTCGCCGGCCGCGTCGCGGCCCAGGTCGGTGGCGGACAGGAGCAGGGGAGAGGTGTCGCCGTCGCGCGAGCGGGCGGTGGCCCGCACGAAGCCGGCATGACCGACCACCACCGCTGCCGGAACGATGCGCTCGCGGAGCACGGTCTGCTCGCCGTAGAGGTCGGCGAGGAGGGCGTTGAGCAGCTCGGCGCGCTGGGCAAGACCGATCTCCAGGCGCGACCAGCCTGCCGCGTCGAGGACGAAGGGCATCGGGTCGAGCTGCCAGGGCTGCAGGTCATCACCGGCGCGGGCATAGGAAACGCCGTCATCGGCGAGGAAGCGGGCGATCTCGTCGTCCACGCGGTTGAGCTCTTCACGGGTGAGTGCCAGGGCGAGCGAGGCCAATGATCGCCACGCGGGCCGCAGCGTGCCGTCGGCGTCGACGACCTCGTCGTAGCGGGCCGTTGACGCGAAGGGCAGTGTCGGCTGCGACACTGCCGCGGCGTATTCGCGGAGCACACTCACTCGGGGTCCCCTCCCTCGTTCCCAGCGTAGGGCTCCGCGCGCACTGTCCCCGACCTGCACGGCAATACAGTGGAGCGCATGGATGAGGTCGACGGGTTCGAGGTGCGACAGGCAAAGACGTCCGACGTCCCCGGCATCCAAGAGCTGCTCGAGCCGTGGGTGAACCGGCGCATCCTCCTCGGCAAGGAGCGCGTCACCCTGTACGAGACGGTGCAGGAGTTCGTCGTCGCCGAATCCGCCGGCCGCCTCGTCGGATGCGGAGCCCTCCACGTCATGTGGGAGGACCTCGGCGAGATCCGCACCCTCATCGTCGCCGACGACTGGCTGCATCGCGGCGTCGGTGGCGCCGTCGTCGACCGGCTCGAGCGGAACGCGCGCATGCTCGGACTCTCGCGGCTTTTCTGCCTCACCTTCGAGGTGCCGTTCTTCTCCCGCCGCGGATTCGAGACGATCGGCGAACAGGTCGTCGACCCCGACGTCTACTCGCAGCTGCTGCGCAGCCCTGACGAGGGCGTCGCGGAGTTCCTCGATCTCGCCCACGTGAAGCCGAACACGCTCGGCAACACGCGCATGCTCAAGCAGTTGTAGGCGCGCCCGGCGCACGATCCGGATGTCGCCGCTTAGCCTGGACGCGTGAGCAGCTCGTCCCCGCGCCGTCGGCCTTCCGCGGCGGTCTACCGCCGTCGCAGGCTCGTCGCCCTGCTGCTCGCGGTCCTCCTGATCGGCGGGATCGTCGCGCTCGCCGTCTGGCAGCCCTGGCGCGGGTGGTTCGCCGCGGATGCCGCGCCGGCACCGTCGCCGACGGCGACCTCGACGCCGGCGTCGGGTGCTGCCATGACCCCGCTGCCGACGAGCCCGGCACCGGTGCCGCCGTCGCCCGAGCCCTCGGCATCCGCAGCGGAGGCGCCGCCTGCCGACGACGACGAAGAAGTGCTGCCGTGCACGACGGCCGACGTCACCGTCAACGCGGTCGTCGACAAGAGCTCCTACGGCACGGGCGAGTACCCGCAGATGCTCATCGAGCTCGTCAACGACACCGACTTCCCGTGCCTCATGAACGTCGGCACCTCGACGCAGACGTTCGAGATCACCAGCGGCAGCGACACGTGGTGGCGCTCGACCGACTGTCAGAGTGCGCCGAGCGACCAGGTCGTGCGACTCGAAGCAGGGCAGACCGTCACGAGCGCGACCCCGCTCGTGTGGGATCGGACGCGCTCGTCCGTCGACGACTGCGACGGCAAGCGTCAGAATGCCCTTCCCGGCTGGTACAACCTCACCGTCTCCATCGGCGGGATCGGGGCGGTCGAGGAGGCGCAGTTCACGCTGCGGTAGCGGCATCCCGAGCCGCGAGGCATTTTTGTCGCTTTCTGAGAAGATTCTCATCCAAGTATCGGGCGCCGGACTGTCGGTCGGACGCGTCGGACGCGTAGCCTGATCTCAGCTCCCGACGGATCCCCCGTTGTCCCCAGCATCGGAGTCCTGCTCACCCCCAGAAGCAGGACGCCTTGGATCTTCCGCCGGTGAGCAATGGGCCCTCTCGACTTCCTCAGTCCCCAATGAAGAGTTCGAGAGGGCCCCCAGTTTTTCTGCCGACGGATGCCGCATCTCCGCGCCCGTAGGCTTGTTCCATGGCTGGGAAGAAGCGCGACAAGAAGCCGCTGGAGTTCCGCAACACGCAGCTGGCGGACGCGTTGCAGACACAGGACATGGCCGCCCTCGCTTTCGCCCTCCGGCACGGACCCACGGTCGTCCCGCTGATGCGGCCGGGAAAGCGCGACGACCCCCGCGATGACGGCGAGGTCTGGACGTACCGCGACCCGAACTCGGGCGACGTGGCCCTGCTGCTCTTCAGCGACGCGAAGAACAAGCCTTCGACCCTGCCGCCCGGCGTGGGGCTGCAGTCCCCGGCGTGGCTGCGGGCGTTCCTCGGCGCCTACGGCGACCAGATCACGACGGTTTTCTTCGACATCGCCGGCCCGCACCCGATGCAGGCCGCTCCCGCCGACCTGATCGCCGCGCTCGACGCCTGACCCCTCACCTGACGGGTGTGGCAGCTGGCGTGGTCAGAACTGCGGTGCGTCGGAAGGGTCGGGAGCGTGGTGCCGACTCCGCTCCGCGAGGGCTGCGCGGAGGGTCCCGGCGGACGAGTCGATGACGGCGCGGTAGCCGAGGCGTGACGCTTCGGATCGGCGCTGGTCGTGCTGGGTCACCCGGCGGATCTCGCCCGACAGGCTCAGTTCGCCGATCGCGGCGAGCTTGGCGGGGTTCGGTCGCTCCGATGCCGCGCTGGCGATGGCGAGGGCGATCGCGAGGTCGGCGGCGGGCTCGGTGAGGCGCACCCCGCCGACGGTGGAGACGTACACGTCTTGATCGGAGAGCACGATCCCGGCGCGTTTCTCGAGCACGGCGAGCACCATGGCGACGCGTGCGCCGTCGACGCCGCTCACGATGCGACGCGGGTTTGGGGCGGTGGTGCGCAGCGTCAGCGCCTGCACCTCGACCGGGAGTGCGCGGCGTCCTTCGAGGGCGACGGTGACGCACGTGCCCGGTTCGCTGCGGCGCTGGCTGAGGAAGAGCGAGCTCGGGTCGGGCACCTCGGCGATGCCCTCTCCGGTCATGTCGAAGCAGCCCACCTCATCGGTTGCGCCGAACCGGTTCTTGAGGGCACGCACGAACCGCAGCGACGTCTGACGGTCGCCCTCGAAGTGGCAGACGACGTCGACGAGATGCTCGAGCACGCGGGGACCGGCGACCTGGCCGTCCTTCGTCACATGGCCGACGATGATGACGGGCAGGTCGCGTTCCTTCGCGACCCGGATGAGCGTGGAGGCGACCTCACGGACCTGGCTGGGCTGGCCTGCGGCGCCGTCGATGAGTGACGAGGACACCGTCTGCACCGAATCGACGATGAGCAGGTCGGGCTTCACGTCGTCGATGTGGCCGAGGGTGGTGGCGAGGTCGGTCTCGCTCGCCAGGTAGAGCTCGTCGTGGAGGGCGCCGGTGCGTTCGGCGCGCAGCCGCACCTGGCTGAGCGACTCCTCGGCGCTGACGTACAGCACGCGGCGGCCCGAGCGGGCGCTCTGCGCGGCGACCTCGATGAGGAGGGTCGACTTGCCGACGCCCGGTTCGCCGGAGAGGAGGATGGCGGCTCCTGGCACCACGCCACCGCCGAGCACGCGGTCGAACTCCCCGACGCCGCTTGTGCGGCGCGGGGTCTCCCGGGTGTCGATCTGGGTGATCGGGCGCGCGCTGCGCGTCGGGGCCAGGGGCGTCACCGACGCGGTGATCCCGGTCTGCGTCGACGACTCGACGACGGTGCCCCACTGCTGGCATTCGCCGCAGCGACCCACCCACTTCGCCGTCGTCCAACCGCATTCCGTGCAACGGAAGGCGGCGGTCGGTGCGGGTCGACGGGATGCCATGCAGTCAGGCTATCCGCGGCATCCGACACCGGCCGCCGCAGTGGGTCGCGCCGCGCCGTGCCCGATCAGCGCAGCGAGGCCGCCGCACCCTTGAGTGCGTCGGCGGAGTGACGCAGGAGGCCGAGCTCCTCGTCCGAGAACGAGGTGTTGAGAATCGGCTTCGCGCCGGCGGCGCTCACCACCGAGGGGACCGATAGGGCGACGCCGTCGATGCCGTGGAAGCCGTTCAGGACGGTCGACACCGGCAGGATCGCGTGCTGGTCGCCGAGGATCGCCTCGACGATGCGCGCGCTCGAAAGCCCGATGGCGTAGTTCGTCGCGCCCTTGCCCTGGATCACCGTGTACGCGGCATCCCGAACTTCCACGGCGATGCGGTCGAGCTCGTCCTTCGTGAAGCGGGGCTGACCGTCGAGGGGTTTCCAGTCGAGGATCGGCACGCTGCCGATGGTCGCGTGCGACCAGAGCGGGAACTCGGTGTCGCCGTGCTCGCCGATGATGTGGGCGTGCACGCTCGACGTCGAGACGCCGGCGCGCTGGGCGAGCTTCCACCGCAGCCGCGAGGTGTCGAGCACGGTGCCCGAGGCGAAGATCCGCTCGGGAGGCAGGCCCGTCGTCTCCTGACCGATGACGGTGAGCACATCGCACGGGTTCGTGACGATGACGTAGATCGCGTTCGGAGCGACTTCGAGGAGCTGCGGGAGCATCGTCCGGAGGATGCCGGCGTTCACCCCGGCGAGCTCGATCCGGGTCTGGCCCGGGTTCTGCTTCGCGCCGGCGGTGATCACGACGACGTGCGAACCCGCGGCGACCGAGACGTCGGCACCGCCGATGATGTCGCTCGAGCCGGTGAACTGCGCGCCATGCGCGAGGTCAAGCACCTCGGCCTCGACCTTGGGTGCTGCGATGTCGTAGAGCGCGACGTGCCGGGCTGATCCGCGGATGAGGGCGGCGTACGCGACGCTCGATCCCACGGCGCCCGCGCCGACGACGGTCAGTTTCGAGTTCTCCATCACGCTCATGGGATCAGTTTGTCAGTGACGGATGCCACCTGGCCAGGTTTCAGCCGGGTTTATTGGTGGCCTCCTCAGGTTGCGACGCAGGTCGCGGGTTCCGGATACCGGCGTACGCGACGACTCCGCCGATCGCGAGGAGGGCCGCCGTTGCGATCGCCGCGCGGTGGAAGCCGTCGAGATCGAGCGTGCCGCCAACGATCACCGCGAGGACGGCGATGACGACGAGCCCGGCGATGCGGGCGACGGCGTTGTTGGTCGCGGACGCGATGCCGCTGCGCTCGCCGCCGATGGCGCCGAGGATCGTAGAGGTCAGCGGCGAGACGGTGAGGGCCAGGCCGAGTCCGAAGACGATCAGGCCGGGGAGCACCTGCGTCCAGTAGTCGAAGTCCTCGCCGACGGTGAGCAGCAGCAGCGACCCTGCGGCCATGATGAGCGGGCCGGAGGTCATGAACAGGCGCGGGCCGAGCTTCGCCGACAGGGTGCCGGCGAGCGAGCTCAGGCCGATGAGCAGCAGCGTCGCGGGCAGGCTCGCGAGGCCGGCGAGGGTGGCCGAGAGGCCCGCTCCCTGCTGCAGGTAGACGGCGACGACGAACCCGTTCAGCGACAGCGCGGCGTAGACGAAGAACGTCGAGACGTTGCCGGTCCAGAAGTTCCGGACGGTGAAGATCCCGAGGGGGAGGATCGGGTGCGTGGCGGTGCGCTGGCGCAGGACGAACGCGACGAACAGGACGGTGCCGGCGAGGAGCGGCATCCAGATCGCCTCATGCGTCCAACCCAGGTTCGGTTGTTCGATGAGTGCGAAGACGATGCCGCCGAGGCCGAGCGTGCAGAGGGCGGCGCTGAGGATGTCGATGCGGGCGTCGGGGGAGCGGTGGTCGGTGCCCTTCATGCGGGCGAGCAGCACGAACGTCGCGGCGATCGGGATGACGTTGAAAAGGAACGCGTACCGCCACGACAGGGTGTCGACGAAGACGCCGCCGATGAGCGGGCCCGCGAGGGTCGCGCCGGTTGTCCAGGCTGTCCACTGGCCGATCGCCTTCGATTGCGCCGTGCCCTGGAGGAGCGAAGTGATAAGGGCGAGCGAGCTCGGCACGAGGAACGCGCCTGCGGCGCCCTGGAGGGCGCGGGCGATGATGAGCGTGACCGGGTCGGGTGCGAGGCCGACGGCGATGGACGCCACGCCGAACCCGATGAGCCCGATCTTGAGCACCAGCACGCGACCGTACGCATCGCTCACCGAGCCGGCGAAGAGGATGAGCGAGCTCAGGGTCAGCAGGTACGCGTCGACGGTCCACTGCTGAGTCGCGAGGCCGCCGCCCAGTTCGTCGCTCATCGCGGGGAGAGCGACGTTCACGACCGTGCCGTCGAGGAACGCGACCGCTGATGCGAGTGCCGCGATCGCGACGATGAGGCGGGACGAGGGTGCGGTCACGTGCTCACCGTACGCCCGCCCCTGACCGGTGTAGGCGGTGCGGCGGACCGTGCAGGAACGGATGCCACGAAGGAGTCGCCATGACCTCGCCACCCAGCGCCGCCGGCTGACGATGGTGCGGATGCCGGAGTGCGCGGCCGAACGCCGTGCTGCCGTGGGGCCGGCAAGAGGAGTGGGAGGACTCGCTGGAGGGGTGGCCGCGGCACGGCACCTACGACGGTGGCGTGCCTTCGAGCGTGTTCGGGGAGCTGTACGGAGCGGGCCGGAACTGAGCTGGTTCGCGGCATCCCGGATCGTGTCGTAAACTGGACGACGGTGACGTGTCCGAGCGGCCGAAGGTGCAACTCTCGAAAAGTTGTGTAGGGTAACCCCCTACCGTGGGTTCAAATCCCACCGTCACCGCCAGAAAAACCCCTGATTATCAGGGGTTTTTCCATTTTTGGATGACGTTGCGCCCACGGTTTGCCCACAATCTGTGGGCACGGGAGGCCTGATCTCGAGCCTGTCTCGGCCCTCCGCGGGCGCCCAGATCCGCGTGATTCCGCGGATCTCGAGCGGTCAAGGTCATCCTGTGCGTGGGGTGACGGTGGGGGATTGCCCCACCGTCATAGTGCCGAATTCGCCGTTCGGTGCTCGTGTGTTGTGACGCTGTCGTCGGTCACCGAAGCATTGTCCTCCATCCCAAGGTTTCGCCTGGACGGAGGTCAGGTGAATGCCGTGGGGATACGCCTCTCCCACGATGCGTCATCGTGGTCGGTGGTTGCGTCGCTCGATCGCCAGCAGGAGAGGTCAGTCGCAGGAGAGTCCGGAAACGATCCATCCACCCGAGCGCGTCTGCATCAGACCGACGCGCCAGCCGCCTGCATGTGTCGCTTGCGCGCTCCCGCTGCCCTGGCTCACGACTTCCCACGCGTCGGAGCCGACGGGTCTGTTTCCCTCATCGACCCAAACCTCAATCGCTTCCTCGACGGTCGACGACCCTTCGTGCGAGGTCTCGATGTCCGCGACATAAGCCCCGCTGCATTGCCCTGGCGCACAAGCAGCAGTGGATAGCGCGATGACCGCTAGGCCGGCGATGGCGGCGGCCGCGCTACCGCGGCGACGAGATGCCATCAGCGTGCCCCCAGAGCTTGCGTGTGATGCTCGGTCAACAGTGACGATGTGCGCGAGCGTAGCAGTCAGGAGCCGAAGACGATCCAAACTTCGCTATTTCTTTGAGGGGCCACTCCGCCGGTTCAATGCACGGTGAGATCCGATGGCAAGGGAACGCAAGGATGAGGGCTTGGCTTCAGTCGTCATGCCCACTCTGTGCCCACGATCGCAGCGGTGCAACCGCGTCGCGCCGATCGGGCTGATCGGCGATTTCTCCAGACATCCGCGTGATTACGGGGCTACTGACCCACCTGAGCCGGCTGATGCTGTTCGGGGCCGAGTTCAAATCCCACCGTCACCGCCAGAAAAACCCCCGCGAGCCGGGGGTTTTTCCATTTCTAGAAGCCGCCGTGAGCCGAGGGCGTGCCTCGTTCAGCATGGCGCGGGCGCTCGCGCCCGGTCTGCACTTCGAAACCGTGGGTGTTCCTCGGAGCGGTATTCCGCTCCCGCATCGCATGACGAGAACCCGACCGCTGCTTGCCACGGACTCGTTGGCCGATCACGCGGCTGCGGGCCTCACGCACACTGCGTGCGTGCAGGCGTGCTGACGCCGCATCCCGCCACGCAAATCTGCTCGCTATCGGGACCTGCACGTCGATAGCATGAGCCCGAATCGACCCCAGAGGAGCCCCCATGTGGACTCAGACGCTTGACCCGACCGGCCAACTCTGGCTGTCCGCTCTCATCGCTGTTCTCCCCATCGCCGTCTTCCTGATCGGCTTGCTCGTCTTCAAGCTCAGCGGCCTCGTCGCCGCGGCGATTGCCGTCATCGTGGAGATCGTCGTCGCGGTGTGGCCGTTCGGGATGCCGATCGGCTCAGTCGCCGGCGCGGGGCTCTTCGGGGTCCTCACCGCGATCTGGCCGATCGCCTACATCATCGTCATGGCCGTGTGGCTGTACCGCATCACCGTCGCCAGTGGGCGCTTCGATGTCATCCGCGACAGCATCTCCGGCATCTCACCCGATCAACGCATCCAGGTGCTGCTCATCAGCTTCTGCTTTGGAGCGTTCCTCGAGGGCGCAGCGGGGTTCGGTGTGCCGATCGCCATCTGCGCCGCGCTGCTCGTGCAACTTGGGTTCGGCCCGATCAAAGCCGCCATGCTGTCGCTCGTTGCCAACGTCGCCGCCGGGGCATACGGGGCGATTGGTATCCCCGTCATCGTCGGCGCGCAGGTCGGTGAGGTGCCACTAGCCGACCTGTCCGCCGATATGGTGCTCGTCCTCCAACTGCTCACCTTCAGCGTGCCGTTCATCCTCGTCATGATCCTCGACGGCCTTCGAGGGCTGCGAGAGACGCTCCCGATCACCGCGGCCGTCGCCGTCGCGTACGCAGGCACACAAGCCGCCATCCTGCTCTTCCTCGGCCCCGAGCTCGCGGACATCGTCCCGGGGCTGGTGGGAATGGTTGTCGTCTTCGGGGTCTCGCGGATTTGGCAGCCGCGACGCGTCTATCGCGAAGGGGGGAGTGAGATCCCGGATCGCGTTCGACAGGACTTCGGCGATGTCGTGGTCGCGTGGAGCCCGTTCTACATCCTCACCGGCCTCATCTTCGTGTGGAGCATTCCGTGGTTCAAGGCGCTCTTCGCTGCCGAGGGCCCGTTGGCGTGGTTGACCTTCGCTGTCCCGATCCCGGGTATCACCGGCGTCGTCGTTCCCGCCGGCTCCGACGCAGCGGTCGCGACAACCTGGGCATTCACCCCGGTCAACGCCACCGGTACAGCGATTCTCATAGCGGTGATCGTCTCCTTCCTCACGATGCCGCGAGTGAGCGTCGACGAGCTGGGGCGACAGCTCGTCGGGACCGTTCGAGCCCTGGGCACGCCGATCCTCCTGATCGCACTGATCCTCGTCATCGCGAACATCGCCAACTTCTCCGGAGGGTCCGCAACGATCGGCAACGCCCTGGCGGCGGTGGGCCTCGTGTTCCCGCTGTTTGCGCCGATCATCGGCTGGTTCGGTGTGTTCGTGACAGGGTCGGTGGTGAACAACAACACGCTCTTCGCGCACCTCCAAACCGTCACTGCGCAGCGCATTGGGGTCGACCCGACGCTGCTCGTTGCCGCCAACACTGCCGGTGGCACCGTCGCGAAGGTGGTCTCACCGCAGTCGATCGCCATCGCGGCGGGTGCCGTCGGGCTGACCGGCCGAGAGAGCGAGATCCTGCGGGCGTCGATCAAGTACAGCCTCGGCATGCTCGCCTACGTGTGCGTCTGGGTGTTCTTGCTTTCGCTCGTGCGCTGATCATCTCGAGCACGGCGTGACGGGAGCCGGGCACCACTTTCGAGCTCGTCGCCGAGCGCGGTCACGCGCAGTCCCATCTGACCAGGACTTGGCGCGCCCGGGCGGCTGACCGCTCCCCCCGGCCCGGTCAGAGGTACTCGTTGCGTGCCGCGTTCCTGATCGAGTGCGACCGGATGTCGTCCCAGTCGAGGACGGCGCGCGGCGACATCGATGCCGGTTCGACGGCGCGATGCGCGTTGTCGAGGGCAGTGATGCGTGCGCGTGAGCGCTGCGTAGGGGCGGGCGGAACGCCACCAGATCGCGCTCTACGTCGTCGCGATCGCCGCGGGCCTCACGCTCGGCTGGCTGATCCCGTCGGCCCCCACGCTCGACGTCGCAGTCACCCCGGTCCTCTCGGTCCTGCTGTTCGTGACGTTCCTCGGCGTCCCCTTCGGGCGCCTCGCCGAGGCGTTCCGCGACCTGCGGTTCCTCGTGACGTTGCTGATCCTCAACTTCGCGATCGTCCCGCTCCTCGTCTTCGTGCTGTCCCGCTTCGTCGCGACGGATGCCGCGCTGCAGATCGGCGTGCTGCTGGTCTTGCTCACCCCGTGCGTCGACTACGTGATCGTGTTCACTGGCCTCGCCGGCGGCGCGCAGGACAAGCTGCTGGCCGCGGCGCCGCTGCTGATGCTCCTGCAGATGCTGTTGCTCCCCGTGTACCTCACGGCGTTCGCGGGGCAGGGGATGCTCGGCGGCATCGACGTGGCGCCCTTCATCGAAGCGTTCGTCTTCCTCATCGTGGTCCCGCTGCTGCTCGCGGCGGCGACCCAGTGGGCCGCGCGTCGCACAAGCTGGGCCCGCGGCGTGGAACGGGTCGGCGCGGCATCCATGGTGCCGTTGATGGTGCTCACCCTGTTCGTGGTCTTCGCGTCGCAGGCGGCGCTCGTCCTCGGCAACGTCGCGGCGCTCGCCGCGGTGCTGCCGATCTACGCCGGCTTCCTCGTCGTGATGGCGCTCGTCGGCATCGCCGTCGCCCGCGTTGCGAAGCTCGATGTCCCGCGTGCGCGGGCGGTGACGTTCTCCGGTGCGACGCGGAACTCGCTCGTCGTCCTTCCGCTGGCGCTCGCGCTCCCCGCCGAGTTCGCGCTCGCACCCGCAGTGGTCGTCGCGCAGACCCTCATCGAACTCATCGGCATGGTCGTCTACGTCTGTGTGATCCCGAAGCTCATCCCGGCGCACTGACCCGCCATACCCGGTCCGGCCCGCGGATGCCAGACCTGCCATTCCGGCGACCGGCTCCGTAGCGTGGACGGCATGGTGCGCGACGACGAACGGCCGGAGGATCTCTACACCGGCCCCATCGACCTCTCCGGAATGGATGCAGCGGAGGTCGCCGACCTCGAGATGCCCGAGATCAGCTACGACGAGCAGCGCTATCCCGCCCGTCCGCGCCGGCTGCGGCCGCGCGACAATCTGCGCGGCAGCAGTGTCCGCCGCATCCGCACCGATCCGCGCACCGCCAACGGCACGAACCCGTCGTACATCGAGTGGCTGGTGCGTCAGTCCATGCTGAAGGATGCCGACGTGCTCGCCCGGCAGCTGTCGGGTCAGCCTGCCATGTGGCGCAACGCGTACGCGCGCCCCGACGCGCGCCGCGCCATCGCGGCGACCGATGTCTGGTTCACGGCGTACCCGATCTCGCTCATCACCCGGCCGGGGGAGTCTTTCCTCGCCGCGCTGGGCGATGACGCGCTGTGGTCGGCGTTCGAGCGCATCGGGATCACCGCGATCCACACCGGCCCCGTGAAGCGGGCAGGTGGCATCGCGGGGTGGGCGGAGACCCCCAGCGTCGACGGTCACTTCGATCGCATCAGCACGGCGATCGATTCCGCCTTCGGCACCGAGGACGAGTTCCGAGACCTGTGCGACGTGGCGGATTCGCACGGCGGCAGCATCATCGACGACATCGTCCCGGGGCACACCGGCAAGGGCGCCGATTTTCGCCTGGCGGAGATGGGCTTCAAGGACTATCCGGGGATCTACCACATGGTCGCGATCCCGCCCGAGGACTGGCATCTGCTGCCCGAGGTGCCGGAGGGATTCGACAGCGTCAACCTCGATCCCGCGACCGAGCACGAGCTCGCCGAGCACGGGTACATCATCGGCGCGCTGCAGCGCGTGATCTTCTACACGCCCGGCGTGAAGGAGACGAACTGGAGCGCCACCGCGCCGGTCGTCGGTCCCGACGGGATCACGCGGCGCTGGGTCTACCTTCACTACTTCAAGCAGGGGCAGCCGTCGATCAACTGGCTTGACCCGACCTTCGCCGGCATGCGCCTGGTCATCGGCGACGCCCTGCACTCGCTCGGTGAGCTGGGCACGAGCGCCCTCCGCCTCGACGCGAACGGGTTCCTCGGTGTCGAGAAGAGCGCCGGGGGCCCGGCCTGGTCGGAGGGTCACCCGCTCTCCCACGCGGCGAATCACATCATCGCCGGCATGGTGCGCAAGGTCGGCGGCTTCACCTTCCAAGAGCTCAACCTCACGATGGAGGACATCCGCGACACCGGCGCCGTCGGTGCTGACCTGTCGTACGACTTCATCGGTCGCCCCGGCTATCACCATGCCCTCGCGACGGGTCAGACCGAGTTCCTCCGCCTCGCGCTGACGTCATCGCTCGAGCTCGGCGTGGAACCGGTGCAGCTGGTACACGGGCTCCAGAACCACGATGAGCTCACCTACGAACTCGTGCACTGGGCGACGCGTCACGCCGACGACGTCTACCGGTTCCGCGGGCATGAAATCACCGGCGCTGACCTCGCGGAGACCGTGCGGGCGGAGCTCACCGAAGCGCTCACCGGCGCCGCCGACTTCAACCGCGTGTTCACCCAGAACGGCATCGCCTGCACCTCGACCTCGCTGATCGCGGCAACGCAGGGCTTCGCTCGGCTGGATGACATCACGGATGCCGCGGTCCCCGCGATCCGTGACGCTCACCTGCTGCTGTGCGCGTATAACGCCTGGCAGCCCGGGGTGTTCGCCCTCTCGGGCTGGGACCTCGTCGGCATGCTCACGGTGCCCGCCGACCAGATCTCCGAGCTCCTGACGGCGGGAGACACCCGGTGGATCGAGCGCGGTGCGCATGACCTGCTCGACGTCGACCCCGACGCGACCCGCTCCGCTGCCGGGATGCCGCGCGGTCGAGCCCTGTACGGGGCTCTGCCCGCGCAGCTCGAGGACGAGGAATCCTTCGCCTCACGGCTGAGTGCGATCATCGACCTCCGCCGTGAGCACGGCATCGCGACCGCGACCCAGGTGGACATCCCCGAGGTCGCCCATGCCGGGATGCTCGTGCTGGTGCACCGCCTCGATGACGGCGACGCACATGCGGATGCCCCGATGCAGGTGACGGTGCTGAACTTCTCGGCCGAGCCGACCGAAGGAACGGTTCGCTCCGAGCAGCTGATCCCGCGCAGCGAGGTCATCGACGCGGCATCCGGAGACGTCGTGGGGCATGTCGACGACCTGCAGAGCTTCTCGGTGTCGCTGCCGGGGTACGGCGCGATGTTCCTCCTGCTGGAGGCGCCTGAGGCGGAGTGATCCGCCGGCGGAGTGACCAGCTGGCGGGCTGATCGCCGGCGGGCGGATCAGCTCAGCGCGGCATCGATTCCCGCGAGCGGGACGGGGAGCCAATCCGGGCGATTGCGCGCCTCGTAGATGGACTCGTACACGGCCTTGTCCAGGACGAGCGCGCGCAGCAGGTCGGGATCGAGCGCCACAGCCCCGGGTGCCGCGACATACGCCTCCACGAAGGCCGCGCGGCACGCGGCTGCCCAGGCGGCGGCATCCGGACCCCCGCCAACGGCGGCGGCGTAGTCGAATGAGCGCAGCATCCCGGCGACGTCGCGCGGGGGGAGGTCGGGGATCGCACGCTCCTCCATCGGGCGGAGCGGTTCGCCCTCGAAGTCGACGATGCGCCACCCGCCGTCGGGAACGGCGAGCACCTGACCGAGGTGGAGGTCGCCGTGGATCCGCTGCAGCCTCGGCCAGGGGCGTGCGAGCGCAGCGCGGTACACCGCGTCGATCTCGGCCCGTCGCTCTGCGACGGCGGGAACCTCGGTCGTCGCGATCGACAGGCGACGAGCCCAGGCCGCACCGGTGGCCGTGACGACGGCCTCATCGGCATCCGTCGTCTCGAGGGCGGCGCCGAGGGCACCGTGCACTCCGGCGACGGCGATGCCCAGATCGCGGGCGGCGGCGGTGAAGTCGCGCCCGGCGCGGGCTTCCTCCAGGGCGATCGTCCATCCGTCGCGGACGCCGCTCAAGAACTCCTGCGCGAAGCCGAGGGTGCCGCGGGCCACGCCTTCGGGTCTGCCCACGTCGGGCCACTCCGCGTCGAGGCTGCCGAAGAACCGCGGGACGAAGGGGGAGCCCGCCTCGCTGAGCACGCGCTGGACGGTGACGTCGGGATTCTCACCGTGGTGAAGGGTGCGGAAGAGCTTCAGGATGATCGAGGGTGCCCCGTCGACGTCGTAGACGATCGAGGTGTTCGACTGCTCACCGGTGAGGACACGCGAGGAGGTCACGCGGTCGACGTCGAGTCCCATGTCGCGGAGCATGCCGATGGTGAAGTCGGCATGCCGCGTCGCGTCGACCAGGTGACGGTCACCGTCGCGCGCGGCGACGTCATCACCGTCGCTGCGGTCGCTGTGTGCGAGGGGCACGTTGTACAGCGTGGGAACGGCACCCGCGTCGTCCATCACGAGGTAGGTCGTCGCGCCGGTGGTGGGTCGCGCGTCGAGCACGCGGAATCGGGGCTCGTGACTCTTGCCGGCATACCAGCGCTGTCGCGCCACCCAGGCGCCGAGGTCGTCTTCGAATCGCACACTCACACTCTGGCCTGAACGAGCGGGGCAGGGTAAGGGGTGGACGCATCCGCGGCGGCAGAGTATGTCCGCGTTGCACGTCGAGCTAGCACATGGCGTTTCGTCGCGCCTCCCCCTGGAGCCTTCGGCGGCGCTTTGCCACTGTCGTCGACATGACCTCCTCCGACATCGCACCTGCCGATGCGACGCCTGCCCGATCGACGATGCTGGCGGCCGAGACGCTCCACCGCCCGATGTGGCGGGATGACTCGCTGGCTCTGCTGCTCCGTGGGTACCGCTTCGCCGATCACATCTGGCGTCGAGTCCCGCGAGATGCGCGATCAGCCCCTCTGCGGCTGATGTTCCGTCCGGCGCTGCTCGTCAGGGGAGCGGAAGGGGTCGCCGCCTTCTACGACGGCGATCAGGTGAAGCGCCAAGGGGCGATGCCGTCCTTCATCCAGGAGACGCTCTTCGGTCACGGTTCGGTGCACAGCCTCGACGGGGACGAGCATCGCCACCGTAAGGCGACGTTCGTCTCCGCCCTGTACGAGGACGAGCAGGTCGCCCGAATGCATCCCCACCTGGAATCCGAGTGGCGACGCGAAGTGGATGCGTGGGTCGGCGGCGGCACGCGGACGGCCTACGACGCTGCGGTCGGTGCGTTGGGTCGCGCGATCATGCGATGGGCGGGGCTTCCCGGAACGGCCGCCGCCAAGACGCGATGGTCGGCTCGCCAGGCGCAGATCGTGGACGGGTTCGGCGCCCCGTACTCACCGCAGTATCCCCTGGCGGTGCTGAATCGCCGCTGGTCGGATCGGCACGCGGAGCGGCTGATCCGCGCTGTCCGCGCCGGAACGCTCGATGCGCATCCCGGCACCGCGCTGAGCGAGTGGGCGTGGCACCGCGATCGTCAGGGTGATCTGCTCGACGCGCGGCTCGCGGGGATCGAGTTGCAGAACAGCTTCCGGCCCATGATCGCGGTCAGCCGGTTCGTCGCATTCGCGGCGAAGCGGCTTCAGGAGCATCCGGAATGGCGTGCGCGCATCGCTGACGAGGCGGCGCATCGTGAGTCGTCTGTCGCAGGGCCGCTCGCCGTGGCCTTCGCTCAGGAAGTGCGCCGCACGGCGCCGTTCGTGCCGATGCTTCCCGGGTGGGCGGTGCGCGATATCGAACTGGATGGCCGGGTTGTCCGGGAGGGTGGACGCATTGTCCTCGACGTGCTCGGGACGGACACGGACACCGCGTCGTGGGACCGGCCCGACGAATTCATGCCCGAGCGCTTCGTGGGCGTGACGGACTACGAGGCGATCGCCGCCTTCGTGCCGCACGGTGGCGCCGACGTGGCGAAAGGTCACCGGTGCCCGGGCGAGAAGCTCGCCATCGCCGGCCTCGCGGCATCCGTCCGCGCGCTCAGTGACCCTCGGCTGCGCATCCTCGAATCCGGACTCGACGTCAACCTGCGCCGCATGCCGACCAAGCCTCGATCGGGCGGTCGGGTTCGGGCCGCAGGGACCGTCGCGCGGTGCCCGTTCCACCGAGGATGAGCGGGCACGCATGCCACGAACCGCCTGTTCGCGCAAGCCGGTCGGACGTGCGCTGGGATGGAATCAGAGTGTTCACCTGGAACTGAACGCAGACGGAGGAGGACGTGATGACACAGCAGGGCAGCACTACCCACGCCGAGGACGACGCCCCGAACCCGGAGGCACCTCAAAAACCGGACTCGGTCTCGGATGTCACGAAGCGTTCGTGGAAATACGTCCTCGGCAAAACCGTTCGCGAATTCTCCGCAGATCAGTGCACGGATGCCGCGGCGGGCCTTACCTACTACTCGGTCCTCGCACTCTTCCCCGCTCTGATCGCGATCTTCTCCCTGCTGGGAGTGATCGGGCAGGGGCAGGCTGCGGCAGACGCCGTGCTCGGTGTCGTCGAGCAGGTCGCGCCCGGCGACACCGCGCAGGCACTCCGTGGGCCGATCGAGCAGGTGGCATCCGCGCCGGGCGCGGGCATCGCTCTCGTGCTCGGCATCCTGACCGCCCTCTGGTCGGCGTCGGGGTACGTGGGCGCGTTCAGTAGGGCGATGAACCGCATCTACGAGATCCGGGAGGGGCGCCCGTTCTGGAAGCTGCGCCTGATGCAGCTCCTGGTGACCGTGGTGGCTGTGGTGTCGCTGGCGCTGCTGGCGCTGGGACTCGTCGTCTCGGGGGACGTGACACGCGCCATCGGCGAGGCCATCGGACTGGGCGACGGTGTGCAACTCGCCTGGGACATCGTGAAATGGCCTGTGATGCTCCTTATCCTCGTGCTGCTCGTGGCGATCCTCTACTACGCCACCCCGAACGCGAAGCAGCCGAGGTTCCGGTGGATCAGCGTGGGTGCGCTGATCGCGATCGTGGTCATCGTGATCGCGAGCGCCGGATTCTTCTTCTACGTGGCCAACTTCTCGAACTATGACCGCACATACGGATCGCTCGCTGGAGTGATCGTCTTCCTGCTGTGGCTGTGGATCGCCAACAACGTCCTTCTGTTCGGTGCGGAGTTCGATGCCGAACTCGAGCGCGGGCGTCAACTGCAGGGTGGCATCGCTGCCGAGGAGGACATCCAGCTTCCGGCGAGGGACACCAGGAAGTCGGAGAAGCAGGCCGAGAAGGAACAGAAGGACATCGACGAGGGTCGGCGGATCCGGCTTGCGCATGGAGACGACGAGAGCTGACGCTCGCTTTCCGCGGGCGCGACACGGGCCCGTGCCCGCGGAATTCCGCGCGACACGCCCGCGTGCACGCGCCGATTTGCCGAGGGTCCAGGATCGACGTAAGTTATTACCTGTTCGCCCCACAGGGCAGAGCGAGAGGCCGAAAGGCCCGCCGCCCTCATGCTGGTGAACAACCTCCACCCCGACAAGAAACAGTCGCTCAGCGATTGGGTCTGATCTTACGGTCTAGGTCGTGGAGCGCCTCGGATGCCGACCGCGTTCGGTCCGGCGCAGAGTGTTGCCTTGACAGCGACACGGCGTGTCGGATTTGACGAGATTCGAATGGTGTCCTAAGGTAGAGAAGTTGCCTCACTACGAAGCCCGGGAGGGTGGTGTGGGAGCATCCGATCCTTGAGAACTCAACAGCGTGCACTTGTCAAATGCCAAATAACCTCGACTCCGGGTTTTGCCTGGGGTGAGATTCCTTTGGATCAAAGACCGGCACTTTGGTGTCGGCATTATGGATAGTCAGCAATGATTTATCTCTTTGGTCAGCATCAAACTCGCTGCTTCTGCCTTATTCCGGTGGAGGTCAGCAACATTTCTTTACGGAGAGTTTGATCCTGGCTCAGGATGAACGCTGGCGGCGTGCTTAACACATGCAAGTCGAACGGTGAAGCAGAGCTTGCTCTGTGGATCAGTGGCGAACGGG
>NZ_JBHWTD010000005.1:0-6209 GCF_043427715.1 Microbacterium sp. | reverse complement strand
CTCGTCGCCCTCAGCGACGTGCTGACGCCTCCCACCAAGAAGGAGATCGTCGCCGGCTACGAGAAGAAGGCGGCCAAGGTCCAGGGCCAGTTCGAGAAGGGTCTCACCACCGACGCCGAGCGTCGTCAGGAGCTCATCAAGATCTGGACCGAGGCGACCGACGAGGTCCAGAAGGCGATGCGGGACAACTTCCCGTCCGACAACACCATCAACCGCATGGTGAGCTCGGGTGCCCGTGGTAACTGGCTGCAGATCCGCAACATCGCGGGTATGCGAGGCCTGGTGAACAACCCCAAGGGTGAGATCATCCCCCGGCCGATCATCTCCTCGTACCGCGAGGGTCTGTCGGTGGCGGAGTACTTCATCGCGACGCACGGTGCCCGTAAGGGTCTGGCCGACACGGCCCTCCGTACCGCCGACTCGGGTTACCTGACCCGTCGTCTCGTGGACGTCTCGCAGGATGTCATCATCCGCGAGGAGGACTGCGGCACCGGCAAGGGCCTCGAGTTCACCATCGCCGCTCCCGGCACCGACGGCTCGCTCGTCCGTGACGCGAACGTCGAGAACTCGGTGTTCGCCCGCACCCTCGCCGCCGACGTCGTCGACGCGCAGGGCACCGTCCTCGCCGAGGCGGGCGACGACGTGGGTGACGTCCTCATCGACAAGCTGGTCGCCGGTGGCATCGAGACCATCAAGGTCCGCTCGGTGCTGACCTGTGACTCGGCCGTCGGTGTGTGCGCCAAGTGCTACGGCCGTTCGCTGGCCAGCGGCAAGCTCGTCGACATCGGCGAGGCCGTCGGCATCATCGCGGCCCAGTCGATCGGTGAGCCCGGTACCCAGCTGACGATGCGTACCTTCCACACCGGTGGTTCGGCCTCGGCCGATGACATCACGCAGGGTCTTCCCCGCGTGCAGGAGCTGTTCGAGGCGCGTACCCCCAAGGGCGCGTCCCCGATCGCCGAAGCCGACGGTGTCATCAAGATCGACGAGACCGAGAAGGCCAAGAAGGTCATCCTGACGCCGGACAACGGCGACGAGCCGCACGTCTACCCGGTCCTCAAGCGCGCCACCCTCCTCGTCGAGGACGGCCAGCGCGTGGTGGTCGGTCAGCCCCTGCAGGTCGGCACGCTCGACCCCAAGGAGGTCATGCGAGTGCAGGGTGCCCGCGAGGTCCAGAAGTACCTCGTCGGCGGCGTGCAGGGCGTCTACCGGTCGCAGGGTGTGCCGATCCACGACAAGCACATCGAGGTCATCGTTCGCCAGATGCTGCGGAAGGTCACCGTCGTCGACCACGGCGAGACCGACCTGCTGCCCGGCGAGCTGGTGGACTTCAAGCGCTACCAGCAGATGAACCGCGAAGCGGTCGCCGCCGGCAAGCGCCCGGCCTCGGGTCGCCCCGAGCTGATGGGTATCACGAAGGCGTCGCTCGCGACGGAGTCGTGGCTGTCGGCCGCATCGTTCCAGGAGACCACCCGCGTCCTCACGCAGGCGGCCATGGAGGGCAAGAGCGACCCGCTCGTCGGCCTCAAGGAGAACGTCATCATCGGAAAGCTCATCCCCGCCGGCACCGGCCTTGCGAAGTACCGCAACGTCGTGGTCGAGGCGACGGAGGAGGCCAAGAGCGAGCGGTACCCCAACCGCATCTTCGCCTCGGACGGCGCGTACAGCGACGCCGACCTGAGCTACGTCGATTTCGACAGCTTCTCGACCGACGACTTCACGCCGGGCACCTACAACTGATTGAGGCGAGAGGTGAGCGAGCTCGCTCGCTCACCCGAGCCGATTGAGGTTGCCGAGCGACGACGTCGCGAGGACAACTGAGATAGGTGACCGGATGCGGAAGCATCCGAACGACGGGCCCCGGGACATGTACCCGGGGCCCGTCGTCGTTTCCCCGGCGGTGCGGACGGATGCCGCGCCGCCGCCGTCGTACGGTGGGGGCATGGCTCGGGTGGGGGGACGCAACACCGTCTTCGCGTGGTTCGTCGGCATCGTGTGCGCCGCGATCGTGGTGACCATCGCGGTGATCGCCGCGCCCCTGTTCCCCGCCGCGACCACGTGGTTCACCGCGGCCGCGGTCGAGGTGCAGCGGTTCATCGACCCCGACAGTGTGCCGGCGGCCGACGCCGAACCCGACCCCACGCCGACAGCGGACGCCGGGGCGACCGTGCAGTGCCGCGATCTCTACGACGAGGCGGTGTGGACCGCGCTTCGGCTCGCCGACGGCTCGGCGCTCGTCACCTCCACCGAGGCACCGACGACATCGGCATCCGCACTGGCGGACGCACTTCAGCCCGAGGTGACGCTCACGTGTGCGTGGACGTCGGAGGCGGGGACGATCTCGACGACGCTCGCGCGCGTTCCCACGGATGCCGGTGCGGTCGCCCGGGCGTCGCTCCCCGGATCGGGGTTCACCTGCGAGGACGATGCGCCACTCGTGCGCTGCACACGCACCGACGGCGCGCTGGTCGAGACGATCGAGGCGGACGGCGGGCGCTGGCTGTCGACCTCGCGCCAGGGCTGGGACATCGCCACGTACGAGGAGCGCGTCAGCCGACACGCGTGGGCGATCGAGGGCTGACTCAGCCGTTCGGCCAGAGCGCGTCGACGATCGCGGTCGTGTAGCCCTGCGGGGCGAGGTTCGAGTACTGCGTGTCGACCGCGACCCCGTCGCGCCAGTAGACGGTGCGCCCGGCCGGCAGGCCCAGTGCGCCGTCCTCCCACGTCTTCTCGCACCGGATGCCCGCGTCGGGTTCGTAGCAGAGGTACCCCTCGTCGACGCCGAGGAGGTACAGGGCGTCCCGCGCCTCACGCTCGGGGGCGTAGCCCACGACCGTGACGAGCCGGGTCATGCTCGCGCCAGGATCGGCCCACACGCAGACGCGGCTGCTGTCGGGGCGGATGCCGCCGCCCATCCCGGGCGCGTTCAGCGGGATCCCCTCCAGTGAGGAGAGGATCTCGTCGGTGAGGATGCTCTCGCAGTCCTGCGGCAGGGCTGTCGTCGACGTCGAGACGCCGTAGGGGAACTCGGCGATCGGCACCGGGGTCACCGTCGGCGTGGGGGAGGCGACGGGCACGGTCGGGCTCGGCGCGGCATCCGGTTCCGGCGCGCATCCCGCGGTCAGCAGGAGCGCAGCCAGGGCTCCGGCGACCGCCACCGTTCGAGCGGAGGGCGGGAGCAGGCGGGCCATGCCTCAACGATACGCACCGGCGGAGCGCTCTTTCACCGGTGGGGTGGAGACACGACGGCACGCCTCCGCAGACGCGGCGGTCTGCGGGGATACGCTCGCAGATGCGGTGGCGCGCGCCCCCGCGTGAGGAGTACGAGGCCATGAGCGACCCCCAGTTCGGAGAGCGTGACCCCGAGCGCCGCGAGCCCACCTACGGTGAGCCCGGGTATGGCGAGCCCGTCGAAGAGACGACCGACGGCGCCACCCCCGCCGTCGACGACGTCGTCGGCAGCGCCAACGACAGCCTCGCCGAGGCGGAGGCTGCGTCGCGGAACACCGAGCGTCAACGCGGCGACTCGTCCTTCGAGTTCGAGGACCGCGGCTCCGACCTCAGCATCGACTACGGCAAGTACTCCGACGACGACTCCGCTGCGTCCGCGTCTGCGGTGAGCAGCGAGCCGCTGTACCGTCCGAGCGTCGACGAGCCCGCGGGGGACACCACCGCCGAGCCTGCGGCCGACACCACCCCGGACGAGAAGTCCGACACCACGGCGGCGACGGCCGCGCCCGCGACGGTGGCGTACGCGCACGACGCGACCCCCACGGCTGTCGCCCCCGCGACCGTCACGCCCAGCGAGCCGGTCGCAGAGCGTGCGAGCTCGTCGGAGCAGAAGACGGATGCCGCGACTCCGCCCGCCGCCTACACGCAGCAGCCGATCTTCGTGCAGGCTCCCGAGGCGCCCCGTCCTCGCGGCAACCGCGGCGCCGCCGGCGCGATCGGCCTTCTCGCCGCGCTCGTGTTCGCGATCCTCTTCCTCGGCGCCAACCTGGGTGTCGCCGCGACGGTCGACGGTCTCGCCCTCGACGAGGTCGCCGATGCCGCGCTGAACACCCTGATGACCTGGGCGTTCTGGGTTCCCGTCGCGGTCTTCTTCCTCGGCTTCTGGCTGCTCGGTGCGTTCATCAACCGTGGCCGCTGGGGCCTGTGGGTCGTCTTCGGCCTGATCGTCGGCGCGTTCTCGTACGGCGGTTACCTGCTGGGTCAGCTGTTCGAGGCCCCGTTCTGGACGATCGCCCCCTCCGAGGCGGGCACTCTCGTCAGCGAGCAGCTGTTCGCCCCGCTCGCGGTCATCGCCTTCGTCCTCGGTCGTGAGATCACGATCTGGTTCGGCGCCTGGGTGGCTGCTCGCGGACGCCGCGTGACCGAGCTCAACGCCGAGGCGCAGCGCGAATACGAGCGCACGCTCGAAGCCGGACCGCAGCTGCACCAGTACTGATGGACGAGCCCGGCCAGGGCGTGTCGCCGCCGGTCGCGGCGTTCTTCGCCACGGTTGGGTTCGCCGCTCTCGCGATCTGCGGTTTCGGGTTCACCAGCCTCTTCACCGGCCAGGACGTCCTCGCCACGCCCGGGCTCGGGCATGCTCCCGGCATCACCGCCATGATCCTCGCCGGCGTGACCTTCGCCGCGACCGAGTGGACGGCGACACGGCGCGGGCGCTATCCCGCGGCCGGCTGGGTGACCCTGGCGACGACCGCCGCCTACGTCGGGGGCATCGTCCTCGGCGGTCTCCTCGGCGGGATCGACCCGGCCCGTACGGTGAGTGCGGCGGGTGCGTTCCTGCTGTCCTGGTTCACGCTCGTGCTCGTGCTCGCGGCGTTCGTCGCCGCGTGGTCGGGCGTTGCGCTCGTGCGCACCCGGGCGGGCCGGCCGGAGTGGCCGTGGGAGCGGGACGAGGACGAGTGACCGGGCCGCGGGAGCGGCTGCGGCGACCAGGTGGCATCCGTTGATCCGAATGTCCCCCGATCCGCCGGTGTTTCCGCGACAATGGTGACCGTGGAGCGCTCCCTCGAGACGCAGGTCAGCCAGGCTGTCGACGCCTGGCTGCGCTGGTTGCCGCGCTGGGAGCCGGCCACCCACCGCGGCCGGGTCGCTCCGTGTCGCCGGTGCCTCGGGTCGCCGATCCTCTCGGCCGCCGGTCTCGGATCGGACGTGCCGCACGGGGTGCAGCACGGTCTCTCCACCCGGGTGAAGACCATCGTCGATCACGCCGTCGCCCAGTACACCTCGCGAAATCTCCCCATGCTCCAGGCGGAGCTCGACACCCAAGCCGACCGCAACCGGGCGCGCAGCTATCGGCCGGCAGAGGGACTCGAGCCCGAATTCGAGGGGATGCCGCTGGACCCCGACCCCGTCCCCGGGGCTCCCTTCCTGTTCACGATCGCGGGAATGGCCGACGAAGCGGATGCCGTGGTCCCCGCGCTTCCGCCCCTGTCGGAGGAGGCGAAGGCGGCGCTCCGGCAGGAGGTCCGCCTGGCCGATGAGTACGCCAGCATGATCGGTCGCGAGGTGTGCACGATCCTGCTCCGTCACCGGCTCCGCATCCAGGCCGCGGTCGGACAGTTCGTCGAGCCGCAGATCGCGGCGATGCTCGAGGAGCTCACGCGTTCCCTCGACGCCCCGTTCGATGGCGGCGACGGCCTCGCCGGCTTGTGATCCTCCACCGAGGCGGCGCCGCTCATTAGGGTTGGAGCCATGAACCCTGGTGTCGACGAGGCTGCCAACACAGTCCTGGGCCTGCTCAGCTTCGTGCTCCTCCTGGCTGTGTACGCGTGGGTCGCCGTCGCCCTCGCGGCGATGTTCGCGAAGATGGGCGAGGAGAAGTGGCGTGCGTGGGTGCCGGTGCTCAACGTCGCCACCGTCCTGAAGTGGGGCGGATTCAGTCCGTGGCTCGCGCTGCTGGGGTTCCTCCCGGGCGTCGGCGGCGCGATCCTTCTGGTCCTCCTCGTGGTGTCCGCGCACCGCATCAACCCCGGGTTCGGGTACGGCGGCGGGATGACCGTCGTCGCGCTGTTCCTGTTCCCGGTGTGGGCGACCATCCTCGGCTTCGGGCCGACGCCGTGGCGAGGCTCCCGTCCCCTCCTGACGCGACCGGTGCCCCCGCCCACCGGAGCAACGCCGCCCTACGCTCCGTTCACCGCGGCGTCGCCGTCGGCGTGGCCCGGGGCAGGGTCCGTGCCGCCGCCGCCCGCCTGGCCGCA
>NZ_JBHWTD010000004.1:0-9874 GCF_043427715.1 Microbacterium sp. | reverse complement strand
GTCGGCGAGCGTCGACGCGCCGGTCGCGGCGCCACCGGCACCGCTCGCGAGCGCACGGATGCCGTCGGCGAGGGAGTACGCGCCGTCCGCTGCGGAGACCGCGCCGTCGGCCAGTTCCTGCGCGCCGTCCGCGGCGGTGCCGGCGCCGTCGGCGAGCTCCTGCGCACCGTCAGCCGCCTCGCCCAGCTGGTCGCCGAGCGTCGTGAAGCCGAGGAGGACGTTCTCGAGGTACGTCGTGGTGAGCTGCTCGCCGAGGACGGCGGCCGCGGTCTGGGTGACCTGCGTCGTGATGGCGTCGTCGACGATGCGGCTGTCGGCGGGGGTCGTCAGCTCGATGGTCGCCTTCTCGGGGGTGCTCCCCGGTGCGGTCGAGGTGGCGGCGGCGGAGAAGTTCTCCGGAATCGTGACGATGGCGTCGTAGGTGCCGTCGGCGAGACCTTCCGCGGCATCCTCGTCGTTGCTGATCGTCCACGTGAGGTTGCTGTCGAGCTCGTCGGAGCCCTCCACCAGCCCTGCCGTGAGCAGTCGCCCGAGTGGGGTCAGCTGCCCGTCGATCTCGACGGGCTCGTCGTCGTTCACGATGGCGGTGTTCATCGCGTCGAGCCGGTCGGTGGGGTTGTACAGCGCGGCGACGAGGATGCCGCCGATGATCGCCGGCAGGAGCAGCACACCCAGCAGGGTGAGCCACGTCACCGGGCGACGGGTCTGGGAACGTTCGAGCGAAAGCGTCATGAGGGGATCACCTGGGTGTCGGTGCGGGTGGCGGACGTGGTGCTGCGCAGCTCGAGGGTGTCGATCTGCGTGCGGTGGGCGTCGGTGAGGACGGCGCGCGCGGCGCCCAGATCGCGAGCGGATGCCACGACGGTGAGCGATCCGCCGCGTGCGGCGACTCCGGCGGCGGCGTCCCGCAGCAGGGCGGCGGCCTGGTCGCGGTCGCTGCCGCCGAGGCGGTCGAGGCCGGCGACCACGACGAACCGGGTGCGGCCGCGGAGCGCCCGCCGGAGGTCATCCAGGGGGGTCTCGGAACCTGCGAGTTCGGCGACGCCGACGTGGGCACGCACCCAGGCCGCGCGGCCGGGGAGCAGGTGCCCCGAGACGCGGAGCAGGCCGTCGGTGATCGGCACGCGGCCGGCGACGGCGAGCAGGAACGCCCGGGAGGCGTGCGGGTCGGCGGCGTCGACGAGCAGCGTGCCACCGTCCTCGAGACGCACGCTGGCGCCGTCCACGAGCACGACGTCGTCCTGTGCCGTGCGACCTTCGGCGCGGATGACGAGGCCGTCCGCGGCGAGTGCGCCGGTGTAGTCGGGCGCGGGCCAGTCGGCGTGGGCGCGCTCGTGCTCGACGGCCTCGCCCTCGATGTCGACGGCGGGGAGGATCCGCTCGAGCCATCGCGGCATCCACCAGGCCTTCTCGCCGAGCAGCGCCATGACGGCCGGCACGAGCGTCATGCGCACGATGAACGCGTCGACGGCGATGCCGACGGCCAGGCCCAGCGCGATCGGTTTGATCGAACTGTCGCCTTCAGGCACGAACGCCGCGAAGACCGCGAACATGATGACCGCCGCGGCGACGACGACGCGCGACGAAGCGGTGAAGCCGCTGCGGACGGCCTCGACGGCCATCGCGCGGGTGCCGACGCCGCCGTTCGCGCGACGGGCGTGGATGAAGTCCTCGCGCATGCGGGAGACGAGGAAGACCTCGTAGTCCATCGCGAGGCCGAACAGCACACCCATGAGGATGATCGGCATGAAGCTGATCACGGGTCCGGTGCGCGTGACGTGCAGCGCTTCGGCGAGCCAGCCCCACTCGAAGACGGCGGCGACCGCGCCGAACGCGGCGAGGATCGACAGGAGGTAGCCGAGCGTCGCCTTCAACGGCACCCAGATGGAGCGGAACACGACCATCAGGAGGATGAACGACAGGCCGATGACGAAGATGCCGAAGGGCAGCAGGGCGGCGCCGAGGCGATCCGAGATGTCGATGCCGACGGCGGTGAAGCCGGTGACCAGCAGGTCGACGCCGTACTCGTCGAGCCACTCGTCGTGGTGCGAGCGGATCTCGCGGACGAGGTCGGCGGTGGCTGGGTCGTCCGGGGCGGTGGTCGGGATGATCTGGATGAGGCCGGTGTCGGCGGTCTCGTTGGGCGTCGCGAGGATGACGCGCTCGACGCCCGGGATGTCCTCGATCTCGGCCTTCAGGTCGTCCATGAGGCCGAGCGGATCGGTCGAGGTGACGATCGTGCCGGTGACCACGAGCGGGCCGTTGGCGCCGGCGCCGAAGTACTCGGCGTTCAGGTCGTAGGCCTGTCGCGCCTCGCTCTCGGGCGACTGCACGCCGGCGTTCGGGAGGGCGAGGCTGAGGCTCGCGGCGGGGATCGCCATGATGCCGAGGCCGACGACGACGGCGACCGTCGTGATGACCGGATGCCGCGTCACGAGCATCACCCAGCGGTTGGTGCGCGGCGGCGCGGCGGGGTTCACGCCGGGATTCTTCACGCCAGGCGTCTTCACGCCGGCGCGGAGGGCGCGAGTGGGCCAGCCGGCGACGCGCTCCTTCGCGAACCCGAGGAGCGCGGGGGTGAGGCTCACGGCGACGAGGACGGCGACGGCCACGGCGGCGGCCGCCGCGATGCCCATCGTGGTGAGGAACGGGATGCCGGCGAGGCTCAGCCCGATGAGGGCGATGAGCACCGTGACGCCGGCGAAGACGACCGCCGAGCCGGCGGTGCCGGTCGCGCGCGCGGCGGATTCCTCGGGGTCCATGCCGTTTCGGACCTGGTCCTGGTGGCGCGCGACGATGAACAGGGCGTAGTCGATACCGACCGCCAAGCCCAGCATGATCGCGAGCATCGGGGTGACGGAGGAGATCGTCGTGACCGCGGTGGAGACGTAGATGCCCGCGATCGCGAGGCCCACGCCGATGAGCGCGCTGACGAGGGGGAACCAGGCGACTGCGAAGGAGCGGAACGTGATGATGAGGACGAACAGGGCGACCACGACACCCACCGCCTCCACGATCGACAGGGCGGGGATCTCGGTGGCGAACAGGTCGCCGCCGAGCGCCGAGGTGGTGCCCTCCGGCATGTTCTCGCGGAGGTCCGCGACGGCGGCCTCGACCGCGTCGATCGTCTCCTGGGTCACGTCGGTGGACTGCCCGTCGAACTGGATCTGCACGAGTCCGGCGCGCTCGTCGTCGGAGATCAGGCCGTCGACCAGCTCGTCGTAGGGGGAGGTGACCGCGGCGACGCCGTCGACGTCGGCGAGTTCGTCCGTGGCATCCTCGATCGCCGTGCGCAGCTCGCCGTCCTCGACGGTCTCACCCTCGGGGGCGACGATGATCAGCTGCGCGCTCGCGCCGCTGGCCTGCGGGAACGTGCGGTTCAGCAGCTCGATGCCCTCCTGGGCCTCGGTGCCGGGGATCGTGAAGGAGTTGTCGGTGCCCTTCATGAAGAGGGCGACGCCACCGCCGACCATTCCCAGCAGCACGAGCCAGGCGATCAGCACCCGCCACGAGTGTCGATACGCCCATCGGCCGAGGGTGAAGAGAAGAGTGGACACGGGGCGCTCCCAGCGGTGGTGGTGGTTCAGGAGGGTTCGATACAGCGCTGTATCCGATACACAGGTGTATCCTAAGCCCGTCCGTCGAGGTGAAGTCTGAAGAGTGGGTGTGAAGTGGCGCGCAGTCGGGAGAACACTCGAGCACGTCTGCTCGAGGCCGCTCACGAGGTGTTCGGCGAGGTCGGTCTCGGAGCCGCCTCGGTCGAGGCGATCTGCGAGCGTGCGGGGTTCACGCGCGGGGCGTTCTATTCGAACTTCGAGTCGAAGGACGAGCTCTTCCTCGCCCTGATCACCCAGCTCGCCGAAGCCAAGCTCGACGAGGTGGCGGTGCGCGTGCGCGGGCTGCCCGCCGGGGGCGAGCCGGCCGATCTCGTGGGGCAGATCGCCGACGTCTCCCTGGCCGAGCGCATGGAGCCGCAGCTGTTCAGCGAGGTCCGCACGCAGGCGCTGCGCGATCAACGCCTCGCGGAGGCGTACCTGGCGTGGCGCGCGCGGGTGCGCGGGCGGGTCGAGGCGATCATCGTCGAGGTGAGCGAGAACCACGGCCTGAAGATCCGGATGCCGGTGGACGCCGCCGCGCAGCTGCTGCTCGACATCTCCGAAGAGACGGCGGTGCAGGCCGCGCTCGAGGGCCGCAGCAAGGAGGAGGTCGGCGCCGCGCTGCAGTCGCGGCTGGTCCAGCTGGTGACGCTCCTCGTCGACGCCTGACGGCCAGGCTGCTCAGGCCTGCGCGGCGAGGATCGCGTGGCAGCGACGGAGGCGCTCGAGCCACCACTCCCGACGCTCCGCCGGCGCGGCGACGGCCGCGAGGGATCCCTCATCGGGGGTGACGCGACCCGTCGGCAGCGCACCCGCGGAGGCGCGCAGCGGAGTGGTCGTGACGTCCGCGGTGAACAGTGACGCCGTGCCGAGGCCGCAGTCGTAGTCGAGCCCGGGGAGGGACGCCGCGAGCGCGACTCCCATCGACAGCCCGATGGAGGTGTCGAGGGCGCTGGAGACGACGGCCGGCAGCCCCGCCTCGGCGACGATCTCGAGCGCGCGGCGCACGCCGCCGAGCGGCTGCGCTTTGATGACGAGGAGGTCTGCGGCGCCGGCGCGCGCGACGGCGAGCGGGTCGGTCGCCTTGCGGACGCTCTCGTCGGCGGCGATCGGGATGCCCATGTACTTCACGCGGCGGCGCACCTCGGCGAGCTCCTCGACGCTCGCGCACGGCTGTTCGACGTACTCGAGGTCGAACTCCGCGAGCGCGTGGATGGCGTGCTCCGCCTCGTCGACGTTCCAGCCGGCGTTCGCGTCGATGCGCACGCGTCCTTCCGGCCCGACTGCTGCGCGCACGGCGCGGACCCGGGCGACGTCGTCGGCGAGCACCTGGCCGCGTTCGGCGACCTTGACCTTGACGGTGCGGCATCCGTCGAATCTCTGGAGGACCTCGGGGACGGATGCCGCGGGCACGGCCGGCATCGTCGCGTTCACCGGGACCTCGGTGCGGGCGGCGGCGGGGAGGGGGTGCCAGCCGAACTCGAGGGCGGCCGCGAGCCAGGTGGCGGCCTCGGCGTCGTCGTATTCGACGAACGGCGAGAACTCGGTCCAGCCCTCGGGGCCCTCCAGCAGCAGCGCCTCCCGGACGTCGACCCCGCGGAAGCGGGTGGCGAGCGGCAGCGCGACGACGCGGGCGGTGCCGAGGAGGTCGTCGAGGGAGGGGAGGCTCATGGCTCCATCCTGCCGCGCGGGGTGGGCCCGTGGCATCCGGATCTTCTGTCGGCCGCTGTCGCGTGGCGCGCTGCTGGGCGGGCGGCGTTCGGGACTGTCAGAGGCGGGTGTAGCGGGCGCGGTAGAACGCGTAGATGCCGTAGGCGATCCAGCCGGCGCCGATGACGACGAGCAGGATCATGCCGGCGGGGAGGTCGGCGAAGGAGCGGAGGGCTCCGTCGAGGCCGGTGGACTTCTCGGGGTCGTTGGTGACGCCGCCGATGATGAAGAGGACGCCGACGCCGGCGAGGGCGACGCCGCGGGCGATGTAGCCGACGGTGCCGAGGATGCGGCCGACCTTGCCGGCGGTGCCGGAGGGGAGGTTGAGGTCGCGTTCGAAGCGGCGGGTGGCGCCCTTGAAGACGAGGTAGCCGGCGACGCCGAGGAGGCCGATGCCGATGGCGACGACGAGGAAGACGCCGCCGGGGGTGGCGAGGAGGTCGGCGGTGAGGTTGCGGGTGGAGCCGGAGGAGCTGGCGGAGCCGCCGGCGGCGATGGTGCCGGCGGTGCCGGCGAGGGCGAGGTAGATGACGCCCTTGGCGGCGTTCTTGACGATGTGCTTCAGGCGGTCGCTGCCGGCGTCGGCGGAGCGGTCGAGGAAGGCGCTGAGGAGGTGCCAGAGTCCGAGGGCGGCGAGGCCGGCGGCGGCGGCCCAGAGGAGGAAGACGCCGCCGGGCGCGGAGGCGAGCTGCTGGAGGGCTCCGGACTGGTCGGCTGAGCCGCCGCCGGAGCCTCCGCCGACGGCGAGGGAGATGGCGATGATGCCGATGAGGATGTGGACGACTCCGCTGGCGGCGAATCCCGCGCGAGCGAGGGTCTGCACGGCCTTGCTGTTCTTCGCGCCGTGGGCAGCGCGTCTCGCCGATGAGCTCATGCCGTCAGCATATTGAGGCGGTGCATCTTCGCTCGGGTGGTTGACGTGGGGGCGCGCGAGAAGGCAGGGGGTGGGCGCGGTGTGGTGCACTGCGGGTCGGACACGGTGCGGGCGGGTGGGGCGCCGGCCGGCGATGCTCGGACGTGGCGCGCTGGGCCTGCCCTGCAGCGGCGCGTGACGCACCGCCTGACCCGGTTCAGAAGGGTGCGGGTGTGGTGTCGGCAGGGGTGAACGCGACGGCCGGGGTGGGTGCGTCTTCGCGATAGGTTCTGCCGAGGGGTGAGGTCCATTCCAGGACACCACCCGAGAGTTGTCGGACCCGCCAGGCGGTGAACTGTTTCATCGAATGGTGTCGTTGGCACAGGTGACCCAGGTTTCGGGTCTGAGTTCTCCCACCGAGCGCATGGTCGATGGTGTGGTCGACTTCGCAGCGGATGGCGGCCATCCGGCATCCGGGGAACCGGCAGTGCTGATCACGGGCCTGTAGGTACCGGCGCATCTTCTGCGGCACCCGATACGTGTCGACCTCATGCACCGTGCCGGTCACGGGGTCTGTGAACAGTCGCTCCCATGCCGGCTGATCCCCGGCAAGACGTCGAACCGTCTTCGCGTCGATCGCCGCCCGTCCGACGAGATCAGCGGGGCCATCATCGCTGCCGGTGAGACAGCTCGCTGTCACGACGACCTGCACGCGCGCACGGATCGCGCCGAGGGGCCCTGCGGTGGTGTCGCGGGTGTCGTCGAGCGCGGGGGTGCCGGTGAGGAGGAGGTCGGCGAAGATGTCCGCACGGACCTGATCGGTCGAACGGGCGTCGGTTGCGGCGGCCTCAGCCCGGGATGTTGCCGCGTCGGTGTCCGCAGGCTCGCCGTTCGCGGCACGCTCACCACGCGTGTCGATCACCGCACGCGCCTGCTGGGTCAGCCGGTCATGGATCCCCTCGGCGATCACCGTCGGGAGCGTCGCGATCAGGTCCGACATCCCGTCCCGACCCGGAACCAGCCGCACACACCGGCCCGCGGCGGCTTCGACGTGTCGTTCGGTGAACGAGCGCGGGTGCATCCGCTGCGCAAGGATCTCCAGCCCCGGCCGCACCCGGTTCGGAGTGTCCTGCTCGCACCGCGCAATCGCGGCCGCCTCGAACTCGGCCCGCATCTCCACCGGAACAACAGAACCGGTGTCGACGATGACGAGGACGTGACCACGGGTGATCCGTCCGGTCTCCCATGCCGCCACCGACGCGGGGTAGCCCTCGATGATGGTGCGGGCTTCGTCGATGCGGCGCTGGACGGTGCGGTCCGTGATCCGCATCACCCCGCCGACTTCGGCGGCGATGGAGCGGAGCGCCATGTCCTGCGCGGCGACCTTGCGAGCGACGCCGATGGTCTGCGACTCTGCCAGTTGACCAGCCTGCGCGAGCACCCTGAGCTGCGCGATCTGCACCGAGGTCATCTGTCGTTCGACGCTCTCGACCTGATGCACGATGCCCGCGAGCGACGCGAGATACGCGTCCGATCCGGGGGTCTCTGGCGTGCTGGTCATACCCCCATTGTGGTGAGGGCCTCCGACATCGAACCGGAGCGCGATTCGCACCTTCCTAGCTGGTGCCGGCGGGGGCACTGCGAGCACGATATCGCCCGCGCACCCCGCCCGCACCCACACCCACACCCGCGCCAACCCTCACGGCCGCCAGCGCACCGCGTCCTCACAGAACGACGTGTCAGCGGCCTCGGTCACCAGGCACGCCCCGTCGACCAGCATCCGATCGCCGATCGGCTCACCCAGCTTGACCGTCACCGGGACCACGTCGTTGCCCTGACACGTCGCGGCATCCGATCGGTTGTCGGCGACGGGTGTCGTGATGACGATCCGGTCGTCCTCGGCCGTCACCCGCGGACCGAGAACCGTACCGGTGACGCCGCTCGCGCACTCGAGGCGCGTGACGCCCACGTCGATCGACGTGCTCTCGGGCGACGGCGTCGACTGCAGCTCCCAGACGGCCGTCTCACCGGCGGGAAGCCCGGGCGCCGCGCATCCGGCCAACGCCAACGCCAGTCCGACCATCGCCGTGGCGGTCACCCGCCGCGTTCGTGCACCCATACCCGTCAGTGTCCCGGACGGGACGACCGTCTCGCGACGGGAAGAAGACGGCTCAGCTGACCTTCTGGCCGCACATCCCGCAGACGCCGGTCGCGGACACCTCGACGAAGCAGTCGGGGCACATCGCGCGCACGACGTCGAGCGACGGCGCTGGGCGCTTCGGTGCGGTGGTCCGCTCGGGGCGCGCCTTCGGCGCCGATCCGCGAGGCCTGTCCGGTCGCGCCGCGGAGGGAGCGGGCGGCGGGGGAGCGCTCGGCTTGTGAGCGACGCAGTAATAGCGGACGAATCCGGCGTGATTGTTCGGATGCCGGTGCTTCACGACCCACAGTTCGCTGCGGTCGTGCGGCTCGACGGTGGCGGGGCATCCCACGCACCGGGTCGGCTCTCCGGGCACGGCCTCCGCGGCCAGCAGCGGGACCTCGAACGGAAGGGCGTCCCGCCAATCGGATGATCTCGTGATCTTCATGGCAGGCCCTTCCGCGGCATCCGTCGGGTCGGAACGCCGCCCTACAAGCTTCGCACGAACGCGGACGGGGCGGCGCCGGAGAGCCGGGGCGCGACAGCACCCGGCCCATCTCACCCGCCCCGCGTAGGCTGGGCGCGTGACCGTCTCTGAGCTCTTCGACCCCGCCGAATGGACCCTCGCACCGGGCGCCGAGGCCTACACCGACATCACGGCGCACGTGTCGCTCGACGGGCGCATCGCGCGCATCGCGTTCGACCGGCCCGAGGTGCGCAACGCCTTCCGGCCGCACACCGTCGACGAGCTGTACCGCGCCCTCGACATCGCACGGCAGGACCCGAAGGTCGGGGTCGTCCTGCTCACCGGCAACGGTCCGAGCGCCAAGGACGGCGGCTGGGCGTTCTGCTCCGGCGGCGATCAGCGCATCCGCGGCCGCGACGGGTACAAGTACTCGGAGGACGTGGCATCCGTGCAGGATCCGGCCCGCGCCGGCCGCCTCCACATCCTGGAGGTCCAGCGCCTCATCCGCTTCATGCCGAAGGTCGTCATCGCCGTCATCCCCGGCTGGGCCGCCGGCGGCGGGCACTCGCTGCACATCGTCTGCGACCTGTCGATCGCCTCTGCCGAGCACGGCCGTTTCAAGCAGACGGATGCCGATGTCGGGTCGTTCGACGCCGGTTACGGCTCTGCGTACATGGCGCGTCAGGTGGGCCAGAAGGTCGCGCGCGAGGTGTTCTTCCTCGCTGAGGAGTACTCCGCGCAGCGCGCCTACGAGATGGGCGCCGTCAACCGCGTCGTCCCGCACGCCGAGCTCGAGCGCGAGGCGATCGCGATGGCCCGCACGATCCTCGGCAAGTCGCCGACCGCGATCCGCATGCTGAAGTTCGCGTTCAACGCGATCGACGACGGGATGGTCGGCCAGCAGGTGTTCGCCGGCGAGGCGACGCGTCTCGCGTACGGCACCGACGAGGCTGTCGAGGGCCGCGACGCGTTCCTCGAGAAGCGCGACCCCGACTGGTCGCCGTACCCGTACCACTTCTGAGCTCCCGTGCGTCTGCAGCCCCTCGCCTCCGACGACCCGCGTGACGTGGTCCGGGCGCTGCGCGGCGCGGTGCTGGGCGCCGGTCCCACCA
>NZ_JBHWTD010000003.1:0-62002 GCF_043427715.1 Microbacterium sp. | reverse complement strand
GCCGGCGCGCGGCGAGGTCGGCGTCGAGGCCCACGGCGCGGAGCGCCCGATCGACACGGGCATCGACCTCCTCGCGGGGGAGTCCCGCGAGGCGCGGCCCCTCGGCGATGGACCCGTGGACGCGGATGCCCGGGTCGAGGGAGCGCAGTGGATCCTGGAAGACGTACTGGGCTGCGCCGGAGCGTCGCCACTGCCGCAGCCGGCTGCCGCGGAGGCGATGCACGTCGACGCCGTCGATGCGCACCTGGCCCGCCGCGACGTCGACGGCGCGGAGGGCCGCACGCGCGAGGGTGGTCTTGCCCGACCCCGATTCGCCGACGATGCCGACGACCTCCCCGGGGCGCACCCGGAGCGAGACGTCGTGCAGGACGGCGGTGCGGCCCAGGCGCACGTCGACGTGGGACAGTTCGAGCAGACTCATGCCAGGTACCTCTCCAGCCCGTACTGAGCGTGCGAGCTCAGCAGCTGCTTCGTATAGGGGTGACCGGGGGCCTTGAGGACGCGCGTCGTGGCGCCGCCCTCCACCACCCGGCCCTCACGGAACACCACGACCCGCTCGCAGACCTGCGACACCACCGCGAGGTCGTGGGAGACGAGCACGAGCGCGAGCCCGCGCTCGAGGCGGAGCCGCCGGAGCAGATCGAGCAGCTCCGCCTGCACGGTGACATCGAGCGCCGTGGTCGCCTCGTCGGCGACGAGGACGGCCGGATCGGCGGCGAGGGCCATCGCGATGAGCACCCGCTGGAGCATGCCGCCGGAGAGTTCGGCCACCCGGCTGCCGAGAACCCGGTCGACGTCGCGGAGACCGAGTTCGTCGAGCAGGTCGCGGGCGCGGGCCCGGGTCTGCCGGCGCGGGACCCCCGCGGTGAGCCGCAGGACCTCCTCGAGCTGCGTGCCGACGCGGATCGTCGGGTTGAGGTACGACGCGGGGTCCTGAAAGACGGCGCCGAGCCGGGGGCCGCGACGGTGACGCCACTCGGACTCGCCGGCAGAGGTGAGGTCGTCGCCGTCGATGAGGATCTTCCCGCCGGTCACCTGCGTGCCGCGGGGGAGGAGCCCCAGCAGGGCTCGGCAGGTGAGGGTCTTGCCGCTGCCCGATTCGCCGACGACGCCGAGGGCCTCGCCGGGGCGGACGGACAGATCCACACCGTGGACGAGCGGGGTGCCGTCGGACGTCGCGATCTTCAGCCGCTGCACGGCCGCCACCGGGGGGACGACGAGCGAGCTCTCGTCGAACGAGGGTGCCGACGGTGCCGACGGGGACGACGGGGACGCGGTCGACGCGGCGCGGACGTTCTCACGGGTGCGAGGCACGGGCCACCTCCGAGGTCTTCGCGGTGGCGTGGCGACGGGCGCCGGCGCGGTTCTGGTCGCCGAGGGCGTCGGCGAGCACGTTGAGGGAGGCGACGGTGATGATGATCGCCAGCGCCGGGCCGACCGGGCCGAGCGGTCGCTGCGACAGGTACTGCAGGTCGCTGGCGAGCATGCCGCCCCACGTGGGGGCGGGCGGCTCGACGCCGATGCCGAGAAAGGTCAGCGAGGAGACGACGAGGAGGGCCGCGCCCAGGGAGCCGATCGCGGCGACCGAGACGCTCGGGGCGACCCGTCGCCACACGTGCCGCGTGACGATCCAGCCCGCCGAGGCGCCCAGGAGGCGGGCGGCTTCGACGTACTGCGAGCCCACCACCTGCAGCGAGGCGGCGCGCGCGACGCGGAAGAAGCCCGGCGCGAGCAGGATGCCGATCGCCGTCATCGCCGGCCACAGCCCGTTGCCGAGGAGCCCGGCGAAGGCGATCGCGAACAGCACGAAGGGGAGCGCGAGCAGCGTATCGACGACGCGGAGCTGCACCCACTCGAACGGGCGCGGGGCGAACACCGACAGCAGGCCCGGGATCACACCGAGGGCGAAGCCGATCGCGGTCGCCGCGAGGGCGGCGAGGAGCGAGACCGGTGCGCCGGCGAGCAGTCTGCTGAACACGTCGCGCCCGAGATAGTCGGTGCCGAGCAGGTGGGTGAGGGAGGGGCCTGCGAGCGCCTCCGGCGTGTTCTGCGCGAGCGGGTCGTACGGTGCGAGCAGCGGGCCGAACAGCCCTGCGACGGCGACGAGGGAGAGGACGACGAGCGAGACGCGCACGGCGCCACCGCGCCGCAGGAATCCGAGGGCTCTCATGCGGCACTCCGTCCGGCGGGGCTCACTCGGGCGAGCACAATGTTCAGGATGACTGCGGTGATCACGACGATCACGACGCTGACCAGCAGCACACCCTGCACGACCGGCACATCGCCCTGCAGGGCGGAGACGCGGGTCAGCTGGCCGAGGCCCGGCATCCCGAACACGGCCTCGGTGATGACGGCGCCGCCGACCAGGCGCGGGACGTGGAGGCCGAGGGTCGCCAGAGCCGGAGCCGCGGCGTTCGGCAGTGCGTGGCGGAAGACGATGCGGCCCCCGCCGAGACCGTGCATGCGGGCACCGACGATGTAGTTCTCGTCGAGCGCGGTCACCAGGCCCGTGCGCAGCTGGCGCGACAGGTCTGCGGCGGCGTCGAGGCTGAGCGAGACGGCGGGCAGGACGAGGCAGGTGAGCCACGCGGTCACGCTGACGCTCGGTGGCACGTATCCGCCGACGGGGAAGAGGGGGATCGCGAACCCGAACAGGAGGATCAGCGCGATGCCCGCGACGAACGCGGGGATGGTCGCGAGGGCGGCGTTGGCGGTCGAGACGGCTCGGTCGATCCAGGTGCCGCGCTTCACTGCGGCGAGGACGCCGCTCGTCCCGCCGATGAGGAGGGCCACGAGCGTCGCGGCGGCAGCGAGCGAGAGGCTGACCGGCAGCGCCGTCGCGATCGACTGTGCGACCGGGATGCCGGTGAACCACGACCGACCCAGGTCACCCGTCGCCGCGCCGCCGAGCCACGTGACGTACCGCTCGAAGAACGGCCGGTCGACGCCGAACTCGGCGTTCAGCCGGGCGACGTCCTCGGGCGTCGCCATGTCGCCGAGGGCGACGGCGGCGGGGTCGGAGCCGCTCGCGGCTCCCAGGGCGAAGGTGACGAAGCTCGCTGCGACGAGCACGACGACCGCCTGAGCGACGACCGCGCCGGTGCGTGCGCCGGCCGAGCGGACGGCGGCTGTCCGCGCCCCGTCGCCGCGGCCCGCGGGGGCGACGGTGACGGGGGCGGATGCCGGTGTGGTGAGCGTCATGTCAGCTCGCGATCTCGACGTCTTCCCAGCGCTGCACGTCGACCCAGTGGCGGATGCCGGTCACCTTCTCGGGGTGGATGAGCGTCCGCGGCCAGGTGAACAGGAACGTGTTCGGCTGCGTCTTCACGCCGGTCGCGACCGCGGCCTGCAGCTTCTCTGCGTAGTCGGGGGCGTCGAGCGGGGTCGCCCGGGCGGCGTCGATGGCGGCGGTGAGCTCGGGCGGGGTGGTGCCGCCGAGGTTCATGAGGCCGGTCTCGCCGTAGAGCACCTCGAGCGCCTGCAGCGGCGACTGCCGGCCCGAGAAGCTGTTGAGCACGAACGGGTAGGTGCGCTTGACGTAGTTCTGTGAGATCGCGGTCGGGGCGAGCACGTTGAGCTTCGCACGGATGCCGGCCTCGGCCCACTGCGCCTGGAGCACCTCCGCGATCGGGCTCACGTCGTCGGTGAGGCTCAGCTCGATGTCGATGCCGTCCGGGTGGCCGGCCTCGGCGAGCAGCGCCTTCGCGCGGGCCACGTCGTGCGGATAGAGGTCATCGAGGGAATCGTCGTAGGCGACGTAGCCCTTCGGGAAGGGCTGGTAGTTCGGGGTGCCCTGACCGAAGTACGCACCCTCGACGAGGGCCTGCCGGTCGGTGGCGTGGCTGATCGCCTGCAGTACGCGCTGATCGTCGAACGGGGCGACCCGGTTGTCGACGTCGAGGGTGCGGACCGTCAGTGCGCGGATGTTCTCGACGACGAGGCCCGCAGCCTCGGATGCCGCCACCTGGGCGGGCGGGATGATCGCGACGTCCCACTGGCCGGTCTGCACCCCCGCGACCACGGTCGCCGGGTCGGTGACCGGGGCGACCGTGAACTCGTCGATGTGGATGCGGTCGGCGTTCCAGTAATCCTCGTGCTTGTGCAGGTCGGCGTGGGAGTTGGGCACGTACTCGTCGAGGACGAACGGACCCGAGCCTTCCGGGGCGGTCGCGAGGGTCGTGACGTCGTCGAACGCGGCGGGATTGACGATGAATCCGGTCTTGCCGGCGAACAGGTAGGGCACCTGGTAGTCGGCCTGGTCGAGTTCGACCGTGACGGTCTTCTCGTCGACCACCTCGACGCCGGTGACGACGGCGAGCTGACCGGCGAGCGTCGAGTCTGCCTGGTCTCGGCCGCGTTCGAGGTTCGCCTTGACCGCCTCCGCGTCGACGGGCGTGCCGTCGCTGAAGACCGCATCGCGGAGGGTGAAGGTGACCGCGGTGCCCGACTCGTCGTACTCCCAGCTCTCCGCGAGACCGGGGACGACCTCCCCTTCGGGATCGAGCTGGGTGAGTCCGTCGTAGACGAGGGCGAGGGCGTGGGTGTCCCAGCCGGCGGTGGAGGTGACAGGGTCCCAGCTCGTGGGGAGGTTCCAGCCCCAGGTGAGAGAGGTGGGGGCGTCGGTGCCGGCGGTGGGCGTCGCGGCGGTCGCGCAACCCGCCATGGCGACCGCGGCGACGGTCGCGGCGGACAGGGTGGCGAGGAGGCGTCGGTTTTCCATGACCGCGACGTTAGGGAGGCGATTCCGCCTCGCTCAACCGCCGCCGACTCGTGCCGTCACGTGCCGCAACTTTTCGACACATCACCCCACGCGCCGGGTGCGGGCCGCGACCATGGACGCCATGACCGCCACCTCCGTCGCCCCCGTCCTGTGGGAGCCGCCCGCCGCCGTCCGTGTCCGTGGAACCCTCGCCGTCGTCGCCGGGGCGGGCGAATCCGCCCGGGTCTACGAGCGGTTCGGTCGTCGCATCAGCGTCGACGGGTACGTGGTGGGCGTCTTCGAAACGGCGCACGCGACGGATGCCGCGGGCTGGCTCGCCGGCGCCGAGAACGCCCCGCGGGTGCTCGTCGGGTCCGACCGCGGTGCCGCCGCCGTGCTCGCGCTCGCCGCCTCGGCGGAGGTCGACGGGCTCATCGTGGCGGGGGTGCCGGTGGCATCCGGAGCAGAGGCGGATGCCGCACAGCGCACCGCCTGCCCCGTGCACCTCGGCGTTCTCGGCGGGGACGACGCCCGTGCCACGGCGCCGGCTCCCGAGGTCGATGTCCCCGAGCCCGCCGCGCTCGCGGCGATCACGGTGCCGGTGCTCGCGATCCACGGCGGGGCCGACCCGGTCGCCCCGTTCGCCACCGCGCGCGACACCCTGGCCGTGATCCCCGCGCTCGAGCTGGTCGAGACCGTCGACGGCCTGCACGACTCCCTCAACGACCAGACCCACCGCTCCGTCGCAGCGACCGTCGTGCTGTGGCTGGAGCGCCTGCGCGGCGCCGGCGTAGCCACCCCGATCGTTCGCACGGTGACCCCGTGAGCGAAGGTTTCGCGTCGATCCAGGTGCAGCGCGGGTACGTCCCGGGCACACCGCAGAACGCCGTCGCCCCCCCGATCTACCAGACCACTGCGTACGAGTTCGCCTCGCTGCAGGATGCCGAGGACATCTTCGCCCTGCGCAAGACCGGCAACCTCTACAGTCGCTCCGCGAACCCGACTCAGCTCGTCTTCGAGGAGCGGGTCGCCGCGCTCGAGGGCGGACGGGCGGCCGTCGCGGTCGCCTCCGGTCAGGCAGCCGTCGCCATCACGCTGCTCGCCCTCGCGAAGTCCGGTGAGCACATCGTCGCCGCCCAGCAGCTCTACGGGGGCACGGTCGATCTGCTCGAGGACACGTTCGCCGACTGGGGCATCGAGGTCAGCTTCGTCGACCAGGACGATCTCGACGCGTGGCGCGCGGCGATCCGCCCCACCACCCGGGCGCTGTTCGCCGAATCGGTCACGAACCCGACCGCCCAGGTGCTGGACGTCCGCGCCGTCGCCGACATCGCGCACGCGGCGGGTGTGCCGCTCGTCGTCGACAACACCGTCGCGACGCCCTACCTGCAGCGTCCCGGCGAGCACGGTGCCGACGTGGTCGTGCACTCGGCGACCAAGTACATCGGCGGTCACGGCACCTCGATGGGTGGCGTCGTCGTCGACATCGGATCGTTCGACTTCGGTGCCGAGCCCGCCCGCTGGCCGCAGCTGACCGGGCCGTACGCGCGCGTCGGCGACGTCGTGCTGTGGGAGCGCTTCGGTCCGCAGGGCCAGGCGTTCGCCGCGCTGCTGAAGTCGAAGTACGTGCACGACCTCGGCCCTTCGCTGTCGCCGTTCAACTCCTTCCAGCTGCTCCAAGGCCTGGAGACCCTCGACCTGCGGATGGCGCGCCACGCGGCATCCGCTCTCACGGTCGCGCAGTTCCTGCAGGACCAGCCAGGCGTGACCGCCGTGCATCACCCGGGGCTCCCGTCGAACCGGTGGGCGGACGCGGCGGCGCGGTACCTGCCACGCGGCGTGCCCGCGGTGTTCTCGTTCGACCTCGCCGTGACCGGCGATGCCGAGAGCGACCGTGGCCGCGTGCACCGGTTCGTCGACGGCCTGCGACTGTTCAAGCTGGTCGCCAACATCGGCGACGCGCGAAGCCTCGTCGCCCACCCCGCCTCGATGACCCACAGCCACCTCGACGACGCACAGCTGGCGGATGCCGGCATCTCACCGACCACGGTGCGGCTGTCGATCGGTCTCGAGGACCCCGCCGACATCATCGCCGACCTCGCGCAGGCGCTGGCGGCATCCGACCCCGCCGAAGGGCAGGAGAACGAATGAGCATCGACCTCGGCTACTGGACCCCCGTCTACGGCGGGTTCCTCCGCAACGTCGGACACGAGGAGGGGATGGCGGCGACGTGGGAGTCGATCCGCGACATCTCCGTCACCGCCGACCGACTGGGCTTTCACACCACCCTCGTGCCCGAGCTGTACCTCAACGACCGCAAGGGCGTCGAGGCGCCGAGCCTCGAGGCCTGGTCGCTGTCGTCGGCGATCCTCGCGGTCACCGATCGGCTGCGCGTCATGACGGCGGTCCGTCCCGGCTTCCACCTGCCGGCGGTGCTCGCCAAGACCGTGTCGACGCTGGACTCGATCGCGCCGGGGCGCGTCGCCCTCAACGTCGTCGCGGCCTGGTGGGCGGAGGAGGCGCGGCAGTTCGGCGGTCGGTTCACGACCCACGACGCCCGCTACGTGCAGGCCGAGGAGTTCGTGCGGGTGCTGCGCGGGCTGTGGGAGAAGACGCCGTTCTCGTTCGCGGGCGACTATTACGAGTTCGAGGACACGATCGTCGAGCCGAAGCCGTCTGCCCCGCCGGTGATCTTCGCCGGGGGCGAGAGCGAGGCGGGCAAGGACGCGATCGCCCGCTTCTCCGACGCCTATGTCATGCACGGCGGCACCCTCGACGAGGTGCGCGCGAACGTCGGCGACATCAACGAGCGTTCGCTGCGCGCCCACGGCCGCGAGATCAGCGAGATCGGGATGCCCGCCTACGTCATCGTCCGCGACACGGAGGCCGAGGCGCAGCGCGAACTGGAGCGGATCACCGACGTCGACCCGTCCTCGCCCGGGTACGCCTCGTTCGAGGAGTTCCAGCGCAACTCGAAGCTCTCGCTCGAGCTCACCAAGCGGGAGTACTCGGTCGGCACCCGGGGTCTGCGCCCGAACCTCGTGGGCACGCCCGAGCAGGTCGCCGAGCGCATCCATGCCTACGCGGATGCCGGGATCTCGCTGCTGCTGATCCAGTCGTCGCCCCTCAAGGAGGAGCTGGAACGGATCGCCGAGCAGGTCTTCCCGCTGGTCCCGCAGCGCGGCGCCGCCCTCGTCTGACCCGGGCGTCCCGGGGCCGCGTCGCCGTGTGACGGCGCGGTCGCGGCGGCCCCCTGCCCTCGGGTACTCTGACAGGGTGCTGACCCTCCGTTGTTGTTGTCGCTGAGCGCCGTCCCGGCCTCTCCGCGACCACCACAGCGACCGCGCCTCTGCGTGCGCGGCATCCCGTCAGGAAAAAGAACACCGTGCGCTACGCCACTCACATCGCCGACCTGGTCGGCAACACCCCGCTCGTCCGCCTCAACTCCGTGACCGAGGGCATCGCAGCCACCGTGCTCGCCAAGGTGGAGTACTTCAACCCCGGCAGCTCGGCGAAGGACCGCATCGCGCGGAACATCATCGACGCCGCCGAGCGCGATGGCCTGCTGCAGCCCGGCGGCACGATCGTCGAACCCACCAGCGGCAACACCGGCGTGGGCCTCGCGCTCCTCGCGCAGCAGCGCGGCTACCGCATGGTGTTCGTCGTCCCGGACAAGTTCGCCGGCGAGAAGGTCGCGGTCCTGAAGGCATACGGCGCCGAGGTCGTGATGACGCCGACGAGCGTGCCGCCCGAGCACCCCGACTCGTATTACAGCGTCTCCGACCGGCTCGCCGCGGAGATCCCCGGAGCGTTCAAGCCCAACCAGTTCGCCAACCTGAACGGGCCGCGCGGCCACTACGAGAGCACCGGCCCCGAGATCTGGCGCGACACCGACGGGCAGGTGACCCACTTCGTCGCCGGCGTCGGCACCGGCGGCACCATCAGCGGCACCGGGCGATTCCTCAAAGAGGCGTCGCAGGGAGCGGTCACCGTCATCGGCGCCGACCCCGAGGGGTCGATCTACTCCGGGGGCGACATCAACGGCTACCTGGTCGAGGGCGTCGGCGAGGACTTCATGCCCGCCACGTTCGACCCCACGGTCGTCGACGGCTACGAACGGGTCGGCGACGCCGAGTCGTTCACGATGACGCGACGTCTCGCCCGCGAGGAGGGCCTCCTGGTCGGCGGATCGTCGGGAATGGCTGTCGTCGCCGCGCTGCGCGTCGCTCGCGACCTTCCCGCGGACGCGGTCGTCGTGGTGATCCTGCCCGACCACGGCCGCGGCTACCTCAGCAAGATCTACGACGACGAGTGGATGACCGAACGCGGCTTCGCCGTCGACACCGAACCCACGACCACCGGGAGCCTCGCATGAGTGCACAGTCCTCCGCTCGCGGCTTCGCGAGCCTCGCCGTCCACGCAGGTCAGGATCCCGACGCCGCAACGGGTGCCGTCATCCCGCCCGTCCACTTCTCCACGACGTATGCGCAGGACGGCATCGGCGGACTTCGCGGCGGCTATGAATACGGCCGCAGCGGCAACCCCACCCGCACGTCGCTGCAGACCCAGCTCGCGGCGATCGAAGGCGGCGCGCACGCCCTGTCGTTCGCCTCGGGCCTCGCGGCGGAAGACGCGCTGCTGCGCGCGGTGCTCCGTCCCGGTGACGAGGTGCTGCTGGGGAACGACGTCTACGGCGGAACGTTCCGTCTCATCTCCCGCGTCCTCGGTGACTGGGGTGTGGGTCTGCGCGTGGTGGACATGAGCGACCTCGACGCGGTCCGCGCCGCCGTCGCCGAGCGGGCCCCCCGCATCCTGTGGGTCGAGACCCCCTCCAATCCGCTGCTGCGGATCACCGACATCGCCGGGCTCGCGGCCGTCGGCCACGACGCCGGTGCCCTCGTCGTGGTGGACAACACGTTCGCGACCCCGGCACTGCAGCGTCCGCTCGCCTTCGGCGCCGACGTCGTCGTCCACTCCACCACCAAGTACCTCGGCGGCCACTCCGACGTCGTCGGCGGCGCCCTCGTTCTGAATGACGACGCGCTCGCCGAGAAGATCGGGTTCCTCCAGTTCGCCGTCGGCGCCGTGTCCGGCCCGCTCGACGCGTGGCTCACCACCCGCGGCATCAAGACGCTCGCGGTGCGGATGCGTCAGCACAGCGAGAACGGTCTCGCCGTGGCATCCTTCCTTCAGAACCACGAGCGCGTCGCCCAGGTGTACTACCCCGGACTCGACTCGCACCCCGGGCACGAGCTCGCCGCGCGGCAGATGTCGGGCTTCGGCGGCATCGTGTCGCTCGCCCTCGAGTCGGGCGAGGCGGCACGCCGCTTCGCGGAGTCGCTCGAGCTGTTCACCCTCGCCGAGTCGCTCGGCGGGGTGGAGTCGCTCGTCAACTACCCCGACGCGATGACGCACGCCTCCGTCCGCGGGACCGAGGCGGCTGTGCCCGTCGAGGTCGTGCGCCTCTCCGTCGGCATCGAGGACGAGGGTGACCTGCTCGCCGACATCAAGCAGGCGCTGCAGGTCTGACGGCGGGCCGGGATCGTTGCCCGTCTGCCGCGTGCCGAGTGCAGGGCCAGCGCGCGGTCCGCGCCCGCTGCGGCGTAAAAAGGCGCCGCTGAACCTGCATCCGGCACGTCCCGGGCTCGCCGGCCGATAGCGTGGCGGCATGACGTACGCACAGTGGGCGGTCCTCGGGGCGGGCGCGATCAGCTCCGACTTCATCGAAGGGCTGCGGCACTCGAACACGGGACGGCTTCACGCCGTCGCTGCCCGCGACGCCGAGCGCGCCCGCGAGTTCGCCCGCGTGCACGGGGCGGATGTCTCGGGAACCTACGACCAGATCCTCGCGCGCGACGACGTCGACGCAGTGTACGTCGGCACGGTGCACACGACGCACGTCGAGCTCGTTCTCGCCGCCCTGGCCGCGGGCAAGGCGGTGCTGTGCGAGAAGCCGCTCGGCGTGGATGTCGAAGAGACGGATGCCGCGCTCGCGGCGGCCGAAGCGGCAGGCCTGCCGCTCGTCGAAGCCTTCAAGTACCGGTTCGGTCCATTCCCCGACCAGATGCGGGAGCTGGTGGCGACAGGCGCGCTCGGGGAGATCGGGCGGGTGGAATCCTCGATCGGGTTCGACGCGCCCACCCGCAGCGGCCGGCTCTTCGACCCGGCGACGGCGGGAGGCGCGATCCTCGACGCGGGGTGCTATCCGGTCTCGCTCGCGGTGGGGGTCGCGGCCTGGGCGGGGGAGGACGTGGCATCCGCTCGCATCGTGTCGGCCGAGGGGGCGATCGGTGCGACCGGAGTGGACGAGGTGGCGTCTGCGGTCATCGAGATCGGTGCCGTCACCGCACGCGTCCGGACCGCGATCACTGAACAGCTGCCGCGGGTCGCGACGATTATCGGGTCGTCGGCGGTGCTCGAGGTTCCGAACGTCTGGGGGAGCCGGATCGAGAGCACCGCGTCGGCGACCCTCATCCGGACCGACGGCACCCGCGAGGAGGTGGAAGTGCCGACCGTGCAGCCGATGGCGGCGGAGGCGGATGCCACGATCCGCGCCCTCCGCGAGGGGCGGCTCGAGGCACCGGAGATCCCGTGGGTCGAGACCCAGACGATCGCACGCCTGCTCGCGCAGTGGCGCGACAGCATCGAGTAAACCCGGCGCCGATCTGTCGAGCCGGGTGACCAGTCGTCGACAGATCGGCACGAGCGGCGGGCGGCCGGTCGAGACATCATCGCTGATGACCCGACCGGAAGGACCCTGACATGTCGACCCCCTCAACCCCCCGCGTCATCGGCCACTGGATCGGTGGTGCGCATCGTGCCTCGACGAGCGGTCGGACCGCTCCGGTGTTCAACCCGGCGACGGGTGCCGTGCAGGCCGAGGTCGCCCTGGCCGATCAGGCGGAGATCGATGAGGCGATCGCTGCGGCCGACGAAGGTTTCCGGGTGTGGTCCGCGTTCTCGATCGCGAAGCGGCAGAGTGTGCTGTTCGCGTTCCGTGAGCTGCTCAACTCCCGCAAGGGGGAGCTCGCCGAGCTGATCACGAGTGAGCACGGGAAAGTCGTCTCCGACGCGATGGGTGAGATCCTCCGCGGTCAGGAGGTCGTGGAGCTGGCGACGGGGTTCCCGCACTTGATCAAGGGGGCGTTCTCCGAAAACGCTTCCACCGGTGTCGACGTGTTCTCGATCAAACAACCCCTGGGTGTGGTGGGTGTGATCTCGCCGTTCAACTTCCCCGTGATGGTGCCGCTCTGGTTCGCGCCGATCGCGATCGCCGCCGGCAACGCGGTGGTGTTGAAGCCCAGTGAGAAGGACCCGTCGGCTGCGCTGTGGCTCGCGGAGCTGTGGGCGGAGGCGGGCCTGCCCGCCGGGGTGTTCACGGTGCTGCAGGGCGACAAACTCGCCGTGGACGGACTGCTGCACTCCCCGGTGGTGCAGTCGATCTCGTTCGTCGGGTCGACCCCGATCGCCCAGTACATCTACGAGACCGCGTCGCGGAACGGGAAGCGGGTACAGGCCCTCGGTGGGGCGAAGAACCACATGCTCGTCCTCCCCGACGCCGACCTCGACCTCGTCGCCGATCAGGCCGTCAACGCCGGTTTCGGGGCGGCGGGGGATCGGTGCATGGCCATCAGCGTGGTCCTCGCGGTCGAACCGGTCGCCGATGAGCTGATCGCGAAGGTCGCCGAACGGATCGGGAAACTGAAGATCGGTAACGGTGCGGGTCAGGACGGTGTGGAGCCCGACATGGGACCGCTCATCACCGACGTGCACCGCGACAAGGTGTCCTCCTACGTCGACATCGCCGAAGCCGACGGGGCGACCGTCGTCGTCGACGGCCGCGGGTACATCGTCGAAGGGCACGAGGACGGGTTCTTCTTCGGCCCCACCCTCCTCGACCACGTCCCCACGAGCTCCCGCGCCTACACGGAGGAGATCTTCGGACCCGTCCTGTCCGTGGTCCGCGTGCAGAGCTACGACGAGGGCCTCGCGCTGATCAACTCGGGGGAATTCGGCAACGGGACGGCGATCTTCACCAACGACGGCGGCGCTGCACGCCGGTTCCAAACCGAGGTGCAGGTCGGGATGATCGGCATCAACGTCCCCATCCCCGTGCCCGTCGCGTACCACTCGTTCGGCGGGTGGAAGAAGTCGTTGTTCGGGGATGCGAAAGCGTACGGTGTCCACGGGTTCGACTTCTTCACCCGTGAGAAGGCGATCACCAGCCGGTGGCTCGACCCCGCCACCCGCGCCTCCGGCGAGCACAGCGGCATCAACCTCGGCTTCCCCCAGAACACCTGAGGTCGGCGCCTCAGTCGTCGGCGGTCAGCTGCAGCGCGTGCCAGAGCTCGGCGCGGTCGCCGAAGCCGTCGAGGTCGAGTCCCAGCCGGGTCGCCGCATGGTCGACCCGGCTGCGGAGCGTGTGGCGATGCACGCCGAGGGCGTCGGCGGCGGGACCCCACGCGCCGTTGTGGCTCAGCCACACCGCGAGGGTCTCGCGCAGTCGAGCATCCCCCGCGATCGGCTCGAGCATCCGCCGCGCGACTTGGTGGGCGCGCGTCTGTTCGAGGTGGCCGAGGATGCCGGTGTCCGCCAATTCGTCGAAGATCACCACTGGCCGCCTGTCGGAGGTGCGCTCCGCCGCGCGTCGGGCCTCCGACATCCCTTCGGCCAGTCGAGGCCATGGGATCGCACTCGACAGCCCCATCCGGGCACCGCGACGGGAGACCAGCTGGCGGAGCGTCGATTGCGCGTCCGTCGAGATGACGGCGACGATCCCGTCCTCGCCCTCCGCGAAGAAGATCGCGCCGGGCTGCGCGTCCGATGCGACCTCCAGCGCCGCGAGGAGCGGATTCGCGGCCGCCGTCCCGCCGGTGCCGGGCGTAAGCCGTGCGACATGCACCGGCCCGGACGGCAGATCGCCCCAGAGGTGGTGCACGGTCCGCCCCGCCACGTCCGTCACACCGGCCAGGAGCAGCTCCAGGATGCCGGAGCGCAGGCGTCGGCGAGCCTGATCGAGCGTGCGGTTCTGCTCTAGCGCGATGCTCGCGAGGGCGATGACACTGTCGATGAGGTCCTTGGCGGCCGCGTCGTACCCCGCCACGCTCGTCTCGACCGCGAGGACACCGCGCAGCCCGTTTTCGCGCCCGATCGTCTGCAGCGTGATCGCGCCACCGTCGGCGGCGAGGAGGCGAGCGGATGCCGCGCGGCCGCGCGCGAGCAGTTCTGCGGCCGCATCGGCGGCGCCACCCTCCGCATCCGTCGACAAGCCACGTGTGCTCGGGACTTCGACCACCGTCCCGGAGGCATCGAAGAGGCGGACTCCGCAGTCGAGCCCGCGTTCGAGCTCGCGGAGGATCTCGTTCAGGCCGTCGGGGCGCAGCGCCGCACGGGCGACACGACGATGCGCGACGAGCGAGCGTTCCAGGTTCTCCCGCTCGTCTGCGGCCGAGGCGTCCGCGACGTGTCGGATCACGGCCATGAAGGGGGTGCGTGCCGACAGCTCGAGCAGCGGCATCCCGGTGGACGCGCAGGCGGCGACGAGGCGGGACGGGACGGCATCGTGGAGGATGCCGACGGCGAAGCCTAAGGCGGCGACGCCGTGCGCCGCCAGGCGGGCGACGTATCCGCCCGGATCGACGTCCTGGGCGGGCAGGAACTGTGCGCCGTCGGTGAGGAGGAGCCCGCCGGGCTGGAGCCACGGCGTCGGATCGGGCAGGTCGCTGCTGTGCGCCCACGCAAGCGGGAGGTCGAGGGCCTCATCGGTCAGCGGGGTGAGCGTCCGCATCTCGAACTGGCGGTTGCTCAACACCGAGCGCAGATCAGCGGGCACGAGCGCATCCTCGGGTGACAGAACGTTGATCGACGCGGCGAGCGGGGGACATAACGGCAGGCTAAACCATCGGCCTGCCGCGTCAGCATGAGGGGACCATCCCGTTTGGAGGAGCTCATGACCATTCCCGACCCGTCTGTCCGGAACGCCGACATCGCGGAAGCCGATCGCACCCACGTGTTCCACTCCTGGTCGGCGCAGCGATCACTGAACCCGTTGCCGATCGCGGGTGGCTCCGGCGTGACGGTGTGGGATGCCGAGGGCACCGAGTACCTCGACTTCTCGAGCCAGCTCGTCAACGTCAATATCGGGCACCAGCATCCGGCCGTGGTCGCCGCCATCCAGGAGCAGGCGGGCATCCTGGCGACGGTCGCCCCCGCCCATGCGAACAGCACGCGCGCGGAGGCGGCGAAGCGGATCGTGGATCTCGCGCCGGAGGGCTTCTCGAAGGTGTTCTTCACCAACGGTGGGGCGGATGCGAACGAGAACGCGATCCGGATGGCGCGCCTGCACACGGGTCGCGACAAGGTGCTCTCCCAATACCGCAGCTACCACGGCAACACGGGCGTGGCGATCGTCGCGACGGGGGATTGGCGCCGCATCCCGAACGAGTACGCCCGCGGGCACGTGCACTTCTTCGGCCCGTACCTGTACCGCTCGGAGTTCTGGGCGACGACCCCCGAGGAGGAGTGCGCGCGCGCACTGCATCACCTGCGTCGGGTGATCGAGGCGGAGGGTCCGTCCTCGATCGCGGCGATCCTGCTGGAGTCGGTGCCGGGGACGGCGGGTGTGATGGTCCCCCCGCCGGGGTACCTCGCCGGCGTGCGGAAGCTGGCGGATGAGTTCGGGATCGTGCTCATCCTGGACGAGGTGATGAGCGGGTTCGGCCGGACGGGCCGGTGGTTCGCGTTCGAGGCCCACGGCGTGGTCCCGGACCTAATCACGTTCGCGAAGGGCGTGAACTCCGGGTACGTCCCGATCGGCGGCGTCATCATCTCGGACGAGATCGCGAAGACCTTCGATGACCGGGTGTTCCCCGGCGGGCTCACGTACTCGGGGCATCCCCTCGCAGCGGCATCCGTGGTCGCGACGATCGACGCGATGCGGGAGGAGGGGATCGTGGAGAACGCCCGCCGTGTCGGGGACGACGTCCTCGGCCCGGGATTGCGTGCCCTGGCGGAGAAGCACCCGATCATCGGAGAGGTCCGCGGGGACGGTGTGTTCTGGGCGCTCGAACTGGTCGCCGACCCCGTGACCCGCGAACCGGTCGCTCCCCCCGTGATCGGCGCGCTCAAAAAGGACCTCATGACCCGCGGCCTGCTGCCCTTCACCGCCGACAACCGCATCCACGTCGTCCCTCCCTGCATCATCACCGACGACGACGCCCGTCGCGGTCTCGAGATCCTCGACGCCGCGCTGACGTCCGTGGCGGGGTGAGGCGCGACGTGGACATGCGCGCAGGTCTGATCGGGGCCCCCGCATCCGTCCTCGCCGCGCGCGGACATCGGGAGGGTTTCGCGGGCTCGGCGTGGGAGGACGTGCGTCGGCAGGCCCTGCGCGCCGGCATCGGTGTCGGGCTCGACGGGACGGATGTCGAGGCGGTCCTCTGCCCGTCCCACGAGGAATCGGCGCCTCAGGTCGTCGCGATGCGCGACGGGTCGACGCGGCGGGTGATGGTCCATCGCGTGGTCTACGGCGACGGTGCTGTGCGCGGAACGCCGCTCGTCCGGCGGGGCGCGACGCTGGACGACACGCGTGCGCGGGCACTTCAGCAGACGTGGCGCCGTGCGCTCGTCGGCGCGGTCTCCGGCGTCGAGGAGATCTCGATCGACGTCGATCCTCGGATGCTGGGCACCCACGACCTCGCGATGGAGGGAGTGGCGCCGGCTCCTTCGGCAGCGCAGGAGGTCGACGGCCTGGTCGCCGCGACGATGCGCCGACTGCAACAGGGTTCCATTGCGCCCGATCGCGCCCGGGTCGCTGTACAGGGTCTCGGCGGGACGGCTCAGGCGCTCGTCCGCGGGCTCGTCGCGGTCGGGATCGGGGCCTCATCCGGCGTCACCCGCGACCTCTGTCGTCTGCCGTTGGACGTCCTTCTGCTGGCGGGCGGCGACCGAGCGTTGACGCACGAACACGCGGATGCCGTGCGCGCCCGCGCGGTTGTCGAGGCGGCGAGCGGCGCCGTCTCCTCCGTCGCCGAGGTGGCGCTCGCCTATCGGGGGATCCCCGTCGTGCCCGATCTCGTCGCACGGGCGGGCGCGTTCGCGACGAGCACCGAGGGCGCCGCGAGTCTGGTCACCCGGGCCTGGGACCTCGCGGCGCGCGCCGCCCGAGGCGGCGATCTCCGGCAGGGAGCGATCGCAGCCGCGCTGCGGGAGCTCGCGGCGTCTCGCCCTCTGCTCACACCAGTGCGTTGAGCGACTGTTGCTCGCTCGCGCTGAGCGACCCCTCGTAGAACCGGAAGATCCCCGCCGCGTGCGCGGCACGGGCTCCGGAGGCGTCCCGCTCGCGGATCCGCTCCAGGGACACGGCACCGTCCGTGACGGCCCGACGCAGCAGTGCCTCCGCATCGTGGTCCTCGTCGATACGACGGGCCATGAGGTCGCCCATGATGTCCGAGATGACACCTCCACATGCGGCCAGGAGGCGGTTGCCGGATGCCGTTCGGATGCCGTCGTGGTAGCGCCGGACCCGGGCGGGGTAGTCGTGGAGCTCGCCCGACTCGACGGTGTCACGCATCTCCGTCCATGCGTCCGAGATCTCGGCGAGCTGCTCCGAGGAGTGGTGCAGGGCGGCCAGGTGTGCCGAGCTCCCCTCGAGGAAGAGGCGGAACTGCAGCAGCTCGACGCGACTACTGCCACCGTGCCGTGAGATCTGCGAGAGCGACTTCTCGAGCAGTCTCGGGGAGAACGCGGAGATCACGGGCCCGCGGGGGTCTCCCGGGCGTGATTCGATGACCCCGGTCGCCTGGAGGACGCGCAGAGCTTCGCGGATGGTGGCGCGGCTGACCGAGAAATCCGCCATGAGCTTGCGCTCCCCGGGGAGTCGGTCGCCGGGGAGGAACTGCCCGCTCTCGATCGCCGACTCGATCTGCTCGACGATCGCTTCGTAGGCGCTCACCTTGTGCACCGGAGTGAACGACACCCCGCCCTCCTTCGGTCTGTGAACGCCGTGAAGCGCCACGTAAACATCCTGTTTCCTGGCTTGCTTCGTCCTGTGGCGCGATCCTATCGTCACGGTAACTGGTCAGACCAGTAACCCAGCACCACGAACTTTCCCGAAACCCCTCACAGCTCTGGAGACCCCGTGATCCCCTCCCCCCGCCGCCTGCTCGCGGTCGTCGTCAGCGCCGCCGCAGTGGCGCTCGTCGCCACCGCGTGCGCGCCTGCCAGCTCCGAGTCCGGTACGCCCGACCCCGCGGTCGTCATCGGACTGACCGGCGAGCCCGCCAACCTCGACATGACCACGACGTCCGGCGCAGCCATCCCTCAGGTCCTGCTCAACAACGTCTACGAAAACCTCGTCACCCTCGACCAGGACGGCGAGATCGTCCCGCAGCTCGCGACCGACTACACCGTGAGTGAGGACGGCCTGACGTACGACTTCACCCTCCAGGAGGGAGTCACCTTCTCCAACGGTGCCGAGTTCACCGCGGACGATGTGAAGTTCTCGCTCGAGCGCGTCGCGACCGACTGGACGATCAACCAGGCGAAGATGGCGGTGCTCGATCACGTCGAGGTCGTCTCGCCGACCGAGGCACGCGTCGTCCTGACGACTCCGAGCAATACGTGGCTCTACTCGATGACGGGCAGCGTCGGTGCGATGTTCGACGAGAGCGGCGTGGACGACCTCGCCAACACACCCGTCGGCACCGGCCCGTACGTGATCACGGAGCGTGTGCAGGGCGATCACATCTCGCTCGAGGCGCGCGACGACTACTGGGGTGACGAGGTCGCCGTCACCGACGTCACGCTCCGCTACTTCGCCGATGCCGTGACGAGCACGAATGCGCTGAGCGCCGGCGACGTCGACATGCTCTTCAACATGCAGGCTCCCGACCTCATCTCGCAGTTCGAGACCAATCCGGACTTCCAGGTGATCCAGGGCACCTCCAACGGTGAGATCCTGCTCGCCCTGAACAACCAGGCCGCTCCCTTCGACGATCTGCGGGTTCGCCAGGCGATGGCCTACGGCATCGACCGTCAGGCGGTCCTCGACGCGGCGTGGGCCGGATACGGCGAGCTCATCGGGGCGATGGTCCCGCCGACCGATCCGTACTACGAGGACCTCAACGACCTGTACCCGTATGACCCCGACAAGGCGCGCGAGCTGCTCGCCGAGGCCGGCGCCGAGGACCTGTCGGTGACGTTCAAGGTCCCGACCCGCCCCTACGCGACCGCCGTGTCGGAGGTCGTGGTGTCCCAGCTCGCGGAGATCGGCGTGTCGGCCACCATCGAGACCCTCGAGTTCCCGGCCGTCTGGCTCGACGAGGTCTTCACCAACGACGACTACGAGATGACCGTCATCCTCTCTGTCGAGCCGCGGGACATCCTGCCGACCTTCAACGACCCCGAGTACTACATCGGGTTCGACAACTCCGAGATCGCGCCGATCGCGGCAGCCGCCGACGCGGGGACCACCGAGGAGTGGATCGCCGGGATGAAGGATGTCGCGAGGATCACGGCCGAGCAGGTCGCCTCGGTTCCGCTGTTCCTCTTCCCGAACATCGTGGTCGCCGACGCCGACCTCGACGGCATCGCCGCGAACGCCGTCACCGAGTCACTCGATCTGACCGGTCTCGCCTGGCGCTGACCCCGCCGCATCCGATCCTGAAAGGGGGCGATCGTGCCCATCCGTCTTCTCAAACTCGCCGGGACGTTCCTGGCCACCGTGTGGGTATCCACACTGCTGGTCTTCCTGTTCCTGCGCGTGATGCCCGGAGACCCGGCCACGGTCGCCCTCGGGATCGATGCCACCGACGAACAGCTCGCCGCCTGGCGCGAGGCGAACGGAACCACCGCCCCGCTCTGGGAGCAGTACCTCTCCTGGGTGGGCAAGGCGCTCGGGGGCGACTTCGGGGTCTCCTACGTCACGCAGACGCCCATCGGTCCGGTCATCGCCGAGCGCGCTCAGGTGACGGTGGTGCTCGTCGCCCTCGCGATGCTCCTTGCACTCGTCATCGCCGTGCCGCTGGGCACCCTCGCTGCGATGCGGCACGGCAAGGCGACGGGCGGCGCCATCTCGGGACTGTCGCAGATCGGCGTCGCGCTCCCGAGCTTCCTGGTCGGGATGCTGCTCATCATGGTCTTCGCGATCAATCTGCGCCTGCTGCCCTCGGGCGGATGGCAGTGGGGACCCGAGTTCGGGCGCTATGCGACTCTCCCCGTGATCGCGCTGGCCACCGTGCAAGCGTCAATCCTCACCCGGTACGTGCGCTCGGCGGTCCTCGAGATCCAGCGGGAGGACTTCCTCCGCACGGCACGCGCGAAGGGGCTGACGGCGAACTCAGCGCTGGTGCGGCATGGCCTGAAGAACGCGGCCGTCCCCGTGCTCACGGTCGTCGGCGTGCAGCTGGCCGGCCTGCTGATCGGTGCTGTCGTCGTGGAGCGTGTCTTCGCCATCCCGGGTCTCGGCAGCTACCTGGTCGACGCCGTCGGCAATCGCGACCTACTCGCCGTCCAGGGCGTCGTCCTGCTGCTCGTACTCGCCGTCATCCTCATCAACTTCCTCGTCGACGTGGCCTACACCTCGATCGATCCCCGGCTCCGGAGGGCATGATGACCACCACGCTGACCCCCGTCCCCGCTGCGGCCGTGACCGCCGAGCCCGTCCGCGCCCGCAGGCGACCGCTCGAGCCCGGCCTCGTCGTGGGTGGCGCGCTGATCGTGCTCGTCGTCGCGACCGCGCTCGTCTCCCTCGTCTGGACGCCGTACGACCCTGAGTTCGCCGTCGCCGCCGATCGCCTGCAGCCGCCGTCGGCGGAGCACTGGATGGGCACCGACCGGTACGGTCGCGACGTCCTCTCGCAGATCATGGCCGGTGCGCAGATCACGGTGCTCGTAGGCACGATCGCCGTCGCCATCGGCCTCGTGCTGGGTGCACCGCTCGGCATCCTGGCCGGCATGCGCCCGCAGCGTCTGGGTGCCTGGATCATGGGCGGCAGTGACGTCCTCATGGCGTTCCCGGGACTCCTCCTGGCCATCGTCTTCGGTGCCGTCTTCGGCGGTGGCACCGTGACAGCGATGATCGCTCTCGGCATCGGGTCGGCGCCCGCGTTCGCCCGCGTCGCCCGCGCCGGCACGATGCAGGTCATGTCGATGGACTATGTGTTCGCTGCCCGCGCCGCCAACCGCAGCGGATTCGCCATCGCCGTCCGTCACGTCCTCCCGAACATCGGCGGGATGTTGATCGTCCAGTGCTCGGTCAACGTCGCCATCGCCGTCCTCGCCGAGGCGGGACTGTCCTTCCTCGGACTGGGGACGATGCCGCCAACCCCGTCGTGGGGACGGATGCTGCTCGACTCGCAGCAGTTCCTCGCCTCGGCGAGCTACCTCGCGATCTTCCCCGGCATCGCCATCGCGATCGCGGTGCTCGCCTTCAACCTGTTCGGCGACGGCCTGCGGGACCGTCTCGACCCGAAGCTCCGGAGCCGCTGATGTCCCTCACCACCCCGCTTCGCGCCCCCGCCGCCACCCGGGCGGTGGACGTCGAGAACCTCAGCGTCCGCTCCGGCGACCGCGAGCTCATCTCGGACCTCTCGTTCCACATCGAGCGCGGCGAGCGCGTCGGTCTGATCGGCGAGTCCGGCTCGGGCAAGTCCCTCACCTCCCTCGCTGTGATGGGGCTGTTGCCCGACTCGCTGCAGGCGTCCGGGACCGTCCTGCTCGCCGACGACGAGCGCAATCTCATCGGACGCGGCGAACGCGAACTCGCCGGCATCCGCGGGTCGCGCGCCGCGATGGTCTTCCAGGAGCCGATGACGGCACTCAACCCGCTCATGCAGGTCGGGGCGCAGATCGCCGAGAGCATGCTCATCCACGGCACCCAGCCCGGGCGGCGGGCCGCGGACGCGCGCGCACTCGAGCTGCTGGCGGACGTCGGCATCCCCTCTCCCGCCGAGGCGGCCCGTGCGTACCCGCATCAGCTGTCCGGGGGGCAGCGGCAGCGCGTCGTGCTTGCGATCGCCCTCGCGAACGACCCCGGGCTGCTCGTCTGTGACGAGCCGACCACCGCCCTCGACGTCACGGTGCAGAAGCAGGTGCTCGACCTCGTCATCTCCACCGTCTCACGGCGGGACGCGGGGCTGCTGTTCATCACTCACGACCTCGCCGTCGTCGGCGAGACCTGCGACCGGGTGCTCGTCATGAACAACGGGCGCGTCGTCGAACGCGGCACGATCGATGAGATCTTCACCCGTCCGCAGCACCCGTACACGAAGGGGCTGCTCGCGGCATCCGATCTCGCCGCCACCGACCGGAACGGGCGGTTGTTCACCGTGGCGTCCGCCGGCGACTACCTGCCGGGTCACGCGGTTCCGAGGATGGACCGCATCGCGGTCGAGTTGGCCGCCGAGACGGTGGTTGCGGCGGAGGACCTGACCCGGGTGTACCGCTCGGCGCGCACCTCACTCCGCGCGCCGCGGCGCGAGGTGAAGGCGCTCGACGGCGTCTCGTTCTCTGTGCAGGCCGGCGATCGTTTCGGCATCGTTGGCGAGTCGGGTTCGGGCAAGTCGACACTCCTGCGCCTGCTGTCCGGCCTCGACCAGCCGACATCGGGCAGCCTGGACGTCGCGGGGCGCAGCCTCGTGCGACCGAGATCGACGGATCTCGCGGCTCTGCGGCGCAATCTCCAGATCGTGTTCCAAGACCCGATGGCGTCGTTGAATCCGCGTATGCGTATCCGCGACATCGTCGCCGAGCCACTGCTCAACGCCGCCAATCTCGAGGGTGGGACGGCGATGTCCGCGCGCGATCGCGCCGCCGCGGTGGCCGAGATGATCGACGCGGTCGGGCTTCCGCAGGACGCCCTCGAACGCTTCCCTCACCAGTTCTCGGGGGGCCAGCGCCAACGCGTCTCGATCGCCCGCGCCCTCGTCTGTCGGCCGCGCATCCTCGTGGCCGACGAACCGGTCAGCGCGCTCGACGTCTCGGTGCGGGCCCAGGTGCTCAACCTGCTCGCCGACCTCGTCGAGGAGTACCGGCTCACCCTCGTGTTCGTCTCGCACGACCTTCACGTCGTGCGGTACCTGTGCGATCGGGTCGCGGTCATGCGCTCCGGGCGCATCGTTGAGCAGGGGCCGACCGAGTCCGTGTACCGCGATCCGCGCGAGGAGTACACCCGCGCCCTCATCGACGCGACCCCCACCATCAGCCACATCCAGGAGATGCGATGACCACCACCCCCGCTGACACCACGACGATGACGGGGGCGGCGCTCGCCGCCGCCTATGCGGCCGGCGAGACCACGCCGTCGGAGGTCGCCGATCGGATCCTCGCCGACATCGAGGCGCGCAACGGGGTCATCAACGCGTTCACCGATCTCGATCCCGACGCGGTCCGCGCGGCAGCGGCAGCGAGCACGGGGCGCTGGCGGGCCGGGCAGGCGCTCGGACCCCTCGACGGGGTCCCGGTGACGGTAAAGGAGAACTTCGCGCGCGTCGGCATCGCTGCGCGTGCCGGCGTCGCGGGGAACCCGGCCGTCCTTGTCGACCGCGACTCGCCGGTCGTCGAGCGTCTGACCGAGGACGGCGCCGTGATCGTCGGCTCCACCACGATGCCGGACTGGGGGATGCTCTCGTCGGGTGTGTCCAGTCTGTCGGGAATCACCCGCAGTCCGTGGAACCCCGAGTGGACGGTCGGTGGATCGAGCTCGGGCGCGGGTGCGGCCGCCGCGGCAGGCTTCGGCGTCATCCACCTCGGCACCGACATCGGAGGTTCCGTGCGCTTGCCCGCCGCGTGGACGGGGACGGCGGCATTCAAGCCCAGTAATGGTCGGATCCCGCTCGACAACCCGTACTTCGGGCGCTCGGCGGGCCCCATGGCACGCACCGTGGCGGACCTCGCCCTAGCCATGACGAGCGTCGGCCGCTTCGATTCCCGCGACTACACCGCGCTGCCGCCGGCTGCGATCGACTGGACCGATCTCGACACCGATGTCCAGGGCCGCCGTATCGCCCTCCACCTGGATGCGGGTGCGGGCATCGCCGTCGATCCCGAGGTGCGCGCCGCCGTTGAGGACGCCGCAGCGGTCTTCGCGGATGCCGGGGCAGAGGTCACGGTGCTCGAGCCCTTCATCCACGAGGGGATCCTCCGCGACATCGACGACTTCTGGCGCGTCCGGTTCTGGCGCACCTTCGTCGCTCTGCCCACCGAGGCCAAGGCGCGCGTCCTCCCCTACATCACCGAATGGGTCTATGGCGGAGCGGATGTCAACGGACGCCGCGTCCTCGAGGCGTACGAGACGTTCGCCGAGCTCCAGCGGCGCACCGTGGCCGCGACCGAGAACTTCGATGCGGTGCTGTCGCCCGTCGCGCCGATGGCCGCCTTCCCCGCCGAGTGGCCGATGCCGTGGGGTTTCGACGCGGACGTCCAGATGGCGCACATCGGCTTCACGTTGCCGTACAACATGTCGGGACAGCCGGCAACGTCGGTCAACGCCGGGTTCACCGCCGACGGTCGTCCGATCGGCCTGCAGGTGTCGGGTCGACGGTTCGCGGACCTCGAGACGCTGCAGCTGACCGCGTGGTACGAGGGTCGGCGCCCCGCATCCGCTGTGCCGCTGTTCCCCGACGCGGACTGATCACCGCCCGCGGCGCCACCAGCGGCGCGGGGGACGGTCGGGCTCCGTCGGAGGAGCGGATGCCGCGGTCCGCGCCGCGCGCCGTGCGCGCCACGCGGCGACCTCGGCATCCGGATCGCGCGTCGGCGTCACGACGGGCGGCCCGCCCTCGAGCTGCCGCCGGGCCTCGACGACGCGGCGCGTGAAGTCCTCGGTGTAGGCGCGGACGTCCTCCGCGCGGGTCATCGCGTCGACGTGCGCCTCGAACGCGGCGTGCTCGACGCGCAGTCGCAGCGCCGGAGGGCCGAGTCCGGAGAGCTGCTCGGTCTGGATCTTCCGCCGGATCCACCAGTCCGGGTCGTGCGAGGTGCCGAGTCCCTCGATCGGCTTGCCGGCGCCCGGCAGGTCGTCGAACTCGCTGCGGCGGATCGCCTGCTGGATGACGGTCTCGACGTAGAGCGCGCGCTCGTGCGCGGTCGGGGTGCCGGTGTTCGAGGCCGCGGCATCCACATCGTCGGTCTCGCCGAGATCGCGGCGCACCCGGTAGCGGGCGGCCTCGAGCCGCGCGTCTTTAGCCTCGTGGTCATCGACCATTAATCCAGCGTATGACGCGCGGGGCTTGCCATCGCGTTGCCCGGTATGCATATACTCGGAAAACACATACCCGGTATGCAGCGAGGAGACCCCGTGTCCGTACGTCAGAGCCTGTTGGCGATTCTCAATCAGGGTCCCTGCTACGGCTACCAGCTGCGCGCGGAGTTCGATCGCCGCACGGGGTCGACCTGGCCCCTCAACGTGGGTCAGATCTACAACACCCTCGACCGTCTGGAACGTGACGGCCTCGTCGAGAAGGGCGACGTCGACGAGCAGGGTCACGTCTACTGGCAGATCACGGATGCCGGTTCGGCCGAGGTGCGCGCCTGGCTCGGCGCCCCCGTCGAGCGGGCACAGGGCACCCGCGACGAGCTCGCGATCAAGCTGGCCATCGCCGCCACCCTCCCGGGCATCGACCTGGCCGCGGTCATCCAGACCCAGCGCAGCGCGTCCCTGCGGCAGCTCCAGGAACTGAACCGGGCCAAGTACGCCGGCGCGAACCCGGACGGGCCCGAAGAGCTCGCATGGTCGCTCGTCGTCGACTCGATGATCTTCGCGGCCGAGGCCGAGGTGCGCTGGCTCGACCACACCGAGCAGCGCCTCGCGCTGCACCCGCACCACACGATGGGCCTCGAGCTCGCGTCTGAGAAGCCCAAACGGGGTCGGCCGGCGAAGGCGGATGCCACGGACGCGGCGGAGGCGGTCCGGTGAGCGAGCCGGTGCTCCAGCTCGTTGGGGTGACGCAGCACTACGGCGAAGGCGAGACCAGCGTGTCGGCGCTGTCCGGCGTCGACCTCACCGTCGACAAGGGTGAGCTCGTCGCGATCATGGGAGCCTCCGGCTCCGGAAAATCGACCCTGCTCTCGATCGCCGGCGGACTCCAGCGGCCGACCGGCGGCGAGGTGATCGTGGAAGGGGCCTACCTGTCCACGGCATCCGCTCGCGACCTCGCGCAGCTGCGGCGGCGCTCGCTGGGCTTCGTCTTCCAGGATTTCAATCTCATCCCGACCCTCACGGCACTCGAGAACGTGACGCTGCCGCTGGAGCTCGACGGCTTCCGGGCGCGGGCGGCGCACCGTGCGGGTCGGGATGCGCTCGCCTCGGTGGGGCTCGAGGACAAACTCGCCTCGTTCCCCGATGACCTGTCCGGCGGACAGCAGCAGCGCGTCGCGATCGCGCGGGCCGTCGTCGGCGGGCGCCGACTGATCCTCGCCGACGAGCCGACCGGTGCGCTCGACTCGGTAACGGGGGAGCAGGTCATGAAGATGCTGCGCACCCGTGTCGACCAGGGCGCAGCCGGCATCCTCGTCACCCACGAGGCCCGGCACGCGGCGTGGGCCGACCGGATCGTGTTCCTGCGCGACGGCCGCATCGTCGACGAGTCGCGCCGCGCGAATGCCGACGCATTGCTCACGGAGGCGTGATGACCGAGGTGCAGGAGCGGCGTCGAACGGATGCCGCGCCCCAGACGCGCGTGCAACCGTCGAAGCGGTCGCGTTCGGCGCGGTTCCGGGTGTCCGCGCGGATCGCGCGCCGGCAGGTGCGGCGGACGTGGGTGTCGTCACTGCTCATCATGACGCTCATCGCGCTGCCGATCGCCGGGATGGCGGGCGTCGCGGTGTACGTCGCGAGCATGATCGGTTCGACTGAGGAGCGCGTGGCCGTCGAGCTCGGGCGCATGGAGGCGTGGGTCCAGCCCGCCGGGGTGCCCGGTGAGGACTTCTGGCAGGTTCCCGACCAGGTGTGGTGGACCGGATACGGCACCGACATGTCGTCCGAGGTCCCCGAAGGGGCGATCCCCGCCGATCCGATCAGCGCGCTTCCCGCCGGCACCGAAGTGATCCCGATCTCGGAGGGTGACGAGCGCATCGAGACCGCCGAGGGCATCGGGATGGTGTCTGCGTGGGCCGGGTCGGTGTGGGACCCCCGCTTCGACGGACGATTCTCACTGATCGACGGGCGCGCCCCCGCGGCATCCGATGAGGTGCTCGTGACGGCGGCGACGCTCGACCGCATCGACGGTCGGATCGGCGGCGACCTCGTGCTCGCCGGCTCGGGGGAGGTGTTCGCGATCACGGGAGTCTTCGACGCCGCCGTGCTCGCGGACGACCACACCGCGGTCGCGTTCTTCGACGCTGATCGCTTCGACGCGGCGCAGTGGTATCTCCCCGGTCTGGCGCTCGATTGGCCGGCGGTTCAGGCACTCAACGACGCAGGGATCGTCGGCTACTCACGTGAGGTGGTGCTCGATCCGCCGCCGTTCCAGCTGCCCGACGGCCAGACGTACATCAATGCCGCTTCGCAGCAGCTCATGAATCTGCTGGGGCTCGCCGCAGGGCTCGGCGCCGGCGGTGTCGCCGCCGCCTACATGGTGGTCATGCTCGCGGGTGCGGCCTTCGCCGTCAGCGCCCGGCGGCAGCAGCGCGCGCTCGCGATCGCCGCGAGCGTCGGCGCGGACGCGAAGGATCTCAGGCGCACGGTGCTCCTCCAGGGCACCGTGCTGGGGCTCATCGCCGGCGGCGTGGGTATCGCCGCCGGCGTGGGGCTCGGCGCACTCGTCATGGCGATCACCGACAACGGCTCCGCCACGATGTTCTGGGGCTTCCATGTGCCGTGGCTGCTGCTGGTCGGCATCCTCGTCTTCGCGGTGCTCGTCGGCACGGCATCCGCGCTCATACCCGCCCGCGGAGTCGGGAGGTCCGACACGATCAGCGCGCTCCGTGGTGCGCGTCGGCCACAGAAGGTCACCGCGGCGCGGCCGCTCTGGGGCTCGCTCCTGCTCCTCGTCGGGGTGGCGGTCACGATCGTCAGTGGGATCGCTGCGGGCGCGGTGGCGGTGAACACCGAGCTGGCCTACGACTCACCGCTGCGGTGGCTGCCCACCGCCGGCATCATAGGCGGCCCGATCCTCGCGCAGATCGGCATCCTCATCTCGGGCCGGTGGCTGCTCTGGCTGAGCTCGCGCGCGTTGTCGACGCTCGGCATCGCCGCGCGGATCGCGTCCCGCGACGCCGTCGCGAACAGCGCGCGCACCGTCCCGGCGTTCGCCGCCATCGGCGCGACCGTGTTCGTCGGCGTCTTCGCGGTGGGGCTCGGGACCATGTCGGTCGCGCAGTCCGCGCGGGACTACACCTACAGCGCCCCCGTCGGCACGGCGAACGTCTCGCTGTACCCGACGACCGAGGAGCCCCTCACGGCGGACACCGCCGACCGTGCCGCGGCGGCCGCGGAGGACGCCCTGTCAGCGGCGGGAGTGGACGAGGCGACGACGGTGTTCCGCCAGGAGTCGTACTGGGCCGAAACGGCTGCGGAGATCCCCGCGGACCGGGTACGAGCGACGGCGCTGTTCCCGGAAACCGTCTTGACGCAGCGCGGCGAGGAGGCCGGGCTGCAGGGGTACGGGTGGTCCGAGTTCGAGGACTCGCAGAACAACATCACGGTCGTCGACGTCGACGGCATCGAACTCGCCACCGGCGTGGAACTCACCGCGGCGCAGCGCCAGGCCTACCTCGCAGGCGGGGCGCTCGTGGTCGATGACGGCCTCGTCTCGGACGGCACGATCACCGTGGGCGCCTGGACGGAGCGGCAGTGGATGTTCGGCGGCGCCTACGACAACCTGCCCCGCTTCGCGGCGTCGTTCGGCGGCCCGGGGAACGGGCAGGACGCCGCCGAGCCGGTGCAGGTCGAGCGGCCGGCCTGGGAACGCAGGCTCGATGCGATCGTGGTCGACGCGCCGCAGTCGGGGATCACGGTGGCCGTCTCTCCCGAGACCGCTCGGTCCGTGGGGCTGGCGGTCGTCGCCCGCGCACTCTACGGAACCTTCCCCGACCCGCCCGATCAGGGCGATCTCGACCGGTTCTACGCTCTGCTCGAGGGGGCCGGCACCGACGAGTACGGCGTGAGCGGCTGGGTTGAGTCGGGCCCGTCCGGTCCGGAGTCCTGGCTGGTGCCCCTGCTCGTGGCGGTCGCCGTGCTCGTCGTCGGCGCGAGCGCCGTCGCCCTCGGCCTCGCCCGCTTCGAACGTCGACCCGACGATGCGACACTCGCCGCCGTCGGGGGGACGCGAGGTCTGCGCCGGCGCGTCGGCTTCTGGCAGGGCCTCGTGATCGCCGGCTTCGGCACCTTTGCGGGTGCGGCCGCCGGCATCCTTCCGCCGATCGGGTTCTGGCTGCAGTCGCAGACCGCCTGGCAGGGGACGATGGACCTCGCGGATATCCCGTGGCTGCTGCTGGCGGTGGTCGGGATCGCGTTGCCCCTCGGTATCGCCGCGGTGAACTGGCTCGTTCCGCCGCGCGCCCCCGAGCTCACGCGACGCGCGGTCATCGCGTGAGCTGACTGTCCGCGGCGCCGGCATCCGCGAGAAACCACCCCTGCGCGAGAAACCAGTGCGGGAGTGGTTTCTCGCGCGTCCGATGGTTTCTCGCGAGGGGATGCCGCGCGTTCCGGCTACAGCCGCGTCCAGGCCTCGCTGAGGACGCTCCGCAGGATTTGCTCGATCTCGTCGAACTCGCTCGGGCCGATCGTCAGCGGCGGGGCAAGCTGGATGACGGGGTCGCCGCGGTCGTCGGCGCGGCAGTACAGTCCCGCGTCGAAGAGGGCCTTCGACAGGAAGCCGCGGAGCAGTCGCTCCGACTCGTCGTCGTCGAACGTCGTCTTGGTCGCCTTGTCCTTGACGAGCTCGATGCCGAAGAAGTAGCCGTCGCCGCGCACATCGCCGACGATCGGCAGGTCGGTGAGCTTCTCGAGGGTCGACCGGAACACCGGCGAGTTCTCGCGGACGTTCTGCAGCAGCTTCTCCTCCTCGAAGATCGCCAGGTTCTCCAGCGCGACGGCGGCCGAGACGGGGTGCCCGCCGAACGTGTAGCCGTGGGGGAAGGATGCCGCGCCGTGCGCGAACGGCTCGTGGATGCGGTCGCTGATGATGGTGCCGCCCAGCGGTGCGTAGCCGCTCGTGACGGCCTTGGCGAACGTGATCATGTCGGGCTGATACCCGTACGCGTCGGCGCCGAAGTATTCGCCGAGGCGGCCGAACGCGCAGATGACCTCGTCGGAGACGAGCAGCACGTCATGGCGGTCGCAGATCTCCCGCACGCGCTGGAAGTATCCCGGCGGCGGGGGGAAGCAGCCGCCGGAGTTCTGCACCGGCTCGAGGAAGACGGCGGCGACCGTGTCGGCGCCCTCGAAGAGGATCATCTCCTCGATGCGGTCGGCCGCCCACACGCCGTACTCCTCGGGCGTGCTGCCGGTGAAACCCTGCTCGCCGGCGCGGTACCAGTTGGTGTTCGGCACGCGGAAGCCGCCCGGGGTCACCGGCTCGAACATCGACTTCATGCCCGGGAGGCCCGTGATCGCGAGGGCGCCCTGCGGGGTGCCGTGGTAGGCGATGAACCGCGAGATGACCTTGTGCTTGGTGGGTTTGCCCTGCAGCTTCCAGTATTGCTTGGCGAGCTTGAAGGCGGTCTCGACGGCCTCGCCGCCGCCCGTGGAGAAGAACACGCGGTTGAGGTCGCCGGGGGCGAGCTCCGCGATGCGGTCGGCGAGCTCGATCGCGGACGGGTGCGCGTACGACCAGAGCGGGAAGAATGCGAGCTCCTCGGCCTGTCGGGCGGCGGCCTGCGCGAGGCGCTTCCGGCCGTGCCCGGCGGCGACGACGAACAGTCCCGACAGCCCGTCGATGTACTTCTTGCCGGATGAGTCCCAGATGTGGTGGCCCTCGCCTGTCGTGATGATGGGGACCCCGGGGCCCTCGGTCATCGCGGACTGGCGGGCGAAGTGGAGCCAGAGGTGGTCGCGGGCCATCTCCTGCAGGTCGGCGTCGGTTCGGGTCATGGGGTCCTCCAGAGCGGGCGGGTCGGGTGGAGCAGGTCTCAGCGCATCGTGTCAGCGCATCGTGTCAGCGCATCGTGTATAGGATCCCGGTGAGGTCCTCGAAACGCGTGCGGGGGTTCAGGATCGCGAAGCGGGCGTTGGTGCGCCCCGCGTGGCTGGACGGGGTCACGAAGGCGTGCTGGTCGTCGAGGAGCGCCGCCGACCAGCGGGTGTAATCGGCCTTCTCCCAGCCCTTGCGCTCGAAGACGACCACGCCGAGCTGCGGCCGGCGGACGAGCTCGAGCTCGTCTCGCGTCTCGATCTCGTCGGCGATGCGTGCCGCCAGCTCGATCGACGACGTGATCGCGTCGCGGTAGACGGCCGCCCCGTACGTGGCCAGCGAGAACCACAGCGGCAGCCCGCGGGCGCGACGGGTCAGGTGCGCGGCGAAGTCCGACGGGCTCCAGTCGCTCGTCTCGGTGAGGGTGTCGAGGTACTCGGCGTGCTGCGTGTGCGCGCGGCGGCCGAGCTCGGGGTCGCGGTAGATGAGGGCGCACGCGTCGAAGGGGGCGAACAGCCACTTGTGCGGGTCGACGATGAGCGAGTCGGCCTGCTCGACTCCCGCGAAGTGCGCCCGCGCGGAGGGGGAGAGCATCGCCGCGAGCCCGTAGGCGCCGTCCACGTGCAGCCACACGCCCGCCTCGCGGGTGACGGCGGCGATGGATGCCACGTCGTCGACGATGCCGAAGTTCGTGGAACCGGCCGTGGCGACGACGGCGAAGACGCTGTCGCCGTGCTCGGCGAGGGCGGCGCGCACGGCGTCGCCGCGGAGGACGCCGCCGGCGTCGGGCGCCACCGGCACGACCTCGACATCCATCACCCGCGCCGCCGACGCGATCGAGGAATGCGCCTCCGCCGAGCACACGACGCGCCAGCGATCGGGACGGATGCCGCGGTCACGCGCCGTCTCCCGTGCGGCGACGAGGGCCGACAGGTTGCCGAGGGTGCCGCCCTGGACGAAGACGCCGCCTGCCCCGGCGGGCAGACCGAACTCGTTCGCGAGCCAGCGCAACACCTCGTTCTCGGCGTGCACCGCTCCCGCGCCCTCGAGCCAGGAACCGCCGTAGAGGGCGCTCGCTGAGACGACGAGGTCGAACGCCGCGGCGGCCTTGGACGGCGCGCTCGGGATGAACGACAGGTAGCGCGGATCGTCCGTCGTGATGCACGCGGGGGCGAGGACGTGCTCGAAGACGCCGAGAGCCTTCCGCGCGCCGATGCCGGCATCGGTGATGGTGGGGCCAGCGAGACGGGCGAGCTCGGCCGGGGGCAGCGGCTTGTCGAGCGGGTTGTCGCCGGTGAGCAGGCGGTGGCGGGAGTAGTCGAGTACGAGATCGACGATCTGGCGGGTCTCGTCGGTGACATCGTGCATGCGCGCGGGGGTCGTCATCGCGGGTCCTCCTCGGGAGTGGGGGCGCCGCCGCCGAGAGGCGTCGCGGCGGGGAGCGGGGGTGTGCGGTCGGGAGCGGTCCGCCGTGGTCGGAGCGCTTCGAAGGCGGATGCCAGGCGGAGGAGCGCCGCGTCGTCGTAGGCGCGGCCGGCGAAGGTAAGACCCACCGGCATCCGGGTGTCGGTCATCGTGCCCATCGGCACGGTCACGGTGGGGATGCCGAGGTGGCGGATCGCGAGGTTGCCGTTCGCGACCCAGGTGCCGTTGCGCCACCCGAGGTCGGCCGAGGCCGGGTTCACCTCCATGTCGGCGGGGGCGACGTCGGCGACGGCGGGGAAGACGACGGCGTCGAGGCCGAGGGCGTCCATCCATTCCTCGAGGTCTTCGCGGCGGGTGCGCTCGAGGCCGCGGAGGCCGTCTTCGAGTTCGGGCATGTCGGCGAGCGTGGCATCCGGGTGCCGGCGCACCCAGTCCGGGTACTCGGCGATGTCGTCGTCGAACCCGGTGTAGCGGTCGGGGAGCGCGCCCGGAGGTGCGGGGAAGATCGTGGCGCCGTCGACGCCGGCGAGTGAGTCGAGCGCGGGGTCGCCGTTGGCGCGGAGGAAGTCCTGCCACGCCCACGCCGACAGGTCGACGATCTCGCGGCGGAGGTAGGCCGGGCTCACCCGGCCGCGGGTCGCGATCGTCCCGGCGCCGGCGCGGTCGCCCTCGTACTCTGAGACGACGGGGAAGTCGACCTCGACCACCGTCGCACCGGCCGCTTCGAGGTCAGCGCGGGCCGCCTCCCACAGCGCGAGCACGGACGGGCGGGTCTCGATGCGCTCGCCGGTGGGGCCGCCGATGCCGGTGCCGGTCCCCGCGTCGGGGTCGGCGCCGATGTACATGCGCGGGATGCCGAGGCGTCGCCCGGCCACCGACGCGTCCCCCGCGAGGGCGAGGTAGGACGCGGGGCGCACGGCGGAGGCCGCGGGGATCTGCACCCACGGCTGCACGCGCCAGAAGTCGCCGCGCGTCTCGGCATCGTCGGCGACGATCACGTCGAGCACTGCGAGGAGGTCTGCCATCGTGCGGGTGTGTGGCACGACGACGTCCATCGTCGGCACGAGCGGCCAGTTGCCGCGCACCGAGATGACCCCGCGGGAGGGCGTGTAGGCGCACAGCGCGTTGTTCGACGCGGGTCCGCGGCCGCTCGACCAGGTCTCCTCGCCGAGACCGAACGCCGCGAAGCTCGCGGCGGTGGCGGTGCCCGAGCCGTTCGACGAGCCCGACGCGAACGGGGCGGTCAGGTAGTCGGCGTTGTAGGGGCTCTCGGCCCGGCCGTACAGGCCGCGCTGCATGCCGCCGTTGGCCATCGGCGGCATGTTCGTCAGCCCGAGGCAGATCGCGCCGCCCGCCCGCAGGCGCTCGATCGTGAACGCGTCGCGCTGCGCGACGAGGTCGGCGAAGGCGGGGGACCCGGCGGCGGCGGTGAGCCCGCGCACGAGGTAGCTGTCCTTCGCCGTGTACGGGATGCCGTCGAGCGGTCCGAGCGTCTCGCCGCGGGCGCGACGGGCATCGGATGCCGCGGCCTCGGCGCGCGCGTCGGGATTCCGCACGACGACGGCGTTCAGCGCCGTCTCGGTGTCGGGCCCGTCGTACGCGTCGATGCGTGCGAGGTAGGACTCCACGAGCTGGACGGCCGTGGCCTCGCCCGACTCCAGCGCCGTGCGCAGGGCGGCGATGGACGCCTCGGTGACGTCGATCACGCGGTCACCACCGGCTGCTGCTGCGTGATGCAGTGGATGCCGCCGCCACGGGCGAACAGGCCTCGGGCGTCGACGGTCACGACCTCGCGGCCCGGGTAGGCGTCGGCGAGGATGGCCCGAGCCGCGGCATCCGCTCGCTCCTCGCCGAAGCCGCAGGCGATGACGCCGCCGTTCACGACGAGGTGGTTGACGTAGCTCCAGTCGACGGGACCGTGCGCGTCGGTCAGGGTCGCCGGCGCCGGGAGGTCGACGATCTCGAAGGGGCGCCCGGCGGCATCCGTCTGCGCGGTCAGCTCGGCGCGGAGCGCGGCGGTGACGGCGAAGTCGGGGTGCGAGGCGTCGCGCTGGTCGTGCAGCAGCAGACGCCCGGGCGACGGGATGGTGGCGACGATGTCGACGTGCCCGTTCGTGCCGAGGTCGTCGTAATCGCGGGTGAGGCCGCGGCTGAGCCACACCGCGTGCGTCGCGCCGAGGGTGCGCGCCATCTCGGCCTCGACGCGGGCGCGGTCGGCGTAGCGGTTGCGGCGCGGGTCGAGCTGCACCGTCTCGGTGAGCAGCACGGTGCCTTCGCCGTCGACGTGGATGCCGCCGCCCTCGTTCACGAGGAGCGACGACACGACCTCGGCGCCGACCTCGGCCGCGATCAGCTGAGCATGGGCGGCGGAGTCCTGCCACGACGCCCAGTCGGGTGCACCCCAGCCGTTGAAGATCCAGTCGACGGCGCCGAGCGCGCCGGGGCGTTCGTCGTCGACGACGAAGGAGGGGCCGTGGTCGCGCATCCAGAACTCGTCGACGGGGGCCTCGAGGAGGGCCACCTCGCCCGGCAGCATGCGGCGGGCGCGGGTGGTCTCGGAGGGGTCGACGACCATCGTGACCGGTTCGAAGGCGGCGACGGCGGCGGCGACGGCCGACCACGTCGCGTACCCCTCGTCACGTTCGGCGGCGGTCTCGCCGAGCGTGAGGCCCTCGCGCGGGAAGGCCATCCAGGTGCGTGTGTGCGAAGCGGTCTCGCTCGGCATCCGCCAGCCCATGGCGCTCTCCTCCGGGCTCCGCTACCTTATTGACCGGTTGATCAATAGGTGGAGGCTACCGAGTCCATGAGTGACACGTCAACCGGCCGCCGGGTCCGGAAGAGCCCGGCCGTGCGCCGGAGCGAGCTCGCGGACGCTGCCCGCGCGATCGCGCTCGAGGAGGGGCTGTCGGCCGTCACGCTGCGCGCGGTCGCGGCGCGCGCCGGCATGACCCCCGCGCTCGTGGCGCACTACGCCGAGGGCATGGACCGCCTCGTCGCCGACACCTTCGGCGAGATCGTGGCAGCCGAGCTGGCCGAGGTCGTGGGTCTCCTGGACGGGACGGATGCCGCGCCGCAGCGCCTCGGTCGGTTCCTCGACATCGTCCTCGACGGCTCCCGCCGCGAGGTGACGCTCGTGTGGGTGCAGGGGTGGGGGCTCGGCGCCCGCAACGAGGCCCTCGCCGAACGCGTGCGCCGCGAGATGGATGCGTGGCAGCAGGCCATCGCCGACGAGATCCGCCGCGGACAGGATGCCGGGGTGTTCGGCGAGGTCGATGCCGACGCGATCGCGTGGCACCTGCTCGCCATGATCGACGGCCTCGATGCGCACGGCCTGGTGCGCTGGCGCGAACACCCCGAGCGGGCGGAGCTCACTCGTCGCGTGCTCGCGGGTCTCCTCGGCGTGGATGCCGCGACGCTCACCCCGTGAGGTGTGGGCTGGGCGTCAGTCCTCGTCGGGCGTCGGGTGGAAGAAGGCATCCCAGTCGCCGAAGACCGGCACGTCGAACCAGTTGCCGGAGACGACGACGTCGGTGAACTCACGTGTCTCCACGGATGCCGGTTGGCCGGGCCCCTGCTTCAGGGTGCGCTCTTCGATCCCGTCGCCGTCGGGGGAGAACCCCATTCGCACGTTGCCGACGGATTCCGATCTGTCCATGAAGCGGTCGCCGTCGGGGTAGACGTACCCGATGATCTGCGTCAGGAACAGCCGCGGGTGTTCGTCGTCAGCGTGGACCTCGGTGTCCGAGTACGCGCCCCACGAGTACGCCGCGGCGATTCGCCCGTGTTCATCGAGCGTGTGAAGTGTGACGCCGTTGGCCTGGGGGCACATCTGCAGGTAGGCGCTCGGTCGTTCGCCGTCGACCGCCTGCACGATTCCGAACCAGTTTTCGCGCTGCTCCGGAGGTAGCGCGTACCGCTCCGCAGCTTGCTCCGCTGACAGTTCGTTCGTGAACAGTCCCCAGCGCTTCGTCGGATGCTCCGGACCGGCGCCGATCTTGTCGGCGTAGATGTATCGCGGGGTCATCGCTCCCTCACTCGTCACCGCGCGGAGCGAGTACTCGGCGGGCAGGTCAGGCGAACTCGGGCTTAAGCTCCTGCGGAGCGGTGTCGATGTTCGCAGGAGTGACACGCCAGCGTTCGGCATCCGTGTCTTCGAAGACGACCTCGTAGACCCCGGTGTCTCGGTTGAACTGCACGAGGAACTTCAGGGGCTGGGGCGCGTCGTCGGCGTACTTCTCTGCGAGGTACGCCTGGACGGCCGGCAGGATCCCGGAGGGCCGCGAGGCCACCGCTGCGGCGTCGCCGTCCGGCGAATAGGTGAATCCGTATGTCGTGCCCACGCGACCGTCACGCAACTCGACGACGATCGACAGCGTCCGCCAGTTCTCGGGTGCCCCACGCATGTGCTCGATGAGTGCGCGGAGCAGATCGGTGGTCGTCTCGGTGGTCATGTTCGCTTCCTCGCGGATCAGGGGAGGTCGGGCATGTCGCGGGGGTGAATCGCGTCGAAGGCTTCGCCGCTCTCGTTCCAGAAGCTCGGCCAGTTCCGGTACGCAACCGTACCGGTGGACGGGTCGGTCACCGTGTAGGTGACTTCGAAGCTATCAGGGCGAACCGCGCCGGGCGGATAGACGTCGATGTCGTACGAGACCTCGTATCCCTTGGCCGTCCAGTTCGCCCACTCGTTCTCCATCCGCTTCCATGCCCCACGGTTGAGATTCGCAGCCTGCGGCACGATCCCTTCATCGGGGGTGTCGCCGAAGAACCGGTGCGCACCGATGTGTCCGCCGTCGTCCCCTGAGCGGCCGAGGTGACCGATGGCCGTCGCATTGTCGCCTCGTGTGGAGCTTCCGAAGTCCTCCCGGATGATCCCGCTCTCGCGAACCGGTCGGCCCGTCGACGGGTCGGAGTGGGTGGTCTTGCTGTTCCCTCCCCGCCGCGTCACCACGTCGTCGAACCGGTCTTCATCGACGACGCGCCGCCCGACCGTGGTCACATGCGTGCTGAGGTTGTCGGCCACCCCGCGCAGCCGATCCTTCATGTCGCCCGCGGCTTTCACCCCGGCCTGCCGGACCTCACGGAATATGGGCTTGAGCGCGCTCATCAGTCGCCTCCGAAGTCGAGTGCCGAGAAGTCGGCGAAGAAGGTCGAGGTGAGCTGATCGATATCCGCGGCGTGCACATTCATCGCCGACTGCGCGTTCTCGAGCGCCTGGAGGTCGGCGTAGAACTCGTCGGAGTCGCCGATCTCACCTTCGACCATCGGCGCATCGAGGATCGCGTCGATCAGGGCGGGCAGCTGCTCCGAGAGCGGTTCGACGACGGCCGGCGCGAGTTGGAGGAGCAGCTGTTCGACGACGATGTCGACGGCGGCGTTCAGCAGCTTCTTCTTGATCAACAGCATCGGCCCGGCACCCGCGGCGGTGAACGGGTTGGTGAGCATCAGCAGGAGCGTCGCCAGCGTGGAGGTGACATCGACGATCACCTTCATCTTCAGGGCGAAGATCGCGTCGGCTCCCACCTCCATCGCACTGGCTGCGGGAGGCATCACGTCGACCAGCTTCTGCAGGTTGCTCGACCGGTTCGTGTTCCACGCGCTGATCGTCGAGGGGCCGGCTTGACCGCGCAGGGCGGGAGCGACGTCCTGGTGCGTGACACGGTCCACCGACTGGATCACGGTCTCGAGGTCGTTGCCGTAGGTCCGCAGGAGGACGGCGCCTTTGCGCACTTCGTCCTCGTCGATGTCGGGCCACTCGAAACCGAGCTTCTCCATCACCCAGACCAACTCGTTCGGCAACATCATTCCCATGGCGCGCCTCCTCCGTCCCCGACTGTAGGCACAGCCGCGCCGTCAGGGAATGGGGAGTGCTCCCCATCTGTCCCGGAGCCCTCAGCGCCCGGCGACGACGTTCGCGGCGTGCGCGATCCAGGAGGTGCGCTCGCCGCCGCGCGCCTCGATGCGGTCGGCGACGCCGTACGCGCCGTACAGCCCGTGGGTCGCGATCCAGCGGAGGGGCTCGATCTCCCAGCGGCGGGCGCGATGCCCGACCCAGGGAAGGGTGACGAGGTCGCTGTCCCGGCGCAGCACGAGGTCGGCGAGGGTGCGGCCGGCCAGGTTCGCCGTCGCGACGCCCGTGCCGACGTAGCCGCCGGCCGAACCGAGCCCCGTCGCCGGGTCGAAGACCACCGACGGCGACCAGTCTCGCGGCACGCCGAGCACCCCGGCCCACGCGTGCGCGATCGGAACGTCGGATGCCGCGGGGAAGAAGTCCCGCAGCAGCGCCGTCAGCGAGCGGATCGTGCGTTCCTGCGTGCGGCCATCGGTGTCGACGCGCGAGCCGTACCGGTAGGGCACACCCCGGCCGCCGAACGCGATCCGGTCGTCGGCGGTCCGCTGCGCGTACATGTAGACGTGTGCGGCGTCACCGAGGGTCGCGGCATCCGCCCACCCCACCTCCTGCCAGAACGACGCCGGCAGCGGATCGGTGACGATCATCGACGAGTTCATCGGCAGTAGGGTGCGGTGCTCGCCGGCGAGATCGGCGGTGAAGCCCTCGGTCGCCCGGATCACGACCTCAGTGCGGACCGTGCCCCGCGGCGTGAGCGCGCGGCCCTGCTCGATCGCCGTGACACGCGTGTCCTCGAAGATCGTGACGCCCCGGCGCTCGACGGTCTCGGCGAGCCCGACCGCGAGCTTCGCCGGATGGATGGCGGCGCCGTGCGGCTGCCAGGTCGCACCGAGAGCGCCGGCGATGCGCAGCCGCTCGCCCAGGGCCGCGGCATCCCACAGCTCGACGTCGGTGTGCGGCCACGACTGCTCCGACCGGGCCTCGGCTCGCGTGCGCGCCCACTGCGCCGCGTTCCGCGCGACGACGAGCTCGCCGCCCTTGCGGACATCGGCGTCGATGCCCTCGGCGGCCGCGACCGCGATGACCTCGTCGATCGTCTCGTTCATCGCCACCTGCTGGCGGATCGCCGCCTCACGCCCGTGGGTTCTGACGTACTGCCCGCGGCCACCGGTGACGGAGTTGACGAGCCACCCGCCGTTGCGGCCCGACGCGCCGAAGCCCGCGAAGCGCTGCTCCAGCACCACGATGCGCAGGTCCGGCTGCAGGCGCGTGAGGTAGTACGCCGTCCAGAGCCCCGTGTACCCGGCACCGACGATGCACACATCGGCGTCGACATCGCCCGACAGGGCGGCGCGCGGTGCGGGCCGGCCCAGCTGCGCCCACCAGAACGAGACGTCGCCGTTGCGGGTCACGCGAGACTCGCCATGACGTGCTTGATCCGGGTGTAGTCCTCGAAGCCGTAGACGGAGAGGTCCTTGCCGTAGCCGGAGTGCTTGAAGCCGCCGTGGGGCATGTCGGAGACGAACGGGATGTGCGCGTTGATCCACACGCACCCGAAGTCGAGGTCTCGGCTGAAGCGCATGGCGCGGCCGTGGTCGCGGGTCCACACCGATGCCGCCAGCGCATAGGGCACGCCGTTGGCGAGCTCGAGGGCCTCCTCGTCGGTGTCGAACGGCTGCACCGTCAGTACGGGTCCGAACACCTCCTGCTGCACGATCTCGTCGTCCTGGCGGACGCCGGTGACGATCGTCGGCTCGAAGAAGAAGCCGGTGTCGCCCTTACGCGTCCCGCCGGTGGCGACCGTCGCGTGCGCGGGCAGGCGCTCGATGAAACCGCTCACCCGGGCGAGCTGGTCGGCGTTGTTGAGCGGCCCGAAGAACGCGTCGGGGTCATCGGGCGCGCCGGTGCGGGCGGAACTGCGGGTGTGGGCGACGAGTCGCTCGATGAGTTCGTCGTGGCGCGAGGCGTGCACGAGCACGCGGGTGGCGGCCGTGCAGTCCTGGCCCGCGTTGAAGAACGCGGCCTCGACGATGCCGGGGACGGCGACATCGAGGTCGGCGTCGGCGAACACGAGCGCGGGCGCCTTGCCGCCGAGTTCCAAGTGCACGCGCTTCAGGCTCCGCGCGGCGCTCTCGGCGACCTGCATCCCGGCGCGCACCGACCCCGTGATGGCGACCAGCTGCGGGGTGGGGTGCGCGACGAGCGCCGCGCCGGTCGTCCGGTCGCCCAGCACGACGTTGAGGACCCCCGCCGGCAGCACGTCGGCGGCGATCTCGGCAAGCCGCACCGTGGTCTGCGGCGTCGTCTCGCTCGGCTTGAGCACGACGGTGTTGCCGGCGGCGATCGCCGGGGCGATCTTCCAGATCGCCATGTTCAGCGGGTAGTTCCACGGTGTCACCTGCGCGACCACGCCGATCGGCTCCCGGCGCACGAACGACGTGAAGCCCTCGGCGTACTCCGCCGCGGCTCGCCCGTCCAAGTCGCGCGCGGCACCCGCGAAGAAGCGCAGCTGGTCGATCGACTGCTCGATCTCGTCGGCGACGAGGGTCGCGCGCGGCTTGCCGGTGTCCTCCGACTCCAGGTCGGCGAACTCCTCGGCGTGCGCTTCGAGGGCGTCGGCGAGGCGGAACAGGGCGAGCTGCCGCTGCGCGGGAGTCGTGCGCCGCCAGGCCGGGAAGGCGGCCGCGGCCGCGGCGAACGCGGCATCCACGTCCTCCTCGGTCGAGATGCCCGCGGTGCCGTACACCTCCCCGGTGACGGGGCTGATGAGCTCGAACTCCGGGCCCGACGGGGTGCGGCGCTCGCCGCCGATGAGGTTCTGCAGCGTCATGGTGTTCCTTCCCTGCTGAGGGCGCGACGCCCTCTCCGAGCCGTCCGGACAGATCGACCGGTGCGGATAGGCTGACCGCACACCTGCTCTCTGACCCCGAACGGCGAGTATCGATGTCCTCTTCTTCGCGTGCGCTCCCGACCCGGACGGATCGTCCGGATGCCGCAGCGAGCCTGCCGAGTGTCCGCGAGGTGCTGGCGCTCGATGCCGTCCTCGCCGGTCGCCCCGACGTGCTCGTGGGAGGTGCGGCCCTCGATGCGCCGGTGCGCTGGGTGCACGCGTCCGACAGCATCGGCGTCGCGCGCCTGCTCGACGGCGGCGAACTGCTCCTGTCGACGGGCTCGGCGTGGCCCGATGACGCGGCTGCGCTGCGGGAGTTCGTCGAAGGACTCGTGGATGCCGGTGCCTCGTGCCTCGTGCTCGAGCTCGGCACCCGCTTCGACGCCGCTCCCGCCGAGGTGATCGCCGCTGCCGACGACCACGGACTGGCCCTCGTCGCACTGCACCGCGAAGTCAAGTTCGTGACGATCACCGAAGCCGTGCACCGGCGCATCATCGACGACCAGTCCACGGCTCTGCGGATGCGCGAAGACGTCCGCACGCGCTTCACGGGGCTCGCGCTGCGGGGCGCGGCGGCCGACCACATCGTCGCGCAGGTCGCGCAGACCCTCGGAGCACCCGTCGTGCTGGAGAACCTCGCGCACGACGTCGTCGTCGCCGAGGTGCCGCCCGCGCAGGCGGAGGAGATCCTCACCCGCTGGGAGGTGCGGTCCCGGCTCGCCCACCGCGACGCGGGCGAGCCCGACTGGCTCATCGTGCCGGTCGAGGCCCGCGGCATCCGGTGGGGCCACCTCGTCGCGCTCCCCGGACCCGACCACCCTGCCGGGCGCGCGAACATCGTGGAACAGGGAGCGCTGGCGCTCTCGCTCGGCCGACTGACCGAGGGCTCCGGCGACGAGTGGGTGCGCATCGGACGCCGCCAGCTGCTCGACCAGCTCGTCCGCGGTCGTTTCGCCGGCCACGCCGCCGCGACGGCGCGGGTCGAGGCGTCGGGACTGCCGATCGAGGGCGCGCAGCTTCTCGGCGTGGTGGCCGCGGGGGCGACTCCGACGCCAGCCGCCGCCGACGACGCTGCCCGCGCACTCGGCGGGCGCGCCCTGGCCGGATCCTCGCCGCTGGAGGGAGCAGGCTCGGCCATGCTCGTCTCGCTGCCCGCCAAGGCCCGGTTCGACGACGCCGCGGCCCGCGCGTTCGCGATGGCGCTGGGGGTCGACAGCGACCGTCTGACCCTGTCGGTGGGCTCGGCGGGCACCGGTTTGGAGGCGGGTGTCGCCTCGCTGCAGGAGGCGATCGACCTCTCCCGCACCGGACCTGCCCAGACCTTCGGCGGCCCGCACCTGCGTCGCGTCGAGAACCGGCCGCTCGCCCGCCTCATCACGGCGCTCCGCGATGATCATCGGGTCATCGAGCACGGCGAGCGGATGCTCGCGCCGCTCATCGAATACGACCTCACCCGCTCGGGCGACCTGCTGATGGTGCTCGAGGCGATGCTCGCCCACCCCGTGAACCGCACCGCCGCGGCAGCCGCCTCGCACCTGTCGCGCTCGGTGTTCTACCAGCGCATCGCGCTCATCCAGGAGCTGCTCGGGGCCGACCTCGACGACGGCGAGGTGCAGACGGCGCTGCACCTCGCGCTGCTCGTGCGTCGCGCGACGGTCGGGTGAGCGCATCGGTTCAGGCGCCTCCGCTCACGTAGACCTTGCGCAGCGTCTCCTCGACGCGCCAGACCGTTGCCGTTCCCATGGCGAGCCACCCGACCGAACCCGGCCCGAGGACCATCGGCGCCCGGTCGGAGCCCGGAAAGCTGACGGTCGCGCGACCGCTCAGCACGACGAAGATCTCGTCGTTTTCCACGTCGGTGGACGTTCCCGGGGTGTGCTCCCAGACCCCGAGGCCGTCGGCGAGCTCGGCGAAGCCGGCTTCGGGCGCGCCGTCCACGACCTGATCCGCCGGGATCGGCTCGAGCGGCAGCGCGACCGCTGCGGCATCCGCTGCGGAGTTCGGCTCCAGCACGCTCACGAGTCGAACCCCAACCCGACGGCGTCGAGGGTCTTCAGCAGCACGTTGCGCTTGCCGCGACGGTGATCGGCGCGGTCGAGCGACCACCTCGTCGCCTGGATGCCGATGCTGGCCAGGGGCTCGGGAGGGAAGGGGAGCGGGCGCTTCCGGACCATCTTGAGCTCGGTGCGCTCGGTCTGCTCGCCGGCGAGGAGGTCGAGCATGACGTCGGCGGCGAATCGCGTCGACCCGACACCGAGTCCCGTGAACCCGGCGGCGTAGGCGACCCGGCCGCGACGGGCGGTGCCGAAGAACGCCGTGAACTGGGTCGACGTGTCGATCGCACCCGCCCACCGGTGCGAGAAGCGCAGGCCCTCCAGCTGCGGGAAGGTCGTGAAGAAGTGACTCGCCAGCCGCCGCCACGACGACGGCCGATCCTCGTAGCGCGGATCGACGCGGCGTCCGTAGTGGTAGACCGCGTCGTAGCCGCCGAAGAGGATCCGACCGTCGCGCGTGGGCCGGTAGTAGTGGAACTGATTCGCCATGTCGCCGATGCCCTGGCGGTTCGCCCACCCGATCGACGCCCACTGCGCGTCGGTGAGCGGCTCGGTCATGAGCACGTAGTCGTACACCGGCACCGTCATGAGGCGGTTGCGGATCAGCAGGGATGGGAAGACGTTCGTGGCGAGCGCGGCGCGGTCGGCGACGACCCGGCCGGCGTCGGTCGTGACGACGACTCCGCCGGATGCCGGGGTATCGAGATCCCGCGCCGGTGAGCGCTCCGCGATGACGACGCCGCGCTCTTCGCAGGCCCGCGCGAGTTCGGCGGCCATGAGGGCGGGGTGGACGAGCGCCGTGGTCTCGGTCTCCCAGACCGCGCCGAGATAGGTGGGGGAGTCGACCTGCCGCCGCGTGGCATCCGCATCGAGCAGCACGACGCCGCTCTCGTTCTCCGCGGCCCAGTCGGCAAGCCACTCGAGCTGGTGCTCCTCGGTGGCGGGAGCCAGCTGGCCGGTGCGCTCGAACTGGAAGTCCAGGCCGTACGCCTCCTCCGCGGCGCCGATCTCGTCGAGGTTCGCCCTGCCGAGCCGCTCGAGGGTGTGCAGCTCGTCCGGCCAGCGCGCGGCGCCGTTCTCGGGCCCATGCGTGAGGCTCGCCTCGCAGAACCCGCCGTTGCGGCCCGACGCCGCCCAGCCGACACGGTTCGCCTCGACGACGACCACGCGGCATCCGGGATCACGGGTCACGGCGAGCAGGGCTGTCCACAGTCCCGTGTATCCGGCGCCTACGACGACGAGGTCGGCGGTGACGGTGCCGGTGAGCGCGGGCCGGTCAGGGCGCAGGTGGGCCGGGACATCCTCGGTCCAGAAGACGGCGTGCCGGCTGCCGGTCAGGCTCTCGTCGACGACGGATGCCGCGGGCGCGCGGCGCTCGAAGACGGTCGAATGCCTGCTCATGCGTCGTCCGCCGCGTACACCCGGGTGCCGTCGACGAACGTCTGCAGCACCCGCGTCGCGCCGATGAGGTCGGAGGGCCCCGCGAACGGGTCGCGGTCGAGCAGGGCGACGTCGGCGGCTTTGCCGACCTCGATCGTGCCGGTGTCGCCGTCGAGGTGGTTCACCCAGGCCGAGCCCGCGGTGTACGCGGTGAGGGAGGAAGCGAGGTCGAGAGCCTGCTCCGGCAGGAACGCGTCGTACTCGCCCTCCTCATAGCCGGGTGCGGCTGTGCGGTTGACGGCGGTGTGGATCGCGGCGAGCGGATCGGGTGAGGAGACCGACCAGTCGCTGCCGGCGGCGAGCACGGCGCCGGCTCGCAGCAGGTCGCCGAACGGGTACTGCCACGCGGCGCGCGGCTCGCCGAGGAATGGCAGGGTGAGATCGATCATCTGCGGTTCGTACGTCGCCCACAGTGACTGCATGTTGACGGCGACACCGAGGCTCCGGAACCGGTCGATGTCCTCGGGGTGGACGACCTGCAGGTGCGCGATGTGGTGGCGGCCGTCGCTGCGGCCGTTGCGCACGAGGGCGTGCTCGACGGCGTCGAGGCATTGCCGCACGGCACGGTCGCCGATCGCGTGGAAGTGCACCTGGAAGCCGAGGGAGTCGAGCTGCGGAACCGCCTCGTTCAGGGTCTCCGGGTCGACGAAGGAGATACCGGAGTTGTCGGTGAGGTGTCCGTGGCCGTCGCAGTACGGCTCGAGCATCGCGGCCGTGAAATTCTCGGCGACGCCGTCTTGCATGATCTTCACGCTCGTCGCCTGGAACCGGCCGTGGGAGAACCGCTTCCGGCGCTCGACGAGGGAGGGGATCTGCTCGAGCCCGCGGGTGCGGTCCCACCACAGGGCACCGACCACCTTTCCGGTCAGCGAGCCGTCGATCGCGGCCTGTCGGTAGGTCTCACCCTGGTCGACGAGGTCGCTGTAGTCGCCGACGATCGCGTCCTGCCAGGCGGTGATGCCGAACGAGTGCAGGTAGCGCTGTCCGGCGTAGAGCGCTTCGCGCAGGAACTCCGGGCTGGGGTCATCGAGCAGGCGGATCACGAGCGACATGGCCCCCTCGTGGAGGGTGCCGGTGGGGGTGCCGTCGGCGTACCGCTCGATGCGACCGTCGGCGGGGTCGGGGGTGTCGCGATCGATGCCGGCGCGGCGGAGTGCTTCGGAGTTCACCCACGCGCCGTGGCCGTCCTTGTTCGGGAGGAAGGCGGGGCGGTCCGGGAGCACCCGGTCGAGGCTCGCGGCCGTCGGGGTGCCACCGGGGAAGGCAGACATCGACCAGCCGCCGCCCAGGATCCACTCCTCGTCGGGGTGGGATGCCGCGTACCGGGCGACCGTGTCGAGGTACTTCGGCTCGGTCGAGGCGTCGCCGAGGTCGCAGCGGAGCAGTTCCAGGCCGCCCGAGACGGGATGGACGTGGGCGTCCTGGAATCCGGGGACGAGCAGGCGCCCGGCGAGGTCGACGACCTCGGTGTCCGGCCCGACGAGGTCGCTCACGTCGTGGCCGACGGCGACGATGCGGCCTCCCGCGACGGCGACGGCGCTCGCGCGCGAGCGCACCGTGTCGGCCGTGAAGACGCCGCCTCCGGTGAAGACGAGATCCGCTGCGGGCATGTCAGCCTCCGGTCATGGTGCGGGCGATGTCCGTCGCCGAGTCGCCGGCACGCTTGAGCACCAGCGCGACGACCGCGAGAGCGATGAGGGTGAGGACGAGCATGACGGTCGAGACCGCCGCGATCTCGGGCCGCAGGCCCGATCGCACCGCACTGAGGACGTACACCGGCCAGGGCGTGGACCCCGACACCTGCACGAACGCGGCGATGATCGTGTTGTCGAGGCCCAGCGTGAACGCCAGCAGGAATCCGGCGAGCACGGCGGGCATCGCGAGCGGCAGGGTCACACGACGGAACGTCGCGAAGGTCGTCGCGTACAGGTCTCCGGAGGCCTCTTCGAGGTTCGCGTCCTGGCCGACGAGACGGGCGCGGACGAGATAGGCGACGACGGCGGTCGAGAACAGCGAGGCGCCGACCGCGAGGCGGACGATGCCGTCGTTGAAGATCAGCATCCCGGCATCCTGCCCCAGCATGACGAACCAGGGGAGGAGCGCGACGGCGTCGACGATCTCGGGGGTGACCGAGACGAAAAGGAGGAGCCCCAGGAACCACCACACCCACTTGCCCGGGTAGCGGGCCATCGCGATGCCGGCCAGCGTGCCGAGCGCGGTCGCGATGACGGCGGAGAGGGCGGCGGTGATGAGCGACACCCGCACCGCGTTCTGGACGGCGGGCTTCTCGAGGATAGTGAGGAACGCGTCGAACCCGAATCCTTGCCACGACACCAGCAGTCGGCCCGTGTTGAACGAGTGGATGATGATGACGATGATCGGCGCGAACAGGAACAGCAGCACCAGGATGCCCCACACGTTCAGGGCGATGTCGCTCCACGAGCGGTAGCGGCGGCGGTCGCTGCCCACGGTGCTGCCGTCGACGCGGCGGAGGATCGTCTCGGTCTTCGTGGTGACGCTCATGCGGCGATCTCCAGACGGTTCCGGGCGCGGAAGGGCAGGGTCACGAGCCACATGAGCACGGCGGCGACGCCGATGCTCAGTGCGATCACGAGCATGAGCACGACGGCCATCGCCGAGCCGAGCGCCCAGTTCTGAGCGGTCTGGAACTGGCTCGCGACGAGCTGGCCGACCATGTTGCCCTGCGCGCCGCCGAGGACGGTCGCGGTGATGTAGTCGCCCATCAGCGGGATGTAGACGAGCAGGACGCCCGCGACGATGCCCGGGCGCGACAGCGGCAGCGTGACCCGCAGGAAGGTCGAGACCTTGCCGGCGCCGAGGTCCTTCGAGGCCTCGCGGACAAGGGGGCCGACGCGGTCGAACGCGACGAACAGCGGCAGGATCATCAGCGGCAGGTAGTTGTAGACGACGCCCAGCAGCACCGCGCCGCGCGTATAGAGCAGGTCGAGCGGGCCGTTCAGCAGCCCGATGGACTGCAGTGCGGTCGACACCCATCCCTCGGGGGAGAGGATCACCTGCCAGCCGATCGTCCGGACGAGGAAGTTCGTCCAGAACGGCACGAGGATGAGGGCGATCAGGATGCCGCGCCGCTGGGGACGGACCTTGAAAGCCATCCAGTACGCGACGGGCGCCCCGACGGCGAAGCAGAGCGCCGTGCCGAGGATCCCGACCCAGAGGGTGTTCTGGAAGGTGGCGAAGAAGGTGGGCGAGAGCGCTTCAGCGTAGCGGTCGAACGACAGGATGTCGTTGGCGTGCGTGCCGAAGATGCCCGGCTTGTAGCCGAAGCTGAACCACACCACCAGGAGCACGGGCGCGACGAAGAAGGTCGCCAGCCATGCCCATGCGGGCAGGGCCAGCAGCCCTCCGAGGGACTTCTTACGCACCCGCGGCGGCCTTCATCTCGTTCCAGATCTCCACGCGCACGGTCTGCGAGTCGTTGAGCTCCTGTTCGCGCATGGAGGCGAGCTGCTCTTCGGAGAAGAAGATGAGGTCGCTGAGCTCCATGCCGGCGTCGGCCGCCGCCTTCTCCATGTCCTTGCCGCCGACGTTGTAGCCGATGTAGTCGAGGTTCAGGGAGAGGGCCTCGGGAGTGAGGGAGTGGTTGATGAAGGCGTGGGCGGCCTCGGGGTGCGGGGCGCCGGCGGCGATCGCCCAGTTGTCCATCCAGAGCTCGGTGATGGGGCCGGGGAGGACCCACTGCCAGCGCTCGGGCTCGCTCGTCTCGAGCAGGCCCAGACGGGCGTCGCCGTTCCACGCCTGCATGAGTACGTGGGTGCCCTGCGGGATGGCGTTGGTGCCGGGGTAGGAGTCGAACGCCGAGATGTGCGGCGCGATCTTCTCGACGAGGAAGGCGCGGCAGGCCTCGAGCTCGTCGGGATCCGTGGTGTTCCAGTCCATGTCGTTGGCCCAGAAGTACGACCCGATGATGCCGGCGGGGTCATCGGACATGCTCGTCTTGCCGCTGGCCTCGTTCTGTGCGGCGTCGAAGAAGTCGCCCCACGTCTGGAGCTCGCGGGTGATGACGGTCTTGTCGTAGACGAAGCCCGTGGTGCCCCACGCCTTGCAGATGGAGTAGTCGTTGTTCGGGTCCCACGCGCGGCCGATCGAGCTCGGGTCCATGTTCACGAGGTTGGGGATGAGGTCCTTGTTGAGCTTCGTGAGCAGCCCGTTCTCGATCATCTGCGGGATGAAGACACCCGTCGGCACGACGATGTCGTACCCGCTCGTGCCCTTGGCGGCGACGAGCTTGGCGATGAGCTCCTCATTCGAGCTGTACGAGTCGAGCGACACCTTCGGGCCGAGCGTGCCGGTGAAGCTCGAGACGACCTCGGGGGCGTCGTAGTCGCCCCACGTGTACACCGACAGCGCCGATTCCAGTTCGCCGCCGGTCGCCTGCGCGCTCGGCTGCGCACCGGCGCCGGTGCCGTTGCCGCCGCCGGGTGCGCAAGCCGCCAGCAGCGCGGTCGCACCGCCGAGGGCGGCGAGGGTGAGCAGCCGGCGACGGGAGAGTTCGCGGGCGATCACCGGAACGGCGTCGCGGTGGGCGAGGACGCGGAGTTCGGTTGCGTCGGTCATCGGGAGCCTCCTGGTCGGGTACAGCGGGCGGAACGGGGAAATGGGTCAGTCGGTCGGGGGCGCCACGTAGCCGGCGGCCGCCGCGGCGTCGTCGGCCGGGAACAGCAGCACGTCCTGTGGCCGCCAGCGGCACACGACGGTGTCGCCGAGCGAGAGGTGCGGGGCCTGCGGCGTGGGGCGGCGCACGATCACGCTCTGGTCGTCGCCCAGGCGCACGAGGTACTGCATCACCTCGCCCTGGTGCGAGACGCCGATGAGCTCGCCGCGCACCGCGTTCGCGTCGGGTAGATCCGCGGCATCCGCCATGATCTCCACGTTCTCGGGGCGGACCGCGGCGATGCCCGCGGCGCCGGAGAGAGCGCTCGAGGCGGACCGCACCTGAAGGTGGCTCGTGGAGACGCCGGTGCCGCGCTCGACGAGGTCGCCGCGGAAGAAGTTCTGCTGCCCGACGAAGGCGGCCACGTACGCGCTGGCGGGCCGCGAGTAGACGGTGTCGGCGTCGGCGAGCTGTTCGATGCGGCCCGCGCGCATGATCGCGATGCGGTCGCTCATCGACAGCGCCTCGCCCTGGTCGTGCGTGACGAACACGAACGTGATGCCCAGCCGCGACTGCAGCAGCTTCAGCTCGAGCTGCATCTCCTCGCGCAGCTGCCGGTCGAGGGCGCCGAGGGGCTCATCGAGCAGCAGGACGGAGGGACGGTTGACGAGGGCGCGGGCGAGCGCGATGCGCTGCTGCTGACCGCCGGAGAGCTGCGTGGGCTTGCGGTCGGAGAACCGGCGCATCTGCACCATGTCGAGGGCGGCGGTGACCCGCTCCTGCAGTTCGGTCTTCGCGACGCGACGCTGCGACAGTCCGTACGCGACGTTCTGGGCGACCGACATGTGTGGGAAGAGTGCGTACGCCTGGAAGACGGTGTTGACGTCGCGCTTGTTCGGCGGCGTGCCCAGGACGCTCACTCCCGAGATGCGGATGTCGCCCGCGTCGGGGTGCTCGAATCCGGCGATCATCCGGAGGGTCGTGGTCTTGCCGCAGCCGGACGGGCCGAGCAGTGACAGGAACTCGCCCGGTTCGATCACCAGGGAGAGCTTGTCGACGGCAGTCTGGTCGCCATAACGCTTGACCACGTCGGTGAGGACGACCGAGCCGTCGGCGACGTCTCGGGCATCCATGGCGTCGATGAGGGCTTCGGGTGCGCTCGTCACGGGATGGTGCTCCGCTCCTGCGCCGGTGTGGCGCTTGTCGGTCATTCAATACGTCTGGGCAGATGCCGTGCAAGACATCGCGGGGGAACCGGACGATTGCTTTCCGTGACCGGCGTGGGCCGACACTTTGTCCGGAGGACGTTCACAGGTCCGAAACACGCCCTTCGTGTGCCGGTGCGATGCCCCGTATAGATGTGCGCCCCCGAACGGTCCGGCCCTATCCTCGGACGATGACCGATCGTCCTTCGCCGCTCGTGAGGATGGCCCGGTCAGCGAGACGCTGGGCGACTACGGGGTAATCGACTCTGTCGTCGAAGATGAGAACGGTCACCTCCCCACGCCGGCACGCACGAATGCTCGGGTCCGCTGCAGCATCGCAGTGGTGAGCCCGCCGATGCGGTCCGGGATCGTCCAGGCAAGGGTGAAGTAGCGTCCCGAGGGAAGGTTGCCCGGCGTCATCCGCTCAGGTCCTCTTTTCTTCTCCTTCGAGTCCACCAGAGCACGCGGCGGCTGTCCAGTGCGCCCGGAAGGGGTGAGCGCTCTCGAGGTCCCCACCGAGGCGACGGGGATTGAACCGGGCGCCCGGAACCGCGCTGCGAGAGCGGAACCGCCCTTTCATAGGAAACGCCAAGGGTTTCTTGATCGTTTCGTTCACGTGATCGGGTCCGTCGAGGTCCGCGGCGCCTCGGTTGTTCCGATATGATCCGATGCAGTTGCGCTCACGTCACCGCCTTCCCGGGTGCGGACGCACCTGGTGAAGGGAGTTCGCGGGTGTCATTGCTGGTGCCGTTCTCCGTGATGACGTTGGCGGCGGTGCTCGCCTTTCCGCTGGCGCGGACGATGGGCCGTAACGCGGGATATCCCCTGTCGGGTGCTTTCGTTCTGGTGCTGGGTCTGCTCCTCGTCTTCGCGCCCGATGCGCTGGCGGGGAGCGTCGATGCGGAGCTCGTGTGGCTGCCGTCGCTGGACGTGGCGCTGAAGCTGCGGATGGACGGCCTTGGTCTGCTGTTCGCTGTGCTCATCCTCGGCGTGGGCGCGCTGGTGATGGCGTACGCGGCCCGCTACCTCGGTGACGATCAGAGTCACGGCCGGCTGTTCGTGCTCCTGACCGTCTTCGCGGCCGCGATGCTGATGCTCGTGCTCGCCGCCGACCTGGTGCTGTTGTACGTGGCATGGGAGTTGACGACCGTGTGCTCGTTCCTCCTGATCGGCGGGACGGGGCGTGGCAGACGTCAGGCGACGCGTGCCCTGGTGATCACCGCGGCGGGCGGGCTGGCCCTGCTGATGGCGGTCGTCCTGGTCTTCGTGACCCTCGGAACGACCTCTCTCGCCACGGTCCTCGATCGGGCGGACGTGCTCCGCGACTCCTCCGCGGCGCCGTGGATCGCGGTGCTGGTCCTGATCGCCGCGTTCACGAAGTCTGCGCAGGTGCCGTTCCATTTCTGGCTCCCCGACGCGATGGTCGCGATCACGCCCGTCAGCGCGTACCTGCACGCGGCAACCCTGGTCAAGGGTGGGATCTACCTGCTGATGAGGTTCTCGCCGGTGTACGCCGAGACCCTGTGGTGGACCGCGACGCTCCTCACCGTGGGACTGGTGAGCGCGGTGATCGGTGCCGTGCTCGCGCTCAAGCAACACGACCTGAAGTCGTTGCTGGCGTATTCGACGGTCAGTCAGCTGGGCTGGATCATCGCGCTCATCGGCCTCGGCAACGTCGACGGTCTCGCCGACGCCGCGCTGCACACCTTCGTCCACGCGCTGTTCAAAGCGACACTGTTCATGCTTGTCGGGATCATCGACCGGGAAGCCGGCAGCCGAGACATCCGCAAGCTCTCCGGCCTCTACCGCGTCATGCCCGTGACCGCGACCCTGACCGCGCTGGCCGCGTTGTCGATGGCTGGAGTGCCTCCACTGCTGGGATTCGTCTCGAAGGAGGAGGCGTACTACGCCTTCTGGGAGTACTCCGCCGCGCCGGGGATCAATGTGCTGCTGTCCGTCGCGGCTGTCGCAGCTGCGACGCTGACCTTCGCGTACAGTTTCCGCCTCATGTGGGGGGCGTTCGCGGGGCCGCTCGAGCAGCCGAACCTGTATGAACCGCGGTGGAGCTTCCTCGCCCCTGCGATCGTGCCCGCCGTGGCCGGACTCGTTCTCGGGGCGGGCGTCAGCACGCTGAATCCGCTGATCGACGCCACGGTGATCGACACCCTCGGGCAGGAGGGGAATTCGGACCTCGCCCTGTGGCACGGTTTCTCGGTACCCGTCGCCCTGTCGGCCGTCACGATCGCCGGCGGCATCGCGCTGTTCCTCCGACGCGACCAGGTCGATGCCTTCCTCCACCGATGGAACCTGCCGCTGCGGGGACGAGACCTCTACGACCGCGCGTACAGCGGCCTGCTGGCCCTCGGGCAGTGGTCTGCGGCCCCGGCACGGGCTGCCTCACCTGCCGCCCACCTCGCGTATCCGATCGGCGTACTCCTGGTCGCGGCCCTCGGCTTCGTCCTCATCGCTCGACCCGTCCCGCCAGTCATCCCCGGCACTGCGGCAGCGGTCGATGTTGGAGTGATCGTCGCGCTCACCCTCGCCGTTGCCGGACTGTGCGTGGTTCGTTCCCGACTTGCCGCGCTGGCGCTGGTCGGAGTGGTCGGTCTGGCGGTGGCGGCGTGGTTCCTCATCGTGGGTGGAGTCGATCTGGTGATGACTCAGCTCCTCGTCGAGGTGCTGACGGTCGTCGTCGCGGTGCTCGTGGTGCGGCGCCTGTCGGCGGTCATGGAGCGCCCCTCCGGTCGTCGCCGCCTCGGCGCCGCGGCGATGGCGGTGCCCGCAGGTGTCGCGGCGTTCGCCGCCACGTACGCTCTCACCGGCCGACGGGAGATCTCGCCGGCCGGAGACTTCTTGCTGCGCGAGGGCCCGGAGCTGTCGGGTGGCACCAACGTCGTCAACACCGTCCTGGTCGACTTCAGAGGACTCGACACCCTAGGAGAGGCGACGGTGCTCGTCGTCGCGGCCGTGGCGCTCCTGGGCGCCCTGGGCGCCGCTCGCCCGCCATCTGCCCTCGGTGACGCGACCGACGGCGTCGGGAGCGTCACCGCCCTGCCGACCCGGGAGGAGCGGCTGGGGAACGCCGCTCCCTTCCAGACCGTCACGGTCGTCGTCGGACCGGTCGTCGTCGCGCTCTCGCTCTTCCTGCTGTGGCGGGGGCACAACGATCCCGGCGGCGGCTTCATCGCTGCTCTCGTCGGCGGCGCGGGCGTCGCCCTGGCGAGCCTCGCTCCTTCCCGGAGCCGCTGGGCCCGTCTGCCTGCGCAGCCTCTGCTGGCGTCGGGCCTGCTCGTCTGCGTCGGAACGGGGCTGGTCGGCGTGATCGACGGCTCCTTCCTCCGGCCGCTTCGCACCTCGGTCGAGCTCGGCGGATTCAGTCAGACCCTCACCACGTCGCTGGTCTTCGACGTCGGGATCTACCTGTGCGTGATCGGGCTCGTCGTCAGCGCCATCGGCCGCCTGGGCGCGCGAAGCGGCACACCGCAGGAAGCGGGGGCGCCGCGATGACTTCCGCATTCGCCGTCGCGGTCCTGGTCGCAGGCGGCATCTACCTCGTCCTGCAGCGCGACCTGCTCCGGGTCATCCTCGGTTTCGTGCTCCTCGGCCACGCCGCGAACCTCGTCCTTCTCGCCGCCGGTGGCACCGATCGCCGGCAGCCGCCCTTCATCTCGGCCGTCGGCGATCCCTCAGGCATCGCCGACCCGCTTCCCCAAGCGTTCGTTCTCACCGCGATCGTCATCGCCTTCGCGATCACGGTGTACCTCATCACGCTCGCAGGAGCGCCGGCGAAAGACGACGGATCGGACGACGACGCCACCGATGGCGATCGCGATGCCGTCGGCATCCCGGCGGATGCCGTCTCGCGGGCCGATCCCACCGAGGGTGCCGGTGAATCGGCAGACGATGATCCCCGCGGCCCCGATGTGGCAGACACCGGGCGGGGGGGTGCAGGCGCACCGTGACCGTTCTTCTCCCCTTCCTCCTGGGCGTGCCGCTCGGCGCAGCAGGGCTCTGCCTGGCGGTGCCGTCATCCCTGGTCCGGCGCGCTGTGCTGTGGCTGACCACTGCGGCGGTGCTGGGCTTCGCCGTGTGGGCGCTGACGCAAACCGCGGACGGTTCGGTTCTTGCGCATCAGGTCTCCGGCTGGCCGGAGGGAATCGCGATTCCCTACGTGATCGATGCCTTCAGCGCGCTTCTGCTCTCGGCGGCGGCGTTCCTAGTGCTCATCTGCTGCGTGTACGCCGCGGCCTCCGGCGAAGACCGCGACACCTTCTTCCCGCCCCTGGTCCTCGTGCTGTCCGGCGGCGTCTACGGGGCATTCGTGACCGGCGACCTCTTCCATCTGTTCGTGATGGTCGAAGTCGCCCTGGTGCCCTCCTACGTACTCCTCACCCGGTCCGGGTCGGCACGATCCGTGCGAGCCGGACGCGTCTACGTGACGGTGAACCTGTTCATCTCGACCACGCTGCTGCTGGGTATCGGCCTCGTGTACGGGGTGACCGGAACGGTCAACCTCGCCGAGCTCGCCGGTGTGGCCGCCGAGTCGCCCCCCGCCGGAATCGCGATGGGCGTGGTCCTGATCGCTCTCGCGGGCAAGGCGGCCATGGTGCCGGTGCACTGGTGGCTGCCGCGCACCTATCCGTTCGCATCGCCTTCGATCAGCGCCCTCTTCTCGGGGCTGCTCACCAAGATCGGCGTGTACGGCTTGTTCCGCGTCTACGCGGTCGCCTTCGGAGTCGACGAACGGTTGCAGGCCATCATCCTGACCGTGTGCGTCGTGGGGATGGTCGTCGGGGTGCTGGGCGCGCTGGGATCGTCCGGCATGCGTGCGATCCTGTCGTTCCACATGTCCAGCCAGGTCGGCTACGTGCTCATCGGCCTCGGACTCTTCACCCTCGCCGGGCTGGGTGCGAGCGTGTTCTACCTGGTGCAGTACATGATCGCGAAGACGGCGCTGTTCCTCGCCGTCGGGGCCGTGGAGCGCGTCACCGGGTCGGGTGACCTCCGACGCCTGGGGGGCATCGCGCGCCGTTCTCCCCTGCTGGCGGCGGCGTTCCTCGTTCCCGCGCTCTCGCTCGCCGGCATCCCGCCGTTGTCGGGCTTCGTCGCGAAATTCGCCCTGGTCGTCGCCGCCGCGGACGCCGCGGCATGGGTCGCGGCGGGTGCGGCCGTGGCCGTGAGCCTTCTCACTCTGCTGTCGATGCTGAAGATCTGGAACGGCGCGTTCTGGGGAGACGAACCCGCGCCCGCCCTGGCACCTCTGCCGCGCGTCCCCGCGCGCCTGATACTCCCGGTGCTGGCGCTGTCGGTGCTGAGTGTGGTCTTCGGCGTCTGCGCGGAGCCGATGCTGGCGCTGTCGGAGACGGCGGCGGGTAACCTCCTCGATCTGTCCCCCTACATCGAAGCGGTGACCGGACGATGAGAGCACTGTGGAGTCACCTTGCCCGTCTGGGTCGGATGCTCGTATTCCTGGTGTGGTTCGCGGGGCTCGTGGTCAGCGCGTCGATCGAGGTCGCCGTGGACGTGCTCACCCCGCGCAGTCGACTGGCCATCGGCGTCATCGCGTTCCCCCTGCGGTGCGCCACGCGAGGGGAAGTGTCCACGTTCGCGGCCCTGGCCAACCTCACCCCGGGCACCCTCACCCTCGCGATCCGCGACGGCGATCCACCCCGAGCGTACGTGCACGCGATGTACGCTCCCGACCGTGACGCCTTGATGGCCGACCTGGAGAAACTGGAATCTCGGTACCTGGCAGCCGTGCGGCTGAGAACGGGAAAGAAGTGATCACGTGACGCTCGAGAACCTGCTGCTGGCCGCGCTGCTGCTGACGCTTCCGCCCGCCGTCTGGCGGATGATCTCCGGCCCCACCGACGCGGACCGGGCGGCCGCAGCCGACTTCGTCTTCTTCGCCTTCATCGCCGCGATCGCGCTGCTGTCGCTGAGTACCGACAACCCCGCCCTCGTCGACATCGTGCTGATAGCAACACTCACCGGATTCCTCGCCACCGTCGCGCTGGCGCGAATCGTCGATCGGTCCCGGCCATGATTGATCTGCTCGCCGCCGGCCGCGCACTCGGATACGCCGCGGTCGCCGCGGGAATCCTCCTGTTCGCCGTAGCGGCCCTCGGTCTGCTCCGGCTTCCCGATGTGTACACCAGACTCAGTGCGGTCACCAAAGCCGCCACCCTCGGGGTCTGTCTCGTGCTGCTCGGGGCACTCCTGATCGAGCCGTCGTGGCGCACCGCCATCCCGCTTCTCCTCGCCGTCGCGCTCCAGCTGATCACCTCACCCGTGGGTGGGTTCGCCCTCGGGCGCGCGGCGTACCGGGCCGGCGTGTCACTGAACACCCGCGCCCACTACAACGACCTCGCACGCGACGAGGCCCTGCGCGACGAGGCCCTCCCCCCACCCCGCGCGAGCGACACCGAACGCCACTCCCCGGACGACACCCGCAACCACCCGACCAGAAGGCTGCCCCAATGAACATCCTCGACATCGGCTTTATCATCCTGGGCCTGGTCATCCTGATCGCCGGCGGTGAAGCGCTCGTCCGCGGCGCGTCGGGCCTCGCCGCCCGGCTGGGTGTGCCGTCCCTCGTCATCGGCCTCGTCATCGTGTCAGCGTCCACGAGCGCTCCCGAGCTCTCCGTCACCATCGGCGCCGTGCTCGACAACGAACCCGACCTCGCCGTCGGCAACGCCGTCGGCAGCAACATCGTGAACGTGCTCCTCATCCTCGGTCTGTCGGCTCTCATCCTGCCGCTGGCCGTGAAACGTCGACTGGTCCGCTTCGACGTGCCGGTCATGGTGGGAATCAGCGTGCTGCTCCTGCTGCTCGCGCTCGATGGTGAGATCAGCCAATGGGACGGGGCGCTGCTCCTCGCCGCGGCCACGGCTCACGTCGTCCTCAGCTTCACCATGAGCAGGGGCGACAGCGCAGATCAACCGGGAAGATCAGGCGGTGACGATTCCGCCGCACCCCCCCGCCCCCGACGGAAGGGTCTGCTGTACGGGGTGCTGCTGATCGTCCTAGGCATCGGTCTCCTCGTCGTCGGCGCGCGGCTGCTGGTGACCGGCGCCACGAACATCGCCGCCAGCCTGGGCGTGTCGAGCCTCATCATCGGTCTGACCGTGGTGGCCGTCGGAACGTCGCTGCCCGAGCTCGCCACCTCGATCATCGCCGCCCTCCGCGGCGAGCGCGACATCGCCTTGGGCAACATCGTCGGCAGCAACATCTTCAACCTGGGATTCGTGCTGGGTCTGCCCGCCGTCTTCTTCCCCGCGGGTATCCCCGTTGCCGACGCCGCGATCGCCCTCGACATCCCCCTCATGATCGCCGCGGCCGTCGCGCTCGTCCCGATCGCCTTCACCGGCTTCGCGATCAAGCGATGGGAGGGCGCTGTGTTCGTGCTCCTCTACATCGCCTACACCGTGTACCTCGTGCTCGCGGCGACGCAGCACGACGCGCTCAGCGGGTTCACTCTTGTCATGCTCTACTTCACGCTGCCTCTTCTCGCCGTCACGCTCATCGCCGTCACGGCCTACGAGATGGGTGTGATCCGCGCACGACGGAACTACCTTCAGACCAATCCTCCATCAACGAGGAGCACCTGACATCTCGGTCTAGAGCGTCTCGGGTCAAAGGGGGTCAGCGTCGTTCTCCGCGACTGCACACCACCACGCAACCGCAAATCGACACCGCTGAACCAGGTGACCACGACCGGAACGAAGGGCCGCGATCGGCGAGGCGTCGGTTGTGTCGGCGACGGTTGATCTCGAGGCCATAGCGCCGGCTTGTATTCCAGTAGTCATCGCAACGAGAGCGGATTCTCGGAGGGTAGCAGTGCCTCGAAGAGGTCGGCTGGCGCTCGATCACCGAGGGTGATGCGGGGTCGGCGGTTCAGCTCGTTCTCAACGCGTTCGAGGTCACGGGCGGTGTGAATGGACAGGTCGGTGGACTTCGGGAAGTATTGGCGGAGGACGCCGCCAACAGGATCTCGTTGGCCCGCTTCAACTCGCGCACTTCGGCCTCGAGCGCCTTGATGCGCTGGGCCTCGCTCGTCGTGGTCCCCGGCCGTTCGCCCGCGTCGATCGCGGCCTCCTTGCACCAGCCCCGCAGCGTGTCGGCGTTGACCCCGACACGCGGCCCGACCCGGACCACCGCCTGGTTCAACGACAGCTCCGGATCCTCCTTACGGGCCTCGGCAACAAGCCGCATCGCACGCTCACGAAGCTCCGGCGGATACTTCCTCGATGCTGGCATGGTCATCATCCTCTCGGGGAATCAGACCCTCCACGAGACCCGGGGGCGACTCAGAGGGGGCGAAGGTACTGGTCAACCCATTCCGCGCCGGTGGGATACCCGGCCGCGCAGGCCGCGTTCGCGATGCGCCTGGCGGGGTACGACCCCGCGCTGTACGCCGGATCATGGAGCCAGTGGTCGAACCACGACCGCCCGGTGGCGACCGGCGACACCCCGTGACGACGCCACGCCGCTCACGGGCCACGCGGCATCCGTAGTTGAATCGGAGCATGCGAGCTGCGTACATGTACGGACCCGGCGACGTCCGGGTGATCGACGCCCCCGACCCGCGGATCGAGGTGGCCACCGACGCGGTCGTCCGCACGGTCGTCGCGTGCGTGTGCGGCAGCGACCTGCACCCGTACCACTCGATGCCCGTCGAGGAGGCGGGCCGCTCGATGGGGCACGAGATGATCGGCGTCGTCCAGGAGATCGGCGCCGAGGTCCGCACCGTCCGGGTCGGAGACGTCGTGATCGTGCCGTTCGTCTTCTCGTGCGGCACGTGCGACTTCTGCCGCGAGGGACTGCAGACCTCCTGCCGTGTCGCGGGGCTGTCGGTCCCGACCGGTGCGGGCGGAGCGCAGGCGCAGTTCCGCCGCATCCCCTTCGCCGACGGCACGCTGTACCGCGTCGACGTCGCCGAAGACGATGAGCGGATGCCGGGCCTCCTCACCCTGAGCGACGTGTACGGCACCGGCTACCACGCCGCCGTCACCGGCGGTGTGGCCCCCGGCAAGGACGTCGTCGTCATCGGCGACGGCGCCGTGGGCCTGCTCGCGGTGCTCTCCGCGCGCCAGCTCGGCGCGGAACGGATCATCCTCATGGGCCGCCACGCTGCGCGCACCGACCTCGGCCGACGCTACGGTGCGACCGACGTCGTCCCCGCGCGCGGGGAGGAGGGCATCGCCGAGGTCCGTGATCTGACCGGCGGTGACGGCGCACACGTCGTCGTCGACGCCGTCGGGCACCTTCCCGCCTACGAGCAGGCGCTCGGCGTGGTCCGTGACGGCGGCACGGTGACCCGCGTCGGGGTGCCGCAGTACTCCACCGGTCCGGTCGGGCGCACCCAGTTCGCCCGCAACGTCACGATCGCCGGTGGCGTCGCCCCCGTGCGGGCGTACATCGACGATCTGCTGCCGGGAGTCCTGGACGGTACGGTCGATCCCGGGGCGGTCTTCGACCGTGAACTACCCCTCGATGAGGCCGCCGAGGGCTACCGCCTGATGGACGACCGTGCCGCTCTGAAAGTGATGCTCCGCCCGTGACCGAAACCACCTCGCCCGTCTCGGGCGTCGACTATTCGCTGCGCGCCGACGGCTACGAGGCGCACATCGCCTCCGTCGGCGCGACCCTGCGCGTGCTCCGCCACGACGGCCGCGACCTCATCGTCCCGTTCGACGCCGATGAGGTGCGCCCCGACTACCGGGGCGCCACCCTGGCGCCGTGGCCCAACCGCGTCGTCGGCGGCACCTACACGTTCGACGGCGCCGAGTACGTCACGCCGCTCACCGAGCCGGAGCGCTCGCAGGCTCTGCACGGGCTCGCTGCCTGGCTCGACTTCGCCCTCGTGTCCCGCACCGAGTCGGAGGTCACCCTCGCCGCGGTGATTCAGCCGCAGACCGGGTACCCGTGGCGGGTGCGCGTCGAGACGACGTATGCGCTCGCCGCCGACGGACTCACGCAGACCGTCCGCGCGACGAACGAGAGCGGGGGCCCGGCACCCTTCGGCACAGGTCCCCACCCGTACCTGATCGCCGGGCCCGCGCCGCTCGACGAATGGACGCTCGCGCTGCCCGCGGCATCCGTCCTCGAGGTGACGCCCGACCGGCTCAGCCCTGTGCGACTGCACCCCGTCGACGCGCACGAGCCCGGACGCTTCGACCGTCGCGCTGCCCGACCTCTTGGCGACGTGCAGCTCGACCACGCCTTCACCGACATCGAGAAGGATGCCGCGGGCCTCGCCGTGCTGCGGGTGACCGACCCGTCCGGCGTCGGCGTAGAGGTCGCGTGGGGGCCGGAGTGCCCGTGGGTGCAGGTCTACACCGGCGACAAGGCCGACGGGCCGGCGAACCCGAGCCACCGTCTCGGCATGGCGGTCGAGCCGATGACATGTGCGCCCGACGCGTTCAACGCCGACCGTTACGACTACGACGCGGGCTTGATCGTGCTCGAGTCGGGCGTGACAGTCTCGGCATCTTGGCGCATCGGCGCGATCTGACCGACCCGCGACTTCGTACGATGGGGCGATGACGACGTCGTCCGCTCCGCTGCCCCGGTCCACTCCGTCCGCGCAGGGGGTGGATGCCGCCGGCGTCGAACGCCTGCTCGACGCCGCCGCCGAGCGCGGCATCGAGCTGCACAGCCTCATGGTGCTGCGGCACGGTTCCGTGATCGCGGAGGGCTGGTGGGCGCCGTACACGGCGGAGCAGCCGAATCTCGTCTACTCACTGTCGAAGACGTTCACGTCGGCCGCTGCCGGCTTCGCCGTGGCGGAGGGGCTGTTCTCGCTCGACGACCGCATGGTCGATCACTTCCCCGACCTCGTGCCCGAGGGGATCGACGACAAGTACCGGCGCTACCTCGTGCGTCATGCCCTGTCGATGTCGAGCGGCCACGAGCAGGAGACGCTCGACCGGGCCACCGCCGAGGCGGACAGTCGCGGCGGAGACCTGCTGGCGTCGTTCTTCGCGGTGCCGCCCGAACACGAGCCGGGCAGCGTTTTCACCTACAACCAGCCGACGATCTACGGCGTCGGCCGCCTCGTCGGTCGCACCTCCGAGCAGGGACTGCTCGAGTATCTCCGACCACGGCTCCTCGAGCCGCTCGGCATCGACGAGGCCCAGTGGATGCTCATCGACGGATTCGAGATGGGATTCTCCGGCATCCACGTGCGCACCGAATCCCTCGCGAAGACCGGGCAGCTCATGCTCGACCGGGGCCGCTGGGGTGACCGGCAGCTGCTCGACGAGGAGTGGGTGGACGCCGCGACCCGCGTGCAGACGCCCAACGACACCGCCGACCGCGCCCCGGGCGGGGCGGTCGAGCCGGTCGACTGGCGCCAGGGCTACGGCTTCCAGTACTGGCGGAGCCGCCACGGCTATCGCGGCGACGGCGCGTTCGGCCAGTTCGTCATCATCTGGCCCGAGGAGGATGCCGTCATCGTGACCACGGCGGAGACCGTCGACATGGCGGGCCTGCTCGAGGAGATCACCACGCACCTGCGGCCCGCGATGTCCGGTGCCGGCACGGAAGCGGCCGACGACGCGCTCGGCGAGCGGCTCGCAGGGCTCGCGCTACCGTTGCCGGAAGACACCGGGGCGGACTTCTCCGGAGCCGTCCACCTCGCTCAGGAACCGGGGGAGGTCGGGCCGTTCAGCAGCGGCGTCGCCGCGCCGGGCGTCGAGCGGGCCGAGGTCGTCGCCGCGCGCCGCGGCT
>NZ_JBHWTD010000002.1:0-2746 GCF_043427715.1 Microbacterium sp. | reverse complement strand
TTAGTACTGCACACCAGCGAGATCACGGAATGGGACGAAGCGCGCGTTGCGGCATGGCTGCGCGCATGCGCGGCCGCGCCGCACGCGTCAGTCCCCGGCGACGGGGGCGACCGCTAAGATCTGAGACGGCACCCGGTCAGTGGAGCGCTGGACATCCGGCCCTCCTGGATTAGTTGACTTGACACTTGACGATCCACGGCCGGGTGCCCTCTCTGTCCGCGGCCCACTGCAGACAGACACGCCCGGCATAAGCGCCCGATAGCGTGATGACGAGTGAGCGTCCGGGACTGACGCTCCAGGCTGAGGAGCTGCCCCGATGACCGACGAACGGCGACGCATAGACGTGCTGCTGGATCAGGTAGCCGACCAGGCCCTGCGCGACCGCATCGCCGCCGAGATCACCCAGATCACCGGCAAGAAGAAGTGGGGCTTGAACTTCGAGGAGCACCTCCCCGAAGGCATCCGCATCCCGAAGGCCCGCGTGCGACGCGGCGTCCGCGCCCAGCTACGCGACGGTTCTGACCCGCGCTACTGGGAGGTGAAGAGGGTCGTCGGCGGAGTCGCGCAACTGCACCACGACGGCGAAACGCGCGAAGTGCCGACAGGCGACCTCGTGGTCGCGCGTGTCTTCGACGAGCCCGTCTACCCAGGCTTCACGCCGCTCGGGTCGATAGAGCGCGGCGGCGACAAGCCGCACCACCTCGTCATCGAGGGTGAGAACTTCCACGCGCTCGAGACGCTCCGATACACGCACGAGGGCAAGGTCGATCTGATCTACATCGACCCGCCCTACAACACCGGCGCCGGCGACTGGATCTACAACGACCGCTACGTCGGCGACGCGGACGCATACCGCCATTCCAAGTGGCTGAGCTTCATGCAGAAGCGCCTCGAGCTCGCGCGACACCTCCTCGCTCCGACCGGCGTCATCATCGTCGCCATCGACGACAACGAGCACCACCGCCTTCGGGTGCTCCTGGACGAAGTATTCGGTGAGCAGAACTTCCTCGGCAACGTTGTGTGGCAGGGCGGCCGTAAGAACAACGTGAAGTTCATCGCCGACACGCACGACTACATGCTCTTTTTCGCGAAGGACAAGGCGCTTCTCTCTACCGGTGATGCCTGGAAGGAGTCACGTCCCGGGTACGACGAACTACTGCAGGCTGGGCTCGATGCGTGGGAGGAGTCCGGTCATGACGCTGCAGCTGCCACCGCGTTGCTCCGAAACTGGCGCAGAGCCCTTCCGGCTGACCACCCGGCCCGTGCCGAGCGCGGCCTCAACATGTACGACCAAGTTGATGGCCATCCGAAGCACGCCGGCAAGGTCTACAGCACGGGCGATCTGCGAAACCCCTTTCCCCGCCCGAACCTTCAGTACGACATTCCGCACCCGGTCGATGGCAAGCCCGTGAAGATGCATCCGAACGGGTGGATCTGGTCGCGCGAGCGGATGATGCAAGCGATTGAAGACGGCATAGTCGTCTTTGCCCCTGACAGCACCGGTTCCGCGCGCCAGAAGCGCTTCCTGGAAGCCGGCAGCCAGCAGTCTGTTGCCCCCGTGTTCACTCAGGACCGATCGAAGGCTACGAGGTCACTAGCTGCGATCCTCGGAACCAACGACTTCCCCTTCCCGAAAGACGTCGACGTCATCGCGCGGTGGGTGAACATCGCGACAGGCGGTCAGCCCAGTGCCGTAGTTCTCGACTTCTTCGCAGGCACCGGGACGACTGCGCACGCCGTTCTGCAGCTCAACGCGACCGATGGCGGCCACAGGCAGTCGATTGTCGTGACAAATAACGAGGTAGGGCAGAAGGCGGCGACGGCCCTCACCAAAGCTGGCCATGCAGCGGGAGATCCCGAGTGGGAGGCGGAAGGTGTTTTCGAGAAGGTCACGCTGCCGCGAATCCAGACGGTTGTCACTGGCACACGGCGCGACGGCTCGAAGCTCACTGACCCGGTGATGGACGCGGACGGCAAGAAGATCGCGTCGGGCATTCCGGGTGCGATTGGGTACGACGAGAACGTGACCTTTTTGAAGCTCGACTACCTCGACCGCGATGACATCGCTGCCGACGATGCATTCCGGCAGATCGCGACGCTGCTGTGGGTGAAGGCGGGCGGGCGCGGCCCGGTGATCGCTGAGCGTGCCGAGGCATTCGCGGTGCCCGAGGGCGCGAACTATGCGGTGCTGTTCAGCGTCGCCGAGTGGGCACCGTTCGTCGAGCTCGTGAACAGCCGACCGGAGATCGAGACCGTCTACGTCGTCTCGGACTCGGAGACCACGTACGGCCCGATCGTGCGAGCGATGCGGCCCGAGGTGTCGTCGTTCCGGCTGTACGAGAACTATCTCAGCAACTTCGAGATCAACGTGGGAGGGCGCTGATGGAGTACCAGCTCCGGGGCTACCAGGCGCAGGCCGCCGGCGAGATCGTCAGCGGTATCGAAGTGGGCGCCGGGCTCGCGTCGAAGGGTAAGTCGTCGGCTGTGAGCCTCGCGGCACCGACCGGTGCCGGCAAGACGATCATCGCCGCGGCCGCCATCGAGGATCTGATTTTCGGTGACACGGTGATACCCGGCGAGGAACCGGTCATCCTGTGGGTATCGCTCTACCCGAAGCTGAACGAGCAGACTCGTGACAAGTTCGAACGCGCGAGCGAGAAGCTGCGTCCCCGGTTGCACATCATCGACTCCTCGAAGCAGTACGACGTGGAAACACTGACACCGGGCCGGGTGTACTTTCTGACGC
>NZ_JBHWTD010000001.1:0-47557 GCF_043427715.1 Microbacterium sp. | reverse complement strand
GTCTACGAATCCGTCGGGGGCGCTTCTCTGTGTGTGGCCGGGCTGGATCAGGCCTCGCTCATCGCGAGGACTTCTCGCTGGCCGCGCGCGGCAAGGGCGGCGGCGCGGGCGGCAATCCGACGCTCCTGCTCGGCCTGCGCGGCGTCGATCGTCTCCTGGTCGAGGGGAACGCTCTCGACCTTGTTCACGCCGTTGTACTTCTCGATGTAGGCGTCGAGCTCGGGGCCCGACTCCCACGACGTGATGAGGCAGTACCGGGGCGCGTCGCCCGGGTGGTACGCCGCGTGCCACAGGCGCTGGGTGTCGATGACCAGCTGCGCGCCCGCGGGCAGGGCGATGCGGGTCTCGCCGCTCGGGTCGGTGCGGTTGTCACGGAGGACGAAGAAGCTGTCCTTGTCGTCCGTGAGGTTGAAGAAGCTGCGCACAACCCAGCCGGTTCCGTCCGGGTTCAGACGGTTGTTGTCGTCCTGGTGCAGGTTGTACAGCGCATCTGCGTACGTGTTCGGCTGCAGCTCGATGATGCGGCAGCGGCCGACGTTCGAGCCGGGCTCGAGGGCGCGCTCGGTGAGCGTAGGAGCCTTCTCGGTCTGTGACGGGATCCAGACGCCGTCTTTATCGGTGCGCGGCGGCTGGTGGTTCCAGAAGCCGTTGCACTCGATCTCACCCTTGGCCGAAGCGAGCGGCGCGAACCGGGTGTCGCCGGAGGACTTCCAGTCGACGTACTCGATGTCGAGCCATTCCTTCGGATCGATCTCTTTGCCGTAGCTGTCGAGGACGACGTAGCCGGTCTCCTCGAGTGCAGCGCTCTTGATGTAACCCATGCGGATCAACCTTTCTGTCGGGCGAGCGAAGTTTTTACAGGCCCGACTGAGGCAAGCCTACAAAGCGAGTTTTCGCCCGGCCTGGAACTCGGCCGGGAAAAACGGCGGGCGGTAGGATCGAGGGCGCCGCGATCAACGACACGGAGAACATGAGTACTGCCACCAACGTCGAAGCGACCGCCGTCAACACCATTGAGTGGCTGTCGGATTCCGACACAACCATCGTGGTCCCCGTCTACCAGCGGCAGTACCGCTGGGACATCGGCGGATGCGAGCAGCTCCTGTCCGATGTGCGCGCGGTGGCGGGGACGGATGCCGGGGACACCCACTTCATCGGATCGATCCTCTCAGCGGCGAGTTCGAGTGGCACCGACGACGCCCACCTCGTCCTGATCGACGGCCAGCAGCGAATCACGACACTCATGCTCCTGATCGCGGCGCTCCACCACACGCTCCGCGAAGACGACCCGGCTCTCGCCGAGGAACTCGCTCGCGTTCTCGTGCGTTCCGGCTCCCCCGACCGCACGAAGCTGCGTCCCCACCGCGCATGGGCCGACGTCTTCGAGAGCGTGATCCTCGACCAGCCGGGTGCCGGCGGCGCGGGGCGGGAGTCCCGGTTCGACGACAACTACGCCTTTTTCCGGAGCCAGATCCGGCGCGACGAAGCGGCCGACATCTGGCGCGGACTGCAGAAGCTCGAGCACGTCTCGATCACCCTCGGTTCGGGCGCGAACGCCCAGCAGATCTTCGAGAGCCTGAACTCGACCGGCGAGCCCCTGCGCGACCACGAGCTCATCCACAACTACGTCCTCATGGGACTGTCCCACGCGGAGCAGACCGAGATCGAGGAGGAGTACTGGCTCCCGATCGAACGAAACACCGGTGAGCAGATCGGCGCCTTCTGGCGCCACTACCTCGTCATGCTGACGGGGCGGGAGGTGCTTATCGAGGGTGAGCGCGGCGTGTACGACGCGTTCCGACACGAGTTCCCGCGACTCGATGTCGCGACCCTGCGCGAGCGCGCGGCGGCCTGGCGTGAGCTCTCGGAGATTTACCGGCTCCTGCTGGAACCTGCCCGGACCCCAAACCCCGAGATCGGGCAGAGGTTCGCCGCCCTCAACCTGCTCGGCCGCGGCATGTATCCACTCGCGCTGCGGCTCTACCGAGACCACCTGCACGGCCGGTCGTCGGCATCCGATGTCCTCGACGCGCTCGGCGCCGTCGAGTCGCTCCTCCTGCGTCGTACCGTGGTGGGCCTGCCCACCGATCGCCTCGTTGCACGCTTCTGCCGCGCGGCCGAGTCGGGCCCCGACTCGCTCCGTCACGCGATCGCGCGCATCACCCCGTCCGACGAGCGGACCCGCGTCGGACTTCGCTACGGCGAGCTCGCCCATGCCGGCTACATCCTCGCGCGGCTGGCGGGGGTCTCCCCCGATGCTGCGTTCGACGTCGAGCACGTGCTACCGAGCACCCCGGGAGACGACTGGTCGGCCGATGGCACCCGCCGCTGGGGCGAGTACACCGAGGACGAGCAGAACGCCCACCGTGCGTTGACCCAGACGCTGGGGAACATGACGCTCCTCGAGCCCGACCTCGCCGAGCGCGTTTTCGACGCTCCCTTCCCCGCCAAGCGTGCCGCCTACGGTCAGAGTGAGCTCGCGTTCACGCGTGAACTGACGGTTGCCACGTCCTGGTCGACTGCGCACATCGCCGCCCGGACCGAGGCCTTGACCGCGCGGTTCATGGCGACCTGGCCGCGGCCGGCCGTCGTGGGCATCGACGACGACAACCTCACGCCGATCCTGGATGCGAAGAAGCGTCGGGGCTGGCCGCGCGGGTGGCAGCGTGAGTTCGATTACGTCGAGTTCCGCGGTGAGCACTGGGAGATCAAGGACGTCCGCGCCCTGTTCGCGCGCATCTTCCTGCGCTTGTGGCACGACTCGCGCGAGAGCGTCATCGACTTCAGCGCCCGGCGGGGCGGGCCGGTCTACCCGGCGAAGGCGTGGAATGGGCAGTGGGACGAGCTGGCCGAGGGCCAGTACCTGTATCTCGGGTGGGATTCCAAGTACATGCTGAGTGCCATCCAGGGCGTCCTCGAGGAGGCCGGTTGGGCCTCGGAGGTCTTCGTGAAGTACTCGTACATCGGCGAGGCGATGCGCTGATCGACGTCAGCCCATCGCCTCGCACCGGTGGGCTCACGCGGCGGCGTCGCCGATCCATTTCCGTGATCGCCGAGACGATCGTCGGGTCGTCGGGCGTCACGCTCGGCCGGAACCGCTTCACGCGACCGTCGGGGTGGACGAGGAACTTCTCGAAGTTCCAGCTCACCCGGCTGGCCTTGCCCGCGGCATCCGGAGTCTGCGTCAGCTAGAGCGGGTGCGCGCAGTCCGCACCGCGATGCGACGATCTTCGGCATCCGGCAATCGTCCCTCGCCGGGGCAGAGGACGAGCGTTCGGGCGGTCAGTCCCCGCCGCCCCCGTCGGCTCCGCCTGCCTCGGTCTCAGGCAGGGACACGGGGATCTCGATCGAGGCGCTCGATGCCCCGGTGACGGCGGTGAGGTCGGGCTGCCACGAGTCCGGCCCGTCCATGGGAAGCACCTCGGCCCCGCTGCGCGCGCGTTCGGGCTCTGCGGGGAGTCCTGCCCACTCGGTTGGTTCCTCGGGTCGCTGCGTGAAGAGTCCCATGCCGACGATTCTCCCCAGGAACGACGCTCCCCGCCACCTTCACCGGTTTCCGGTTAACGCAAAACCCCCGCCGGAGCGGGGGTTTTCGTCTTGCTGGGGTACCTGGACTCGAACCAAGAACAACTGAACCAGAATCAGCCGTGTTGCCAATTACACCATACCCCAAGGGTGTTCGACCGAAGTCGTACCGAGGATCAAGCTTAGCCCACGGTGCGGCTCCGGCCAAACCGGCGGCGTGTCAGCGGCGCGTCGCGGCCAGCCGCTCGAGACGCGCGAGAGTGACCTCCTTGCCGAGGAGCTCCATCGACTCGAACAGCGGCGGCGAGACGCGACGCCCGCTGAGGGCGACGCGTGCGGGACCGTAGGCGATGCGCGGCTTGAGGCCGAGTCCGTCGATCAGCGCCGCGGACAGCGCGGCCTGCACGGCGTCTGTGGTGAAGCCGTCGGCGGGAACCGCCTGGAGGGCTGCGCTCGCGGCATCCAGCACCTCGACGGTGTTCGCCGGAAGACCCTTCAGCGCATCGTCGTCATACGATTCGACGTCACGGAAGAGGAACCCGAGCATGCCCGGGGCGTCGCCGAGCAGCTGCAGCCGCTCCTGCACGAGCGGTGCCGCCTTCGCGAGCATCTCGAGCTGCGCATCCGTCGGCGGGGCGCTGACGACACCCTGCCCCACGAGATACGGCACGAGCCGCGAGGCGAAGTCGTCGGGGCTGAGCATGCGGATGTGATCGCCGTTGATCGACTCGGCCTTCTTCTGGTCAAAGCGGGCGGGGTTCGGGTTCACATCCGTGATGTCGAACGCCTCGATGAGCTCCTGACGGCTGAACACGTCGCGGTCGGCCGCGATCGACCACCCGAGAAGCGAGAGATAGTTGAGCAGGCCTTCGTGGATGAAGCCCTTCTCCCGCTGGAGGAAGAGATCGGCCTTCGGGTCGCGCTTGGAGAGCTTCTTCGTGCCCTCCTCGCCGAGGACGAGCGGCATGTGCGCGAAGCGGGGCACGAAGTCTGTTACGCCCGCCTCGACGAGTGCACTGTAGAGCGCGAGCTGACGAGCCGTCGAGGGCATGAGGTCCTCGCCGCGCAGGACGTGGGTGATGCCCATGAGAGCGTCGTCGACGGGGTTCGTGAAGGTGTACAGCGGCACTCCCCCGGCGCGGACGACCACGAAGTCGGGGAACGAACCGGCGGGGAAGGTCACTTCGCCGCGGATCATGTCGACGTAGGTGACGTCCTCGTCAGGCACCCGCAAGCGCCACGCGGGCTCCCGCCCCTCGGCCCGGAAGGCGGCCTTCTGCTCCTCGGTGAGGGTGCGGTCGAAGTTGTCGTAGCCGAGCTGCTTGGCGCGCCCGTTGGCGGCGTTGCGGGCGTCGATCTCCTCGGCGGTCGAGTACGACTCGTACACCGCGCCGGAGGCGATGAGCTTCTCGAGCACACCGCGGTAGATGTCATGGCGCTGCGACTGACGGTACGGCTCGTGCGGACCGCCCTTCTCGACGCCCTCGTCCCAGTCGATCTCGAGCCAGGTCAGCGCGTCGACGAGCTGCCGGTAGCTCTCCTCGCTGTCGCGGGCGGCGTCGGTGTCCTCGACTCGGAACACGAGCTTGCCGCCGGTGTGGCGGGCGTAGGCCCAGTTGAACAGCGCCGTGCGGACCATGCCGACGTGCGGCAGGCCGGTGGGCGACGGGCAGAAGCGGACTCGGACGTCGCTTCCGGTGGCGGTGGTGGTGAGGGGGTGCGGTGCAGCAGACATCCTGACCAGTCTACGGGCGGCGTCCGCCGCGAACGGATGCCGCGACGCCGCCTCCCGTCAGGGTCAGCGCCGCGCGTACGGCGAGAGCAGCGTGATCGCGACCACGACCGCGAGGGCGACGAGCGCCAGACCGCCGTAGCCGATCAGTTCGAGGATGCCGCCGGCCAGGACGGCCCCGATGGCGGCCGACGCGGTCATCGCGGTGTCGCTGCGGCCCTGCCGGCGGGGACGCAGGGCCATGGTCGTGGCTTCGGTCAACAGCGCCGCGCCGCCGACTGTCGCCGCGCTCCACCCCAGCCCGAGCAGGAGCAGCGCGATGAGGACCGCCCCGGGTGACTCCGGGGCCACGGCCGCTGTCACGAGCGACGCGGCGAGGATCGCCTGGCCGGTGAGGATGGTGCGGAGCTTCCCCCAGCGGTCAGCGAGGATCCCGAACACCGGTGACAGTCCGTACATGCCGAACACGTGGAGCGCGATCGTCACCCCGACGATCGTCGTGACGTTCGCCGGGGCGAGGTGCGAGAGATGCACGGGCGTCATCGCCATGACGGACGCCATGACGACATGCGAGCCTGCGACGGCGAACACCGCGTACCGCGCGACGGTGGGCCGGTCGGTCTCGTCGAGGGGCTGAGCCGTCGCTGCAGCGGACCGCGCCACCTGCTGCGCGACCTTGAGCGGGTCGGGCCGGAGCGCCACCAGGTACAGGACAAGCGCGAGCGCCTGCGCGACGATCGAGAAGGCGTACGAGCCGGTGAGCGGCGGCATCCCGAGCCAGGAACCGACCGCCTCACCCGGGGTGAGCATGAGAGGCCCGAGCACCCCGCCCACGGTCGTCGCCCACACCACGGTACCGAGCGCCCTGCCGCGGTTCTCGGGCCGGGCGAGGTCGGTCGCGGCGAAGCGGGACTGCAGGTTGCCCGCGTTGCCGGCGCCGATGAGGATGACGCCGAGCAGCAGCAGAGGGAAGAGCCGGACGGCGGCGGCGGTGATCACGACGGCGATGCCGACGAGGGCGAGGATGTTGCCGAGGGTCAGAGCCCGCCGTCGGCCCGTCGCCGCGGCGAGGCGGGCGAGCGGGATGGCGCACAGCGCCGCGCCGAGGGTGACCGACGCGGTCGCGAGGCCCGACAGCGAGTCCTGACCGGAGATGTCTGCGGCCAGCAGAGCACCGAGCGAGACCGTCGCGCCGAAGGCGACCCCACCGAGCACCTGCCCGGCCGCGAGAACACCGACCGTGCGGCGCTGGACGCGCTCGACGTCGACGGCCTCAGACGAGGCGTCAGGCATCCCGAACGGTGTTGCGGAGGATTCCGAGGCCGGAGATCTCCACCTCGACGACGTCGCCCGCCTGGAACGGACCGACCCCCGCGGGAGTGCCCGTGAGGATGACGTCGCCGGGCAGCAGCGTGAAGGCCGCAGACGCGTAGGCGATGATGTCGGCGACGGAGTGCACCATGTCGGAGATGGGGCCGTCCTGCTTCACCTCGCCGTTGACCCGCGTCACGACGCGGGCACCGCCGTCCAGGTCGAACTCGGTCTCGATCGCCGGGCCGAGCGGGCAGAAGGTGTCGAACCCCTTCGCGCGCGACCACTGGCCGTCCGAGCGCTGCAGGTCGCGCGCCGTGACGTCGTTCGCGATCGTGTAGCCGAAGACGTAGTCGAGCGCCTGGTCGGCGGAGACGTTCTTCGCGACCCGACCGATGATGACGGCGAGCTCACCCTCGAAATCGGTCTGCTGAGACTGCGGCGGCCGGACGATCGCGTCGTTCGGCCCGATCACCGCGGTGTTCGGCTTCAGGAACAGCAGCGGCTCGGCCGGGGCTTCCCCGCCCATCTCGGCGGCGTGGTCGTGGTAATTCTTGCCGACGCAGACGATCTTCGATCGCGGGATCGACGGCGCGAGGAGGGAGATCTCCGCGAGGGGCACCCGCTCCCCCGTGGTCTCGAACCCGGCGAACAGCGGATCGCCGGCGAGCTCGACGACCTCCTTCTCATCGATGATCCCGAACCGGATCGCACCGGCGCGGCTGTAGCGGACGATGCGCACGCTCAGCCGTCCAGCCGCATCAGCCAGCCGTGGGTGTCTTCGGCTCGTCCGTACTGGATGTCGGTGAGATGCTGACGCAGCTCGAGCGCGAGGGAGCCGGTCGGCTGCGCGTCCTCGAACTGCGCGGACTTCAGCGCACCGATCGGGGTGACGACGGCGGCGGTGCCGCAGGCGAACACCTCGACGATGTCTCCGGATGCGACGCCCTGGCGCCACTCGGCGAGAGAGACCGCCCGGCGCTCGACACGGTGTCCGCGGTCCTCGGCGAGCTGGAGGATCGAGTCGCGCGTGATGCCTTCGAGGATCGATTCCGACTGCGGCGTGACGAGGGTGCCGTCCTTCATCACGAAGACGACGTTCATGCCGCCGAGCTCCTCGACGTTGCCATCCTGGTCGAGGAAGACGACCTGGTCGCAGCCCTGCTCGTGCGCCTGCGACTGTGGCAGGAGGCTCGCGGCGTAGTTGCCGCCGGTCTTCGCCGCACCCGTGCCGCCCTTGCCGGCGCGAGCGTAGTCCTCACTGAGCCAGATTTTCACCGGGGTGACGCCGCCCTTGAAGTAGGCACCGGCAGGGCTCGCGATCAGGTAGTACGCGACCTTCTCGGCGGGGCGCACCCCGAGGAATGCCTCCTTGGCGAACATGAACGGACGCAGATAGAGGCTCTGATCGGCGCCGGCGGGCACCCAGTCGGCATCCACCGCGATGAGCTCTCGGATGGACTGCAGGAAGTACTCGACGGGCAGTTCGGGCAGCGCCATGCGACGGGCGGAGCGCTGCAGACGCCGCCCGTTGTCCTCGGGGCGGAACGTGTGGATGGAGCCGTCGGCGTGGCGGTAGGCCTTGATGCCCTCGAAGATCTCCTGGCCGTAGTGCAGGACGGCGGCCGCCGGCGACAGCGAGATAGGACCGTACGGCTGCACGCGCGGGCGATGCCAGCCGCCCCCGCGCGACCAGCAGATGTCGACCATGTGATCGGTGAAGTTCACGCCGAAGCCGGGGTTCGCGAGGATCTCCTCGCGGGCGGCGGGCGTGGCTGCGGCCAGGTTCTTCGTGACGGAGAACGACAGTGGAGACGGTGCGGTGTGGGGGTCGGTGAGGGTCATGTCCAGTCCTGTTCCTCGCGCGGCGTCGACACGACGCGCATCTGCCAGATTACGCCCGGAGGCGTGCGGTGATGGCGTCGCCGACCTGCGCGGTCGTGCGTGCGGCGCCGTCCCTCGATTCGATATCCTCTCGGGCCGCGCGGTTCACGCGGGCGGCCTCGTCGCTCAGCCCGAGGTGCTCGAGCAGCAGGGCGACGGAGAGGATCGCGGCGGTGGGATCGGCGATCTGCTGACCCGCGATGTCCGGTGCGGAGCCGTGTACGGGCTCGAACATCGACGGGAAGGCGCCGTCGGGGTTGATGTTCCCCGAGGCGGCGAGGCCGATGCCACCGGTGACGGCGCCGGCCAGGTCCGTGAGGATGTCGCCGAAGAGGTTGTCGGTGACGATCACATCGAAGCGGCCCGGGTTCGTGACCAGGAAGATCGTCGCCGCGTCGACGTGCAGGTAGTCTACGGCGACCTCGGGGTGCTCGGATGCCACCTCGTTGACGATCCGCTGCCACATCCCGCCGGCGTGCACGAGCACGTTGGTCTTGTGGACGAGGGTCAGCTTCTTCCGACGCTTCTGCGCCTGCGCGAACGCGAACCGCACGACACGCTCGATCCCGTACGCCGTGTTGACCGAGGTCTCGTTCGCGACCTCGTGCGCCGTCCCGGTACGAATTGATCCGCCGTTGCCGACATAGGGGCCCTCGGTCCCCTCGCGCACGACGACGAAGTCGATCTCGCCGGGCTCGGCGAGCGGGCCGGGGACGCCGGGGTACAGCCGGGAGGGCCGCAGATTCACGTAGTGGTCGAGCGCGAAGCGCAGCTTCAGCAGGAGGCCGCGCTCGATGTTCGCGTCCTTCAGCCGAGGGTCGCCGGGCATGCCGCCGACGGCGCCGAGCAGGATCGCGTCGTGCGCCGCGATCGACGCCAGGTCTTCGTCGGTCAGCGTCTCGCCGGTCTCGAGGTAGCGAGTCGCTCCGAGCGAGAAACGGGTCTTCTCGAAGGAGATGTCGGACCCCGCCGTGACCGCGTCCAGCACCTTCTCCGCCTCGGCGATGACCTCGGGTCCGATGCCGTCTCCGGGGATGACGGCCAACTTCACGACGCGCGACATCTCTCTCCTCATGTCGGGTGGTGCCGCCGCGCGGACTCAGTGGTCGGCCTGCGGCGAGCGGGACCCCTTCAGCGTAGTGGCCGCGATCACGCCGGCGCAGACGACGAGACCGGCCCCGATGAGCGAGGTGACGCCGACACCGGCGTCGAACGCGTGCGCCGCGGCATCCGCCAGGGCGGCGCCGATCTCTGCCGGGAGCTGCTCTGCGGCGGTGACCGCGCCGGCGAGGGTCTCGCGAGCGGCATCCGCTGCGCCGTTCGGAACCCCGGACGGGATCTGGATGCCACCGCGGTAGAGCGCGGTAAGGATCCCGCCGAGCACCGCGGTGCCGAGGACCGCGCCGAGCTCGTATGCGGTCTCGGAGACGGCGCTCGCGGCCCCCGCCTTCGCGGGCGGCGCGCTGGCGAGGACGAGCTCGTTCGAGACCGTCTCCGCCGCGCCGATGCCGACGCCGAGCAGCGCGAACGCGGCGATGAGGGTGCCGACCGAGTTGGCGTCCTTCGACAGCGCGATGAGGACGTAGCCCGTCGCCGAGAGGCTGAGCGCAGCGGGCACGACGATCCGCGCAGACACGCGCCGCGAGATCGGCACGACGCAGAGCCCCGCCACGATCATGAGCGCGAGGCCGGGCACGAGCGCGAGGCCCGCCTCGAGGGGCGACATCCCGATGATGAGCTGGAGGTGCTGCGTGACGAAGTAGAGGAAGCCGACGAGCGAGACGACGCTCAACAGGTTCACCAGCAGCGCACCGCTGAACGTGCCGCGGCGGAAGAGTCGCATGTCGAGCATGGGCGTGCGGGCGCGCAGCTGGCGACGAACGAACACCCAGCCGAACGCGATGCCGACGAGCGCGAACACGATCGGGACCGGGCCGAAGCCGTGGACCGCCGCCTCCTTGATCGCGTAGACGACCGGGACCATCGCGGCCATCGACAGCACGATGCTGACGGGATCGATCGCGCCGGGGCGCGGGTCGCGACTCTCGGGCACGAGGAAGGGTGCGAGCACGAGCAGTGGCACGAGCACCGGCACGGCCATGAGGAAGACCGAGCCCCAGGTGAAGTGCTCGAGGAGGATGCCGCCGACGATGGGCCCGAGCGCAGCGCCGGCGGAGAACATCGAGGCCCAGACGGCGATCGCGAGACGCCGCTGGTCACGGTCGGTAAAGATGCTGCGCAGGAGCGACAGCGTCGAGGGCATGAGCATCGCGCCGAACACACCCATCGCGGCGCGGGCTGCGATGAGGAGACCCGCCGTCGGGGCGAAGGCCGCCAGCGCGGACACGGCGGCGAAGCCGGTCGCGCCGATGAGCAGCATCCGCCGACGTCCGAACCGGTCGCCCAGCGACCCCATCGTGACGAGCAGACCCGCGAGCACCAGCGGGTATGCGTCGATGATCCAGAGCTGTTCGGCGCTCGAGGGCGCCAGATCGCGCGCGATGGCCGGCAGCGCGAAGCTGAGCACCGTGTTGTCGACCGACACCAGCAGCACCGGGAGCATCAACACGACGAGTGCGGCCCAGCCGCGCCAGCCCTGCTTCTTCCCGGCCGCATCGGCCACTCGCAGTTCTTCCGTCAACGTCATCATTTCTTCACCGTCCAGCCGGTATAGTAACAGAGGAACGGATGCCGGTGCGAGAGGATCGACCCATGAGTAGACCACCGCACGCCCGAGAGAAGGTGCTCGACGCGTTCGAAGCAGCCCTCATCGATGGCGGCGCTCGGAGCGCCACGATGGACGCCGTCGCCGCGTCGGCAGGCGTCTCGAAAGGCGGCCTGCTGTACCACTTCGCCTCGAAGGATGCCCTCGAGGGCGCACTGCTGGAGCGGCTCGAGCGACTCGTCGAAGAGGACCTCGACGACATGGGCGAAGACGCGGACGGTGTCGTCGCGACGTTCATCCGCACGTCGTTGCACACCGATTCGCCGCTCGACCGCGCGATCGTCGCCGCGTCACGACTCGCACAGACTGGGCACGTCGACGCTGCGGCATCCCTCCGTCGCGTCCGGACTCGCTGGGAGGAGTCACTCCGTCCGCACACGCGTGACGAGACCGCGTTGCAGCTCGTGCTGCTCGTCAGTGACGGTCTCTACTTCAACAGCGCGCTGGGCGAGGGCGCTCTGCCGGGTCCACTCCCCCGCGGCGCCGATCTCGACGCGCTCATCGCCCTCGTCGAGCGCGCCGCGCGCTGACGCCGCGACCGCCCGCCGAGCGCGCCCTTTCGTGCCGAGAGCGCCGGACGTTGACGCGCAACAGGCGGCGCTCTCGACAATGGCGGGCGCACTCGGCGCGAACACGGCGGGCGTCAGATCTCCAGCGTCAGCGAACCGAAGGTCGGACCGCCGCACTCCTCGGACCCGCCGGTGCGGGTCCAGGTGACGTCGACCTCCTGATCGGCAAGCACCTCACCCGCGGCATCCAACGCCCGGACGGTCATCTGTTCGGGAAACTCCCCCGTGAACGACCAAGTGTCGTCGCCGCGCACTGGCGGCGAGGTGACGATGCCGAGTTCGGACGCAGCGCCCTCGGGTGTGCACGCGTCGTCAACGCAGGGGACGATGTCGTCGACGTATGCCACCGCACCGACGACCCGCACCTCCAGAGTCGAGAGATACCCGATCGCCGGACACACGCCGTCGGTCGCCGCACACCCCGTCGCGAGGATGACGACGGACGATGCGACGGCGACCGCCCACCTCCGGCGCGCGGACGCAGGCACTGCCCGCGACCGCGACGCCGACAGGGTCAGACCTCGGTCAGCTCGAGCTGGCGGAAGAGGTCGGCGGCGACGGCGCCGCGGAGCTCCTCGAGCATCTCCTCGGGGATCGGCGCGTCGACCGTCAGCACCGAGAGTGCGCGGCCGCTGGAGTCCGGACGAGCGACCTGGAGGCCGGCGATGTTGATGCCCGCCTCACCCAGCTTCTGGCCGTAGATCGCGACGATCCCCGGACGGTCGGCATAGCGCATGACCACGTGGAAGCGGTCGATCGGAACCTCGATCTCGTAGCCGTTGATGCCCACGAGCTTCGGGATCATGCGGGTGCCGGCGAGGGTTCCGGCGACGCTGAAGACGGTGCCGTCGGTGAGCGTGCCGCGGAGGATCGTGATGTTGCGGTACAACGGGCTCTCGGACTCGACGATCAGGCGCGTCTCGATGCCGCGCTGCTCGGCGAACAGCGGCGCGTTCACGTACGAGACGTTCTCGCTGACGATGTTCGTGAAGATTCCCTTGAGCGCCGCGAGGCGGTAGACGCTGACGTCGTAGTCGGCGAGCTCTCCGCGCACCTCGATGTCGAGGCTCGTCAGCGCACTCGGCGCGAGCCCGGTGAAGATCTGACCGAGCTGCTCGACGAGAGCGATGCCGGGACGGACGAAGGGGTCGATGACGCCACCGGCGACGTTGACCGCATCCGGGACCAGGTCGCCCTCGAGCGCCAGCTTCACGGACTTCGCGACCGAGACGCCCGCCTTCTCCTGCGCCTCTTCGGTCGACGCGCCCAGGTGGGGGGTGACGATGACGTTCGGGAGCGACAGCAGCGGATAGGCGGTGCCGTCCTCCTTGGGGGGCTCGCTCGTGAACACATCGAGACCGGCGCCGGCGATCTGACCGGTCGTGAGGGCGGTGTAGAGCGCCTCTTCGTCGATGAGGCCGCCACGGGCGACGTTGACGACGTAGGCGCTGGGCTTCATCATCTCGAACTGCGCCGCACCGATCATGCCGGTCGTCTCCGGCGTCTTCGGCATGTGTATGGTCACGAAGTCGCTCTGCGTGAGCAGCTCGTCGAGGGAGAGAAGCTGCACGCCGAGCTGCTGCGCCCGGGTCGGCGTGACATACGGGTCGTAGGCCACGACGGAGACACCGAAGCCCTGCAGGCGTGCGGCGATGAGCGCGCCGATCCGGCCGAGTCCGATGATGCCGACCGTCTTCTCGAACAGCTCGGTGCCGGTGAACGACGACCGCTTCCACGCACCGGCGGCGAGCGAAGCGTGCGCGGCGGGAATGTGCCGGGCGAGGCTGAGGATGTGGCCGACGGTGAGCTCTGCGGCGGAGATGATGTTCGAGGTCGGCGCGTTGACGACCATGACGCCGGCTGAGGTGGCGGACCTGATGTCGACGTTGTCGAGGCCGACGCCGGCACGCGCGATGACCTTGAGCTGCGGCGCCGCGGCGATCGCCTCGGCGTCCATCTTGGTGGCGGAGCGGATCAGCACGGCATCCGCGTCGGCGAGGGCCGGCAGCAGCGCCGAGCGGTCGGCGCCGTCGACGGAGCGGACGTCGAAGTCGGGGCCGAGGGCCTCGATCGTGGCGGGAGAGAGTTCTTCGGCGATGAGGACGACAGGCTTGGGCACGGCTGACCTTCGGGTACGCGGGGTGTGGGACGCCACGCGGTCGGACACACCAAGTCCGACTTCGGTACGCGGCACCGCCAGCCTACCGGGAGTGCCGGATGCCCCCCGACCGTGTGACGGGTCAGACGCCGATCAGCGTCTCCCCGCTTGTGAACGCGAACGCGAGCACATCGATCCAGAAGACGGCGACCAGTCCGAGCCCCACAAGCAGGACGACGGCGAGCTGCCACAGCGGACGCCGCCGCGCCAGCAGGACGGCGGCCACGAACACGATGATCGGAAAGGCCACCGCGAACAGCAGGAGCGCCCAGCCGGCGCCGTTGAGCCCCGGAACCCCGGAAGCCTGGGAGATGAGGAAATCCACCGCGGTCCAGACGGCGTACGCGTAGAACAGGCCGAAGAGCCCCGCGAGCAGGGCGACCGGCCAGGTGGGCCGGGTGCGCTCGGAGGTGGGGACGGATGCCGTCATCGCTCAGACTCCCATCACAAAGGGCCACGGCACGAGGAGGAACACGCCCGCGATGAGCCAGACGAGCCGGACCCACCCGGCACTCCGCCGTGTCAGGAGAAGGGTGCCGCCGAGCCAGAGCGCAGGCGCGGCGATGCCGAGCCAGACTGCGGGCACGACGGCGGCGGGCGGGACGAGGAAGGCGCCGGCATCGAGCATGCGCAGTCCGCCGATCACCCATCCCACGGTGTAGAGCAGGTAGATGCCGCCGAGCAGCCCGAGACTCACCAGGGCGACGTTCCCGAGCGCGGGAGCATCTGTCGGGAAGTCCTCCGCGGACCGTGCCGCCTGGGCTCCCCCGGTCTCGGGTTCACGGTCCGGCGCTGCAGGCGCCCGGTTCGTCGCGGGCGCGGCATCCGTCACGGCGTCGCTGCCCTTGCCGACCGCATGCCAGCCCGAAGGAAGCGCCGTCGGAGGCGCCGCCTCGTCGCCCTCCCAGCGCAGAGCCTCATCGTCGTCGTGCGGACCGGATGCCATGCCAGGAGTCTACCGACGCCGAAGGCCCGACCCCTTGTAAGGGCCGGGCCTCCGTGGCTCGTGAAAGCCGGCTCGGCGGATCCGCCGAGAGTCGTTCAGGGTCAGCGCGCGGCGGAACCCTCGGTGTAGTCCGCGTCCTGCTGCTTCCACGCGAAGAGCGCGCGCAGGTCCTTACCGACGGCCTCGATCGGGTGGGCGGCGGCCTTGGCACGCAGCTCCTGGAACTCGACGGCGCCGTTGTCCTGGTCGTCGATGAAGCGCTTCGCGAACGCGCCCGACTGGATGTCGCCGAGGACGGCCTGCATGTTCTCCTTTACGCGCTCGTCGATGACGCGCGGGCCCGAGACGTAGTCGCCGTACTCGGCCGTGTCGGAGACGCTCCAGCGCTGCTTGGCGATGCCGCCCTCCCACATGAGGTCGACGATGAGCTTCAGCTCGTGGAGGACCTCGAAGTAGGCGATCTCAGGCTGGTAGCCGGCCTCGCTGAGGGTCTCGAAACCGTACTGGACGAGCTGCGAGACGCCACCGCAGAGGACAGCCTGCTCGCCGAACAGGTCGGTCTCGGTCTCTTCGGTGAAGGTCGTCTTGATCACGCCGGCACGGGTGCCGCCGATGGCCTTCGCGTACGACAGTGCGACGTCCCAGGCCTGGCCCGACGCGTCCTTCTCGACGGCGATGATGTCGGGGATGCCACGGCCGGCGACGAACTCACGACGCACGGTGTGACCGGGGGCCTTCGGTGCGACGAGGATCACGTCGACGTCGTCGGGGACCTCGATGTAGCCGAAGCGGACGTTGAAGCCGTGCGCGAACGCGAGCGTCTTGCCGGCAGCGAGGTGCGGCTTGATCTCGTCGTTGAAGATGCCGCGCTGGTGCTGGTCGGGCGCGAGGATCATGATCAGGTCGGCCCACTCGGCGGCGTCGGCGACGGTCTTGACCTCGAAGCCGTCCTCGGAGGCCTTCGCCGCCGACTTGGAGCCTTCCTTGAGGGCGATGACCACCTCGACACCGGAGTCGCGGAGGTTCTGGGCGTGGGCGTGGCCCTGCGAGCCGTAGCCGACGATGGCGACCTTCTTGCCCTGAATGAGCGAGATGTCGGCGTCTGCGTCGTAGAGGATCTCAGCCATGTTCGTGTGTGTCTCCTTGTAGATGGGGTCTGTAGGTTCGCGGATCAGCCGCGGAGGACGCGTTCGGTGATGCTCTTGCCGCCACGGCCGATGGCGACCATGCCGGATTGGGCGAGCTCCTTGATGCCGAACGGCTCAAGGGCGCGGAGGAAGGCGTCGACCTTCCCGCGGTCACCGGTCACCTCGACGACGAGCGCGTCGGTGGCGTAGTCGACGACGGAGGCGCGGAAGAGGTTGACGACCTCGATGACGTTGGAGCGCGACTGGTTGTCGGCGCGCACCTTGACGAGCATGTGCTCGCGCTGAACGGATGCCGCGTAGTCGAGCTCGACGATCTTGATCACGTTCACGAGCTTGTTCAGCTGCTTGGTCACCTGCTCGAGCGGCAGCTCGTCCACGTCGACGACGACGGTGATGCGGGACAGGCCCGGCACCTCGGTCACGCCCACGGCGAGGGAGTCGATGTTGAACCCGCGCCGGGCGAACAGACCCGCGACACGGGTCAGCAGTCCGGGTTTGTCCTCGACGAGGAGGCTCAGAACGTGCTTGCTCATGTCAGGCCTCCTCATCGAACGACGGTGCGTGCTCGCGTGCGTACTGGATGTAGCTGTTGCTGACGCCCTGCGGCACCATCGGCCACACCATCGCGTCGGCGCTCACGACGAAGTCGATGACGACGGGGCGGTCGTTGGTCTCCAGTGCGGTCTTGATCGCGGCATCCACCTCGTCCTCCCGCTCGACGCGGATCGCGAGGCAGCCGTACGCCTCGGCGAGCTTGACGAAGTCGGGCACCCGGACGGTGCCGTGACCGGTGTTCAGATCGGTGTTGGAGTACCGGCCGTCGTAGAACAGCGTCTGCCACTGCCGGACCATGCCGAGCGACGAGTTGTTGATGATCGCGACCTTGATCGGGATGTTGTTGATGACGCAGGTGGCGAGCTCCTGGTTGGTCATCTGGAAGCATCCGTCACCGTCGATCGCCCACACCACGCGGTCGGGCTCAGCGACCTTGGCACCCATGGCGGCGGGCACCGAGTAGCCCATGGTTCCGGCGCCGCCGGAATTGAGCCATGCGTTGGGGCGCTCGTATTTGATGAACTGCGCGGCCCACATCTGGTGCTGCCCGACGCCCGCGGCGTAGACACCCTCGGGACCGGTGAGTTCACCGATCCGCTGGATGACGTGCTGCGGTGCGAGCAGGCCGTCGGTGGTCGGCGCGTAGCCGAGCGGGAACTCGTCGCGGAGACCGTCGAGGTAGGACCACCACTCCGAGATGTCGGGCTTGCGGGCACCGGTCACCGCCGCGAACGCGGCGTCGAGGTCGACGAGCACATCCTTGAGGTCACCGACGATCGGCACGTCTGCGGTGCGGATCTTCGAGATCTCGGCGGGGTCGATGTCGACGTGCACCACCTTGGCGTTCGGCGCGAACAGCGCCGCCTTGCCGGTGACGCGGTCGTCGAAGCGGGCGCCGAGCGCGACGATCAGGTCGGACTCCTGCAGCGCGAGCACGGCCGGAACCGTGCCGTGCATGCCCGGCATGCCGAGCTGCTGCGGGTGCGAGTCGGGGAAGGCACCCCGGGCCATCAGCGTGGTGACGACCGGTGCACCGGTCGCCTCCGCCAGACGACGGAGCTCTGTCGACGCGCCGCCACGGACCACGCCACCGCCGACGTAGAGAACGGGCTTCTTGGACTCGGCGATCAGCTGCGCGGCGGCCTGGATCTGCTTGCCGTGAGCCTTGGTCACCGGGCGGTAGCCGGGCAGCTCGATCTTCGGCGGCCAGACGAACGGGACCTCCGCCTGCTGCGCGTCCTTCGTGATGTCCACGAGCACGGGGCCGGGGCGTCCGGTCGAGGCGATCTCGAAGGCGGCGGCGATCGCGCCGGGGATCTCGGTGGCATCCTTCACGAGGAACGAGTGCTTCGTGATCGGCATGGTGATGCCGACGATGTCCGCCTCCTGGAAGGCGTCCGTGCCCATGAGGGTCGAGAACACCTGCCCGGTGATCGCGACGAGTGGCATGGAGTCCATGTAGGCGTCGGCGATCGCGGTGACGAGGTTGGTCGCCCCGGGGCCGGACGTCGCGATCGCGACGCCGACGCGACCGGATGCCGCGGCGAAGCCCTCTGCGGCGTGTCCGGCGCCCTGCTCGTGGCGGACCAGGATGTGGCGGATCGCGGACGTGTCCATGAGCGGGTCGTAGACCGGCAGGATCGCCCCGCCCGGCAACCCGAAGACGTCGGTGACCCCGAGCAGCTCGAGCGATCGGACGACGGCCTCGGCTCCGCTGAGGACGGGGTGGGATGGGCCTCCGGCCGGCGGGCGGGGCATGGCAGCGACGGTGTCTGAAGACATGATGTACCTCTGCGTGATGGGTGAGGGAGTGTGTGGGGGCCTAGCCCGTCGTCGCGCCCTCCGCAGCGGAGCGCACGAGCTTCGAGTACTTGGCCAGCACGCCACGGGTATAGCGCGGGGGAAGCGGCTCCCAGCCGGAACGGCGGGAGGCGAGCTCTGCGTCGTCGACGAGTAGATCGAGAGTGCGAGCTGCGATATCGACCCGTATCAGATCACCATCGCGCACGAAGGCGATCGGACCAGCGTCCACCGCTTCGGGTGCTATGTGGCCGATGCACAGGCCGGTTGTGCCGCCTGAGAATCGTCCGTCCGTCAAGAGTAGTACATCTTTTCCGAGCCCTGCGCCCTTGATGGCGGCGGTGATCGCGAGCATCTCGCGCATGCCCGGTCCGCCCTTCGGGCCCTCGTAGCGGATGACGATGACGGTGCCGGGGTCGATCTCGCCGTTCGCGACGGCGTCCATGGCGGCGCGCTCGCGCTCGAAGACGCGCGCGGTGCCTTCGAAGACGGCCGCATCGAAGCCGGCGGTCTTCACGACGGCTCCCTCGGGCGCGAGCGAGCCGTGCAGCACGGTGATGCCGCCGCTCGCGTGGATGGGGTTGTCGAAGGTGTGGATGACCTTGCCGTCGATCGGCTCGGGGTCGAGGTCGCGGAGGTTCTCGGCGAGGGTTTTGCCGGTGACCGTGAGCGCATCGCCGTGCAGCAGGCCCTCGTCGAGCATCGCCTTCATGACGACCGGGATGCCGCCGTGACGGTCGACGTCGTTCATGACGTACTGGCCGAAGGGCTTCATGTCCGCCACGTGCGGCGTCTTGTCGCCGATGCGGTTGAAGTCGTGCAGGCTGAGGTCGACCTCCGCCTCGCGGGCGATGGCGAGCAGGTGCAGGACGGCGTTGGTGGAGCCACCGAGTGCCATGACGAGGGCGATGGCGTTCTCGAAGGCTTCCTTCGTGAGGATGTCCTTCGTGGTGATCCCCTGACGCAGGAGGTTCACGACAGCCTCGCCGGAGCGGTGCGCGTAGTAGTCTCGGCGCCGATCGGCCGCGGGCGGTGCGGCGGACCCGGGCAGGCTGAGGCCGAGGGCCTCACCGACGGAGGCCATCGTGTTCGCGGTGTACATGCCGCCGCAGGCGCCTTCGCCGGGGACGATCGCGCACTCGATGCGCTTGAGGTCGGCCTCGCTCATCTTCCCGGCACGGCACGCGCCGACCCCCTCGAAGGAGTCGATGATGGTGACGTCCTTCTCGGTGCCGTCGCTGAGCTTGACCCAGCCGGGCATGGTCGATCCCGCGTACAGGAAGACACTCGACAGGCCCAGGCGGGCGCTGGCCATCATCATGCCGGGGATGGACTTGTCGCAGCCGGCCAGAAGCACGGTGCCGTCGAGACGCTCTGCCATGATGACGGCCTCGACCGAGTCGGCGATGACCTCACGGCTCACGAGCGAGAAGTGCATGCCCTCGTGACCCATCGAGATGCCGTCCGAGACGGAGATGGTGCCGAACTGCAGCGGGTAGCCCCCACCCGAGTGCACGCCCTCCTTGGCGCCCTGAGCCAGCCGGTCGAGGCTGAGGTTGCAGGGGGTGATCTCGTTCCAGCTCGAGGCGATGCCGATCTGGGGCTTGTCCCAATCGTCATCGCCCATGCCGACGGCACGGAGCATGCCGCGGGAGGTGGTGGCTTCGATGCCGTCGGTGACCGCGCGGCTACGGGGCTTGATGTCGATGGTCTCGTCGGGAGAGGGCATTCTCGAAGTCTATTGCCGCGACGCAGTGCGCCGATGCGCGATGACCGACAGCACCTGGACCAATTCCCTGGTGTCCGCCACGCGCATCGACGCGGCGGTCTCCCCCGCGCCGACACGGATGCCGAGGTCTCCCGGAGCCAATGAGCGAAGCGCATCCTCGTCGGTCACGTCGTCGCCGGCGAAGACGACCGCCGTGGCGCCGACGAGCTCACGGAGATGGGCGACGGCGGCATCCTTACCTTCCGTCCGGAAGGAGTACTCGAGGAGGTCGTGACCCTCGCGGCGACGCCACTGCGGGGCCGCGTCCTGCACCAGGTCGTCGGCTGCCCGGAGGAGGGCGGCGGCGCGATCCCGGTCGGCCACACGACGCACATGCACCCCGAAGCCGAACGACTTGGGTTCGATCCACGCGCCGTCGGTGTCCGCGGCGAGGAGCTCGATGTCGCGGTGGAGGCGGTCGCGGAGCGCGATGAGCTGGGGATCGACCTCGTCAGGGGCACCGGCGCCCGGCATCCAATACTCGGCTCCATGAGATCCGGCGAGGAGCACGGCTGAGGTGTCGTCGTGCTCGGCGATCTCGCGGAGATCGTGGAGGGACCGCCCGGAGACGAACGCGACGGACGTGTCCGGTGTAGCCAGGAGAGCGTCGATCACGGAGCGCGCCTCCCCCGTCATCCGCGCCGTCATCGGTTCGTCGACGAGGGGCGCGAGGGTGCCGTCGAAATCGAGCGCGACGAGCAGGTGACCGGTCTCGACCACCTCGTCCAGCGTGCTCACGAGCGCGACCGCCGCGCCGAGTCGAGGTCGGTGAGGAATCGCTGCGACCACCGCGCGACATCGTTCTCACGGACGCGGCGGCGCAGGGCGCGCATGCGACGGTCCCGCTCCTTCTGGGGCATCTCGATGGCCTGCATGATGGCGTCCTTCAGCCCCGCGATGTCATGCGGGTTGACGCTGATCGCCTGGGTGAGTTCGTCCGCCGCGCCGGTGAACTCGCTCAGCACGAGCGCACCGCCTCCGTCGACCCGGCTGGCGACATACTCCTTGGCGACCAGGTTCATCCCGTCACGGAGCGCGGTGACGAGCATGACGTCGGCGGCGAGGTACAGCGCCACCATCTCCTCCCGGGGATACGAGTGGTGCAGGTACTGGATGGCGGTCGTCCCGAGCTCGTCGGCATCGCCGTTGATCCGCCCGACGGCGAGCTCGATCTCGTCGCGCAGCTGCATGTAGGTCTGCACCCGCTCGCGGCTGGGGCTCGCGACCTGCACCAGCGTCACATCGTGCACCGAGAGGCGGCCGTCGGTGAGCAGCTCACCGTAGGCCTTCAACCGGTGACCGATGCCCTTCGTGTAGTCGAGCCGGTCGACGCCGAGGAGGATCGCCTTCGGGTTGCCGAGGCTCTCGCGGATCTCGGCGGCGCGAGCCCGGATGTCGGGGCGCCGCGCGAGTTCCTCGTACACCGACGCGTCGATCGAGATGGGATACGCCTTGGCGATCGCGGTCCGGGTTCCCCCGTCTGCGGTGGGAACCGCGATGGAACCCGCCTTGGTGTCGTAGCCGAGCTGGCGACGCACGGCGCGGGCGAAGTTGCCCGCGTCCGCCACGCGCTGGAAGCCGATGACGTCCGCGCCGAGGAGCCCCTCGAGCACCTGCTTGCGCCAGGGCAGCTGGGCGTAGATGCCGTATGCCGGGAAGGGAATGTGGTGGAAGTACCCGATGGTGACGTCGGGTCGGAGCTCTCGGAGCATCTGCGGCACGAGCTGGAGCTGATAGTCGTGCACCCACACCGTGGCGTTGTCGGCAGCGACCTCGGATGCCGCTTCGGCGAAGCGTCGGTTCACCCGCACATACGCGTCCCACCAGGCGCGGTGGTACGTGGGGGCTGCGATCACGTCGTGGTAGAGCGGCCAGATCGTGTCGTTGGAGAAGCCTTCGTAGTAGAGCTGAACGTCGTCACGGCTGAGCGTGACAGGGACGAGCCGCAGCCCGTCGAAGTCGAACGGCTCGACCGTGACGTCGGGCTGACCAGGCCAACCGACCCATGCGCCGGCGTTCCGACGCATCACGGGGTCGACGGCGGTGACGAGGCCACCGGGAGATCGACGCCAGGGTTCCGTCTCATCGTCCGTGCGATCGACCGGAAGGCGGTTGGACACGACGACGAAGTCGGAGGCGACGGCCACGGTGCTCCTTTCGAAGGGGGGAACCCAGGCTAACAACCGATCCACCTCCCCCGGCGCCGCGCTAGCGTGGGGGGATGCGCAAGTACCTCTTCGGCACCGGACTTCTGTCCGCCCTCACGGGTGGTCTCACGCTCTTGCGCTCCGCGCGCAGCGAGGAGCCGTTCACGTGGCGGACGGCACTGGCCTGGCTGAGCTGGGGCATCACCCTCGCCCTCGCGATCGGCAGTGTGGTCGACACGCGACGTGCGTCGCGAGCGAAGCTCATTCCGCTCGATTCCCCCGTCGAGGGCGAGCAGACCAAGCTGCTGCGCCAGCGCCTCAAGCGCTGACGCAGCAGCATCCGCTCAGCCCTCTCAGAGGCTGAGGATCAGCGCCTCGCCCTGTCCGCCGCCGCCGCACAGCCCGACGGCGGTCGTGCCGGCGCCGCGACGAGCGAGCTCGTGGACGGCGTGGACGACAAGGCGTGCACCGGAGGCGCCGATCGGGTGACCGAGGGCGATGCCGCCGCCGTGGATGTTCACGACGTCCTCGCTGAGACCGAGTTCCTTCTGTGACTGCGCGACCACGGCGCCGAACGCCTCGTTGATCTCGACGAAGTCCAGGTCGGATGCCGAGATGCCCTGCCGCTGCAGGGCTTGCTCGATGGCCCGAGCGGGCTGCGCGTGCAGCGAGTTGTCGGGCCCGGCGACCTGGCCCGCTGCGCCGACGACGGCGAGGACCTGCCAGCCCTCCGCGTCGGCCTTCGCACGGGTCGTGAGGACGACCGCGCTCGCGCCGTCCGAAATCTGGGAGGCGTTGCCGGCCGTGATCGTACCGTCCTTCGTGAACGCGGGGCGCAGGCCCGCGAGGGACTCCTCCGTCGTGTCGGGGCGGATGCCCTCGTCGGCCGTGACCTGCACCGGGTCGCCCTTCCGCTGCGGCACCTCGACGGTGACGACCTCATCCGCGAAGACGCCGGCGTCGGTCGCCGCAGCGGCACGCTGGTGCGACAGCGCTGCGACGCGGTCCTGCTCGGTCCGGGTGAGGCCGAAGGAGCCGTTGAGGTTCTCGGTGGAGGTGCCCATCGGAATGCGGTCGTACGCATCGGTCAATCCGTCGAACGCCATGTGGTCGAGGACCTCGATCGAGCCGTAGGACCACCCGTCCCGCGAACCCATCATGAGGTGGGGGGCGCGCGTCATCGACTCCATACCGCCCGCCACGACGACAGTCGCGTCGCCCGAGGCGATCATGCGCTTCGCATCGATGATCGCGGTGAGTCCCGAGAGGCACACCTTGTTGACGGACCCGGCGGGGACGTTCCAGCCGATGCCGGCAGCGATGGCCGCCTGCCGGGCGGGGTTCTGCCCCGAGCCGGCTGGGAGTACCTGGCCCATGATGACCGCGTCGACCGCGCCTGCGGGAATGCCGCCCTTCTCGAGCGCTCCGGCGATGGCGAAGCCGCCCAGCTGCGGAGCGGAGAAGGCGGAGAGCGCACCCTTCAGGCGGCCCTGGGGCGTGCGGGCGGCGGCAACGATGACGACGTCGTCTGAGTTCATGATTACACCTTAAGAGCGGGAGAGATGGTCAGCTGTGGCTCGGTCGCGACGATGACCTCGTCGACCGTGACACCGGGCGCGGTCTCGACGAGGACGAGGCCCTCGGGGGTCACATCGATCACCGCGAGATCCGTGATGATGCGGTCGACGACGCCGCGGCCGGTGAGCGGCAGGGAGCAGGAGTCGACGAGCTTCGGCGAGCCGTCCTTGGCGACATGCTCCATCAGGACGATGACGCGGCCCGCACCGTGGACGAGGTCCATGGCGCCGCCGGGCCCCTTGACCATCTTCCCGGGGATCATCCAGTTGGCGAGGTCTCCGGTGGCGGAGACCTGCATCGCGCCGAGGATGGCGGCGTCGATCTTGCCGCCGCGGATCATGCCGAAGCTGAGGGCCGAGTCGAAGAACGCGGAGCCCGGGAGAGTCGTGACGGTCTCCTTGCCGGCGTTGATGAGGTCGGGGTCGACGGCGTCCTCGGTCGGATACGGGCCGACGCCGAGGATGCCGTTCTCGGACTGGAGCACCACCGTCACGCCCGCGGGGACGTGATTGGGGACGAGCGTCGGAAGGCCGATGCCGAGGTTGGCGTATGCGCCGTCCTCGAGCTCGGCGGCGGCACGGGCGGCCATCTCGGTGCGGGTGAGGGCCATGTCAGCGTCCTTCCGTGACGGTGCGGCGTTCGATGCGCTTCTCGATGTCGGTGCCGACCTCGACGACGCGGTGCACGAAGACGCCGGGCAGGTGGATCTGATCGGGATCGAGTTCGCCGGGGGCGACGAGCTCTTCGACCTGGGCGATGCAGACGCGGCCGGCCATCGCGGCGAGCGGGTTGAAGTTGCGGGCCGCCTTGTTGAAGACGAGGTTGCCGTGCGTGTCGCCGCGGAGGGCGTGCACGAGGGCGAAGTCGGTGACGATCGCCTCCTCGAGGACGTACTCGCGGGGCTCCCCCGCCGGGGCGAACGTACGGACGTCTTTGACCGGGGATGCCACGGCGATGCCACCCGCGCCGTCGTAGCGCCGCGGCAGCCCGCCCTCGGCGACCTGGGTGCCGACGCCGGTCTGCGTGTAGAACGCGGCGATGCCGGCGCCGCCGGCGCGGAGCTTCTCTGCGAGGGTCCCCTGCGGGGTGAGCTCGAGCTCGAGCTCACCGGAGAGGAACTGCCGCTCGAACTCCTTGTTCTCCCCGACGTACGAGGAGGTCATCTTGCGGATCCGCTTGGCGTTGAGGAGCACGCCGAGCCCCCAGTCGTCGACACCGCAGTTGTTCGACACGATCGACAGGTCGGTCGTCCCCTGCGCGAGCAGCGCCTCGATGAGCGCGATCGGGTTGCCGGAGAGGCCGAACCCGCCGACGGCCAGTGAGGCCCCGTCGGGGATGTCGGCGACGGCGTCGGCCGCCGAGGCGTACGTCTTGTCGATCACGTTGCACTCCTTCGTGTGTGTCTCCACCACAGCGTGGGTCGCGGGCCGCCGCCGCGGCAAGCCGGCGCTTGCGATGTGGACGGGCGGCAGCGTACTGTCCACGATGTGGACACCTCGACGACCGTGCCCGGAGCACAGGCGATCGCGCGCGCGGCATCCCTCCTCCGTCTCGTGAGCGCCGGCGGCGAACACGGCCGCGGCGTGCAGGAACTCGCGAGGGACGCCGGCCTGACGCGGACGACGGCGCACCGACTGCTCAGTGCGCTGCGCGCCGAAGGACTCGTCGATCAGGATGAGACCACTGCGCGGTGGCTGCCCGGTCCCGAGCTGTTCCTCATGGGAGCGTCGGCCGCACCCCGGTACGACATCACTCACCTCGCCCGCGACATCGTGCGCTCGCTCGCCGTCAAGACGGAGGAGAGCGCGTTCCTCTCGGTGCGGCGCGGCGACGAAACGGTGTGCCTGCTCCGCGAGGAGGGCTCGTTCCCGATCCGGTCGTTCGTGCTCAGCGAGGGGGTGCGGTTTCCGCTCGGCGTCGCCTCGGCGGGCCTCGTGATCCTCGCCTTCCTGCCCGAGGACGACGTCGAGAGCTATCTGGTCCGGCATCCCGGACTCAGCACGGCGTGGGGCGGTGCCCACGATGCGGACCCGTTGCGCGCCCGCATCGCGCAGACCCGCGACCGCGGCTACGCGGTGAACCCCGGGCTGATCGTCGAGGGGAGCTGGGGCATCGGCGCCGCCGTGTTCGACCACCGCGGCCGCCCGGAATGGGCGCTCAGTCTGACCGGCGTACAGTTCCGCTTCGGACCCGACCGCCTGCCCGCGCTCGGACGCACACTGCTCGCGCACGCGCACCAGCTCACGACGCGGATCGCCTCCGCGCGCGGTCCCGCCCGGCGCTAACCGGCCGCGTCACCGCAGGCCGAGCTCCTCGCGCACAGCACCCGCGACCGCCGCTCCCCCGGCATCCGACATCACGGCCGTGTAGTGGTTGAACGCCGCCCATTCCTCGTGGCGGACGTCGGGGTGCGCCGCGAGCACCTCCTGCCGATGGGCCGTCGGGTAGAGGCCGGGCGTCTCGTCGCGCAGTCCGCGCGGGACGGTCACGAACCGGGTCGGGTGTCGCAGACCCGCGACCGCGTCGGTGAACGCGCTCGATCCCCCGTTGAGGTCGACGGTGTCCTCGACCGTCGTCGCATAGCTCGTGGCCGGGCGGTAGCGGTCGCCATCCGCGACGAGGTCGTACGCGAAGTACCGCTCGAGCGTCTCGTCCCAGACGCCGGCGAAGGCCGGGTGCGGATGCCAGAACGCGAGGTAGTCGTCGACGTCAGCGAACCGCATCTGCAGTCGCTCGGCGGTGGGGCCGAGGATCGCTGCGACGAGCTGATCCGCCGAGAGCCCGGCAGGTGCGGCGAGCGGGAAGCCGCCGTCGATCAGCAGCAGCCGAGAGACCAGTTCGGGATGCCGGTGCGCGAACGTCACCGCGACGAACCCGCCCATCGAGTGGCCGACGACGAGCCCGGGTGTCACGTCGAGGCCGCGGATCACCGCGGCGAGGTCGTCCGCGTGCGAGGCCATGCCCGCCGGGCCGACCAGCGTGTTGCTCCGGCCCCGGCCGCGAAGATCGGGCGCGATGACCCGGACCTCCGGCAGGTGCCGCGCGGTGTGCTCCCACGCGAGATGCGAACTGGTCACGCCGTGAACGGCCAGGATCGTGGGCGCGGCGGGGCCCTCGGGACCCCACATCCCGACGTGCAGGTCGCCCCCGGCGACGGGGACCGCGACGCTCCGGTACGTGGAGCTCATCGGGCGGTCCATCCACCGTCCATCGTGTAGCTCGCGCCGGTGACCATGCCCGCGGCATCCGATGCCAGCCACCCGACGAGGGATGCGACCTCCTCGGGCTCGACGAGCCGCTTGATCGCAGTCTCGGTGAGCATGACCTTCTCGACCACCTCGGACTCCCCGATGCCGTGCATCGCGGCCTGGTCGGCGATCTGCTTCTCCACGAGCGGGGTCCGGACATACGCGGGGTTGACGCAGTTGCTCGTCACCCCGTGGGGTCCGCCCTCGAGGGCGGTCACCTTCGACAGGCCCTCCATCGCGTGCTTGGCCGACACGTAGGCCGACTTGAACGCGCTGGCGCGCAGGCCGTGCACGCTCGACACATTGATGATCCGCCCCCAGCCCTTCGCATACATGCCGGGGAGGACGGCGCGAGTCAGCAGGAACGGGGATTCCACCATGAGGCGATGGATGAGCCGGAACGTCGCGGGGTCGTACTCCTCGATCGCACCGACCTTCTGGATGCCGGCGTTGTTGACGAGGATGTCGACCTCGAGGTCGAGGCTCTCCTGCGCAGCCGTGTCGCTGAGGTCGACGACCCACGCCGTCCCGCCGACGCGGGCCGCGGCGGCCTCTGCGGCCTCCGCGTTCAGATCCGCCACGGTGACGTGCGCCCCCCGACGCGCGAACTCCTCGGCGCAGGCGAGACCGATGCCGCTGGCACCGCCGGTGACGAGGGCGCGCCGGCCCTTGAGGTCGCGAACGGTCATGACTGTCCTTCCGGGGTGGTGCGGGGAGCGAGCGCGTTGCGGATGAAGCGCGCCATGTCATCGATGACGGATGCCGGCATCTCGGCGGGGGCGGACCCGTCGGCGCCGCGGTCCCACAGCAGGTAACGCATGCCGATGAGCTCACCCGCACCCATCAGCGCCCACGCGGTGACCTCGGGGTCGAGGGCGGTGTCGACGTCGCCGGCCTGCTGTGCCGCTCGCAGGCCCGCTTCATACCCCTCGACGATGCGGGTGTAGTGCAGGCGCATCGTCGCGGGCGAGACGAACTCCGCCTCGCGGACCACCCGATACAGCGCGGGATGCGCCGCGGTGAAGCGGAAGAAGCCCTCGAACCCGGCGCGCTCGGCACTGATGCGGTCGGTGGCGCCCGCCATCGCGTCGCTCATCGAGCGTCGCACGCGACGGTTGAGGTCGACGACGAGCTCTTCGAACACCTGCTGCTTGCCGTCGAAGTACAGGTAGAAGGTGCCGAGTCCGATACCGGCGCGCTCGGTGATCTTCACGATCGATGCCTCGTGGTAGCCGAGATCGGCGAACACGTGCTCGGCGGCTTCGAGGATGCGGGCCCGGGTCGCCTCGCCGCGCGAGGTGAGGGGCTTTCCGGAGGCGGAGGTGGGTCGCGGCTCGGTGTGCGGGTCAGCGACGCTCATGGGCGTCCTCCTCGGTGATCGCGCGCGCTCGGGCGCGGAGGGTGGAGCGGGCGACTTTGTGGATCGTGGTGCGCGGCAAGTCGTCGACGAAGACGACCCGCGAGGGGAGCTTGAACACGGCGAGGTGCTGACGCGCGTGGGCGAGGAGTTCGTCGGCGCTCAGGGGCGCGGCATCCGCTCGGACGACGAACGCGACGCCCCGCTCGCCCCACACCGGGTCGGGCGCCCCGACCACGGCGACCTCGGCGACGGCCGGGTGCGCGGCGAGGACCCGTTCGACCTCGGCGGGGGCGACGTTCTCCCCGCCGGTGATGAAGATCTCCTTCAGCCGGTCGACGATGCGGTGCACGCCCGCGCCGTCGCGCTGGACAAGGTCGCCGGTGCGAAGCCAGCCGGCCGACATGGTGCGCGCCGTCGCATCAGGGTCGTCGAGGTAGCCGGCGAACACGCCCGGGCCTCGCACCCACAGCTCGCCCGTCGCTTCACCTTCGAGCGGCAATCCGCTCGCGGGGTCGACGACGGCGGTCTCGACGTGCGGGTACGGACGCCCCACAGCGTCCGGATGCGCGGCGGCCTCCGCCGCCGGCAGGTGCAGCACGTTGGGCCCGGCCTCGGTGAGCCCGTATCCCTGAATGAGCGGGATGCCGCGCGCCGCCCATACCCGGGACAGCTCGGCTCCGATCGTGGCGCCTCCCACCAGCGGGGCGTGGAGTGAATCGAGGCGGGATGCCGCGAACGCGGGGTCCTCGGCGAGCATGCGGTACTGCGTGGGGACGCCCATCATCGCCGTGACGCGTCGCTCGGCGATGAGCTGGAGGACGCGACCGGGCGAGAAGGTGCGCTCGAGGACCACGGTCGCCCCCACCCACCAGGCGAGCAGCGGCTGCACGTTCCACCCCGCGACGTGGAACTGGGGCAGCACCGACAGGACGGTGTCCTCCGCCGTCAGCTGGAGAGCGCCGGCGAGGGACAGGTTCGTCCAGAAGCAGTTCGCGTGGGTGAGCACGACGCCCTTGGGCGCCGCCTCGCTGCCCGACGTGTAGATGACCAGGAGCGGGTCGTCGTCGCGGACGGGACGCGTCGGCGTCGCTGTCCCGCACCGCTGCGGGACGCACGCCTCGACCCCGACGGTGCCCAGCTGCGCGGCGGGCGCGGCGACCCCCGACCGGAGGACGGCGTCCCGGGCGAGGGCCGAGTACTCGTCGTCCACGAGAATCAGCGCGGGCGCGGTGCGCTCGAGAAGCGCCGCGAGCTCCCCCGCCGTCAGCCGCCACGACAGCGGCACGAACACGAGCCCCGTGCGGGCGCAGGCGAAGAAGGCGACGACATGGTCGATCGAGTTGCCCGAGACTGTCACGACGCGGTCGCCGGGCCCGTAGCCGGCGGCGGTGAGGCGTGCGGCCAGCGCGGCGGCGCGCTGATCGAGGGCGCTGTAGGTGATCGTGACCCCGCGGTCGTCGATCGCGATGCGCTCCCCCGCCACCGCGGCGCGTTCGGGCAGCCAGCGCCCGAGGGTGTGCGGTTCGTCGCGGACGTTCACGCCGTCACCTCGGTTTTCGGCGCGTCGGCGTCGTCCATCCGGGCGAGCTGGGATCGCGTGCGCTCGCCGCGGCGGCGCCGGATGACCGTGTCGACCGTCCCGGCGATGCCGCCGGGGAGGAAGAGGACCACCAGGATGAACAGGACGCCGAGGATGAACAGCGGCTCCGAGAGCGGCACGTGGAGCACCGCCGGCAGGTCCTGGATCCACTCGGAACGCGCGAGGACCGTGAGGCGCTGGTCGAGGATCGTGTAGAGCACGCCTCCCACGATGGCACCCCAGCGGAAGCCGACGCCGCCGAGCACGACCATGACGAGAACGGTGATGGTCAGGTCCGCCCCGACGGCGCTCGGCTGGGTGCCGGACTGGAGGAGCATGTAGGCGACGCCGGCGAGCGACGCGCAGCCGGCGGCGACGACGAAGACGACGAGCTTCGCGAGGTAGGGGCTGAGGCCCAGCACCTGCACGCGGAGTTCGTTCTCACGGGTCGCCTGTGCGAGGTGGCCGAGACGCGACCGGTCGACCCAGAGCACGACGAGGTAGACGATGACCAGCACGGCGAGGGTGAACCAGTACAGGTTCCGCGTGTTGATGACCCCGACGAGCCACTCCGGGACCTGCGCCACCGGCAGGCGGAGCCCTTCCTCCCCGCCGGTCACCTGCTGGTTGCGGCGGACGAGCACCGAGCCCGCCTGCGCGAAGGCGAGGGTCACCATCGCGAACGGGATGCCGCTGACGCGCATGGCGACGCCACCGGTGAGCACGGCGATGAGAAGTCCGCCGATGAGGGCGATCAGGATGCCGGGCCACATCGGCACGCCGAGCAGCTGCAACGCGATGCCGAGGCCATAGGAACCGGCGCCGAAGTACAGCGCGTGGCCGAACGACAGCATCCCGGCGGTGCCCAGGAGCAGGTTGTACGACAGGGCGAGCGCCGCGAAGACGAGGCAGAGCGACAGCAATGCGAGGCTGCCCGGGGTGTACGTCGCGCCCGGGAGGATGCCGGGGAGGGACAGGTTCAGCAGGGGCAGCACCGCCATGACGATGACGAGCACGCCTCCGACGAGGAACGGGGCGACGGCGCCGAAGCGTCCGCGGACGAGCGTGGGGACTCCCGTGGTGGTGGTCATGCTTTCCTCCCGAGCAGGCCGCGAGGGCGGACCAGCAGGACGACGGCGAGCAGGGCGACGACGATGAAGTCGCCGGTGCCCTCGAGGTAGAAGTTCGCGAACTGCTGCAGCACCGCGACGATGACCGACGCGATCGCCGCTCCCGTGAGCGAGCCCAAGCCGCCGATCACGGTGACGATGAACGCGAAGATCAGGAGCGTCGCGCCGAGGTGAGCCGAGACGAAGGTGAAGTAGTGCATGGCGAGGACACCGCCGATGCCTGCTGCGGCGCCGCCGATCGCGAAGACCAGGGTGAACGAGCGGCGCACGTCGATGCCGAGCGCCGTGACCATCGAGCGGTTCTCGACGCCGGCGCGGATGATCATGCCGTAGCGCGTCTTCTGCAGGAACAGCACGAGCGCGAGCAGCACGATCGCCGCGGCGACCATGAGCACCCAGTAGGTGTTGGGGATGCGCGCACCGAGGACTTCGGTGGTGGCGCGGAGCCACGTCGGTCCGGAGATGTTGATCGGGTCGGTGCCCCAGATGCCTTCGAACAAAGCGACTGCTGCGAAGGAGAGGCCGACGGTGATGAGGACCTGCTCGATGTGTCGCTCGTAGAGCGGACGGATGAGGACGAGCTCGGTGAGCGTCGCGAAGACGGCGCCGACGGCGGCGCCGACGAGGATCGAGACGAGGAAGGAGCCCCACGAGGCGGTGCCGAGAGCCTGCGCGACCTGCCAGCCGATGAAGGCGCTGAGGGTCAGGAAGGCGCCGTGCGCGAAGTTGAGGACGTGCATGAGTCCGTAGATGAGGCTGAGCCCCGAGGCGACGAGGAAGTACAGCGCGCCGAGTCCGACGCCCGTGATGAGGATGAGGACGAGGCTGCTCATGCCGCCACCTCCCCGCTGACGCCGAGGAGGCGCGTGGTGAGCGCTTTGTCGTCGAGGATCGAGGCAGCCGTGCCGGTGTGCACGACGTGGCCGCCGGCGATCACGACGGCATCGTCGGCGAGGCGCCGGACGACCTCGAGGTTCTGCTCCACGAGGAGAATCGGAACGATCTTCGCGGCCTCCTGCAGCGCCTCGGCGACCTCGCTGACGATCTTCGGAGCGAGTCCCTTCGTGGGTTCGTCCACCAGCAGGATCTGGTTGTCGTTGAGGAGTGCGCGGGCCACGGACACCATCTGCTGCTGTCCGCCGGAGAGGGTGCCGGCCATCTGGCCGCGGCGCGCGACCAGGTCGGGGAAGAGCTCGGCGACGAAGTCGCGGCGCGGGTTCTTCGTCCGCTCGGCGAGGGTGAGGTTCTCGGCGACCGTGAGCTTCGCGAACACCTCGCGGTCCTCCGGGACGTATCCGACACCGCGCTGGACGATGCGGTGGGTGGGCAGTCCGTCGATCCGCTCGCCCGCGAGCGTCACGACGCCGCGACGCGAGATGAGACCGAGGATGCCGCGGAGCGTCGAGGTCTTGCCGACGCCGTTGCGGCCGAGGACGGCGGTGATGCCGCGCGAGGGGACCGAGAACGAGACGTCCTGCACGACCTGCTGGCCTGCGATCGACGCGGACAGGTGCTCGACGGTGAGAATGGGGTCGGCGCTCATGCGGCGGTCCCGAGATAGGCGCTCTGCACGGTGGGGTTCTCCATGATCCGCTGCGGGGTGTCGTAGGCGATGATCGAGCCCGAGTACATGACGGCGACGCGGTCGACCAGGCCCATCAGGACGTCGATGTGGTGTTCGACCATGAGGACGGTCGCCCCCGTCTCGCGCTGCATCGTGCGGATCGTGTCGACCAGGCCCGGGACGTCCCCCGAGCCCACGCCCGCCATCGGCTCGTCGAGGAGCACGATCGAGGCGTCGGTGGCGAGGAGCATCGCGATCTCGAGCTTGCGCTTGTCGCCGTGCGAGATGTCGCCGGCCGGGGTGTCGACCTTGTGGCCGAGCCCCACCAGGGCGAGCTTGTCGAGGGCGACCGCGGTCGCAGCATCCGCTCGACGAGGGAAGCGCAGGAGCGAGTAGCTGCCGCCGAGGGCGGCCTGCGCTGCCAGGCGCACGTTCTCCAGCACGCTCAGCCGCGGGAAGAGACTCGAGGTCTGGAAGGTGCGCCCCAGTCCCGCCCGCGCCCGCTGGGGCACGGACAGGCGGGTGATGTCCTGACCGTCCATCAGGACGCGTCCGGCGGTGGGCCGGGCGATCCCCGACAGGACGTTGAACAGCGTCGTCTTGCCGGCACCGTTGGGTCCGATGACGCCGACGAGACTGCCGGCGGCGATGTCGAGGTCGACGTCCTTCAGGATGGTCGCGCCGCCGATCTGCAGGCCGAGGCCTTCGACGCGGAGCGCGGACGGGACAGGGGCGTTCATGATGCTCCTCGCAGGGGTGCCGGTCAGGGTGCTTCGGCGGGCGCGACCGAGTCGGCGTCGACCGTGCCGACGAGCTCGGGCACGAACGCGCCGTCCTGCTCGACGAGCTTCACCTGGTACATCTCCTGCAGCAGCGCGTGGTCGGACGCCCGGACGGTGGTCTCGCCCTTCGGCCCCTCGAAGCTCCAGCCCTCGAGCGCGTCGATCATCGCGTCGACGTCGCCCTTGCCCTCACGGACCGCCTGCACGAGCATCTGCGCGGCGACGAAGCCGTCGGGCGTGAACAGGTCGGGCGTGCCGCCGGCCTCCTCCACGGCCGCGACCATCGCGTCGTTGACCTCGTTGTCGGGTCCACCGGAGAAGTAATGGTTGAGGAAGCTGATCTGCTCGGACGCCTCGCCGTACGCACCGAAGGTGGCGGCGTCGCCGAGGCCCGTGACGACGGGGATGTCATCGAGGACGCCCTGCTGGCTCATCGCCTGCCACATGGCACCGGAGGTGGCGCCGGCCCACGCGACGAACACGAGGTCGGGCTCGGCGGCGAGCACCTGCTGTGCGAACGGGGTGAACTCGGTCACGTCCTCGGCCACGAGCACGCTGTTCACCTCCGCACCCTTGCTCCCGAGGATCGCCTCGACGGCCATCTCGTTGCCCTGCCCGAACGCGTTGTTCTGCGCGAAGACGGTGACGGTCTTGCCTTCGATGTCGTCGAGGAAGCCGCCCGCGGTCGCGACGTCCTGCGCGGACTGACGGCCGGTGCGGAAGGTGTACTCGTTGATGCCGGTGACCGCATCGGCGGCGGCCGGGCCCGACAGGAAGAGCACCTGGTTCTGGGCGGCCTGCTCCGCGACGGCGAGGGCGACACCCGACGAGGCGCTGCCGGCGAGGATGTTGATGCCGTCGCCGATGAGCTCCTTGGCGATCGTGACCGCGGTGTCGGGGTCTCCGGCGTCATCGCGGTTCTCGATGTTCAGCGCGATGCCGTCGACCTCGCCGGTGCCCTCGGTCGCGTAGTCGAGGCCTGCTTCGAAGCCCTCGAGGTACTGCTTGCCGTATCCCGCGAGCGGGCCGGTCTCGCTCGTGATGATGCCGACTGTGATCTCTTCGGGACCTTCGGCGGCGCCGTCGCCCTCGGGCGCTGCGGTCGTGGGCGCGCACGCGGCGAGCGCGAACGCGGTGGTCGCGATGACCGACCCCAGGAGAAGCTTCTTCGGAACACGCATGGCTGTGACCTTTCACCGTTGAAAGAAAACCTGAAACCTGATTCAGGTATCTCAATCATGCGGTGAACGGATGCCGCTGTCAACGCGCGCCGGCCGCGTGTCAGCCTCGATACGCCCCCGACCAGCGCAGCCAGACCTCGCTGATGGTGGGGTACGCCGGCACCGCGTGCCAGAGACGCGACATCGGCACCTCCCCCACGATCGCGATCGTCGCGGCGTGGAGGAGCTCCGCGACGTCGGGCCCGACGAAGGTCGCTCCCACGAGCACGCCGCGGTCCGCGTCGACGATCGCTCGCGCAGACCCCGCGTACCCGTCGGCATGGATGGCTGCTCCGGCGATCGCGCTGAGATCCTCATCGAGGATGCGCACGGTGAGACCTGCCTCCGATGCGGATGCCGCCGTGTGCCCGACCGCGGCGACTTCCGGATCCGTGAACACGACCTGCGGGACCGCCCGGTGGTCGGCGGTGGCGGCGCCCTCGCCCCAGTCCCTGCTGTCGGTCGTGTCGCCCGCAGCCCGCCGGGCGATCGCATCACCGGCGATCCTGGCCTGGTACTTGCCCTGGTGCGTGAGGAGGGCGCGGTGGTTCACATCCCCCACCGCGTACAGCCAGTCGCTCCCCCGCACCCGCAGAGAGTCGTCGACGTCCGGCCAGTCGCCCGGGGTGAGGCCGGCGACCTCCGCGCCGATGTCGTCTGTCCGTGGCATCCGTCCGGTCGCGACGAGGATCTCCTCGCCCGTCACGACCGACCCGTCGTCGAGGGTGACCGTGACCGTGTTCCCCTCCCGGGCCACCTGCGCCGCCTCGGCACCGGTCCGGATCGTGACGCCCGCATCGCGGAGCGCGTCGGTGACAGCCTCCGCCGCGAACGGCTCCATTCCTCCCAGCAGGCCTGACCGCGCGATCACGGTGACCGCAGCGCCCATCCCCGAGAAGGCGGTGGCCATCTCCGCGCCCACGACGCCACCTCCGAGGATCACGAGGGAAGCCGGCACGCTCTGAACGGCGGTGGCTTCCCGGCTGGTCCACGGCGCGGCATCCGCGAGGCCCGGGATCTCCGGCAGCAGTGCGGCCGACCCGGTGCACAGCGCCACCGCGTGACGGGCGCGCAGCACGGTCACGGCGCCGTCCGCAGCGGTCACGGTGACCTCGCGTTCCCCGCTGATCCTGCCGTGGCCCCGGATGAGGTCGATTCCCGCACCGCGGAGCCATTCCACCTGCGAGGAGTCATCCCAGTCGTGCACCATGCCATCACGGCGTGCGAGGAGCGCGTCGACGTCGATGTCCCCCGCCACTGCCTGGGCGGCGCCCGCCACGGCGCGTGCGGCGCGCCGGGCCGCCGGGGCCCGGAGGAGCGTCTTCGACGGCATGCACGCCCAATAGGAGCACTCGCCTCCGACGAGTTCGGCCTCGACGATCGCGACGCTCAGCCCGCCCTGATGGGCGCGATCAGCGACGTTCTCCCCGACCGGTCCTGCTCCGATGACGATGAGGTCGTACTCCGTGGTGGCCATGACGCCACGGTAGAGAGGATGCCGGCGTGTGCGAGAGGGGTGGACAAACCCTCGATCCGCCGTTTCACATCCCCGGCCGCTCGTCAAGCCCTGACCCCGATCGCCGGTTCGCGTCGCGTCGATGTGAGGATCGACGTATGGACGGCGCGCATCATCAGACCCTCGACGGGGTGAGCGTCGTCATCCCCGTGAAGGACGACGCCATCCTGCTGCGTCACTGTCTGCGCGCCCTGGCCCAGCAGAGCCTGAGGCCGGACGAGGTCATCGTGGTCGACAACAATTCGCGCGACGACTCCGCCGCCGTCGCGCGGGCGGCAGGCGCACACGTCGTGACGTGTGCGACACCGGGGATCCCCGCCGCCGCGGCGACCGGTTACGACGCGGCACACGGATCTCTCATCCTCCGGCTGGATGCGGACTGCGTGCCCTCCTCCACCTGGGTCGAGACGATGGTGGAGGCAGCGAGGGCCCACCCCGACGCGGCGGTGTTCTCCGGTGGCGCACATTTCGTCGACGGCCCCCGCCCTCTCCGACGCTCGCTCGCCGCGGCGTACCTCGGTGCGTACGCCGCCGTGGCCGGCCCGGCCCTCGGTCACCGACCGCTCTTCGGCTCGAACCTCGCCTTCCGGGCATCGGCCTGGCGCGATGTCCGGCCCGACGTGCACACGCACGATCCCGAGATCCACGACGACCTCGACCTCGCGTTCCACTTCGGGCGACGACACCGGATCGTGCACGTCCGTCACGCGGCGATGGGCATGTCGATGCGGCCCTTCCGCGACCCGGCGGCGTTCCTCCGCCGCATCCACCGCGGAACTCGGACGGTCGTGACTCACTGGCCAGAAGACTTCCCGCCCACGCGCTGGGCACAGCGCGCAGCCCAGGCTCGCGTCACCGCGCCGCCGGACCCGCGGGAAGAAGCGCTGGCGTGACCGGCGAGCCGCCGCTCCGGGTCATGACCGTCAACGTCCGGCGACCCGTTCCCGAATGGGCGACTCGTCGTGCGGACAGGTGGTCGGTCCGCGCGCCGCGGCTCGCTGCGCTCCTCGCCGAGACCCGACCCGATCTCGTGTGCGCCCAGGAGGTCACGTCGGAGATCGAACCGGTGATGCGCTATGCGCTGGGACCCGCATACGAATCGGTCGGCACGGGTCGGAGCCGCGTCGGTGACGGCGAAGCCTGCCCGATCTTCTTCGACGCGGCTCGTTTCACCCTCCTCGAGACGAGACAGACCGCGCTGTCCCCCACCCCGGAGGTCGCCGGGTCGCGCGGGTGGGGAAGCCCCTTCCCCCGCGTCCTGGTCGAGGCGACACTCGAGGACCGCGCGAGCGGGCGCGTCGTCAGCGTCCTCAACACCCATCTCGACGTCCTCTCTGCGCGCGCTCGCAGGCGGAGCGCCCGCCTCATCCGCGAACGGGTCATGAACCTCGTCCACCCGGCGATCGTCGCCGGCGACATGAACGCGACTGCGGATTCGGCCCCGATCGAGGAGCTGCTGCGCGATGGACACCTCCGCGACGCGTGGGCGATCGCGGGCCAGCGGGCGAGCCCGGAGTGGGACACGTACGCCCGCTACCGCACCCCTCGGGCGGGCGGGCGCAGACTCGACTGGATCCTGGTTTCGCCCGAGCTCGCGGTCCGCGAGATCACCATCGAGGCGCGCAGCTTCCGCGGCGGCTGGGCCTCCGACCACCTGCCCGTCCTCGCCACCGTGGAGGTCACCCCGTGATCGAGAACTTCCTGCGCCGACCGACCTCACTCTCCGAGTGGGTCGCCGACGGCATCCGACTCCTCGGGATCCTCGGCGCCGTCGCCGCCTTCGTCTTCTTCACGCCCACCGACGGCGGCATCGTCGCGCTCGCCCTTCCCGCTCTGATGGTGCCTCGGTTCCTCGGCGCACGGGCGGGCTTCGACGTCCTGTTCGGCGTCGTGGTGACGGTGGCGGCCTGGTCCAACGTCCTCCACCTGTACCGGACTCTCGACGGCTGGGACCTCGTCGTTCACTTCGTGGCCACCGCGGTCATCGCCGCGATGACCTACCTGGCGCTGCGCATCACGGGAGTCGTCCCCGAACAGGAGGGCCTGCGCCGGGTGCCGATCGTGCTCGTCCCGACGATCGGGTTGGCCGTCAGCGGCATCTGGGAGGTCATCGAGTGGGCTGGCAAGACGTTCGTCACCGATGAGATCTTCGTGACCTACCAGGACACCATCGGCGATCTCGTCGCCGGCGGCGCCGGCGCCTTCGCGGCGGGGCTTCTTGTGGCATCCGTCCGCATCGAACGGCTCGACCCCACGACGGCGCGCGTCCTCGCCGGCGCGCGCTGACCCACGCGCGGGAAGATGGTCGGATGGCGCGCACGCTCGCACCCGGACCCGACCTCGTCGCACAGACCGAGGTGCGGGCGTCGGTCTTCGTGACCGCGATGCGACGCGTGCCGGATGCCGCAGCGGCGATCGCCTTCGTCGAGGAGCGCCGCGCGCGCCATCCCGACGCCCGCCACCACTGCTGGGCGTACTCGGTGGGCGACGATCCTGCGCATCGCAGCGATCGCTCCAGCGATGACGGGGAACCGGGTGGGACCGCGGGGGTCCCCATGCTGCAGGTGCTTCATCACCGGGAGGTCGTGAACACCGCGGTGGTCGTGTCGCGGTGGTTCGGCGGCGTGAAGCTGGGCGCCGGTGGGCTGGTCCGCGCGTACTCCGGGGCTGTCTCCGCGGCGCTCGACGGAGCGACGCTGATCGAGCGGGTGCGGCGGAGCAGGGTTCGCGCAGTCATCGGGCACGCCGACGCGGGGCGGGTCGAAGCGGAGCTGCGTGGGCGCGGTGCTCACGTCCTCGACGTCCACCACGGTGCCGAGGTGACCCTGACGCTCGCCGGTGACGAAGATGTTCTGGCCGGCTGGGTGGCGGCGCTCACGTCGGGTACCGGGCGCGTGGAACCGGCCGGGAGCGAATGGGTCGACGCCTGAGACGCGCGATCAGGAAGTCCGCGGCGGGGGCAGGTGCGGGATGGGCCGCGGCTTACGCCACGCGCCGTCGCGGAGTCCGCTCGTCGGGCGGTTTCCCTGCGGGGAGGCCTCCTCCCGCGGCGGCGTCTGGAAGACGCGTCCGGTGACAGTGTCGGGGATCAACGGGAACCCGCGCGGCGACCGCCTTGCCGATCTGTCCGTTCGTGCCCGCTGGCGGCGACCGGCCTGGAAGAATCACCCCCATGACCGCTTTCGACGCGCCCACCCGAACCCAGCTCACCGAGGCGGGAAGCATGAAGTGGACCGCGTTCCCGGACGTCATCGGAGCATGGGTGGCGGAGATGGACTTCGGCGTCGCTCCCCCGATCCGCGAGGCGCTCGTGAGGGCGGTCGACGCGGGGTTCACCGGATACCTCCCGACTCATCTCTCGGAGAGCCTGTCTGCGGCGACGGCAGCGCGCATCCAGCGCACCACGGGATGGGCGGTCGCCGCCGACCGGGTGCACCACGTCCCCGATGTGATCGCCGCCTTCGAGCAGGTCATCGAAACCTTCACGTCACCGGGGTCCGCCGTCATCGTGCCGACCCCCGCCTACATGCCGTTCCTCACCGTTCCGGGCCTGCACGGCCGCCCCGTCATCGAGGTGCCGAGCATCGACGTCGGCGGACGGATGACGATGGACCTGGATGCCGTCGGACGCGCATTCGATGACGGCGCGGAGCTGCTGGTGCTCTGCAACCCGCACAACCCGCTGGGCACCGTCGCCACACGCGACGAGCTCCTCGCGGTCAGCGCGCTGGTCACGGCGAAGGGAGGCCGGGTCTTCGCCGACGAGATCCACGCGCCGATCGTCTACTCCCCCGCGCGCCACATCCCGTACGCCTCGGTCTCGGAGGTCGCTGCGTCGCACACCATCACGGCTGTCTCGGCGTCGAAGGCGTGGAACCTCGCCGGCCTCAAGTGCGCGCAGGTGGTGCTCTCCAATGGCGCGGATGCGGCGCGCTGGGACAAGCTCGGATTCTGGGCCGGCCACGGAACCTCGACGCTCGGCGCACTGGCGAACGTCGCGGCGTACACCGACGGCGATCCCTGGCTGGAGGACGTCGTCGACTACCTCGACGGCAACCGGCGCCTGCTCGACAGACTCGTCACCGAGCTGCTCCCGAACGCGCGGATGACGATTCCGGAGGGCACGTACATCGCCCTGATCGACCTGCGCGCCTACGGTCTCGAGGGAGACCTCGCCGAATGGTTCCGCACGCACGCGGGCGTCGCGCTCACCGACGGTGCCGCCTGCGGCAAGGCAGCCATCGGGCATGTGAGGTTCGTCTTCGCTCTCCCGCGGCCGCTCCTCGCGGAGGCCGTCGAGCGGATGGCGGCGGCGCTGACTGCTCGCGCCGCCTGAGGTGGCTGTGAGCGCGCCCGCCGACCTCCAGGGGCCCCAATTCTCGCTCGGGACGGTTTATTCAAGAGAACGGAGGACCTGATGCATAAAGAAGAGCCCGGTTTCCCGCGGAATTCCGCGGGAGCCGGGCGACCTTGTGCACCCCCAGGGACTTGAACCCTGAACCCACTGATTAAGAGTCAGTTGCTCTGCCGATTGAGCTAGAGGTGCATCGCTGCGGCACAACCGCAACGAGGATCAACCTTAGCATCACGATCGGGCCTCACGCCAATCGAAGCACCCCCGCGCGCCCTATCCTGGAGAGGTGACCTCCCCCGATTCCCCGACGCCCTGGAACGCGCCCTTCGACGGGGATCTGACGGACGATCTCGCCCTCGCCCTCCGCCTGGCAGACGAGGCCGATCGGGTGAGCATGCAGCGATTCGACGCTCCTGATCTCGACATCGAGACGAAGGCGGATGCCACGTACGTGACCGAAGCCGACCTCGCCACCGAGCGGGCGATCCGCGCACTCCTGGAAGCCGAACGCCCCGGCGACGGTGTCTTCGGCGAGGAGTTCGGCTCGAGCGGCGATGCCGTGCGCCAGTGGATCATCGATCCGATCGACGGCACCTCGAACTACCTCAAGGGCATCCCGATGTGGGCGACGCTCATCGCGCTCGTCGTCGACGGGGTGCCCCGCGTCGGCGTCGTGAGCCAACCCGCACTCGCACGTCGGTGGTGGGGAGCCACGGGTCTCGGCGCGTGGACGACCACGCCCGCGGGTGAGGAACGCCGGATCTCGGTCTCGGACGTCTCCTCCCTCGATGGCGCGAGTGTGAGCTTCCAGAGCATCGCGCAGTGGGATGAGGCCGGCCGAAGCGATGCGCTGCTGCGGCTGAGCCGCGCCGTGTGGCGCGACCGTGGCTACGGCGACGCGTGGCCGTACATGCTGCTTGCGGAGGGCCGTCTCGAGTTCGTCGCCGAGTTCGACGTCAAGGAGTACGACATCGCCGCGCACGTGCCGATCATCCTCGAGGCGGGCGGCCGGTTCACCGACATCGAGGGCGTTGAGTCCGTGGCATCCCGCTCCTCGTTGGCGACCAACGGTGTGCTGCACGACGACTTCCTCGCGCTCCTGCAGGGCGCGTCCTCCTGATGGCGACGCGTCGACAGCGGATTCTCGCCACGGCGGCCCTCGCCACTCTCATGCTGGGTCTGTCCGCGTGCGACGGGAGCGTCACCCCGGATCAGACCGTTCCCCCCACGCCGGCGCCGGAGGCGACTCCTACCCCCATTGCGACGATCGATCCCGCAGACGTCACGTGCGAGAACATGCTCACCGAGGGGACGGTCGACGAGTTCCTCTCGAACGACTGGACTGTTCGGGAGGACCCGTTCGTGATCCTCGATCTTGAACTCCCCGACGGCACCTCGTGCACGTGGGGGGATTTCTCCTCACCGACCGCGGACGACCTCATCTTGTTCGGGTGGTCGCCGATCGACGAGGCCGACGCGATCTCCGTCCGGGACAGCCTGCTGAGCGAGGGGTGGCTCCAAGAAGAGGACGCCGATGGCGTGCTCATCACCGAAGACCCCGCGTTCGCACTGCGCCTCGACGCGGACGGCTACGGCGTCACCTACCGCTTCGCCGATGGCTGGGTGACCGTCTCGGACACGAAGCAGGGTCTCGATCTCATCGACCCACGGCCCTGACGCCACTGGCGTCGACGGCGTACGTTCGCGGAGCATGAGCCACATCGACCGCGACCACGACATCGTCCTGCTCGGAGCATCGGGGTTCGTCGGCCGGTACACGGCACGGCATCTGGAGAAGGCTGCGCCGAAGGGCGCGCGGATCGCGATCGCCGGCCGCTCGCGCTCCCGCCTGCAGGATGTCACCCGGGACCTCGGCGTCGACTGACCGATCCTCGAGGTCGACACCGCCGACGATGCCGCCGTCGCCCGACTCGCGGCATCCGCGTCGGTGGTGGCGACGACCGTCGGACCCTACCTCCGCTACGGCATGGGTGTCGCCTCGGCGTGCGCACGCGCCCAGCTCAGCGTCTGGTGAGCGCTCGCGTGCCAAGACCGCCGTGGAATCACTAGGGTGACCGTATGCGAAGTGAGGGAGCGGTCCGGGCGGCGTGGTGGACGGCCGGCGGTGTGACGGTCCTCGGGGTGATCCTCTCGCTCGTCGGAGCAGCGTCGGCGCCGTCGTCTGCATCCTTCGGATGGTTCGCGTACCAGCCCCTGGCTGCCGCGACATTCTCACCCTTCGGCCCCTTCGCCCTCCTTCATCCCGCGAGCTTCGCGGGCGCTGTGCTGCTCGCGCTCGGCCTTCTCGGCCTCGCATTCCTCGCCGGACGCCACGTCGGCGTGCGCGCTGCCCGGCCCCGCGCCGACGACGAGCGCTGAGCACCCGGAACCGCACGGCCAGGCCCTCACCCCAGCGGCGTGACGCGCGCAGCCGCCGAATCCCAGCGGCGCAGGGCCACCCCCGCGCCATCGTGCGGCTGGCCGATCAGACCGAGGGCACGGTCAAGGTCCGACATCCGTAGCCGACGTGCGAGCGTGACGTGCGGCGTCCACTCCCCCGGCCGCGTGTGCGGCGCATCGTCGCCCGACGGCACCGCATCGTGGGCGGCGCGGTGCAGCGCGCGCAGCTCCTCGGTCAACTCGACGCCCCGCGCGAGGACACCGCGGTCGCCGTGGCGGAACACGACCGGCGCACTCAGCCGCAGCGTGACCGGGAGCAGCGCCAGGGCCGCATCGAACCGGGTGACCGGCAGCTCGCCGCGCACCAGCAGCGTCAGATGCGGCCGATTGCTGGGCGACGGATGCCGCGCCATGCTCGACAGACCGGCGTCCGCCAGCCGCGCCCAGTCCGCCCGGACCCTCGCCTCCGTGTCCGGGTCGGGGAGCAGCTCGACGGTCACAACGTTCGCTCTGCCCGGCCGCGCCGCGCCGGTGGGGGCACCGCTCACGCCTCGTCCTGCTCCGTACGCCGCTGCGTCCGGAACGCGAGCACGCGCGCGACCGGCACGGCTCCCACGCCGAGCAGCGCGAACACCGCGGCGAACAGCGGCGCGCGCACCCACCACGAGGCATCGGCGAAGAACGCGAAGGTGGCGGTCAGCACGACCATCGCCGCGACGAACCACCATACGCTGACGGCCGGCTCGGCCAGATCGATCTCGTTCACATCCATGCCCTCCACGCTAAGCACCACGCTCGTGCAGCGCCCCCCACGGCGGATTCCTCCTCGACGAACGAAGGCCCAGGGATCCGCGGAGTGCGCGGGCCTCGGGGCCTTGTTCTGTGACAACGGTTCGTGGAGATGGGGGGGGGAATCGAACCCTAACCGCACGTCACTGAGGGTGGTCGCAACCGCGTGCTTTCGCCACATCTCAGTACGTTTGGATACGGCCGATCGCGTGTGATTCCGGGTCGAATGTGTTTCGCGCTACGCTCCCCCGCATGGTGTCGTTCTGGGATCATGCGCTCCTGGCCGGAGTGTTCTTGCTGCTCAACGCCGGCATCCTCTACGTCGTGATCAAGGCCGCGGTGAAGAACGCGCTCCACGAGGACCGTCTCTTCCAGGCGAAGGTCCGCAAGGCGGGGGAGGCTCAGCCCACTCGCTGAGCTCGACGCCGGCGCCCGGCCTGCCGGTCGCGGTTGCGGCGCAGGCGGTGGACTAGAACGGGGTCGTGTTTCACGGCGTCGAGAGTGTCGATGTACCGGCCGAGTCGCTGGTAGTAGCGTGCCAGGGTCATGCCGAGCTCGTTGCGGATCGTCTCCCCCTTCGCCCCGGTGTGGTGCTCGTGGGTGGCTTCGAAGGCGAGGAGCTCGAGGTCGGTGGGCATCCCGTGAGCCTGCCAGCAGGGGCCGACGTTGGTCAGAACGGATCGACACCCGGCGGGAACCCCGACGGGCTCGGTGTCGTGTACGCCTCTGCGCGCACGACCCGCAGAGCACGCGTGATGTAATCACGCCCATCGATCGCGACCCATCGTCCGCTGGCGGCGCGGATGATGATGTCCACGGCCGTGACGAGCTTCGGATCTGTCACCGGCCTCACCGCCGTTACGGGCATCCACTCGCCATTGGCCGTCTGCGCCGACACGGCGTGAACCCAGGCGTTCCGAAAGTTCATGAAGTCGCGGGCACGCTTCTCCCACGTCGCCCAATCAGCGGCGAACGTCTCGTCGATCCCTGAGACCACATCCATCTTGGAGAATCTCCGCACCCCCTGGGCAAGCCTGTCGAATCCTCGCCCCGCAAGTAGTTCGTGCTTCGCCTCCGCGTGAACACCGGACAGGAACACCCGATAGATCAGGGCGACGTCATTCTCAATTCGGCCAGCGGCAACAGCCATCCGTCCAATCGGCTCCAGAAACTCGTCCGGAACGCCAAGGTACTCAGCCGTCATGCTTCGCCACCGTAGCCTTCATCGTCACCCACCCCGGATGCCGGGCAGGTCATCCCCACCCGGGTGCTCGACCCAGGGACCGGGTGGAAGAACCCGCACCCACGGCACTGATAGCCGCCCTCGACGTAATGCATGACAGTGCCGCACATCGGACAGTTGAGTTGCTCGCCGACATCGAACTCGTCAGGCGGGATCGGGGGTCATTGACCGAACCATCGACGCCGTCGCGCTTGTGGCGCTGCCTGCTCCGTGTTCGCCGCGTCAGACATACACACCTCGTCAGGCACGGCCGGCGCGACCTCTGCGGTCCTCTGGATCTCGACGAGGAGGTCCACGACCTGGGCGTGAAGGTAGGACTTGAAGTCGCGGGCAATCGTCTCACCATCGAGACCGCGCCAGTGCAGCACAGCTCCGTCATCGGTGAACGTCCACTCCTTGAGGCTGTAAGTGGCGAGGTTGGAAGGGAGCGCTTCGCGGACTCGTTCGACGAGCCCAGTCACCCTCGCGCCACCACGCGAGCGAGACACTGATCCCAGGTACAGTTCCCCACTCTTGGCAAGGAAGTAGGAGGGCGAGTACCCGCGACCCACGCCAAGAAGCGGCCACCCGGCAACACCTGCGACCTCAGATGTCGACACTCCCCGGGCCGTGAGCTCGCGCACGACATCAACTAAGAGAGGCGCGACATGCGCGTCGTACAGGCGGAGAGGCTCAACATCGTCAGGTGTCTCATATACCCGCCGAGCTTCATCGCTTCGAAGGCGTCGAGCCACGTCGTGATCGAACTCATCCCACATCCCCATGGGCCGAGCGTAGCGCGGGCGTGTCGGCGTATGGTGGCAGTCTCGGCCGGAGAAGGGGCACCGGTCGATGGGTACGAACAGGCGCCACGCGGCGAGCGTGGACGCGCGGATGGATCAGCGCATCCTCGAAACATCCACCGAGCACCTCGTCCCGACGACGCTCCCACAGCAGGCGTTCGGCCCGAACCCGCTCGAGTGGGTGAAGGGCGCCGACCAGCCGCCCGTGTGGGCGTGGGTGTCGTGGGCGAACGCACCAGCGTCCCGGATACCGGCGGTCGCGGCGGGGTGGAACGACCGGGTCGTGTGCGTCGAGTGGGAAGCCCGGGGCGGGCGCCGGTCCGTGATCGTGTGGCGGGGCGCGGTCACCCGGCGAATCGATCGTCTGAGCGCGTGAAACGCGCATGCACTCAGCGGTGCCAGCCGATCGATCTGCCTGAATCAACCCGATGAGACGCTCTCGTCAGATTCGACACTTCTTGGACGTCAAGCTACTGCGCTAGGGTCCGCCAGAAGGGGGACTTCATATGGGGATTTCAAAAGTTGTCGCGGGTCTTGCGATCGCCGCACTCTCGATGTTCGTGCTCGGTTCGGCTCCTGCGGCGGCCGAGCTCGGCGATCGATCCAGTTCGGGCGTCAACGCTGACGACGCGTGGGATGCTCCGTCTTGGGCAACTGATGACACTTCGAAGGAAGTCGATCTTCTCCTCGCTGACCTCGGTCGATACACCGACGACGGGGATGTCGGCGTTGTCCCGGACATTGATGGGCGACCGAGCGGCTTCGCGAGCTTGGTCATCCGCCCCGACGAAGCTGCAATTGACCTGCATTGGAAAGGCGAGCTGCCCGCTCAGGTGCAAACCATTCTCGACAATCACCCGCGAGTGACGGTCAACCTGTACGACAGCCCGCGGAACCTAGCTGAGTACATCGAGCTGCGCGATCGCGTCGCGTCGCTTTTCAGAGATGGTCGCTTCGCGCCATTGCTTGTTCAGGCCGTGTGGGCAAATCCGATGGAGGACACGGTTCACGTCGTGCTTCAGAGCACGCCTGAGGCATCGGACAGCCAATTCGACCTCGAGAAGGAGTTGGAGAGCAATCTTGGCATCAACGTCATAGTGGACCCGAATGATGGCGAGGCGCAGACAGGACCTGCTGGCAGCCGTCAATCAACGACGAAAGCCCCTCGATCCCTGGTGAATACAGGGATCGAGGGGCTTCCTCGTCGCGACAACGGTTCGTGGAGATGGGGGGAATCGAACCCCCGTCCATCGCTGAGAGACGGCGTCTTCTCCGGGCGCAGTCTGTAAAGGGCGTTCTGCTCGGCTCCGACCTTTAGTACAGACACATAAGTCGACGAGCCCAGCCTGAGAAAAGTCCCGTGTGACGCTCAGGCGACGTCACACAGCGAGATCCCTTAGATGACGCCAAGGACCGTGACGGGATCAGTCACGGATTGACGGACTCGGGCTCGCTGCTCAGGCAGCGAGGGCGAAGTCGGACTGCTTCTTTTCGGCAGTTATTGGTTCGCAGAGATCGTTTACGAGATAACCCTGCATCCTCGGCCCGCTTCCCGCAGAGTCACAGGCGATGTCGAAACCGATCATCCCCGAATGACGCCTGGCGGCGTTTGGACCGTTGTCACACTGTGGAGTTATCAGCCCCGGATACCGAAGCACCCGAGCATCACAGGATACAACGGATCCGCGGTCGAGACCATTCCACGCGTGCACGGCCGGCGCGGATTCGCTCCGCGCCGGCACAC